>NZ_MLFN01000045.1 GCF_002095315.1 Pantoea conspicua
CAACTCCGCGCTGGAGCGGCTGGCCTCGGTTACCGAGCGCAGCCAGCAGCGTATCCGCGAGCGGGAGCCTGCGGCCCCCGGTAAAAGAAGAGGCGTACCGCTGGAAAGCGCAGACTCAGCCGGTGGTGGTTACAGAACCGGTGGCCACGCCAAAGGCCTTGCGTTCTGCGCTGGAGCATGAGAAAACCCCTGAACTGGCGGCGCGTCTGGCGGAAGAAGCCCAGCAGCGCGATCCCTGGGCGGCGGAAATTGCCGCTCTGCCGTTGCCTAAGCTGGTGCAGCAGCTGGCGCTGAACGCATGGAAAGAGACCACCGAAACCGGGGTCATCCTGCATCTGCGTTCCAGCCAGCGCCACCTCAATTCGGCGTCCGCTCAGCAGGTGTTGAGTGCCGCCCTGAGTGAAGCCGCCGGGCAGGGAGTTGAACTCTCGGTGGTTGAAGACGATAATTCAACGGTGTTGACGCCACTGGAGTGGCGTCAGGCCATTTACGAAGAGAAGCTGGCGCAGGCGCGTCAGTCGATCACCGGTGATACCCACATTCAGACGTTACAGCGGTTTTTTGACGCCGATCTGGATGAGGAGAGTATCCGACCTGTTTGAACACGCTGCCGCTATCTCAACGATAGCGTTGTGGCCTCAGCTGAGAGAGAAAACTATGTTTGGTGGTAAAGGCGGATTGGGCAACCTGATGAAACAGGCCCAGCAGATGCAGGACAAAATGGCTAAGGTTCAGGAAGAGATCGCCGCGCTGGAAGTGACCGGTGAATCAGGCGCAGGCCTGGTGAAGGTCACCATCAACGGTGCGCACAACTGCCGCCGCGTGGAAGTCGATCCCAGCCTGCTGGAAGATGACAAAGATATGCTGGAAGATCTGATCGCTGCGGCGTTCAACGATGCCGCACGCCGCATTGATGAAACCCAGAAAGAGAAGATGGCTTCTGTCTCCTCCGGTATGCAGCTGCCACCAGGCTTCAAGATGCCGTTCTGATGCAAACCAGCCCACTGCTTGAATCACTGATGGAGTCGCTGCGCTGTCTGCCCGGCGTTGGGCCGAAATCGGCGCAGCGCATGGCGTTTCAGCTGCTGCAACGCGATCGCAGCGGCGGGATGCGCCTGGCACAGGCGCTGACCCGGGCGATGTCAGAGATCGGTCACTGTGCCGATTGCCGTACCTTCACCGAGCAGGAGATCTGCACCATCTGCGCCAATCCACGGCGTCAGCAGAATGGACTGATCTGTGTGGTGGAGAGCCCGGCGGATATTCACGCCATTGAGCAAACGGGCCAGTTTGCCGGTCGTTACTTTGTGCTGATGGGACACCTGTCGCCGCTGGATGGCATTGGTCCGGCCGATATCGGTCTGGATCGCCTGGAGCAGCGGCTGGAGAGTGAAACCATTCAGGAAGTGATCCTCGCCACCAATCCCACGGTGGAAGGGGAAGCGACCGCCAACTACATTGCAGAGCTGTGCGGTCAGTATGGCGTTGACGCCAGCCGCATCGCCCACGGTGTCCCGGTTGGCGGTGAGCTGGAGATGGTCGATGGCACCACGCTGTCCCATTCACTGGCCGGACGTCACAAGATTAAATTTTAATCACTTGCCGGTGTTGTGACAGATACCGGCTTGAAAACCTCGCCGTCATCCCCACATCAACCTCAACGTTTGTTCAACCTGTTTTGTTGAGGTAGCAATGACCATGAAAGGACAAGAGACCCGTGGCTTTCAGTCAGAAGTAAAACAACTTCTGCACCTGATGATCCATTCTCTCTATTCAAACAAAGAGATTTTCCTGCGTGAGCTGATTTCCAACGCCTCGGATGCGGCAGACAAACTGCGTTTCCGTGCGCTGTCCGATGCCAGCCTGTATGAAGGTGACGGCGAACTGCGCGTCCGTCTCTCTGTTGACAAGGACAACCGCACCCTGACGCTGAGCGACAACGGTATCGGTATGCGTCGCGACGAGGTGATTGAGAACCTTGGAACCATCGCCAAATCGGGCACCAAAGCCTTCCTTGAATCGCTGGGTTCCGATCAGGCAAAAGATAGCCAGTTGATTGGTCAGTTTGGGGTCGGCTTCTACTCTGCGTTTATCGTGGCGGATAAGGTTACGGTCCGCACCCGTGCAGCCGGTGCTTCAGCTGACGAGGGCGTTTACTGGGAGTCGGCGGGTGAGGGCGAATATACCCTGGCCGATATCGAGAAAGCCGATCGCGGCACTGAAATTACCCTGCATCTGCGCGAAGGTGAAGATGAGTTCCTCGACGCGTGGCGCGTTCGTAACATCATCAGCAAATATTCCGATCACATTGCGCTGCCGGTTGAAATCGAAAGCAAAGATGAAGAGAGCGGCAGCACCAGCTGGGAAAAAATCAATAAAGCCCAGGCGCTGTGGACCCGCAACAAGTCTGAGATCAGCGACGAAGAGTACCACGAGTTCTACAAGCACATTGCCCATGACTTCAGCGATCCGGTCGCCTGGAGCCACAACCGGGTGGAAGGCAAGCAGGAGTACACCAGCCTGCTCTACATCCCGGCGCGTGCCCCATTCGATATGTGGAACCGCGATCACAAGCACGGGCTGAAACTCTACGTGCAGCGCGTTTTTATCATGGATGATGCTGAGCAGTTCATGCCGAACTACCTGCGCTTCGTGCGCGGTCTGATCGACTCTAACGATCTGCCACTGAACGTCTCGCGTGAGATCCTGCAGGATAGCCGTGTCACCCAGAGCCTGCGCGGCGCGCTGACCAAACGCACCCTGCAGATGCTGGAAAAGCTGGCGAAAGACGACAGTGAAAAATATCAGACCTTCTGGAAAGAGTTCGGTCTGGTGCTGAAAGAGGGCCCGGCAGAAGATCACGCTAACCAGGAAGCGATTGCTAAACTGCTGCGCTTTGCCACTACTCAGAGCGAAGGCGCGGCGCAAACCGTTTCGCTGGAGGATTACGTCAGCCGGATGGTGGAAGGTCAGGAGAAGATTTACTACATCACCGCAGACAGCTATGCCGCCGCGAAGAGCAGCCCGCATCTGGAGCTGTTCCGCAAGAAAGGCATTGAGGTACTGCTGCTCTCCGATCGTATCGATGAGTGGATGATGAGCTACCTGACGGAGTTCGACGGTAAAACTTTCCAGTCGGTGAGCAAAGCGGATGAGTCGCTGAGCAAACTGGCGGATGAAGAGACCGAAGAGCAGAAAGAGGCGGAAAAAGCGCTGGAGCCGTTTGTTGAGCGGGTAAAAACCCTGCTGGGCGAGCGGGTGAAAGAGGTACGACTGACGCATCGTCTGACCGATACGCCAGCGATCGTTACCACTGATGCCAACGAAATGACCACCCAGATGGCGAAGCTGTTTGCTGCAGCCGGTCAGGACGTGCCGGAAGTGAAATACATCTTCGAGATCAACCCGGAGCATTCGCTGGTGAAACGCGTGGCAGATACCCAGGATGAAGCCCGTTTCGGCGAGTGGATCGAACTGCTGCTGGATCAGGCGCTGCTGGCCGAACGCGGTACGCTCGACGATCCGAATCAGTTTATCCGTCGCATGAACCAGCTGCTGACGGCATAATGACAACAGGCCGGTGGTTTTCACCGGCCTGAATGCAGATACGATGCTTTGCTCCTGGCGTATGCACTCATCGCATTGTCTCTGATGCCGGCTGTCTGACGCAGTTCAGCGCGGATGGTAAGCGGGCTTGCAGGATTAAAAAGCCGTAAATGTGTCAGCTGTCTGAAGCCGGTGCTCATCACCGGCTTTTTTATGGCTGCGCGGCCTCACGCAGCCAGTCACGGAACAGGCTGATGGCCGGATCGTGACGCCGGCTCTGTTTGGTCATCATCCAGGTGGCCCGTTCAACCCGGACAAACCCCAGCGGTGCCATCAGGGTACCATCTTCCAGCTCCTGCCGTACCAGCAGGCGCGGTGCCATCAGGACCCCCAGCCCACTGCGTGCCGCCTGGATACCCAGCGTCAGGCTGTCGAAATGCTTGCCCCCGCTAAACGTTCCGCTAACACCGGCTTTTTCCGCCCATTCTGTCCAGGCATGCAGGCGCGTATCGGCGTGCAGCAGCGGCAGAGCGCAGAGATCGTTGCCGCTTTGTAACTGGCTGGCAAACTCCGGCGCGCACAGCGGGCCGATCTCATCCTCACTGACCAGCGTGGCGTCAATGTCATTCTCAGGCGGCTCGCCATGGCTCAGGATCAGCACATCGATATGTTCACTACGCAACTGCGATACCGCCGTCAGCGGCTGGAAGCGGATCTCAATGTCGGGATAACGCTGGTAAAAGCTGGCGATGCGTGGAATCAGCCACTGTGATAAAAAACTGGGGGAGCAGGAGAGACTGATATGCTGGCGCAGGTCGGTACGAATGGTTTCGCAACTGCTGCGCAGTTCGCCGAACGCCTGCTGACAGCTTTGCAGCAGCTGTTCACCATGTGAGGTTAGCTTCACGCGGCCGTTGCTGCGGACAAACAGCGGCTTGCCCATCCAGCTCTCCAGCTGACGTATCTGATGGCTAATCGCACTGTGCGTGACGTGCAGGCGCTCCGCCGCCACGCTAAAGCTGCTGTGTAAGGCCGCCTGGTGAAAATAGTGCAGCGCCCTCAGCGGTGGCAGTCCGATCATTCTCATCCTCTGTTTAAAAATCTAACAGGGATTGTTCATTTATATCATTTTAAAGTCCAGCCGCATTGACCTACTCTACAGGGCAGATTCTGGCGGGTTGACTCAGCACCCTATCTGTGTTTTTTCCGGAGATTCCGCCTCACTTCGCTCCCTGCTACCTCGCAACATAACTAAAACGAGACGATCATGGCACACGCCCCTTTATCCTCTGCCACGCCGACAGAGACGCGCGACCGTCTGCGCCTGGCGCTGTCACGTTTTTACAAGCTGGAGCAGTTTGATCTTTTCTTCGCCCCTTCGCTGCATGTGGCGCGGGTGCTGCTGTCGCAGCTGTTTCTGCGTCAGGAGCAGGCGCGCAACCAGACCCGCTATGCCTCACACTATCCGGTGACCGAACTTAACGTGCTGCCGGCAATCCCACTGATGGCCGGCAACATCATGCTGGTGCCGCATGTCGATTTGCCGAACGGCCGGGTTCGTCCGCTGCGTGATTGCCAGAATCAGGGCGTCACTGAGGCGAGCGAAAGTTTTGCCAGCGTGCTGCACCATAAACTGATCGATGACGCGCATCTGTTTGTCACCCGACTGGATCGTCACGCCGAGATCTGCGGCGATCTGGTGCTGGTGGCGCTGCGCACCTGTGATTTCAGTACCCTGGTGCGCAGTGAACTGCGTCTGTTTGAACAGGGACTGACTCTGACGGCGGTCAACCACGCGCTGCGGCGCTTTGACGATCCGCAGTGGCGGCCTTACAACGCCGCCACCGTGGATGCACTGTCGCTTCCCGGTCCGCCGGTGCTGCACTCCAGCCATCAGCCAGGTTTACCCTTTGCCAGCTTTAGCGTGCCGCCAGCGATCATCACCACACTGTGTGACGCGGAGGATGTGGTGAAATGGCCGCAGCAGTCGCGGCTGCAGCTCAATGCCAACGTACGCGGCAGCGGCAAAAAGAGCATCAATATGACCCATCAGCTGGGGAAGCGATTGCAGGTGCTGTTTGGCGCTGGCGGTAAATCTGAAAAAGGTGCGGGCAGGTCGACAGGCGCTGTTATCGGGCCGGAAAGGCAGTAAAGTAGCCGGGTGCGATCCGCGCCCTTCCTTGTGATGAGCGGGTCATAATGGTATGTTCTTCGCCTTCTAAGATAGATCAATGCGATTCGCAAGGGGATTTACGCAATGCGTATTATTCTGCTCGGAGCTCCGGGCGCAGGTAAGGGGACTCAGGCCCAATTCATCATGGAGAAGTATGGCATTCCGCAAATCTCCACCGGCGACATGTTGCGTGCAGCGGTAAAAGCAGGCAGCGAGCTGGGCAACCAGGCGAAAGCCATTATGGATGCCGGCAAACTGGTAACCGATGAGCTGGTGATTGCGCTGGTTAAAGAGCGTATCACTCAGGAAGACTGCAAAAACGGTTTCCTGCTGGACGGTTTCCCGCGCACCATTCCTCAGGCGGATGCAATGAAAGAAGCCGGGATCACCGTGGATTACGTGCTGGAGTTCGCGGTACCGGACGAACTGATCGTTGAGCGTATCGTTGGCCGTCGCGTTCACGCGCCATCAGGCCGCGTTTACCATGTCACTTTCAATCCACCGAAAGTGGAAGGCAAAGATGACGTGACCGGCGAAGAGCTGACCACCCGTAAAGACGATCAGGAAGAGACCGTGCGTAAGCGCCTGGTGGAATACCATCAGATGACCGCACCGTTAATTGCTTACTACAGCAAAGAAGCGGAAGCGGGCCACACTGCTTATCATAAAATCGACGGCACCCGTAAGGTGACCGAAGTGAGCGCCGAGCTGGCGACGATCCTCGGCTAAGCTCCAGGGGGCCAGTATTACTGGCCCCTTTTGCAGTAATTGCTTTTACCTCCCACTAATTCCGCTAC
This sequence comes from Pantoea conspicua, assembly GCF_002095315.1. Lineage (GTDB taxonomy): Bacteria > Pseudomonadota > Gammaproteobacteria > Enterobacterales > Enterobacteriaceae > Pantoea > Pantoea conspicua. The sequence goes on from NZ_MLFN01000045.1 coordinate 6,517, forward strand.
AATTTCCTCGTTTTCACGCATCCCCGTCGTCATCAAGGAATCACAATGAGGCAAGATAAGCCCGGCGTGTTACTGGTTAATTTAGGTACGCCAGACGCCCCAACCACACCTGCTGTTAAACGCTATCTGAAACAGTTTTTAAGCGATCCTCGCGTAGTCGATACCCCGCGCTGGCTCTGGTGGCCGATCCTTAATGGCGTTGTACTGCCGTTTCGCTCGCCGCGCGTGTCGAAGCTCTACGCCTCAGTCTGGATGGAAGGCGGTTCGCCACTGCTGGTTTACAGCCAGCGTCAGCGTGATGCGCTGGCGGCACGCGTCGATATGCCGGTCGAACTTGGCATGAGCTACGGTAATCCCAGCATGAAAAGCGCGGTGGATAAGCTGATGGCGCAGGGCGTGACGCGCCTGATCGTGCTGCCGCTCTATCCGCAGTTCTCCTGCTCAACGGTGGCGGCGGTGTGGGATGGATTAACCGCGGTATTTAAAGATTACCGTTCGTTGCCTGAGGTGCAGTTTATTCGCGATTACGCCGAACATCCTGCCTATATTGCGGCGCTGAAGGCCTCTGTCGAACGTTCGTTTGAGCGTCACGGCCAGCCCGATCTGCTGGTGATGTCGTTCCACGGTATCCCGCAGCGCTTCGCTAATGAAGGCGATGACTATCCTCAGCGCTGTGCCGACACCACCGCGGCTCTGACCAAAGCGCTGGGCCTGCGAGAGGATCAGTTTATGCTGACCTTCCAGTCGCGCTTTGGCCGTGAACCCTGGCTGATGCCCTACACCGACGAAACCATGAAAAGCCTGCCGGCCAAAGGGATTAAACACGTTCAGGTCATGAGTCCCGGCTTCTCTTCAGACTGTCTGGAGACGCTGGAGGAGATCAGCGGTGAAAACTGTGAAATCTTCATGCACGCCGGTGGCGAGAAGTTTGAGTACATTCCGGCCCTGAACGCCGATGAAGCTCACATCGAGATGATGGTCCAGCTGGTCAGCGCACGCCGTTAAGCGAAGGCAGAGAGTGTGATATCATTCTCTGCCTGTTTTCCAGACGGCATTCCCGATGAAATTTCCCGGCAAACGCAAATCCAAACACTACTTCCCGGTCAGCGCACGCGATCCCCTGTTACAGCCTGCTCAACACGATATTGACGCGGGAAGCTGGGTGGTTGGCATCGATCAGACGCTGGTCGACATCGAAGCGAAAGTCGATGAGGCTTTTCTGACCCGTTATGGCCTCAGCGCCGGCCATTCGCTGGTGATTGACGATGCAGTGGCGGAAGCGCTCTACAACGAACTGATGCGCGATGCGCTGATTACCCACCAGTTTGCCGGTGGCACCATTGGCAACACTCTGCACAACTTCTCGGTGCTGGCCGATGACCGATCGGTGCTGCTGGGCGTGATGTGCAACAACATTCAGATAGGTGGCTACGCCTATCGCTATCTGTGTAATACCTCCAGCCGGATGGATCTCAACTATCTGCAGGGCGTTGATGGCGCGATTGGCCGCTGCTTTACGCTGATTGGTGAAAATGGTGAGCGGACGTTTGCCATCAGCCCGGGCCAGATGAACCAGCTGCAGCCCGATAATGTGCCGGAGTCGGTGATTGCCGGTGCCTCGGCGCTGGTGCTGACCTCCTACCTGGTGCGCTGTGCAGAAGGCGAGCCGATGCCGCAGGCCACCTTGCAGGCGATTGAGTACGCCAAACGTCACAATGTGCCGGTGGTGCTGACGCTGGGGACCAAACATGTGATTGGCGATAACCCGCAGTTCTGGCGGGACTTCCTGCGTGAGCACGTCACGATCGTGGCAATGAATGAAGAAGAAGCGCTGGCGCTGACCGGCGAAGCCGATCCGTTGCTGGCCTCGGATATGGCGCTGGAGTGGGTCGATCTGGTGCTCTGTACCGCCGGACCGACCGGGCTTTATATGGCGGGCTATACCGAAGACGAGTTCAAACGGAAAACCAACCATCCGCTGCTGCCGGGCGCTATCGCTGAGTTTAATCAGTATGAGTTCAGCCGGGTGATGCGCCAGCAGGATTGCGAGCAGCCGCGGCGGATTTTCTCGCACATTGCGCCTTACATGGGCGGACCGGAGAAGATCATGAACACGAACGGTGCCGGGGATGGCGCGCTGGCGGCGTTACTGCATGACATTACCGCCAACAACTACCATCGCCTCAACGTCCCTAACTCCAGCAAACATGCGCGTCCGTATCTGACCTATTCGTCGCTGGCGCAGGTGTGTAAGTATGCCAACCGCGTTAGCTATCAGGTGCTGAATCAGCATTCACCGCGCTTAACCCGCGGCTTACCGGAGCGGGAAGACAGCCTGGAAGAGTCTTACTGGGATCGGTAAAGCACGCGCAGACAGTGGGCAAACTCAAATCAGGTTGAATCTGACAGCGATGGATTAGCTCAACGCGCAGGGAACGGGGGCAGAGGAGGAAAGCGTCCCGCGCCAGGGACGGCGCGGGACGAGCATGTCATGGATGACGGATTTTGCGTCTTTCCGATCTGACCCCCGTTCCCTGTGCCGTCACGGTCTGACAGCTATCCGGGCCAGACTGAATCAGCGCACGACATCGCAGGGCTGTAAATCTTCGCCCTGCGTCATCTCATCCTGCAGGATTTGCAGCATACTGCTGGCAATTTCGCGTTCACCCATTACGACGCGGGTCGCGCCGCGTTCCATGATGTATTCCACTTCATCGTCATAATGGGCGCGGGCAATGATCTCAATATTCTGGTGCTTCTCGCGCGCGGCGGTGACCACTTCACCCGCTTCATAGCCATTCGGGATGGTCAGCAATAGCCAGCGGGCGCAATCCAGCCGGGCCAGCTCCATGGTGTCAGCGCGTGCCGCATTGCCCAGCACCGCTTTAATCCCTTGCTCACGCAGCGCTTCGACGCGTGGGCGGGAATTTTCAACCACCACCAGCGGCACGTTGGCCTCAATCAGCTTCTGGCCGATCAGGCTACCGACCCGGCCATAGCCGACAATCACCGCGTGATTGCAGAAATTCACCGGAATCTGCTTCTCTTCCTCGATCGCTTCTTCCAGTGTCTGCTCTTCCATGGTTTCGGTTTTCGCCAGAAAACGCTCCAGCAGGGTAAACAGGATCGGGTTGATCATGATTGACAGGATCGCTGCCGCCAGCACCAGATTGCGTCCTTCATCACTGAGCAGGCCGAGCGAGATGCCGAGTCCGGCCAGAATAAAGGCGAACTCGCCTATCTGTGCCAGACTGACCGAGATAGTTAAGGCGGTGCGGCGGGAGTGGCCCAGCAGCGTCACCAGCAGCCAGGCAGCCACTGATTTACCCACCACGATAATCACCAGCGCGCCCAGTACCGCCAGCGGCTGCGTCACCAGGATAGCGGGATCAAACAGCATACCGACCGAGACGAAGAACAGCACGGCAAAGGCGTCACGCAGCGGCAGGGTATCCCGGGCGGCACGATGGCTCAGTTCAGATTCGTTCAGCACCATACCGGCAAAGAAGGCGCCGAGTGCGAATGAGACATCGAAAAATTCAACGGCGCCAAAGGCAATCCCCAGCGCCAGCGCTAACACCGCCAGCGTAAACAGCTCGCGCGAGCCGGTGGCGGCGCTGCGGGCAAGAATCCAGGGCACGGCGCGGCGGCCCACTACCATCATCAGTATCATAAAGGCGGCGACTTTACCGATGGTCCACAGCAGGTCCCACGCCAGCAATCCGGCGCTGGCATTACCCTGTTCCATCATGCCGGCAATCGCGGGCAGCAGCACCAGCGTCAGCACCATTACCAGGTCTTCAACAATCAGCCAGCCAATGGCGATCTGGCCCCGCTGGCTATCAATCAGCTGACGCTCTTCTAATGCCCGCAGTAACACCACGGTACTGGCGGTGGAGAGACAGAGGCCAAAAACCAGGCCGGTCATCCACGACCATCCCAGCGTCCATGACAGACCCATTCCCAGTAACGTCGCTACCGCTATCTGCGCGACGGCACCGGGAATGGCTATCGACTTTACCGACATCAGATCTTTCATCGAGAAGTGCAGGCCAACGCCGAACATCAGCAGGATAACGCCCAGCTCCGCCAGTTCCGGCGCGAGATTGGTATCCGCGACAAAACCCGGCGTAAAGGGACCGGCCATCACGCCCGCCAGCAGGTAGCCGACCAGCGGTGAAATACGCAGGCGGTTTGCCAGCATCCCAAGGAGAAATGCCAGAACCAGTGCTCCGACAATAGTGGTGATCAACGGTGTGGTGTGATGCATGCCTGTCTCCTTGTAGACAAATGTATCCGCTTGTAACAAATGAGTTTAATGCAAAACAGGCGCTTTCGCTGAGCAATTTGCGGGAAGAGCAGAAAAAAACGCCTGAATGAGATGAAAATGCAACAGAAAGCCTGTTTTCACTGATTATCGTGAATATGGGCCGGGATGACGCTTTATCAAGGGCCAGCTAAATAAAGATTACCGCCATTAAATACCCTAAGCGTGACGCGAATAACCGGGGAATGCGCCTGGCCGCCTGATAAACCTTATTCTGGCGCGGTTTTGCCCCCGACTCCGCAAAACTGCTTGCAGAGTCCGTTTATGGCAGTGAAAACGCACCATCGGCAGAGGTTAATCGCGCACCCGGTGTGCGTTGGCCTTGAGTTCATCAGAATAATGTGCGAAACAGTGGGGCAGTCCGGTCAGCGAACCCGCAGAGAGAAACCGGCCAGAGAGAAATAAGGAGATTAACGGTGTTGTTATCACGATGGGCAGGATTGGGCGGTGCGCTGGTACTGGCGTTAATGCCGCTATTTTCTCAGGCTGCAGAGCCTGACCACACGTACCGTTTTAGCCTGCTGCACACCAATGATGAACATGGTCACTTCTGGTTTAATCCGCAGGGTGAATATGGTCTGGCAGCACAGAAAACGCTGATGGACAGCCTGCGCTATGAGGTGCAGGCCAAAGGCGGTGGCGCGTTAATTCTCTCGGCGGGCGACGTGAATACCGGCGTGCCGGAGTCGGATGAACTGGATGCGGAACCCGATTTCCGTGCCATGAACCTGATTGGCTACGATGCGATGGCGCTCGGCAACCATGAATTTGACAAGCCAATTGCGGTACTGCGCAAGCAGGAGAAGTGGGCGCGATTCCCGTTACTGGCCGCTAACGTCTATCAGAAAAGCAGCGGCGAGCGGATGTTCAAACCCTGGGCGGTGTTCAATCGTCTCGGCCTGAAAATTGCGGTGCTGGGGCTGATCACGCCTGACACAGCCCGGCTGGCCAATCCGGCCGGCTTAACCGATATCGAATTTCGTGATCCCATCGCGGAGACGGTCAAAGCGGTGGCTGAGTTACGCGCCACCGAGAAGCCGGACGTGATTATTGCCCTGACGCATCTGGGTCACTACGACGACGGCAAACATGGCAGCAACGGTATCGGTGATGTTACCCTGGCGCGCAGTCTGCCGGCCGGGACCCTTGACCTGATTGTCGGCGGTCACTCGCACGATGCGGTCTGCATGGAAAAAGAGAACGTCAGCGTGAAAAATTATCAGCCGGGTCAGCCGTGCCAGCCCGATAAACAGAACGGCATCTGGATTATGCAGGCAGATAAATGGGGCAAATATGTCGGGCGCGGCGATTTCACCTTCCGTAATGGTGAGGTGACGCTGGAGTCCTATCAGCTGGTGCCGGTTAATCTCAAACATCTGGTGAAAAACGCAGACGGCAGCGAAACCTGGCTCACCTGGCAGCAGGAGATCCCGAAAAACAGCGCCATGATGAAGCTGCTGATGCCGTTTCAGAAACGGGCTGAGGCGAAGCTGACCGTTAACGTCGGCAGCATAGTGGGGGATTTCAATGGCGAAAAAGAGCAGGTACGCTTTGAGCAGACCAATCTCGGCCAGCTGATTTTACGCGCGCAGATGGCGCACACCCAGGCGGACTTTGCGGTGATGAGCGGCGGCGGTATCCGCACTTCACTGAAATCGGGCAAACTGAGCTGGCGCGATCTGCTGCAGGTCCAGCCGTTCGGTAATCAGGTGGTCTCCGTGAGCCTGACCGGTGCGGAGATCAAAAAATATCTGGCGGTGGTTGCCAATATCCAGCCTGATTCGGGCGGATACGCCCAGTTTGCGGGCATCAGCCTGACGGCCGATGGCAAAGAGGTCAGCGATATTCGCATCAACGGCAAGCCGCTGCAGGATACGCAGCAGTATCGCATGGCCACCAACAGCTTTAATGCGGCAGGCGGCGACGGCTATCCACGACTGGATAGCCATGCCGGCTACGTTAACAGTGGCGCGGTAGATACGCAGGTGCTGCGTGACTTTATCAAGGCGCACTCACCGGTCAAAGCCAGCGACTACCCGCCGCAGGGCCAGGTGGTTCATCTCAGCGAAGAGCAGATCAGGCAACGTGATGAGGCGGCGGAGAAAGCGCGTAAACGCAACTATCCCAAAATGATTCTGGCGTGGATCTGGCCGTGGGGGAATGAAACAGCCCGGGCGCACTGAACGTTTCGGGAGGCGTAACGCCTCCCGATTTTCTTTATGCCTGGCAGGATTTACGGCTAATCCAGCGCTCGCGCAGTTTATCCCAGACCCAGTTATAGCCCATGGTGTAAGGCAGGAAGAACAGGAAGAAGCCCACTTCCACCAGAAAGGCCTGCCACAGTGAAATATTCAGCATCCAGGCCGCAATCGGCAGGCCGATCAGAATAAATCCCCCTTCGAACCCCAGCGCGTGCATTATCCGTACGCCTGCGCTGCGCTTCTGGCCCGGCGGATGCAGCCGATCAAATCCGCTGTTGTAGATCATGTTCCATAGCATGGCGACGGTGGACAACATAATTGCCAGCGATCCCATCTGAAACAGTGGCTTATTCATTACCCAGGCGGCCAGCGGCGACACGGTCAGAATTGCCAGCGTTTCAAAACAGACGGCATGTAAAATACGTTCTTTGATTGAGCGGGTACGCATTGCTTAACTCTCCTTCGTTTATGCCAGGCATTCTCTCACCGCAGGATGCTAGAATAAAATGAATACCTATCGGAAAAAGCGATGGATAAGATGCGTTACTCCCCGGAATCCCTTGAGGCTTTTGTTCAGACCGTCACCAGTGGCTCGTTTTCTGCCGCTGCGCGCGCGCTGGGAAAAAGTCAGTCCACCATTAGTGCGGCGGTGGCGAATTTAGAAGACGATCTTGGATTTGTGCTGTTTGATCGTGGCGGACGCCAGCCGATATTAACCGAACAGGGACGACGCGCTTTGCCGCAGGTGCAGCAGATCCTGGCAGCCAGTGAGCGGCTGGATGCGCTGGCGATACGTTTATCGCAGGGCGTAGAGCCCAGATTAAGTTTTGCCGTTTCCGACTTCTGGCAAACCGATCATCACGAACATCTGCTCAAGCAGTTTGACGCGCGTTATCCGGAGATTGAGCTGGAGTGCATGATTGCAGAGGATGGCGATGTGCTGGATCTGTTGCAGGCTGGACGCGTTCACCTCGGCGTCGTCCGGGCGCAGCCCGCGCTGCCGGCGGATATCGCCGTGGCACGGTTACAGGTAGAAGCGGAAATGGCCGTCTATCTGCATCGCGATCATCCACTGGCAAAGCTCAATGCCGTCAGTGAAAGTCAGCTTGAAGAGGTGCGACATCTGCGGCTGAACACCTGGGTCGAGCAGCGTGAACCGAATTCAATGGGACGGGTCTGGTCGGCACCCACCTATCTGCTCCTGCTGGAGATGGCGGAGCAGGGCTTTGGCTGGAGCATCCTGCCTCGCTGGCTGGTGAAGCAGTTCGGCCACCGGGTGTTGCAGGAGTTGCCACTGCCGGGCTGGCCGCAGCATATCGCGGTTGAGGTGGTCTGGTCCCGTCGTAACCCGCCGGGTCCGGCGGGACGCTGGATGATCGATCAGCTGTGCGCTCAGCCGCGGGTCTAATCGTGGCGGGCAATGTCCGCCAGTGCCGCAGCCAGCAGGCGGGCCAGGTCCTGCGGTGCCAGTTCGATATCCAGCCCGCGCTTGCCGCCGGAAATAAAAATGGTGGTGAAGTCGGCAGCAGAAATATCGATCACCGTGGGTAGCCGTTTCTTCTGGCCCAGCGGGCTGATGCCGCCCACCAGGTAGCCGGTCACCCGCTGCGCCTGCAGCGGATCGGCCATATCCACTTTTTTGGCTCCCAGTGCTTTCGCGACTTTTTTCAGATCGAGCTGTGTCGACACCGGCGTAACGGCCACCGCCAGCTGTTTCGCTTCGCCATTCAGCGCCACCAGCAGCGTTTTGTAAACCTGACGCGCGTCCAGATTGAGTTTACGCACCGCCTCATCGCCAAAGTGGGTTTCGTGACTGTCATGTTCGTAGGGGTGCAGAGTGAAGCTGACGTTTTGTTTTTCCAGCAATTTTACCGCAGGTGTCATACCGGTCCCTTCCTGAGAAAAATCTTATTAGGGCTGATGAATGAATAAAGGTGGCGAAAATTTGTGCTTTGGGCGAGAATTGGCCGCGCGCCAGCAATCTGATTGCTGAGCGATAACCAAAATCATAAACAAATTTCTCTTTGACGGGCCGGTAACATTACCGGCTCTCTTTTTTTCAGGGCTTTTTCAGCATCCCGGGCAGGTTATCCTCACCGTAAAGATGCAGCGCACCGACCGCCACCACATACTCTCCCGCCGCTAAGGCCTGCAACTTATCCCGCCACTGCGCATTACGCTGACCGATCAACGTATCATTCAGCGCCTGACTGAAGGTCGCGGGCAAAGCAATCTGCGGCTGACGCGGCGGAGTATCCAGCCACCAGCTCACCATCATTTGCAGCAGCCGTGCGTTGGTATGCCAGTGGGCCAGCGTATCCTGCAACAGCGCCATGCCGTCATCCGGCAGCGTATTCAGCAGGGCAATCTGCGCCTCAGCGCCCTCCAGCTCTATCACCGGCTTGTTCCAGCGCTTTGCAGCCTGCAACAGCTGATAGTCAATGCCGTAGTCGGAGCGTAATCCCAGCCGTTGCGCCTGTTGCGCCTGCAACATCAGTGCAATCTGCCAGGCGGGCAGGGTGTCAAACGAACCGATCGACAGGTTCATCTCATCACACAGACCGGTCAGCGTCTGCAGAGCCTCGTCATCCAGCCGGGTCGCCAGTGGTGGGCGTTCTGCGCTGCGATCGAACGGTGAGCCACCCTGAGTGATATCCGCTTCGACGATCAGCGCGTCCGCTTTCTGCAACTGCCGCAGCAGCCGCGCAGGCAGCGGCTGCATATCCCGCGTGCCCATATGAATGCTGCCCACCAGATGCAGATGACAATCGCCGAGCCGGACATCCATGGCTGGCCAGCGATAGCTGGCGGGAAAAAGCTGGCTGATAAAGCCGCGCAGTGAGCGCCAAACGTTGCCTGTCATTCCCGGTCCTTCGCTATGTTAAAACCCCATGCTAGCGGCTTCAGGCCCCGAAAAACAGCACCGAAACGGCTAATCCTGGCGCGGCGGCTGATAGCGCAGCAGGCGATTAGCATTCGCCACCACGGTAATTGAAGAGAGCGCCATCGCAGCACCCGCCACAATCGGGCTGAGTAACGTACCGGTCAGCGGATAGAGCACCCCAGCCGCCACTGGAATGCCGATGCTGTTATAAATAAACGCACCAAACAGATTCTGCCGGATATTCCGTAGCGTTGCTGATGAGATCGCTAACGCATCGGCGACGCTGTTGAGATCGGCGCGCATCAGGGTAATGCCTGCGGTTTCAACCGCCACGTCGCTGCCGCCGCCCATCGCGATACCTACCTCAGCCTGAGCCAGCGCGGGCGCATCGTTGATGCCGTCACCGACCATCGCAACGCGTCGTCCCTGCTGCTGTAACTGCGCAATCGCCGCGGCTTTGCCTTCTGGCAGCACCCCCGCGATCACCTCATCAATCCCTACCTCAGCCGCAATGGCCTGCGCGGTATTCTGATGATCACCGGTGAGCATAATCAGGCGATAGCCCGACTGATGCAGCCGCTTCAGCGCTGTCGCGCTTTCCGGACGCAGGGCATCGCGCAGGGCGATCAGGGCGATCAGCTGGCCCTGCTCAGCCAGTAACACCGGCGTCGCGCCCCGTTGCGTCAGGCGTTCGATATCGGCTACAGCGGGCCGGCAATCAACCCCGTTCTCCTGCAGCAGGGCGGCATTGCCCAGCAGCAGTTCTCTGCCATCGAGTATGCCGCTGATGCCCTTGCCGCGTATTGTACGAAATTGTGCCAGTGAAGGCGGACTCTGCAGGTCAGCTTCGGCAACAATGGCTTTTGCCAGCGGATGGCCGGAGGAGAACTCCAGCGCGGCGGCACTCTGTAATACCGACTCACGGCTGGCTGTACCCCAGACCCGTACCTCGCTGACCTGCGGCGTACCGGCAGTCAGGGTACCGGTTTTGTCGAAGACCAGCGTGTCGATCTGGCTGGCACGCTGTAACGCATCGGCATCCCGCACCAGCACGCCCAGTTCGGCGGCACGACCTACACCCGCGATAATCGACATGGGCGTTGCCAGCCCTAACGCACAGGGACAGGCAATGATCAGCACGGTGGTGGCAATCACCAGCATGTAGGCGATCTGCGGCTGCGGGCCGAACAGGTACCAGACGCCGCCGCTGATTAGCGCAATCGCCACTACCACCGGGACGAAGACCGCGGAGATGCGATCGGCTAACCGGCCGACATCGGGTTTGCTGCTTTGCGCCTGACGCACCATCCGGATAATGCGCGACAGGGTCGTATGGCTGCCGGTTGCGCGGGCTTCAAACTGCACCGAGCCATCCTGAACCAGGGTCCCGGCAAACACCGCATCGCCCTGGCTTTTGCTTTGTGGCACCGCTTCACCGGTCAGCATCGCCTCATCAAACCAGGCTTCGCCAGTGGTAATCTCACCATCGACCGGCACCCGATCGCCGGTCACCAGACGCAGCATCATGCCGGGCTGCACCGCACTGATCGGGATAAGTGTATCGCCCTGTGGATCGGCACGTCGCGCCTGCGCCGGGGTCAGATCCAGCAGACGTTCCAGCGCTTTAGACGATCGCTGGCGCGCCCGCTGCTCCAGCGCATGACCCAGATTGATTAACCCGAGGATCATGACGCTGGCTTCGAAATAGAGATGCCGCGCCTGCGGCGGGAAAAAGTCGGGCCACAGCACCACGCTGAACGAGTAGATCCAGGCCGCGGCGGTACCCAGTGCCACCAGCGTGTCCATGGTGGCGCTGCCGTTGCGCGCGCTGCGCCAGGCGCTGCGATAGAAATGAGTGCCGGTGATCACCATCACCAGCAGCGTGATGACGCCCAGCGTCAGCCAGCGATCGTGATTGCTGGCGGTGAGCATCATGTTGTCGCCCATCATTCCCCAGATCATCAGCGGTACACCAAATATCAGTGCCACTGCGGCCTGCCAGCTGAAACGGCGCATCGCGCGACGTGAACTCTGCTGCTGTTTTTCGCGCCGTTCCTGCTCATCGTCAACCACCTGCGCGCCATAACCCGCGGCATCCACCGCGGCGACCAGCTGTTGCGGTTCGACCTCGCCCAGCACCAGCGCGCTGCGTTCGCCCAGATTAACCCGGGCCTGACTGACGCCGGGCACCTGCTGCAGCGCCTTTTCTACCCGGCTGACGCAGCTGGCGCAGGTCATGCCGTCAATCAGCAGCACATGAGCAGGGAGAGTATTTTCTGCCGGACGGGAAAGCGGTTCCGTTGTCAGCGCCTCCGGCGGCGGCTCCGATGCTGTCAACGGCTCAGACTTTGGGGAAACGTCAGCCGCTTTCAGCGTCGCGTGATAGCCCGCCTGTTCGACGGTGGCGATCAGGGCTGCCGCATCGGCCGCGCCGGAAACCCGCGCTTCCTGCTGGGTAACCTCAGCCTGCTCAACATCGTCCCGCTGTTCCAGCGCCTCTTTCACCCGTTTAACGCAATGGCCGCAGGACAGACCGTCCAGTGCCAGAGAAATGGTGTGTGACATGATGAACTCCTTGTGTGATCAGATTTGACCGGTTGGTCAGTTTCGATTCATGATTAAGCATAAACCTTCCATCAAGGGGAAGGTCAAGGGGGATAAAGTGAACATCAGCGATGTGGCGAAAAAGACCGGGCTGACCAGCAAGGCGATTCGTTTTTATGAAGAGAAGGGGGTCGTCACGCCCCCGCTGCGCAGTGAAAATGGCTATCGCAGCTACAGCGTGCGCCATCTGGATGAACTCACTCTGTTGCGCCAGGCGCGTCAGGTTGGCTTTACGCTGGATGAGTGTCGTGAACTGGTCGCGTTGTTTAATAATCCGTCGCGCCACAGCGCCGACGTCAAGGCGCGTACCTTGCAAAAAGCCGATGAGATTGCCGCGCATATTGAAGAGCTGCATGCGATGCGCGCACGTCTGCTGGCGCTGGCCGAGGCCTGCCCGGGCGACGACAGCGCCGAATGCCCGATCATCAATAATCTGGCCGGATGCTGTTCTCAGCCGGGCGGTAAGCGCGGCTGAATGCGCAGGGTAATGCCTTCTACCGCCACCACTTCGACCGGCGTACCCGCCGGCAGATCCTGTTCAGCCTCAACCCGCCAGCTGCTGTCGCCAATCCGCACGTGTCCGGTGCGGTTATGCAGCGCGCTCTCCAGCGTTAACTGCAGGCCAATCATCTGGCTGCCGCGCTGATTAAGGGCGTTCGGCGTCTGATGCGCTTCCCGGTGGCGCATCCAGCGATACCATAAAAAGACGCAGACCAGCGTCAGAACGGCAAACATCGAGCCCTGAGCGGTCCAGCTAAATGGAATAAACCATTCGATAATGCCCACCATCACCGCGGCCAGGCCGCTCCACAGCAGATATCCGCTGGTACCCAGCATTTCCGCCGCCAGCAGCAGGCCGCCGAGCGTCAGCCAGAACCAATGCGGATGCGCAATAATATCGACCAGCATCAGCGTTTCGACTCGGTACGGGATTCTTTCAGCAGCTCACCGATGCCGGCAATCGAGCCGAGCAGGCTGCTTGCTTCCAGCGGCATCATCACCACTTTGCTGTTATTGGCCTCGCCAATTTTTTGCAGTGCGTCGGTATATTTCTGCGCCACGAAATAGTTGATCGCCTGAATGTCGCCAGCGGCGATCGCTTCAGAGACCATTTTGGTGGCGTTGGCTTCTGCTTCGGCCTGCCGTTCCCGCGCTTCCGCCTGTAAGAAGGCCGAGGTCCGTTCCCCTTCGGCTTTCAGGATCTGCGACTGTTTATCCCCTTCGGCGCGCAGGATCGCCGCCTGGCGCACCCCTTCCGCCGTCAGAATATCGGCGCGTTTGGTCCGCTCCGCTTTCATCTGCGCATTCATCGCACCGATCAGCTCCTGCGGCGGACGCACGTCGCGAATCTCGATGCGGGTAATTTTGACGCCCCACGGATTAGTGGCTTCATCGACGATATGCAGCAGGCGGGTATTAATGCTGTCGCGTTGCGACAACATTTCGTCCAGCTCCATGCTGCCAAGCACGGTGCGCATATTGGTCATGGTGAGGTTCAGAATAGCCTGCTCAAGATTGCTGACTTCATACGCGGCGCGCGCCGGGTCAACGACCTGAATAAAGCAGACCGCATCGATGGTGACGTTGGCGTTATCTTTGGAGATGATCTCTTGCGAGGGAATATCCAGTACCTGTTCCATCATGTTGATCTTACGACCGACACGATCCATGAACGGCACCACCAGGCTTAACCCGGGTTGCAGCGTGCGGGTATAACGGCCAAAACGTTCAACCGTCCATTGAAAACCCTGTGGCACAACCTTGACGGTCGCCCAGACAGCCACCAGCGCCAGCACGATCAGGGCAGGAATAACAGTTATCATACAACCTCCGCGTTGTCAGATTAACGGGCCGAGTCGCTTCGGCCCGTGGTCCCGCCGTTAGTAGAGCAGGGAGTAGAGCTGGCGACGATAACGTGCAGCGAGTGCATCGCCGGTTCCCAGCGCCGCCAGAATCTCCTGCAGCATTTTACGCGCCTGGCCGTCAGCAGCATTAAGATCGGATTTCAGGAAGCTGAACAGCAGTTCCAGCGCTTCTTCATTACGACCCACCTGATGCAGCTGTAACGAGAGTTTAGCAGCCAGCCCGGCGTTAGTCGGGTCGGCCTCCAGCTGGGATTGCAGCTGCTGAATCTCCGGCGTATCCGCGGCCTGTTTCAGCAGATCGATCTGCGCCATCAGGCTTTGATAACGGGTATCCTGATCCTGTAACGGTACGGCTTTCAGCACCGTTTCCGCTTCATCGCTGCGGCTCAGGGTGATCAGCACGTCGGCCAGCAGGAAGCCCATTTCGCTGGACTGGTTGCTCAGCTGCCAGGCCTCTTTTAACAGCGGCAGCGCCTCCAGCGGTTTGCCTTCTTCCATCAGCGCCATCGCCTGCTGGGCTTTCAATTCTTCTTCACGCGGCAGAACTTTTTCCAGCAGGGCGCGAATCGCTTCTTCCGGTTGCGGTCCCTGGAAGCCATCGACCGGCTGACCGTTCTGGAACAGATAGACGGTTGGAATCGAGCGCAGACCAAACTGCGACGCCACCATTTGCTCTTTATCGCAATCCAGTCGGGCGAGAATAAACTGGCCGGCATACTCCTGCGCCAGCCGCTCCAGCACCGGCGTCAGCTCCTGGCAATGCTGGCTGCGCTCAGACCAGAAGTAAAACAGCACCGGCAGCTGCATCGACTGCTCAAGCGTCTGATGCAGGTTAGATTCGTTGATGTCGATTATCGAAGCATGTGGTGACATGGAGAAGTCTCTTTGCAAAAAGTGTTTAAAGAATATGGGGCCGACTGGCCGCGCTTCAAGTTCTAATCAGGCCGGGCGCTTAATGACTGCGCAAAATGCGATCCAGCATCCAGCCTGGCAACAGGCGTTTCAGCAGGCTCATGGCATGTGCGACCAGCGTCACCGGATAGCGTAAACGCGGATGTTTGCTCTCGAGTGCATGATGAAGTTTAGGCAGAATGGCCTCCGGCGGCAGCGTAAAGCGTGCGGCCATGGCCGGATTACGCACCGGCTTATTCTGCTCGCCCTGGGTCACATTATCGGTGAAACGGGTATGAATCGGGCCCGGTTCAATCAGGCTGACGCGAATGTGACTGGCGCGCAGCTCCAGCCGCAGCGCATCGCTCCAGGCTTCCAGCGCATATTTACTGGCGGCATAAGCGCCCCGGCCAGGCGTCGAGATCAGCCCGAGCACCGAACTGGTATTAATAATCCGGCCATCGCCGCTGGCCGCCAGCGCGGGGATCAGCCGCAGCGTCAGCTGATGCACACCGAAGAAGTTACTGGAAAACTGCTGTTCCAGCTGCTGGCGGGAGAGGGTGCGTAACGGTCCATAAAGTCCAAAGCCGGCATTATTAAACAGGGCGGCCAGACGGTTATCGCTAAGTGCGATGACCTTATCGGCCGCGTGGTCGACACTGTGTGGATCGTCGAGATCCAGCTGGATCCCGATAAAGCCCAGCGTTTCCATGCGCGCCACATCATCCGCTTTGCGGCAGGCGGCGATCACCCGGTAGCCGCGCGCCTGTAAATCGTGCGCCGCCACCAGGCCAATCCCGCTGGAACAACCTGTAATCAGGATGGTTTTTTGCATATCTTTACCCTTTATTCGCGCCTGTTCGCGCTACGGCTGCTTAACTAAGGGGGCCAGTTCTTTTGCCATTAGCTGAGCAATAAAGGATTGTGCATCCGGATTGGGATGAATACCGTCCTGCTGCATCCACTCCGGCTTCAGGTAGACCTGCTCCATGAAAAAGGGCACCAGCGGAATGTTGTACTGCTGCGCTAAATCAGGATAGATACCGCTGAATGCCTCGGTATAGCGGCGTCCGTAATTGGCCGGCAGACGAATCTGCATCAGCAGCGGCTTCGCGTTAGCGGCTTTAACATCGTCGATCACTTTACGCAGATTTTGCGCGATATCAGCGGGCGGGAAACCGCGCAGACCGTCGTTACCGCCCAATTCGATTAACACCCATTGCGGCTGATGCTGCTTTAATAGCGCGGGCAAACGCGCCAGTCCTTGTGCGGCGGTATCGCCGCTGATGCTGGCGTTGATCACTCTGGGCTGCTGTTGCCACTGCTTATTCAGCAGGCTCGGCCAGGCCGCAGTCGCAGACATCCGATATCCGGCGCTCAGGCTGTCGCCCAGCACCATCAGGGTGTCAGCGGCGGCAAAACGCGACACCAGCAAAAGAATCAATAACAGGAAGGGATAATGCCAGCGGAAAACATTGTTGAAGTTCATCATCTTACTAAATCCGTCGGTCAGGGAGAGCATCAGTTAACCATCCTTACCGGAGTTGAGTTAGTTGTCAAACCAGCTGAGACCATCGCGCTGATCGGCGAATCGGGCTCCGGTAAGTCAACCTTGCTGGGGATTCTGGCCGGACTGGACGATGGCAGCAGCGGTGAGGTTCATCTGCTGGGCCAGCCGCTGCATCAGATGAACGAAGAGCAGCGTGCGGCGTTACGTGCTCGCCAGGTCGGGTTTGTCTTTCAGTCTTTTATGCTGGTGCCGACCCTGAATGCGCTGGAGAACGTGCAGCTGCCGTCACTGCTGCGTGGCGACAGCGATCGCCAGAGCCGCGAGCAGGCGCGGGAGCTGTTGACGCTGCTGGGACTGGGTGAACGTCTGCACCATCTGCCGGCGCAGCTTTCCGGCGGCGAGCAGCAGCGTGTGGCGCTGGCGCGTGCCTTCAGTGGCCGTCCAGGCCTGCTGTTTGCCGATGAGCCGACCGGCAATCTCGACCGCAAAACCGGCGATCGGATTGCCGACCTGCTGTTTTCGCTGAATCGCGATTTTGCCACCACCCTGATTCTTGTCACCCACGATGAGCAACTGGCGGCGCGCTGCGATCGTCGCCTGCGGCTGCGGGACGGTAAATTGTGGGAGGAGCAATGATCTGGCGCTGGTTCTGGCGCGAGTGGCGCTCGCCCTCGCTGTTAATTGTCTGGCTGGCGTTGACGCTGGCGGTGGCCTGCGTACTGGCGCTGGGTTCGATCAGCGATCGGATGGAGAAAGGCCTTAGTCAGCAGAGCCGTGATTTTATGGCGGGCGACCGGACGCTACGCAGCAGTGACGCGGCACCGGAGGCATGGCTGGATAAAGCGCGGGAAACCGGGCTGACGGTCAGCCGGCAGCTGACCTTTATGACCATGACTTTTGCCGATCAGACGCCGCAGCTGGCGGCGGTGAAAGCGGTGGATGACCACTATCCGATGTTTGGCACGCTGCAGACCCAACCCGCGGGCCTGAAGCCACAGGCGGGCACCGCACTGGCGGCACCGCGGCTGATGGCGCTGCTCAATCTGAAAGTGGGCGATCTGCTTGAGGTGGGTGATACCCAGCTGCGGATTGCCGGTGAAGTGATTCAGGAGCCGGACGGCGGTTTTAACCCGTTTGAGATGGTACCGCGACTGCTGATCAACCTGGCGGATGCGGCAAAAACCGGGGCGATTCAGCCCGGCAGTCGTATCAGCTGGCGCTACAAATTTTCTGGCAACCCGGAGCAACTGGCGCGCTATGACCGCTGGATAGAACCGCAGATCAAAGCTGACCAGCGCTGGATCAGCATTGAAAACTCGGAGGATGCACTGGGACGTTCGATGCAGCGGGCGCAGCAGTTCCTGCTGTTATCTGCGCTGCTGACCCTGATGCTGGCGATTGCTGCGGTGGCAGTGGCCATGAGCCATTATTGCCGCAGCCGCTACGATCTGGTGGCGGTGCTGAAGACGCTGGGGGCGACCCACGGTGCGTTGCAGAAGTTGATTATCGGTCAGTGGCTGGCGGTGCTGCTGCTGGCTGCGATAGCAGGCAGCCTGCTGGGCCAGGCAGTTGAAGCGGTACTGATGGCGATGCTGAAACCGGTGCTGCCGGCCAGCTTACCGGCTGCGAGCTTCTGGCCGTGGGTCTGGGCAGTTGGCTCGCTGTTCGTTATCTCACTGCTGGTGGGACTGCGTCCTTATCGCCTGCTGCTGGCGACTCAGCCGTTGCGGGTACTGCGGCGTGATGCGGTCGCTAACCTGTGGCCGCTGAAAATCTATATTCCGCTGATGGCTGCGGTGGTGGTGGGGCTACTGGCGCTGCTGGTGGGCGGCAGTAAAATGCTGTGGGCGCTGCTGGCAGGCGTGGTGGTACTGGCCGGACTGCTGTCGCTGCTGGGCTGGGGCACGCTGCTGCTGCTGCGTCGGCTGGTGGTACGCAACCTGGCGCTACGGCTGGCGATCAACCGTCTGCTGCGCCAGCCGGGCACCACGCTGAGCCAGCTCTCCGCCTTTTCGCTGTCATTTATGCTGCTGGCGCTGCTGCTGGTGATGCGCGGCGATCTGCTCGACCGCTGGCAGCAGCAGTTACCGGCCGACAGCCCGAACTTCTTCCTGCTGAATATGACAGCGGATCAGGTGCCGCAGGTGCGCGATTTCCTGCAGTCTCATCAGATCAAACCCGAAACCTTCTACCCGATTGCGCGAGTACGGCTCAGCGAACTCAATGGCAAACCGGCCGATCCGACGCTGGATAACGCCCTTAACCGTGAGCTTAACCTTACCGCGCTGGCGGAGCGTCCAGACCACAACCCGCTGGTCGCTGGCAGCTGGCCGCCGAAAGCGGGCGAGGTCTCGATGGAGGCGGAGCTGGCGACTCGCTTAGGGCTAAAGCTCGGTGATACCCTGACCTTTGATGGCGATACGCAAAAATTCAGCGCCAGAATCACCAGCCTGCGAAAAGTGGACTGGGAGAGTCTGAAGCCGAATTTCTTCTTTATCTTTCCGCCGGGCGCGCTGGATAGCCAGCCACAGACCTGGCTCACCAGCTTCCGTATGGATGCCAATCCGGCATTGCTGGCGGAGCTGAACCGCAGCTTCCCGGCGCTGAGTCTGCTGGATATCGGCAGTATCATGCGGCAGATCGGCCAGGTGCTGGCACAGGTCAGTCAGGCGCTGGAGATTATGGTGATACTGGTGACCGCCTGCGGTGTGCTGCTGTTGCTGGCGCAGATTCAGGTCGGGATGCGTCAGCGGCGTCAGGAACTGGTGGTTTACCGGACGCTGGGGGCCAGTAAACGGCTGCTACGCACTACGTTATGGTGCGAGTTTGCCCTGCTTGGCGTGGTCTCTGGTGTGGCTGCAGCGATTGGCGCGGAAGCGGCGCTGTGGGGATTGCAGCGCAAGATCTTTGATTTTCCGTGGCAGCCTGACTGGACCCTGTGGCTGGCGTTACCGTTGTGCGGCGCGTTGCTGCTGTCGTTGTGCGGGGGCTGGCTCGGGGTACGGCTACTGAAAGGCAAAGCGCTGTTCAGGAAGTTTGATGCGGCATAAGGGAAGGCTGGGTTTAACCATCGTCCAGACCGCATCCGGTCAGCATCTGGTCGTCTTCCAGATCGCACCCGTAACCAGCAAGCGGGTAACGGGAAATGAAGAGCAAAGTGTCACGCCGGCTGGATAAAAAACGCCGGGAGCGTTTTTAAACAACGCAACGCGTTGGCCCGGCTACGGGCGCACCTCAGGGATGAGGTGCGTAATGGTGCGTGCCGGGCTGGCAGGGGTGCCGTTTTTGCGTCTTTGCGATCGTTTCCCGTTACCGGCGTCTGCCTCTGACTTACAGGGGACTCTCCATCGCTCTCAGCCGCCTGAAAATGCCATCAGCAGGCTTTGGTGCGGAGATTACAGTTTTTCAACGGCCCAGGCGATACCGCTGGCGTACTCTTCCGGTAGCTGGGGCACCAGCGCGTTAAGGGCCGCCCTGAGCCGCGCTGTATCACTGTCGGTCAGATTGAGATGCCCGACCTTACGGCCCGGACGCACCTCTTTGTCATACCAGTGCAGGTGTACCAGCGGCTGCTGCAACCAGTCGATATTCACGGCGGTGCCAATCAGATTGACCATCACCGACGGCGCAAACACCACCGGCTGTGGCAACGGCAGCGCCAGAATCGCCCGCAAATGCAGTTCGAACTGGCTGATGGAGGCGCCATTCTGTGTCCAGTGACCGCTATTGTGGACGCGCGGCGCCAGTTCATTAATCAGCAGACCGTCCGGCGTGACAAAACACTCCATTGCCATCACGCGACATAGTTCAGTTCCTGCATGATGGCGCTCAGCATCGCTTCCGCTTGCTGCTGCTGAGCCTGATCCGCCACGGGCCACGCCACGCTGGTGCGCAGAATGCCGTCCTGATGCAGATTGTGGGTCAGCGGATAGAACACCGTGCCACCATCGTGACCGCGCGCGCCAACCAGCGACACTTCGCCGGAGAAATTAATTCCCTGTTCGACGATGCATTCGCCATAGCACTCTTCCGGCAGCGCATCGGTTTCGCCGGCGCGCAGACGCCACTGACCGCGTCCGTCATAGCCGCCGGTGCGACGTTTCACAATCGCCAGTTCACCGAGCGAGGCAAACACTGATGGCCATTCGCTTTTGTCGGCCAGCAACTGCCACGGCGCAGTCGCAAGATGGAGCTGATCCAGTAGCTGTTTCTGAGAGAGGCGATCGGCCAGACGCGGAAATATCTCGCGATTCACAAACGCCGGATGACTCGCCAGTTCATGAGTCAGCGCGGTTTCCGGCCAGCGCTCGATTTCGGCGGTGATGACGCTGTCGGCAATTGGCAGGGTAGCTGGATCGGCATCCAGACCCACCGGATAGACCGCAATCCCCAGCGGTTCACCCGCCTGACGCAGCATACGGCCTAACTGACCGTTACCGAGTACGCAAACTGGCTTCATGCTTCCTCCCGTGGATCGGGATGATTCAGCACTTCATCAGTCTGGCTCTGACGCCAGTTCGCCAGCCGTGACGCCAGTGCGCCGTCGTGAATCGCCAGAATCTGCGCCGCCAGCAGTGCGGCATTGGCAGCACCGGCTTTGCCGATCGCCAGCGTACCGACCGGAATCCCGCGCGGCATCTGCACAATCGAATAGAGGCTATCGACGCCGCTCAGCGCGGCACTCTGTACCGGCACGCCCAGTACCGGCAGCAGAGTTTTAGCCGCCAGCATACCCGGCAGATGTGCCGCGCCACCCGCGCCAGCAATAATGACCTGAAAACCCTGGTCAGCGGCGGTTTCGGCAAAGCTGAACAGTTTATCCGGCGTACGGTGTGCGGAGACCACTTCAACATGGAAGGGCACGTCCAGGCTGGTAAGGATTTCCGCAGTGAACTGCATGGTGGACCAGTCACTTTTAGAACCCATAACAATCGCGATGCGGGCCGGGGCGGCGTTGGATGACATGCGGTCAACTCCTGTGAATGAACAAACAGACCTGGCCGGGCGGACAGGTTTTGAAGGGCACAGAGAATAGCATGAGAAGCGAGCAAGGAAAACGGTTGCGTCGGGCGAAAGGGGCGGATTTTCCCGACGATTAAAAGGCGAAATCGATCAGCTGAATGCCGCTGGCGTCGAGCTGAATCATAGATCCCCGGCTGTGCCAGGCACCCAGTACCGCGCGCTGAGCAGTTTCACCCTGCAACGTCAGTTGATGTATGGCCGGACGGTGGGTATGGCCGTGGATCAGCAGACGCACCTGCTGGCGCAGCAGGGTGGCGGTGACTGCTTCGTGATTCACATCCATGATGGAGACGGATTTATGCTGATTGGCCTGTTTGCTGTCGGCGCGCATCCGGGCGGCGATGCGTTTACGCAACGACAGTGGCAGCGCAAGAAACAGCCGCTGAATCCACCGGTTATGGACTTTAGCCCGAAAACGCAGATAGCCGGCGTCATCGGTGCAGAGCGTATCGCCATGCATGATCAGCAGACGGTGACCGTAGAGCGTCAGCACCTGTTCTTCAGGCAGCAGCGTCATACCGCTGGCGCGGGCGAAGCGCTGACCGATCAGGAAATCGCGATTGCCGTGAATAAAATAGACCGGAACGGAGAGGGCGCGCAGGGCGCTGGCGACCTGCTGATGCAGTGGATTAGGATCATCGTCACCAATCCAGGCTTCAAACAGATCGCCAAGAATATAGAGCGCGTCGCAGTGTGGCGCTTCGCGCTGTAAAAAATGCAGAAAACCGGCGGTGATCGCCGGTTCTTCCTGACACAGATGGAGGTCTGCGATAAACAGGGTGCGCGACATTACTCGCTGACGGTCACTTTCTGGATGATCACGTCATCTTTCGGCACATCCTGGTGCATGCCGCTACGGCCAGTTGAAACGCCTTTGATTTTCTCGACCACATCCATGCCTTCAACCACTTCGGCGAACACACAATAACCCCAGCCCTGGACGCTTTCGTCACGGAAGTTCAGGAAGTCATTGTCGGCCACGTTGATGAAAAACTGTGCGGTCGCAGAGTGCGGCGCAGAGGTGCGTGCCATTGCCAGCGTACCTTTGGTGTTTTTCAGGCCATTGCTGGCTTCGTTCTGGATTTCATCTTTGGTGGCTTTCTGCTTCATGCCCGGCTCGAAGCCGCCGCCCTGAATCATAAAGCCATTGATCACCCGGTGGAAAATGGTGTTGTCGTAGAAACCTTCACGGCAGTAATCCAGGAAGTTCTTTACGGTTGCCGGCGCTTTATCATCGAAGGTTTTGATTACGATATCGCCATGGTTCGTCTGGAAAGTTACCATTTTTGTCGTCCTGTAAAGGTTGTCGTCAGTTGCTGAGGCCGCTTTATCAATTGGCGTGCCTCTTTTTGTCGACCGTTCTTATATCATAATTTCTGATGACGCGTCAGCAGCGCGGCGCAGTTGGCTTGCTTTGCGTCGCGCAAGCGATAAAAATACGGCACAATGTCTGGATACTTAAAAGTGTCAACCACACGCCAATACGGAACCGTTCAATGCTTAAGATTTATAACACCCTGAGTCGACAGAAAGAGGAATTCAGACCCATTCATGCCGGTAAAATCGGGATGTATGTTTGCGGCATCACGGTGTATGACCTCTGTCACATTGGGCATGGGCGGACGTTCGTGGCGTTTGACGTGGTGGCACGCTACCTGCGTTACCTCGGCTACCAGCTGGACTACGTGCGTAATATCACCGACATCGACGATAAAATTATCAAGCGTGCCAATGAAAACGGTGAAAGCATCGAAACCCTGACCAACCGGATGATTGGTGAGATGCACAACGATTTCGCTGCGCTGGGCATTTTACCGCCCGATCAGGAGCCACGCGCCACGCGCCACATCGCCGAGATCATCGAACTGGTTGAAGCGCTGCTCGCCCGTGACCACGCTTACGTGGCCGACAACGGCGACGTGATGTTTGATGTGATGAGCGATACCGATTATGGCGCACTGTCACGTCAGGATCTGGAGCAGCTGCAGGCGGGCGCACGGGTCGAAGTCGCCGACGTGAAGCGCAACCCGATGGATTTCGTGCTGTGGAAAATGTCCAAAGCCGATGAGCCAGCCTGGTCATCTCCGTGGGGCAACGGGCGTCCCGGCTGGCACATTGAATGCTCGGCGATGAACTGCAAGCAGCTCGGCACCCATTTTGATATTCACGGCGGCGGCTCAGACCTGATGTTCCCGCACCATGAAAACGAGATCGCTCAGTCGACCTGCGCGCACGAGGTCCCTACGTTAACTACTGGATGCACTCCGGTATGGTGATGGTGGATCGCGAGAAGATGTCGAAATCGCTTGGCAACTTCTTCACGGTGCGTGACGTGCTACAGCATTATGACGCTGAAACTGTGCGTTACTTCCTGATGTCCGGTCACTATCGCAGCCAGCTGAACTATGGCGAAGATAACCTGAATCAGGCGCGTGCGGCGCTGGAGCGTCTCTATACCGCGCTGCGCCACACTGATAGCAGCGTGCCCGCCCACGGTGGCGAAGCGTTTGAAACACGTTTTCGCACCGCCATGGATGATGACTTCAACACGCCGGAAGCCTATTCGGTGCTGTTTGATATGGCGCGTGAAGTGAATCGCCTGAAAAGCGAAGATCGTGATGCAGCGAATGGCCTGGCGGCGAAGCTGCGCGAGATCGCTAACGTGCTGGGCATCCTGCAACAGGATCCGGAGCAGTTCCTGCAAAGCGGTGCGCAGGTGAATGATGAAGACGTCGCTGAGATTGAACATTGGGTGAAAGCGCGTGCCGATGCGCGTGCCGCCAAAGACTGGGCGCAGGCGGATATCGCCCGCGACAAGCTGAACGCGCTCGGCGTGATCGTTGAAGATGGACCGCAGGGCTCCAGCTGGCGCCGCAAATAAACCGGAGAGGGCGAGCAATCGCCCTTTTTTATTATGGCGATTGAACAGATTCAGATACGCGGCTTTCGATCGATTCGTGATCTGACGCTGCCGCTGCAGCAGCTCAATGTGGTCAGCGGTCCTAACGGCTGCGGTAAATCCAACCTGTATAAAGCGGTGCGGCTGCTGCATGAGGCGGCCAGCGGGCGTCTGGCGCTGGCGCTGGCCGAGGAAGGCGGCATTCAGAAAGCGATGTGGGCCGGTGGCTTACGACGTGGCGATCGTCACCATGATCCGAAGCGGCTGATGCTGGCGGTGGTGATGGAGGATATGGATTATCAGCTGGAGATCGGTTTTCCCGAACCGCTGGTCACCAGCCTGTTCAATCTCGATCCGCTGGTGAAGCAGGAGCGACTGTGGCTGAGCGGACAACAGCGCCGTCCTTCCTGCTGCATCCTGCAGCGTGAAAATCAGACTGCCTTTCTGCACAATGTTGAGGGCGAACGCGTTGCCTATCCGGCAGTGCTGCATCCGGAGGAGTCGCTGTTTGGTCAGCTCGGCGAACCCCATCGTTATCCTGAACTTTCCCAGCTACGTGAACGACTGCGCCACTGGCGTTTCTATCATGAGTTCGCTGTCTGGCCGGGCTCGCCGATTCGTGCGCCACAGATTGGCGTCCGGGCCCCGGTGCTGGCGCATGACGGCAGTAATCTGGCGGCGGCCTGGGCGACTATTGTGGAGCGCGGTCATTCCGAGCTGTTGTTTGAGGTGATGGCGCAGGCCTTTCCCGACAGCCAGTGTGAGGTGGAGGTCCAGAACGGCCGTTTTCAGATGCTGATGTCGCGACGTGGCATTCTGCGCCCGCTGGAAAGCGCCGAGTTTTCTGACGGTACGCTGCGGTTTCTCTGTCTGGTGGTGGCGCTGCTCAGCCCGCGTCCACCCGCCTTTATGGCGCTGAATGAACCGGAGAACAGCCTGCATGAAGATCTGCTGCCGGCGCTGGCACGCTTAATCGCTGAAGCCAGTGAGTTCAGTCAGCTCTGGATCACCAGCCATTCGCCCCGGCTGGCGACGTTGATTGCGCAGCACACGGCGGTGAATCATATTGCGCTGGAACAGCGGGAAGGGGAGACGCGGGTAAAAGGGGAGGCGTTGTTGTAACAGCGTCCCCGCAGGGACGCCGGAGGTTTACGCGACCACAGTAATGCGGAAACCCGAGAATTCCACGGTCTGACCGGCAACGATTTTGCAGCGTTTACGCGTTTCCACTGCGCCATCGACCTTCACTTCACCCTCAGCGATCACGACTTTAGCCTGTGCGCCGCTCTGAACCCAGCCTTCCAGTTTCAGCAGATCACACAGATCGACGTGCGGGAATTTTCCCAGCGAAAAAGTTGCCATTTATTCTACCTCTCCATCATGAAACTCTTCACACGCCTGCAGCGTGTTTTGAATCAGGGTTGCAACGGTCATTGGTCCGACACCGCCTGGTACCGGCGTGATATAGGCCGCGCGCTGTGACGCGGAATCAAAATCGACGTCGCCAACCACTTTGCCGCTTTCCAGCCGGTTAATGCCCACATCAATCACAATAGCGCCCGGCTTAATCCAGTCGCCCGGAATAAAGCCCGGTTTACCGACCGCGACCACCAGCAGATCGGCATGTTCAACGTGATGACGCAGATCTTTGGTAAAACGGTGGGTGACGGTGGTGGTACAGCCCGCCAGCAGCAGTTCCATGCTCATTGGCCGACCGACGATGTTGGACGCGCCAACCACCACTGCGTTCAGGCCATAAGTATCGATGTTATAACGCTCCAGCAACGTCACAATACCGCGCGGGGTGCAGGGGCGCAGTTTTGGCGCACGCTGGCACAGGCGACCGACGTTATAGGGATGGAAGCCATCGACATCTTTATCGGGCGTGATGCGCTCCAGCACTTTGACGTTGTCGATGCCGGCTGGCAGCGGCAGCTGCACCAGAATGCCATCAATGTCGTTGTCCTGATTGAGCTGGTCGATCAGCTCCAGCAGCTCCGCTTCACGGGTAGTGGCGGGCAGATCGTAGGAGCGGGAGAGGAACCCCACCTCTTCACAGGCGCGGCGTTTGCTGGCCACGTAAATCTGCGATGCCGGGTTTTCACCCACCAGAACCACTGCCAGTCCCGGCGCACGTTTGCCGGCCGCCAGACGCTGCTTCACTTTTTCCGCAACCTCAAGGCGCACCTGCTGCGCAATCGTTTTACCGTCAATAATTTTTGCTGCCATCAGAGAGGAAATCCACTGTGTTGTGTTGAATCGGGGGAAGGGGGCTATTTTGTCAGAAGCGTGGCGCGCTGTCAGTTACAGTTTCAGACGCGTACGCGCTTTCCGGCTTTTTCGTCGCGACGAGTGCCGGCCTGCATGCGTATGATATCTGCAGGACAATCAGGGGACGATGTAATGATTTGGATAATGCTTGCTACTCTGGCGGTGGTGTTTGTCGCTGGATTTCAGCTGCTCACCGCTGGCTCACGTCACGCCGCTCAGCGGCTCAGCAAACGGCTGCAGCTGCCACCGGTACAGGTGGAATCAATGATTTCTATGATGGGGAAAGAGGCGGCGAAAGAGTTTACCGACTATCTCAGCAACGATAATGAAACGCATCTGCATAATGGCGCGGCGGTACTGCTGATCTGGCAGGTGTTGATTGTTGACGGCAGCGAGGAGAACAGCCAACGCTGGCATGCGATTCTCAGTCGTGCCGGTTTTCCACCGCTTATTAGCCGCCAGCAGCTGCTGCTCGCGCTGGGCTTTCTGCGCCAGCTGGAGCCGGACATCCCGGCGCTACATGCACTTCGTGAGCAATACAATACGCGTTTCACATCACAAGGGATTGAGCTGGAAGGAGAATTTACCGACAACAGTAAACTCGTGTCGCTCAGCGAATGGCGCAGGCGTCACTGACGCCAATTGGTCATTACCGCAGCACTTCGCTGCGGAGAAACGGCAAAAACGTTGACGTACCCGCTTCCCGACGTATAATCCGTGCCATCTCCATGCGCCCTTAGCTCAGTTGGATAGAGCACCGGCCTTCTAAGCCGTAGGTCACAGGTTCGAATCCTGTAGGGCGTGCCATTTTTACTTCTCCTCAAGTCTAATCAAGTACACAAAACCCCAAGCAGCAAGCACTCTCCGGCTAATCTCGTTGTCCTGACGTCTACTAACATCTATTGAAATCTATATCCATGTGGGGGTACATTTGGGGGTAGGTTCCTGTTCAATGAAATGAGATACCCCCAAATTGAAACTTAATGCCCGCACAGTGGACACTTCAAAGGCTAAAGATAAAGCCTACAAGCTCTCTGACGGCGGCGGGCTTTACCTTCTCGTTAACACCAATGGCTCACGATACTGGCGCTTAAAGTACCGCGTTGCGGGAAAAGAAAAGCTACTGGCGCTGGGGGTATATCCTGATGTCTCTCTCGCCGATGCCAGGGCGAAGCGTGATGAAGCAAAACGCACTTTAGCTGCTGGTGGTGATCCGGGTGAGGTTAAACAGACGGAAAAGCAGGCTAAGATTCTGGCTGTCAGTAACAGCTTCGAAGCACTAGCGATTGAATGGCATGAGCATAAGCGCCCTAACTGGTCACAGGGCTATGCTAGTGACATCCTTGAGTACCTGCAAAAAGATGTGTTCCCGTTTATCGGTAAACGTGCCATCGCAGAAATCAAAGCGGCAGAGATGCTGCTGGTGCTCAGAAAGATGGAGCAGCGTGGCGTTCTGGATAAACTGAAGAAAACACGTCAGGCTTGCCGTCAGATTTTTACCTACGCCATCATCACCGGCAGGGCAGAGCATAACCCTGTTACCGATCTCGCCGGCGCACTAAAAGCGCCAAAGCAAAAGCATTTCCCTTATCTTCTCATTGAACAGATTGGCGGCTTCCTTCGCGCACTTAGTGAATACACTGGCAGTAAGGTTACACAAAATGCCACCCGGCTGTTGATGCTTACTGGCACACGCACGATTGAATTACGCGCCGCTGAATGGGCTGAATTCGATTTGGAGAAAGGCATCTGGCAGATACCTGCAGAACGGATGAAGATGCGCCGCCCTCATGTAGTGCCACTTTCCCTCCAGGCAAAGTCTCTCCTCGAAGAAGTCCACCAGCTGACCGGGAGAGGGCGCTTTGTTTTCCCCGGGCGCAACGATGCCGGAAAGACTATGAGCGAAGCCAGCATTAATCAGGTGATCAAACGTATCGGCTATGACGGCCAGGCAACTGGGCATGGCTTCCGGCACACCATGAGCACCATTCTGCATGAACAAGGCTACAACACTGCCTGGATTGAAACACAGCTGGCGCATGCAGATAAAAACAGCATCCGAGGCACCTATAACCATGCCCAATATCTGGACGGACGCCGTGAAATGCTCCAGTGGTATGCCGATTATATGGATGCGCTGGAGAATGGTGAGAACGTGGTTCATGGATCGTTTGGGAAACGTGCATAACTGGATGAATAGACAGTGTTAGATGAAGGTAGTAGACTTCAGTAAACGAACAAAGAATAGGCTATGTCTAGGCTGATCCCCGAAAATCCGTACACCTCTACGGGCTGGCATAGCCGCCAATTTAAGAGGGCGTGAGGTGGCGTTTAATGGTCAACTACGATAAAGAAAATTGTGAACCATTTCAGAGATATTTTGCATATTACACAGTTGAACAGATGGCGATGTTATGGTGTGGAATTGAACCTCATGACTTTAGCGAAGTAATAGGCGAATGTACGTATCCCCGCAGGGCAATTCCTCAGCATCCCTATATATCCTGCCTTGAGTTTAGAGCAGCGGCGATAATGGACTCTATCGAAGCCAAAGAGTTAGCTGTAGGACGTGATGGCAGATGTCATACAATTAGTGATGACCACGTAGCCCCTGAGCGGCGCACTGTGCTTCTTAAAGATTTTAAAGAATGGCTAATAAAAACCTTTCCCAATGAAAAGCCGAAATTGATTTTTGATGATATTGAAAGAAACACCCACTCATCAATCACTGTCGAGGTATATCAGACGTTACTTGCGGATCGTGATCATTTACAAGTAAGGATTAATAAAGCCGAAGAGATTTTTAAAGAGCAAAAAAGGAAGATTGAGTCTCTTGAGGGAGAAAACGCTTCGCTCAAAAATATGGTCGAGAAGGGTGTAGGAGGTATGGATGGGCGTAGCGAGCGTTCATATTTGAATGTCATCGGCGGGCTGATATCCATCATGCTTAGTAAATCACCAGGCGGACAACGCTATTCCATATTTGACAATCAAGCAGCCATTATTCAGACATTGCTTGGTCATCATGTCGGGAAATACGGGATTAGCGATACAAATCTTGAGAAGAAATTTGCCGAAGCAAATCGCAGCATCAAGGAATGATGCCCCTATAGGGGTTTCTGTTACCCCTATTACAGTGATCGCTATGGTCATCATCGCTTTAATGACTCCTGTAGACGCCAATCAACTACAGGAGCATTTCAAATGTCTAATACACTCATTCGTCTGCCAGAGGTTCAGCGGCGTACTGGCTACAGCAAGGCGTGGATTTATCGTCTGCTTAAAGAAAGTCGCTTTCCTCAATCAGTAAAAATTGGTTCCCGCGCTATCGCTTTCGTTGAAAGTGAAGTTGATGACTGGATTAATCTGCGCATCGCCGAATCTCGTGGTGAGGTGGCCTGATGGAAATGAAAAACCGCCCATTACAGGCGGCTAATCAGGGAGCTGACGCCTCTGATATTACGCCTGCCGCAACCATTAAGCCAACCCCAAAGAAACATCGCGCCCGCGTCTACATGATGCGTACCGGCGTCAATGGCTTCACTGAGAACGAGATTCTCCGCTACTGCCGCTTGTCCAGCGCCCGTAACTACGCGACAGAAATCGAGAGAAGGCTTGATATTCGCCTTGAGCGCATCGATGAGCCTAACGGCGATGGTATTGGTAGCCACTTCCGCTACCGGATCACCTGTCGCGCCGACGTGATGCGAGTGATTCAACTGGTTAATAGCAATGCCGCTGCTGGTGGCTACACCGGCCTGTCTCAGCGTGAGATCAACGACATTCTTTCCCTGGCTTTGTTGAATAAATC
>NZ_MLFN01000046.1 GCF_002095315.1 Pantoea conspicua
GCCCTGCCAAGGACGAAGAGTTCACACTGCAGGAATTTCTTGCCATCTGTAAGCAAGATCGCAGTGCATACGCCAACGCTGCAGAGCGACTGTTAATGGCTATCGGTGAGCCGGTAATGGTTGACACTGCTCAGGAGCCACGCCTTTCCAGAATATTCTCCAACCGTGTGATGGGACGCTATCCGGCGTTCGAGGAGTTTTACGGCATGGAAGAAGCGATTGAACAGATCGTTTCCTACCTGAAACATGCCGCTCAGGGACTGGAAGAGAAGAAGCAGATCCTCTATCTGTTAGGCCCGGTCGGCGGCGGTAAATCCTCGCTGGCTGAGCGGCTCAAATCGCTGATGCAGCGCGTCCCCATCTATGTGCTGAGCGCAGATGGTGAACGCAGCCCGGTCAATGACCATCCGCTCTGTCTGTTCAATCCGCAGGAAGATGCGCACATTCTTGAAAAAGAGTATGGCGTCCCGCGCCGTTATCTCGGCACCATCATGTCGCCGTGGGCCGCTAAACGCCTGCACGACTTTGGCGGCGACATCTCTCGTTTTAAAGTGGTTAAAGTCTGGCCTTCGATTCTTGAGCAGCTGGCGATCGCCAAGACCGAGCCTGGCGATGAGAACAACCAGGATATTTCGGCGCTGGTGGGTAAAGTGGACATCCGCAAACTGGAAAACCACGCGCAAAACGATCCTGATGCTTATGGATACTCCGGCGCACTGTGCCGCGCTAACCAGGGCATCATGGAATTTGTCGAGATGTTCAAAGCACCGATTAAAGTGCTGCATCCGCTGCTGACCGCCACCCAGGAAGGTAACTACAACGGTACCGAAGGCATTTCGGCGCTGCCCTTTAACGGCATCATTCTGGCGCACTCCAACGAATCAGAATGGGTCACCTTCCGAAATAACAAAAACAATGAGGCGTTCCTTGACCGTGTGTACATCGTCAAAGTGCCTTACTGCCTGCGGGTCTCTGAAGAGATCAAAATTTACGAAAAACTGCTGAACCACAGTGAGCTGGCGACATCGCCGTGCGCACCCGGCACGCTGGAAACCCTGGCTAAATTCTCGATTTTGTCGCGACTTAAAGATCCGGAAAACTCCAGCATCTACTCCAAAATGCGGGTTTATGACGGCGAAAGCCTGAAAGATACCGACCCGAAAGCGAAATCGTGGCAGGAGTATCATGATTACGCCGGGGTTGATGAAGGGATGAACGGTCTGTCGACCCGTTTCGCCTTTAAGATCCTGTCGCGAGTCTTCAACTTCGACCATGCCGAAGTGGCAGCCAACCCGGTCCACCTGTTCTATGTGCTTGAACAGCAGATCGAGCGTGAGCAGTTCCCGCAGGATCAGGCGGAAAAATACCTTGAGCATCTGAAAGGTTATCTGATTCCGAAATATGCGGAGTTCATCGGCAAAGAGATTCAGACGGCTTACCTGGAGTCTTATTCCGAGTATGGTCAGAACATCTTTGACCGCTATGTCACCTATGCTGATTTCTGGATTCAGGATCAGGAATATCGTGACCCCGATACCGGCCAGCTGTTTGACCGCGAATCGCTGAATGCGGAACTGGAGAAGATTGAGAAGCCTGCGGGCATCAGTAACCCGAAAGATTTCCGTAATGAGATCGTCAACTTTGTGCTGCGCGCCCGGGCACACAATAACGGTCGCAATCCGAACTGGACCAGTTACGAGAAATTGCGCACCGTCATTGAGAAGAAAATGTTCTCAAATACGGAGGAGTTGCTGCCAGTCATCTCATTCAATACCAAGACCTCTACCGATGAGCAGAAGAAACATGATGATTTCGTCGACCGCATGATGGAAAAAGGCTATACCCGCAAACAGGTGCGCCTGCTGTGTGAATGGTATCTGCGTGTGCGTAAATCGTCCTGATATCAGTCTGTAAGCAATCCGGTATCGCGGTACCGGTTATCTAAAGGTCGGGCATGCCCGACCTGCTTGCAATGTAGTTTGGGGGAACACTATGGCCTATTTCATCGATCGCCGGCTTAACGGTAAAAACAAGAGCGCGGTTAACCGCCAGCGTTTCTTGCGCCGTTACAAGTCGCAAATCAAGCAGTCGATCTCCGAGGCCATTAACAAACGCTCGGTTACCGACGTCAGCAGCGGTGAGTCTGTTTCAATACCCATTGATGACATCAATGAGCCGATTTTCCACCAGGGACGCGGCGGCAGTCGCCACCGGGTGCATCCCGGAAACGACCATTTTGTGCAGAATGACCGCATTGAGCGACCTCAGGGTGGTGGTGGTAGCGGCAGTGGTCAGGGCAACGCCAGCCAGGATGGTGAAGGTCAGGATGAATTCGTTTTCCAGATCTCGAAAGATGAGTATCTCGATCTGCTGTTTGAAGATCTGGCCCTGCCCAATCTGCGCCGGAATCAGCATCGTCAGTTGAATGAATACAAAACCCACCGTGCCGGCTACACCTCCAACGGCGTCCCTGCCAATATCAGTGTGGTGCGCTCGCTGCAGAACTCGCTGGCGCGCCGCACGGCGATGACAGCAGGCAAACGCCGGATGCTGCATGAGCTGGAAGAGACGCTGAGCATCGTGGAAAAATCGGAACCGGCACAGCTGCTTGAGGAGGAGCGGCTGCGGAAAGATATCGCTGAATTGCGCGCACGCATCGAACGGGTGCCGTTTATCGATACCTTCGACCTGCGTTATAAAAACTTTGAGAAACGCCCGGAGCCTTCCAGCCAGGCTGTGATGTTCTGCTTAATGGACGTCTCCGGTTCCATGGATCAGGCGACCAAGGATATGGCGAAGCGTTTCTATATTCTGCTTTATCTGTTCCTGAGCCGGACTTACAAGAACGTGGATGTGGTCTATATCCGCCACCATACCCAGGCGAAAGAGGTGGATGAACAGGAGTTCTTTTATTCACAGGAGACTGGCGGCACCATCGTTTCCAGCGCCCTGAAGCTGATGGATGAGGTGGTCAAAGATCGTTACGATCCGGCGCAGTGGAATATCTATGCGGCGCAGGCCTCGGACGGCGACAACTGGGCTGATGACTCCCCGCTGTGTCACGAAATCCTGGCGAAGAACATCCTGCCGGTGGTGCGTTACTACAGCTATATCGAAATTACCCGCCGCGCCCATCAAACCCTGTGGCGTGAATATGAACATCTGCAGGCGATGTTCGACAACTTCGCGATAGAGCATATTCGCGAACCGGAAGATATCTATCCGGTGTTCCGCTCTCTGTTTCATAAACAGGCGACCGAAGCCTGATCAACCAAGCCGGCTTATCACCGGCTTGTTTTTTATCTGTCGAATAACCTGCTAAAATAGTGTCTTTTCTGCCACTTGCCTGCCAACTCCCTCATTCTTCACATTAATCTGATTCCACAAGCCATTAAGCAATTCGTATAATTATCATTTTGACCATGACAACTCATTGATAAAACATTATCTTTTAGGGATAGCACGGACATTCGTCACCCTTTGCAGTAACGCAACGCCATAACTCAGGAGCCCGGGTTTGAACCACACCATTGTTTACAGTCTGTTTATCATCGGTTCCGTGCTGGTAGCCTCGAGCATTTTGCTCAGCTCTTTCTCCTCACGCCTGGGTATTCCGATTCTGGTTATCTTCCTGGCACTGGGTATGCTGACCGGCGTTGATGGCATCGGCGGCATCGCCTTTGACAACTACCCCGCCGCTTACCTGATTTCCAACCTGGCGCTGGCTATCATTCTGCTGGATGGTGGGATGCGAACCAAAGCCAGCTCGTTTAAGGTGGCGCTGGGGCCCGCCCTGTCGCTGGCAACCATCGGCGTGATGGTTACCGCTGGCTTAACCGGCGTAGTAGCGGCCTGGCTGTTTAATCTTGATATGATGCAGGGCTTTCTGATTGGCGCGATTATCGGTTCAACCGATGCGGCTGCGGTATTTTCGCTGTTGGGGGACAAGGGCCTGAACGAGCGCGTCAGTTCAACCCTCGAGATTGAATCAGGCAGCAATGACCCGATGGCGGTGTTTCTGACCATCACCCTGATTGAGATGATTGAGCAGGGACAGACCGGGCTTGACTGGATGTTCCTGGTACACCTGGTGCAGCAATTCGGACTGGGCATTGTGTTAGGCCTGGGCGGCGGCTGGGCGCTGCAGCAATTAATCAACCGTATCAGCCTGGCGGGCGGGCTCTATCCGCTGCTGGCGTTGAGCGGCGGTATTCTGGTGTTCGCCCTGACCACGGTACTGGAAGGCAGCGGCATTCTGGCGGTCTATCTGTGTGGCTTCCTGCTGGGTAACAGCCCGATCCGTAACCGTCACGGCATCCTGCAGACCTTCGACGGCATGGCCTGGCTGAGCCAGATTGGGATGTTCATCGTGCTCGGTCTGCTGGTTACGCCTTCTGATTTGTGGCATATCGCCGTGCCGGCGATGATTCTGTCGCTGTGGCTGATTCTGGTGGCACGTCCGCTATCGGTGTTCATCGGCCTGTTGCCGTTCCGCAGTTTTACCACTCGCGAACGCTTCTTTATCAGCTGGGTAGGCCTGCGTGGTGCGGTGCCGATTATTCTGGCGGTGTTCCCGATGATGGCCGGGCTGGAGAACGCCTCGCTCTATTTCAATATCGCCTTCTTCGTGGTGCTGGTCTCGCTGATGCTGCAGGGCACTTCGCTGGGCTTTGCCGCGAAAAAAGCCAAAGTGGTGGTACCGCCTACGGCCTCACCGATCAGCCGGATAGGCCTGGATATCCATCCGGAGAATCCATGGGAGCAGTTTGTTTATCAGCTCAGCGCCGACAAATGGTGCGTCGGCGCGGCGCTGCGCGATTTGCAAATGCCGCGTGAAACCCGGATTGCGGCGCTGTTCCGCGACAATGTGCTGATGCACCCCAACGGCGGGACGCGCCTGAAAGAGAATGACGTCATCTGCGTGATTGGCCGGGAACGGGACCTGCCAGCGCTGGGTAAAATGTTCAGCCAGTCACCACCGGTTTCACTGGATCAGCGCTTCTTTGGTGACTTCATTCTTGATGCAGAGGCCCGGCTGCGGGATGTGGCGCAGATTTATGGCCTGGAGCTGGACGAGGAGACCAATGATCAGCAATCGCTGGGGCAGCTGATGCTTAGTATGCTGGGCGGCGCGCCAGTGGTCGGCGATCAGGTAGAATGGAACCAGCTGACCTGGACCGTGGCCGAGAAAGAAGATAACCGGATCGTGAAAATTGGTGTGCGTCCGGCTGAAGAGAAGGAATAATCCTAATCATTCAGCCCCGTTATTTTCTGCTGATGCACTAAGCTAATAGTTCAAGCCCGCTTAAACAGGAGAAATGAATGGGACACGTGGTTAAAATTGGTCGTTATGAGATTGTGGATGCCGATCTTGACAGTGAGAACCCCGACACCGTCAGCATCCCCTGTGATACCAATCCCGGCTTAATTACGCAACTTGATGGCTGGGATCGTGATACCAGTATCCCGGCATGGATCGACGGCGAACCGGTCAATCTGCAAATTGGCCATTACGATAAACAGCAGGACCGCTGGATTTTAAAGAAGCCAGCCTGAGTTGACTCCTCTACCGCCGGTCGAGAGATTTGGCGGTAATTCCTAAAAACAGTCTTAAACAGTTTGGTTATAACCGTCCCTTCTCTTATTTTATCCTTATTAAACATAAAATTATAACTTTAAAACTTTAATCAGTTTTGATGTTTTCAGATTTTTTCCGTATTAACTCTGTCAAATAACTCCTGCATACTCTTACTCAACGCTGCAATATTTCGTGAGTGACATCACGTTTTATCAGTCACTTTTTTCGCAGCTTCTTTTGGCTGTACTGACTGCAACAGACTGAAAATTATTTTTTAATGTTTTCAGTAGCCCACTCCTGAGCGCGTACTTGATTCTGGTCAGGCCATCTTTTACTTAAGAAAGAGAGCAGGTTTTATGGCAAGTACATTGATAATGAATAACCCGAGCCGCTCCTGGAGCGGAACGCGAAAAAATATCATCGTAAAGTTCGCCCTGAGTTTTTCCGATTTGATTGCACTTAATCTGGCATTGTTTTTATCGGCCGCCACTGTTCAGGGTATTTGGGGAGAGCTGGATACATTTATTCCCCCGCAACAAATTGAATATCGTTTTGTCGCACAATTTATTATGTCCATGATGTGTACCGGCTGGTTCTGGGTACGCCTGCGTCACTACACCTATCGCAAACCCTTTTGGTTCGAGCTGAAAGAGATCGTTAAAACACTTTTCGTTTTCTCCCTGCTCGATCTCGCCCTGATCGCTTTCTCGAAATGGGATTTCTCCCGCATGGTGTGGGTGTTCAGCTGGACCTATGCCCTGCTGCTGCTGCCGTTGATGCGCGCCGTGGTAAAGCGTGCGATTAATAAAGCCGGTCAGTGGCAAAAAGAGACGATTATTATCGGATCCGGCCGCAATGCCACCGAGGCCTATGCGGCGCTGCAAAGCGAAGAGATCCTTGGCTATAATGTGCAGGCGTTTATCTCCGTGGATGATGTGCCCGCTGAGCAAAGCGTTAATGGCGTACCCGTCATTACCTGGAAAGATATCAACTGGCAGACCATCGACCGTGACAATGTGCAGTTCATTGTGGCGATGGAATATGAGCAGCAGCCCATGCGTGATCGCTGGCTGAAGTTTCTGTCGAAGATGAACTGTCGTTCCGTCTCGGTCATTCCGACCCTGCGCGGCGTACCGCTCTACGGCACCGATATGTCATTCATCTTCAGCCATGAAGTGATGATCCTGCGGGTCAGTAATAATCTGGCTAAGCGCTCCTCGCGGTTCCTGAAGCGCGCCTTTGATATTATTGTTGCTTCAATGCTGCTGCTGTTCCTCGGCCCGATTTTTGCCCTGCTCTGCTACATGGTGAAGCGCGATGGCGGCAATGCGATTTATGGCCATGAGCGCGTCGGACAGGATGGCAAAAAATTTAAATGCCTTAAATTCCGTTCCATGGTGACCAACTCTAAAGAGGTGCTGGAAAATCTGCTGGCTACCAGCGAAGCCGCGCGCATTGAGTGGGACAAGGATTTCAAACTCAAAAACGATCCGCGCATCACCAAAATCGGCGGCTTCCTGCGTAAAACCAGCCTGGATGAGCTGCCGCAGCTGTGGAACGTCATCCGCGGTGAGATGAGCCTGGTCGGACCGCGCCCGGTGATTGAAGCGGAGCTGGAGCGCTACGCCGGTGATGTTGATTACTATCTGATGGCGAAACCTGGCATGACCGGCTTGTGGCAGGTCAGCGGACGTAACGACATTGATTACGATACCCGCGTCTACTTTGATTCCTGGTATGTGAAAAACTGGGCGTTGTGGACCGATATCGCCATCCTGTTTAAAACCGCGGGTGTGGTACTGCGTCGTGATGGTGCCTACTGATTGACTGTAAGCGATGCCTGTTTCGCGCAGGCATCGCAACTTCCGCATCTTCTCCTCTATCTTTTTTTGTTCTGAATCATTACCCTCTGCGGCTCGTTTTTTAACAGAACGTTCACCCTCTGGTCGTTATGCAAAAATTTACTCTACTGTTATTGAGCCTGGTGTTGCTGGCACCTCTGGGCATTGATCTCTATTTGCCCACGCTGCCGCAGATTGCGGAAGGGCTGAATACCCCGGTTAATCTGGTGCAGACCACCATTCCGCTGTTTCTGCTGGTGATGGGGCTGGGACAACTGGTAACCGGCCCGCTGGTGGATAATTATGGCCGTAAGCCGATTGCCCTGCTGGGCCTGGCGCTCTATATCGCTGGCAGCGCCATTGCCGCTACCGCCACCTCATTCCCGCTGTTTCTGGTTGCCCGTCTGGTGCAGGGCTGTGGCGTCTGCTGCAGCGCGGTGGTCGCCTTCAGCGGCGTACGTGATCGTCTGAGTGGTGATGATGCGGCCCGTGCCTACGGCTTTCTGAACGGGGCATTAAACATCGTTCCGGCGCTGGCTCCGCTGCTGGGCGGCCTGCTGGCCAGCGCGTTTGACTGGCGCGCGCCCTTCTGGTTCCTGTGCGGTTACGGCGCGCTGATTATGCTGCTGGTGATGGTCTGGCTGCCCGAAACGCGTCCGGCAGATACCTGCGGGTAAAAGGGTTGCCGATTGCGCAGTATGCCGCCATTCTGCGTCAGCCTCGCTTCCTGGCGTTTGCCTTTGCCAACGCGGGCGCACTGGGCATGGTGCTGACTTATGTCTCTCTGGCCCCGCAGGTATTAATGACCGAAGGCGGCTTATCACCGCTTGAGTTCTCTTTTGCCTTTGGTGCCAACGGCTTCTGGATCATGTTCGTCAGCGTCTTCGTCAATAAAACCATCCGCAAAGCGGGACGGCCTTTCTGCCTGGCGATGGGCTTTATTACGATGCTGCTGGGTGCGTTGCTGCTGCTGGCTGGCATGATGCTGTTCCCGGCGTCGATGCAGAGCCATTGGGCGTTGTATATGTTTCCGGTCGCGGTTTCGGTGGCAGGGCTGGCGTTCACTGTCGGGCCGGCCACCAGCTATGCGCTGGAGCCCTATCAGCAACAGGCTGGCGTGGCATCTGCGTTACAGGGATTTATTCAGATGGCGGGCGGCGCGGCAGGAAGCCTGGTGATTGTGGCGCTGCCGCTGGCTGAGAAGCTCTCACTGAGCCTGATGATGCTGCTGGGAGCCGCGCTGGCGCTGATTGCCTGGCGCTGCAGCCGGAAGATGCGCGGCCGGGTGACCGCGCTTAATCAGTCTTAACTGAGCTGAACCGGAACGCGGGGTGCCAGCGCGCACATCAGCTCGTACCCCACCGTTCCGGCCGCTTTTGCCACCTGATCGATCTTCACCTGTTCGCCCCACAACTCCACCCGCGAGCCGATGCCGGCCTGCGGACAGGGCGTTAAATCGACGGTGATCATATCCATCGATACCGCACCCACCACCTGCGTCATCACGCCATCGACGCTGACCGGCGTGCCGTTGGGCGCGTGACGTGGGTAACCATCCGCATAGCCACAGGCTACCACGCCAATCCGCTGCGCCTGCGTCGCATGATAACGGTAGCCATAACCGACGCCATCGCCCGCCCGTAGCTGCTGGATACCGATAATCTCACTGCTCAGCGTCATTGCCGGCGTCAGCCCGCTGCTGGCAATATCCTGCCAGTCGCCGCTAGGTGAAGCGCCATAAAGAATAATGCCGGGACGGACCCAGTCATAATGTGCTTCCGGATGCCACAGCGTGCAGGCCGAGTTGGCGAGCGATCGCGGACAGGTTAGCCCCTCAGCCGCCTGCTCAATACGCTGTAGCGGGGCGATTAAACCGTCGGGATTTTCTGCATCCGCGAAATGGGCCATCAGCGTTATCTCAGCCACGTTGTTAAGCGCACGCAATTTCTGCCACGCTGCATTAACCTGCTCAGGACGAAAGCCAAGCCGGTTCATGCCGCTGTTGACCTTGAGATAGATATCGATCGGGGCCGACAGCGTTGCGTTAGCCAGCGCTTTGATCTGCCAGTTACTGTGTACGCTGGTAGTGAGACGATAACGATCGATCAGGTGCAGATCGTCCGGTTGAAAAAAACCTTCCAGCAGCAGGATGGGCTTTTTCCAGCCCTGCTCGCGCAACAGAATCGCCTCTTCCAGATTAAGCAGCGCAAAGCCGTCGGTGGTAGCCAGACTTTGCCAGACGCGGGCCAGACCATGACCATACGCGTTAGCCTTAACCACCGACCAGACGCGGGACGCAGGTGCGGCCTGGCGAACCACCGCCAGGTTATGCCGCAATGCCTGCTGATTGATGGTAGCGACAATCGGACGTGACATCCTTCCTCTCCCTGAAAGCTTAACGAGTAGCGTTGGCGTTACGCAGCGGCGCGGCGCTGGCCACAAAACCGGGTAAGTAACGGAACACCGATAGGTCATCCGCGGCAATCGCCGGTTGAATACCGGAGATCAGATCGGCAAGAAGCTGACCCGAACCGCACGCCATTGTCCAGCCCAGTGTCCCGTGACCGGTATTCAGCCAGAGGTTAGCCACGGGTGTGGCACCGACAATGGGCGTGCCGTCGGGCGTCATTGGACGCAAGCCGGTCCAGAAACTCGCCTGGGCCAGATGACCGCCTTCAGGATAGAGATCACTGACCACCATCTCCAGCGTTTCCCGCCGTGCTTCAGTGAGTCTGGTGTTAAAACCAACAATTTCTGCCATTCCGCCGACCCGGATCCGATCGTCAAAACGGGTTACCGCAACTTTATAGGTTTCATCGAGAATGGTTGAGACCGGCGCGGCATCAGGATTTTTAATCGGGATGGTGAGTGAATAGCCTTTCAGCGGATAGACCGGGATGTCCACCACGTTGCGGAGCAGCGCGGTGGAATAGGAACCCAGCGCCACGACATATTGATCCGC
Source organism: Pantoea conspicua (assembly GCF_002095315.1). Lineage (GTDB taxonomy): Bacteria > Pseudomonadota > Gammaproteobacteria > Enterobacterales > Enterobacteriaceae > Pantoea > Pantoea conspicua. The sequence continues at coordinate 10,382 of NZ_MLFN01000046.1, forward strand.
TTTGATGATCTCCTCACCACACTTCACACCATAGATGCGGTTACCGTCACGCAGCAGATGATCGATCGGTGTGTCGAAGCGGAAAACCACACCCGCCTCCTCAGCCATTTTCGCCAGCCGCTGAGTAAACAGCTGACAGTCGCCAGTTTCATCGTTGGGCAGGCGCAGACCGCCGGTCAGTTTATGCTGGGTGGCGGCCAGTGCCGGCTCGACGCGCGCCAGCTCATGCGCCTGCAACAGTTCGTAGGGCACGCCCGCGTCACGCAGCACCGCGATATCTTTGCTGGCGCTATCGTACTGCTGTTGAGTACGGAACAGTTGCAGTGTGCCGCCCTGCCGTCCTTCATAGGCGATGCCGGTTTCAGCGCGCAGCGCCTTCAGGCAATCACGGCTATATTCAGCGATGCGCACCATCCGGCTTTTGTTCTGCTGATAGTGGTTGATATCGCAGTTACGCAACATCTGCCACATCCACTCCAGCTGGAAGCTACTGCCATCGAGCCGCACCGCCAGTGGTGCATGACGCTGGAACATCCACTTTACTGCTTTCAGCGGTACGCCCGGTGCAGCCCAGGGTGCCGCATAGCCTGGCGAAATCTGACCGGCATTGCCTGCGCTGGTCTCCAGCGCCGCGGCAGGCTGACGATCGATAACCGTCACCTGATGTCCGGCACGCGCCAGATACCACGCGCTTGCCACACCTACCACACCACTTCCCAGAATCACAACGTGCATATGTCCCCCACCGGCATGTAAAAGCATAATTCACTATTCATCAGGCAACATTCAGCGGATCCACTCAGCGGAAATCACCTCTAAATTCCAGCAACTATTTCACATCTTTTTTACTTAACAGGTAACTAAAATCATATCGGGCGGCAAAATACAGAGATTTATGCGCCATATCACTACTATTCAGAAATAAATGACAACAACACCAGTTAAATCTGCTTTTGGCAGGAGAATCATTCAACCCCATACAAACAACTTATAAACAGGATTATATTCCACATTTTAAAATCAGGGTCGAGTTTAAGGCTATTAAATTCCATACCATTCCACTATGAATGATTTTCTGCCAAAGAATTCATTTGAGTTCGCATTTCGGATAAGCGACAGTGGGCTATCATTGTTGTGTTCGCTCAGTTTTTTTCGGGTTCCCTTTCTCAGGATGAAGCCTTAAATAACCGGAACGGGTTGCCTTTCGGGTCAGCCAGTTTGCAAAAAAAGAGGTGCGCTATGACGACAATCTTTGACGATCCCATCAAGGACAGCAAACGACTCAATGACGGACCAGACTGGACATTCGAATTACTGGATGTCTATTTAGCCGAGATCGACCGCGTGGCGAAACTCTACCGGCTCGATACCTACCCGCACCAAATCGAAGTGATCACCTCTGAGCAGATGATGGACGCCTATTCCAGCGTCGGTATGCCGATCAATTATTCTCACTGGTCATTCGGTAAGAAATTTATTGAGACTGAACAGCGCTACAAGCATGGTCAGCAGGGGTTAGCCTACGAGATTGTGATTAACTCCAATCCCTGCATCGCCTATCTGATGGAAGAGAACACCATGACCATGCAGGCGCTGGTGATGGCGCACGCCTGTTACGGTCACAACTCTTTCTTCAAAAATAATTACCTGTTCCGCAGCTGGACGGATGCCGGTTCCATTGTTGATTACCTGCTGTTTGCGAAGAATTACATCAGTGACTGCGAGGAACGCTACGGCGTTGAAGAAGTCGAACGGCTGCTCGACTCATGCCACGCGCTGATGAACTATGGCGTTGACCGTTATAAACGGCCGCAGAAAATCTCGCTGCAGGAGGAGAAAGCGCGACAGAAGAGTCGGGAAGAGTATCTGCAGAGCCAGGTCAATACCCTGTGGCGTACTCTGCCACGGCGTGAAAAAGAGACGGTACAGGTTGAAGCGGCGCGTTATCCCTCTGAACCGCAGGAGAACCTGCTCTACTTTATGGAGAAGAATGCGCCGCTGCTGGAGCCGTGGCAGCGTGAGATCCTGCGCATCGTACGCAAAGTGAGCCAGTACTTCTATCCACAGAAGCAGACTCAGGTGATGAACGAGGGCTGGGCGACGTTCTGGCACTACACCATCCTGAATCATCTGTATGATGAAGGCAAAGTGTCGGAACGCTTTATGATGGAGTTCCTGCACAGCCACACCAACGTGGTATTCCAGCCGCCGTATAACAGCCAGTGGTACAATGGTATTAACCCGTATGCTTTAGGCTTCGCGATGTTTCAGGACATCAAGCGTATCTGTCAGTCACCAACGGAAGAAGATCGCTACTGGTTCCCGGATATTGCCGGGTCTGACTGGCTGGAAACATTGCACTTTGCCATGCGTGAATTTAAGGATGAGAGCTTTATCAGCCAGTTCATGTCGCCGAAAGTGATGCGCGATTTCCGCCTGTTTACCGTGCTGGATGATGACCGCAATAACTTCCTTGAAATCGCTGCCATCCACGATGAAGCCGGTTATCGGGCAATTCGCCAGCAGCTCTCTGCACAGTACAATCTGAGCAATCTTGAACCGAACATTCAGGTCTACAATGTGGATTTACGCGGTGACCGCTCACTGACGCTGCGCTATGTGCCGCAAAGCCGCACACCGCTGGATAAGAGCCGGCGCGAAGTGCTGAAGCATGTGCATCGTCTGTGGGGATTTGACGTGATTCTGGAACAACAGAACGAGGATGGCAGCGTCGAATTGCTGGATCGTAATCCGTCACGCGGCTCGCCGCTGTGACTTCAAATAAAACCGGACATGATGTCCGGTTTTTTTTAGCGTTTACTGCTGAGATCGTCTGGCATACTTTTCTGCATACTGTGCCAGATTTCACCGCTGCGACGGCCATATTGGCGCACCGCATCCACAATTTCATCCTGACCCGGCTCTTTGTCACACAGCGCCAGTAATGAAAGATAAAAATCTCGTGCGACCTGACGAGCTTCCGGGTTTGAGAAGTAGTGACGACCGACACGGGTATAGAGCCCTTTCAGGCCGTTAAGGATCAGACCATATATCGGATTACCCGAAGCAAAGGCCAGACCGCGGAACACCCGATAATCGAGTTCGGTGTAGGCATCCGCCTGATCGTCGGCACTGGCGACAGTCTCCAGCACCGCACGCGCTTTTTCAGGATGGTGGCGCAGCGCGCGACTGATAAAAATGGAGGAGATGTTGGTGCGAACCGACAGCAGGTTATCGATTAACACCGGCACGCTGTCGTGATCGAGACGCGCGAGGGTTTCCAGAATGTTCAGCCCGGAGGTTTCCCAAAAGTCGTTAACCCGGGTCGGTTTTCCGTGCTGAATAGTCAGCCAGCCATCACGCGCCAGCCGCTGCAACACTTCACGTAACGTGGTGCGCGTGACCCCAATCAATTCAGAAAGCTCACGTTCAGCAGGAAGAATCGACCCTGGCGGAAAGCGGCTGTTCCAGATGCTTTCAATAATATACTCTTCAGCAAATCCTGCTGGACTCTGAGCCTTTATGACCATAGCAGTGTGTTCTCGTTGCTTTCTTAATCGTAATGGGCACTCATCATACCAGACGCCCTATAGCGGATATAGCCTGCGCTACTATTTAAACCGGATGCAGGTACAATTTTCAGGCACGTCTCACGGTGAATTCGCTGCGATTTGCGCCTGACCCCGCTAAAGATTATTCTTTGCAGCAAAATCGATACACAACAACAGGATACTTATTCCGATGGATATGAGTTATGGGCAGGCGTTAAAACGTAACTTTCTTGGCCAGTCTCCCGACTGGTATAAGGGATTAATGCTGGCTTTTCTGATCGTTAATCCATTAATTTACGCTTTTGTCAGTCCGTTTGCTGCGGGCTGGTTATTAGTGGCAGAGTTTATTTTTACCCTGGGTATGGCGCTGAAATGCCATCCGCTGCTGCCAGGCGGCCTGCTGGCACTGGAAGCTATTTTCATCGGCATGGCCAGCGCGGAGCAGGTCAAAACCGAGCTGGCAAACAACCTGGAAGTGCTGCTGCTGTTGATCTTTATGGTGGCCGGCATTTTCTTTATGAAGCAGTTGCTACTGTTTGTCTTTACTCGCCTGCTGCTGTCGATTCAGTCAAAAGTGCTGCTGGGCGTCACCTTCTGCCTGGCCGCCGCCTTTCTCTCCGCTTTCCTTGATGCATTAACCGTCCTGGCTGTGGTGATCAGCGTCGCCATCAGTTTTTATCAGATCTATCACCGCGTCGCCTCCGATCCCCAAAATCAGCATCACCCGCTGGCACAACGTGAGACGCTGGAGCAGTTCCGGGCATTTCTGCGCAGCCTGATGATGCAGGCGGGCATCGGTACCGCGCTGGGAGGTGTCATGACCATGGTGGGCGAGCCGCAAAACCTGATTATTGCCCATGCCGCCAGCTGGGACTTTACCCAATTTTTCCTGCGTATGGCGCCGGTTACCGTTCCGGTACTGCTGTGCGGCATCCTGACCAGCGTGCTGGTCGAAAAGTGCAAGTGGTTTGGCTACGGCGTTACTCTGCCCGCCAGCGTGCGTCAGCTACTGGACGAGAGCGAAAAGCAGCAGGCTGCCCGGCGCACCCGTCAGGACACCATTAAACTGTGGATTCAGGCAGCAATCGGGCTCTGGCTGATTATCGCGCTGGCCTTTCATCTGGCCGAAGTGGGGCTGATCGGTCTTTCGGTCATCATTCTGGCGACCGCACTGTGCGGCATCACCGATGAGCACACCATTGGCCAGGCATTTACTGAAGCCCTGCCATTTACGGCGCTGCTGACGGTGTTCTTTGCGATAGTAGCGGTGATCATTGAGCAACAACTGTTTGCACCGCTGGTCTCATTCGTCCTCAGCGCGGAGCCTGAGGCCCAGCTCAAATGGTTCTACGTCTTCAATGGCCTGCTCTCCTCCATCTCTGATAACGTTTTTGTCGGCTCGGTTTATATCAATGAAGCACGTCATGCCTTAGATCGTGGTGCAATTGACGCGCAGCAGTTTGAGTTGCTGGCAGTGGCGATTAACACCGGCACCAATCTGCCTTCGGTCGCCACCCCGAACGGTCAGGCAGCGTTCCTGTTCCTGCTGACTTCAGCACTGGCCCCGCTTATTCGCCTCTCATATGGGCGAATGGTCTGGATGGCACTGCCGTTCACGGTGGTTCTGTCGCTGGTCGGCTATATGGCTATCCATTTTTTGCTGCTGCCGCTAACTGACAGTATGCTCAACATGGGGTTGCTGGTGCCGCCGCACTGATAACGTGTTCCCTGGTCTGGATCAGGTTCCGGTCATATTTGAACATCTATTTTTCCCTGCTCCGGGCTGGTTTGACGGCGCTTTTGGTTTACACTGCGAGACATTGACGTTTACAGGGAATGCAATATGTTACGATATCTGAATCAATGTTCTCGCGGTCGTGGAGCCTGGTTATTACTGGCCCTGACGGCGCTGGCGCTGGAGCTCACTGCGTTGTGGTTCCAGCATGTTATGGGGCTCAAACCCTGCGTGATGTGCATCTATGAACGCAACGCGTTGTTCGGCGTAATGGGCGCGGGTCTGGTCGGTGCCATTGCGCCAAAAACGCCCTTAAGGCTGGCGGCGCTGGCGTTGTGGGTATACAGCGCCTGGCAAGGCCTGCGTCTCTCCTATGAACACACCATGATTCAGTTGCATCCCAATCCTTTTACCACCTGTGATTTTGCTGCCCGCTTCCCGAGCGGCTTACCGCTGGACAAGTGGCTGCCGTCCGTGTTCCTCGCCAGCGGTGATTGCGCAGAACGCAGCTGGACCTTCCTGACGCTCAGCATGCCGCAATGGATGATTGTGGTGTTCGCCGGTTATCTGCTGGTGGCGCTGCTGGTGCTGATCGCTCAGCCGTTCAAAGCCAAACGACGCGATCTCTTTAGCCGCTGATCCCATAAAAAAGGCTGCCATCGGCAGCCTTTTTTAATTCTTTCCGGCACTTAGCCGTTGCGGTCGGGTCGATCAATAATGTGGTCTTCCCAGTCGCGTACTTCACTCTCCCGCACCGCAATATAACGCACCGAAATTCGCTGAGCGTGCATTGCATTTTCGAGCCTGCACGCAGTGGATGCCATGCAGGCAGCGGCTTGCCCTCACCTAACAGGCGATACGCGCAGGTGCGAGGCAGCCAGTTAAACGTGGTGAGATTTTCCCGCGTCAGCTTGATGCAATCCTCTTCATATTCAAAGCGGCGTTCATAGTTGCGGCACTGGCAGGTTTTGATGTTGAGCTGATTACAGGCGACGTTGGTGAAATAGATCTCATCCGTATCCGCATCCTGCAATTTGTTCAGACAGCACTGCCCGCAACCATCACACAAGGATTCCCATTCCTCATCGCTCATTTGTGCCAGGCGTTTGTGTTGCCAGAAAGGGGTGTCAGTCATGATGATTGTCCGGGTTTAGCGTAAACCGCACCTTATAAAGCCTCCGATGCGGCGATGCAAGTTTTTACAGTACGCGCGTGCTGATGCCGTGCCCGGCCAGTGACACTTCCAGCGTGTCGCCGGAACGCATCGGACCGACTCCTTCCGGCGTTCCCGTCAGGATCACGTCGCCAGCGCGCAGGGTGAAATATTGACTCATATGCGCAATCAGCGGCAGGATTTTATGGATCATATCCGCAGTGGAACCGTGCTGGCGCACCTCGCCATTGATCCGCAGTTTCAGTTCGGTATTTTGCGGATCGTCACCAAATTCGGCGGTCGGAATAAAGCCGGAAATCGGACAGGAATTATCGAATCCCTTGGATTTTTCCCACGGCTGACCCGCTTTCTTCAGTCCGGCCTGCAGGTCACGCAGCGTCAGATCGAGCGCCACACCATAACCCGCGATCGCCTGCGCCACATGCGCTTCAGATGCCTGCTTCAGGGTCGCGCCGATCAGCACGGCCAGTTCAACTTCATGATGGACTTCGCCAAACGCTTCCGGAATCGAGAGCGGCTGGCGTAAATCACACAGCGCGGTTTCCGGCTTGATAAAAATCACCGGCTCTGTTGGCGTGGCACTGCCCATTTCCTTAATGTGTTTCGCATAGTTGCTGCCAACGCAAACCACTTTACTGACCGCAAAATCCAACAGAGCGCCTTGCCAGTTACGATGCTGATACATGCTCATCCCCTGCGTAGGTTAGGTGTGATGCCAGCGTGGCTGGCGGGTTGATGTTTGCTGTTGAGTTGATCGAAATGCCAACCTCATCGCCTGATGATAAGACGCTTTTAACAGTGAGGTGTGAAGAATTTGTCAAAAAGCGTGAATCAGACCGCTGAAGTGACGAATAAATGCACAAATACCGATAAATATCAGACAGGCGATTTAAAAATAACTGGATAGATAAGCAGTACGTTTAATATTAGCGGGGACAGAAAATTATTAAACCTGACGGCTTCAGCTCGACAGGATTAATATTTACAGATGAATCCGAATTAAACTTTTTTATCGGTCTGCAGATGAAGGGTAAGCAGACTTTCTATCGGCGGCGGGAGTTGTAAATAATAGCCCTGCTCACTCAATCCCTGCTTAACTTTATTGATATCCGCATTAGCCAGCCTGTCGCGGCCCGCCAGCTTTAGCACCATTGCCATCTGAGGCTTGCCAAAGCCTTTCAGCAATTCGGGCGGTACGCGAGAGAAATCGTCTTTTTTTTCAACATAAAGATAAGTCTGGTCGCGCAGTGGGCTTCTGTAGATCACACAAAACATATTTTTTACTCGAATTAACCAGCCATGAGGCTTGTCTGAATATAGCTGTAACTATAACATGCTTGCAGAACTTCGAATATTCACCGTTGGCGCTTTAATGATGATTTTATCATCGCTTAGCCAGCGGTAGTGAAAACAGGACTGAGTCGGGACAGATGTCGCAAACGCCAATCGAATTCAAAGGTAGCAGTTTCACCCTATCTGTCGTCCATCTGCATCACCACGATCCCGCGGTGATTCGTAAGGCGCTTCAGGACAAGATTGACCAGGCTCCGGATTTCCTGAAAAACGCCCCGGTGGTGCTGAACGTTGCGGCATTAAGTGCCGATATTAACTGGAAGCAGTTGCAGCAGGCGATTATCGCCACCGGTTTACGCATTGTCGGCGTGAGCGGCTGTAAAGATGAAGCGTTGAAACGCATGATTTCCCGCGCAGGCTTGCCGGTTCTGGCGGAGGGCAAAGAGGCGAAAAGCCGCAGCGATGCTCCCGCGCCTGAACCTCAGCCGGTAGTGGCTGAACCGCTGGCGGCCAAAACCCGCATCGTGAATACCCCGGTGCGTTCTGGCCAGCAAATTTATGCCCGTGACGCGGATTTGATTATCACCAGCAGCGTCAGTGCCGGCGCCGAACTGGTTGCGGACGGCAACATTCATATTTACGGCATGATGCGCGGTCGGGCGCTCGCCGGCGCCAGCGGAGACCGCAATTGCCAGATTTTTTGTACCAATCTGGCAGCAGAACTGGTCTCGATTGCTGGCGAATACTGGATCATGGACCAGATCCCCGAAGCTTTTTTTGGTAAAGCGGCGCGCCTTTGCCTGCAGGATGGCGCGCTCACCATCCAGACACTTAATTAGGCCCCTTTTCTTTTGTTAAGGAAATCAACATTTATGGCACGCATTATTGTAGTTACATCCGGTAAAGGGGGCGTTGGTAAGACCACGTCAAGCGCGGCCATCGCCACCGGTTTAGCGCAGAAAGGCAAAAAAACGGTCGTTATCGATTTTGATATCGGTCTGCGTAACCTGGATTTGATCATGGGTTGTGAACGACGCGTGGTCTACGATTTCGTCAACGTGATTCAGGGCGATGCCTCGCTGAATCAGGCGTTGATTCGCGATAAGCGCACCGAGCAACTCTACATTCTGCCTGCGTCACAGACCCGCGATAAAGATGCCCTGACCCGCGAAGGCGTCGAAAAAGTCCTCAACGATTTAGCGACGATGGAGTTTGATTTTATCGTCTGCGACTCTCCGGCAGGGATTGAAACCGGCGCGCTGATGGCGCTCTACTTCGCTGATGAAGCGATTATCACCACCAACCCGGAAGTCTCTTCGGTGCGTGACTCTGACCGTATTCTCGGTATTATCTCTTCCAAGTCCCGTCGCGCAGAAAACAGCCAGGAGCCAGTCAAGGAGCATTTGCTGCTGACCCGTTACAACCCTGGCCGGGTGAACCGTGGCGATATGCTGAGCATGGAAGATGTGCTGGAAATCTTACGCATTCCTCTGGTCGGCGTGATTCCGGAAGATCAATCGGTGTTACGTGCCTCTAACCAGGGCGAGCCGGTGATCCTCGATGGTGAATCAGATGCTGGCAAAGCCTATGCCGATACCGTTGAACGGTTGCTCGGTGAAGTACGCCCCTTCCGCTTTATTGAAGAAGAGAAGAAGGGTTTCCTGAAACGCCTGTTCGGGGGATAAACCATGGCATTACTCGATTTCTTTTTATCCCGGAAGAAGAACACTGCCAATATAGCCAAGGAAAGGCTGCAGATTATTGTGGCAGAACGCAGAAGGGGCGACAATGAGCCCCACTATCTTCCGCAGCTTAAGCGCGACATTCTGGAAGTGATTTGTAAGTATGTAAAAATCGATCCGGAAATGGTCACGGTTCAGCTCGATCAGAAAGGTGACGACATCTCTATTCTGGAGCTGAACGTCACGCTACCGGAAACGGAAGAAGTGACTAAATGACGCCGACCGCTTCCTGAATTTCCCCTGCGCCGTAGCAGGGGAAATTTTATCGGTCACACTCCGGCCAGAATGTCATCAATGCCGGGTTTCAATAGTTCACCCCGCCATCCGGTCAGTAACTCCGGCTGACGTCCTTGTGGCTTCAGGCCCCAGTGCTGGCTCAGAACCTGATTGATCTGACGCCGTGACGCCAGTAACTCCTGGCTGAATCCGCTCTGCTCGCTAACCTGTTGTACCAGCGCTTTCATCGCTTTAAACACCTGCTTGTAACGTGGATGGTCGATCAGATTGCCGAGCGCTGCGGGCAATTCACTCTCATCCAGCGCCTGTGCTTCTGCCACCAGCGCCACCAGCGTTTTACCGTGGAAACGGATCTCGTGACCTGACAGGCCGAGATGGTCCAGTTCGCCCAGCGAACCTGGCATAAAGCGCGCCACTTTCCACAGATGCTCTTCACGCACCACAAAGTTAACCGCCATATCTTTTTCACGCGCCAGCTTCAGACGCCATGCGGCCAGCCGCTGCAGCGCAGCCAGCTGACGCGGGCGCAGTTGCCAGGCATTGGTTATCTCGCGCCACGCTTCCTCAGGAGCCAGGCTGTCAAGACGACGCTGACAGAGGTTGTCACACTCACTAAGTGCGGCAGCCATGTTGCCGGCCGCCTCGGTTTGTTCCATCAGCTGATGAGCAATGGGCAGCAGGTAGTGAACATCGGCCGCCGCATACTGGCATTGACGCTCGGTCAGCGGGCGCGCTAACCAGTCGGTACGCGACTCGCTCTTGTCCAGCTCGACCTGGGTGAAGTGCGCTACCATCGCGGCAAAGCCCCAGGAAAGCGGCTGGCCAGCGAATGCCGCCAGAATCTGAGTGTCGATCATCGGCTGTGGCAGCACGCCAAAACGGTGCAGGAACACTTCCAAATCTTCCCCGCCGGCATGCAGGAATTTAATCACCGCGGTGTCAGTCAGTAACGCAATGAACGGCGACCAGTCACGGATCGCGAGGGGATCAATCAGCACAAGCTGGTGGTCGTCGAACAGCTGGATCAAACCGAGTTGCGGGTAGTAGGTCCGGGTGCGGACGAATTCAGTATCCAGCGCCACCGCCGACTGCTGGCGCGCTTTCTGGCAGACTTCAGCCAGCTGTTCATCCTGGTCGATCAGAGAGTAATTCACGTCTGGTTTTTTCACCGCAGCCAACAACGTGCGGTGCTCCATGTTAAAAACAATAAAAAACCGCCTTTATAAAAGGCGGCTTCGATTACGCCCTAAAAGAGCGTACCAAAACCCTTAAAAAAGCTGCTGCCAGTCTTGTGATATCCAAATACCAACACAATAAGGCAGCGTCAGAACCGGATAATGACCACGCCCACAGGGCGTAGTTTTCAGTCAGCAATAAAAACGCAGGACATGCCGGCGTCTGACCTGAATCCTTGCCCAGGCTTAGCTTGCGCCGGGTTTCGCTTCGGCGCGCAGTTCGCGCCGCAAAATTTTGCCGACGTTAGTTTTTGGCAACTCCTCACGAAACTCGATGATTTTCGGCACCTTGTATCCGGTCAGCTGACGGCGGCAGTGATCGAGCAACTCCTCTTTGGTCAGTGAGGGATCTTTCTTCACCACGCAGACTTTGACCGCCTCGCCGGAAAGATCGCTGGGCACGCCGATAGCGGCCGCTTCACGCACTTTTGGATGTTGCATCAGCACATCTTCGATCTCGTTCGGATAGACGTTAAAGCCGGAGACCAGAATCATATCTTTTTTACGATCGACAATGCGAATAAAGCCTTCCTGATCAACGGTAACAATATCGCCGCTATGGAGCCAGCCATTTTTCAACACTTCCTCCGTAGCATCCGGACGTTGCCAGTAGCCGAGCATCACCTGAGGACCGCTGATACAGAGTTCCCCTGGCTCACCCGGTGAAACTTCATTACCGTTATCATCAACAATCAGGACGTCGGTTGAGGGAACCGGTAAACCAATACTGCCGGTGTGACAGCTGATGTCGTAAGGATTCACCGACACCAGCGGCGAACATTCGGTCAGGCCATAGCCCTCCAGCAGATAGTGACCAGTCAGCTTTTCCCAGCGTTCTGCCACCGCTTTCTGCACCGCCATCCCGCCGCCGGCAGAGAGCCGCAGCGTACTGAAATCGAGTTTATTAAACTGCTCATCATTCAGCAGTGCGTTAAACAGGGTATTGACGCCGGTAATGGCGGTGAACGGAAATTTCGCCAGCTCTTTCACAAAGCCTGGAATATCGCGTGGATTGGTGATCAGCAGATTTTGTCCACCCAGTTCCAGAAAAAGCAGGCCATTTACTGTCAGGGCGAAGATATGATAAAGCGGCAACGCAGTGACCACGCACTCTTTACCGTCTCGCAGCACTTTACCGTAGGTGGCTTTGGTCTGTTCAAGATTGGCCTGCATATTGCGGTGAGTCAGCATCGCGCCTTTGGCAATGCCGGTGGTGCCGCCGGTGTACTGCAGAAAGGCAAGATCGTCATTGGTCACCGTCGGCCGCTGGTAAGTCAGCGTGGCACCGGCCTCCATCACCTCACGAAATGAGATCGCGCCCGGCAGATGGTATTTAGGCACCAGTCGTTTGACATATTTAACGACAAAATTGACCAGCGTGGCTTTTACCGGGGCCAGCTGATCACCCATCCGGGTCAGGATCACATGGCGGACAGCGGTTTCTGCCACCACTTTTTCCAGCGTATGGGCAAAATTCGATACAATAACGATGGCGCTGGCACCGCTGTCATTCAGCTGATGCTTGAGTTCACGCGGCGTATAAAGCGGATTCACGTTTACCACCACCATGCCGGCACGCAGCACGCCAAACAGCGCCACCGGATACTGCAGCAGGTTCGGCATCATCAGGCGACCCGGTCGCCCGGTTTGAGTCCCAGTTTCTGTTGCAGATAAGCCGCGAAAGCGCGACTTTTCTCTTCCAGCTGGCGATAGGTCATCTTCTGCCCCATGTTCCAGAAGGCAGGTTGATCGGCGTAGCGTTTTGCGGCCTGCTCAAACAGATCCACCAGCGAAGTATAACGATCTGCACTTATTTCGGCAGGCACATCTGCCGGGTAGCGTTTCAGCCAAACCTTATTCAAGGATCCACCCCGATAATCATGTTGTATTTCCATCGCTGCCTCAGCCAATCTGGTTTGTTAACAATATTTTAACTGATTGTACCAGTTTGCCTGTTTCGGCATGTTGAGGTTGCGAAGTTCATCACTAAATTTCGTGCTGATAAAACAGCCAAATAAAAAGCCCGGCGGCGAGCAACGCTACCGGGCTAAAAAAAGGGGACTTCCGGGTTACTCAGTCAGAATCGTTTCTACCTGAGCCGGGCCGCTACTGTACATTCCCCAGTAGGGATTCGGTCCCCAGTAGCCAGAACGATGACGCGTCGGACCATACCAAATCCACGGATCGATCGGCTGCGGCGGAGTCATCACCTGCCTGGTGAGATGCCAGCGCTGATAACCCCGTACGTCAATCACCACAAATTTGTAGTTCGCTTCGCCGATTTTACCCGGCTCAGTGCCTTTGATGGTTCCCAGCACCGTGACAAACTGATCTTTTACATCTATCGGATCAACGAAACCGTGGATGTCGGCATAAATGCGTCCTACCGAAGCGGCACCCAGCCGGGGCCGGGCACTCTCATCCAGTGGCTGCGTGGCGATCTCCAGCCGGGTTTTGCCATTAAGGTTGGTGACATTGACGACTTTGCCGCCAAAACGCGACTCCTGGCCAGTATAGATGGCCGGATCGTTCATTACCCGCAACAGGTCCTGTTGCGGCTGCGGTGAACTGCCCTGCAGCGTGTCAGGAATCGACACACAACCTGTTAAAACCAGCGTACAGGCCAGCAGCAGACCTGTTAGCCCTTTAGCGCACATTGACATAGGCGTTCTCCAGTTACGTAATGGCTTAGACTGGACGCATAACAATAAGTTGCGTGCGATCTAGCGGCCTGGCAATTTTTTCCATGCCACTTCATTACGCAGATAAGTGGGCTCGGCATTTTCTGGCTGCAGCGTCATGCCCTGCTGTAAGGCAAGGGTCGCTAGCGGCAGCATATCTTCTGCCGCCGGTAGCGTGACCTCACTGGCATGGAGCGTCAGCGCATGGCCCTGCTGCAGGGCAGGATAGGCCTGCCAGCCGGTGCCGGCAGTCATCCATTCGCCGGACAACGCCTGCATCCTGGTCAGTGCGGCTTCAGGTGACAACACGCTTTCGCTGGTTTCGCCCTGCCAGACGCCGCTTTCGTCTCGCTGGTACTCGGCCCAGTAGACTTCACCCATTCGCGCATCAATAGCGGTTAAAACGCGGGTCGCGCCCTGCAGACGCCAGGCACCTTCAGCCAGCGTAGCCAGGGTAGAAATACCGATCATTGGCAGCGCTGCGCCCAGCGCCAGACCCTGAGCGATACCAATACCGATGCGCACGCCGGTAAAACTGCCGGGACCACGGCCAAAGGCCAGTGCGTCGAGTTGCGTCAGGTCGAGCTGCTGCGCCAGCAGTAACTCTTCAATCAGCGGCAAAATGCGCTGTGTATGGTCGCGCGGGGCGATCTCAAATCGGGCATCAATCTGTTGCTGATTCAGCAAGGCTGCTGAACAGGCTTCTGTCGCCGTATCCAGCGCTAAAATTCGGGCTGACATGACCACCTCAGGAGAAGGAAAACGGCGCGCATCTTAACATAAAATCAGGCGTCCGGTTGCTGACGTATAAAGGCGATGGCGCGCGAAATGTCGCGGGTGCGTGGCGTCGGCGGCAGACTGTTGAGAAACAGCGCACCGTAAGGACGCGATACCAGCCGCTGATCGCAAATCACCAGAACGCCACGGTCGTCGGTATCCCGGATCAGTCGCCCGACGCCCTGCTTCAGGGTGATCACCGCATCAGGCAGCTGTACATCGTTAAACGGATCGCCGCCGCGAATGCGGCAATCTTCCATCCGCGCCTTTAGCAACGGATCTTCCGGTGAGGTAAACGGCAGTTTGTCGATGATGACCAGCGAGAGCGCATCGCCGCGTACGTCGACCCCCTCCCAGAAGCTGCTGGTTGCCACCAGTAAAGCATTACCTTTATCGATAAATTGCTTCAGCAACTGGCCTTTGCTGGTTTCGCCCTGCACCAGTACCGGCAGCGTCATAGAGGCACGAAACTCTGCCGCCAGCTCACGCATCATCAGATGCGAGGTACAGAGAAAGAAACAGCGCCCTTTGTTGGCATCAATCAGCGGTTTCATCATGGCGGCCAGCTGTCGAGCGCCGCCAGGCCGGTTAGGTTCAGGCAGGTTGCGCGGCACGCATAACAGGGCCTGCTGCGCATAATCGAACGGGCTGTTGAGAATCAAACTCTTTGCGGCGTTGACGCCCAGCCGCTCGGCGAAATGCTCCATCTTCTCATCCACCGCCAGGGTGGCCGAGGTGAAGATCCATGCTGCTTTGCGGTTATCCATCACCTCACGGAAGCGTTCTGCCACTGACAGCGGCGTCAGTGCCAGAATAAAGTGACGCGAGGTGCATTCATACCAGTAGCTGTAGCCCGGCTCGTTGATGGCACGCAGTCGCTTCAGCCGGCCACGGTAGAGCGCTGCCCGTTCAAACGCCGCGTCGAGCAGCGCTGAACGACCCAGCGACAGTTTGATAACGTCGTAACAGAGCTCAAGCGCATCATCCAGTAGCGTGAACATGCGCAGAATAGTGTTATCGCTCAGCAGTTCGCGCAGATTACCGCGGTAGCCTGGATCGCCTAACGACAGGCGAAAGTCCTGCGCGCACTGCGCCAGGCGGTCGGCAGACTTCTGCAGTTGCTGTACGTCGCGTACTTCAGTGCGATAGGCGGTAATAATATCTTTTGCCAGGTCAAGCAGTTGCCGGCTGGAGAGCTGCTGGCCGAAATACTGGCTGGCGATATCGGGCAGCTGATGGGCCTCATCAAAGATCATCACATCCGCTTCCGGGATCAGCTCACCGAAGCCGCCCTCCTTTACCACCAGATCGGCGAGAAACAGGTGATGGTTTACCACTACCACATCTGCGTCCATTGCCCGCTTACGTGCCTTCACGACAAAGCACTCTTTATAGCGCGGGCAGTCGGTGCCCAGACAGTTGTCGTTGGTGCTGGTAACCAGCGGCCAGACCGGGCTGTCTTCCGTCACGCCCGCGCAGCTGCTGATATCGCCATCCACCGTCTGCGACGACCAGCTACGCAGCGTCACCAGATCGGTCAGCGCCTGAACGGTAAGATCGCCGCCCGCCATTGATTGCTGCTCCAGCCGCTCCAGACAGAGATAATTGGAGCGCCCTTTCAGTAAGGCGGTTTTCCCTTTGAATTTAAGTGCATCAATCATGGTAGGCAGATCGCGTCCATACAGCTGATCCTGTAAGGCTTTCGATCCGGTCGAGACGATCACTTTCTTGCCGGCCCGCAGTGCGGGTGCCAGATAGGCGTAAGTTTTACCGGTGCCGGTACCCGCTTCGACCACCAGCTCGCCCTGCTCTTTTACGGCTTCGGATACCGCCTGCGCCATTTCACGCTGTGCGTCGCGCGGCTTAAAGCCCGCTATCGCCTGCGCCAGCGCGCCATCAACTGCAAAATCGTCTGCCACATACCCTCTCAAAGAACGGCAAAAACACTGTAATTATGTCAGTATTAAATTCACAAAGCAAAATCGAATATAATCAATTATTTAACGATATTGGGGCTGACAAATCTGGCATGAAGCACCTCAGGCCGACGGGTAACAGATGGGGAAAATGTGTCGCTGACGTGCTCATCTTGTCGGGTAAACCCACCAGGCTAAACGGCCCTGCGGAAGCCGGACGAGGTTCAGAAACAACAAAACCGCCTGAGTGACGGTTTTGTTGGAATGACGCGTCGGTTGCGTCGCGTGATAACAGCAGGTGATTAAAAAATCCCGTTAGCTACCGAGGGTGAGGCTGGCATGAGACGTTAAATATCTTTTTCTAACGGGTCCTGGCCGGACTCCTCATCCTCTTCTTCATCTTCCGGATAGATTTCAGCGTCATCAGGCAGCGGTTCATCGTAATCAGGACGTTCAGACATAAATACCTCCGGTGATAAATAGCAGTGCTGCTATTTGATCTCAGCATAGTTAACCGGAACCTTCTCCCGCCCGTTTTTGGCTGAAAGTGTGAGTTAAGCGGTAAAAATCCCGCTGTGTTCCCCTGGCTGCCGTGGACGCTAATGATGAACGTAAAAAGCTCCCGCCAGCATGATGACGAAGAGAACGGCAAAGGTGATAAAACCCTGCTTCGCACCACGCGACAGACCGACGAACGCCGACACCACAATAAACAGCAGCGTCAGCGCGCCTGCCATTACCCAAAAAAGATACTGCGTATTCGCCATGCTTTAATCCTCATCCTGTGGCGTCATTTATCGGCTGATTTATATCATTTTTCCGTCCCGGGTGCGCCCTTTCCGTTGAACGCGGCACGGGTCTGCGTCCTTCACTGCGCCAGACAGTGTGATGCAGCTACCAAATGCGAGGGATAGCAGCGAGGAAATAAGCGCACAGATTATAATCATGACATCACCTACCCTCAGCCTGCGCGCCGGTAAGGTGATGCGCCGTCAGCACACGACTGCAGACCGCCTCTACCGCACTGCCTGTCTCAGGCGGAGGAACATTATGAATCATTTCCGCATCGGTTCTCTTTTCGGCGTATTGCTGATGTATGGCTGTCAGGCGCCTACACCTGAACAAGCCCGACTGAATCAGCCGGTTTTCCAGGGACAAAGCACCCGCACGGTGCCGCAGCTTAGCGACTGTATTTATCGCGGCTGGTCCACCACAGAGGTCATCGCCAGAGATAACACCACGCATACCCAGCCGCAGGGTGAGCAGATCACCATCCTGACCTGGGAAGATTCGATCTTTGCCGATGTAACGCCTCAGCGACAGGGTGCTGAGGTGAAGTTTTTCACCACTTTCAATATGGCGCCTCAGGTGATGGCTGATCGGCAGGCTATCGTCAGGCGCTGCCTGTGAGGCTAAGAGATGACAGCAGCATAAGGAATGTGCCAGGCTAATGCCCATCAAACCAGGGAGAACAAGATGAGCATTACCCGCATCGATCCGGAACATCGTATGTCCGAAGCTGTGATTCACAACGACACTATCTATTACACCAGCGTGCCGGAAAATCTGGAGGCGGATGCTGAAGCGCAGACAGCCAATGCGCTGGCGGTGATTGATGCCCTGCTGACGCGACTGGGTAGTGATAAGAGTAAGATACTGGACGCCACCCTGTTTCTGGTGGACAAAGCGGACCTGCCCGCAATGAACCGCGCCTGGGACGCCTGGGTTTGCCCCGATAACGCGCCAGTACGCTGCACGGTTCAGGCAGGTTTAATGAATCCGAAATATAAAATCGAAATAAAGATTATTGCCGCACGCTAAGCTCGCCGGGCGTTATTCGTCTTCGTCTTCGTCGTCGAACATCGCCCGGATCTGTTCACCTTTATGGTTCTGTCGAATTTCCTGGGCCACCTGGGCGATCGCTTCGCCGCTCGACAAGCCTCCCGCCATCAGTTCCTGAATACGCTCGACGGCCTGCTGCTGTTGCTCATGAGAGAGAGCCGGTAATCCTGTAAACATGTTTCACTCCTGCTTTGGGGCAGCGATTATCACACGCGGAACAAACAGGTGCCAGTCGGGAAAAATATGGCAGTCTGGCGACCTCTTTGCTTTCTGATTTGTCTGCCTGATGATTGTTAAAACCCTCAGCCTTGATTATACCCCGGATGCACTTAATCAGCGTTTCGCCCCGATTGCCGATCAGCCGTGGGCCATGCTGCTCTCCTCTGGTGATGCCGACCACAGTGACAATCGGTTTGACATTCTCACCGCTGAACCCCGCGCCACGCTGGTGACCCGGGGTGAGATCACGCAGATCACCGACGCCCGTGGCACAATCGATTCCCGCGAGGATCCGCTGTTGCTGCTCCAGCAGCAGTGCGATGCGCTGGGTGTAACGCCCGTAGCCAATGCGGCTCTGCCGTTTCAGGGTGGCGCGCTGGGCCTGTTCGGCTACGATCTGGGACGCCGGTTTGAGCAATTGCCGCAGCAGGCGCAGGCCGATCTTGCCACTCCGGATATGGCGGTGGGCATTTATGACTGGGCATTAATCGCCGATCACCATCGCCAGACCCTGACACTGCTGGCATTGCAGGATATTGACGCCCGTGCCGCCTGGCTGGCGCAGTGGCCTGAACGTGATGCCGCCCCGTTCAGCCTGACCAGCCATTGGCAATCCAACCTGGATTACGCTGCCTACGCCGCGCGCTTTTCCGCTGTTCAGGCCTACATCCAGGCGGGCGACTGTTATCAGGTCAATCTGGCCCAGCGTTTTCAGGCCGGTTATCAGGGCGATGAATGGCAGGCATTTTGTGCGCTGAACCGCGCCAATCGCGCACCGTTCAGCGCCTTTCTGCGTCTGCCACAAAGCGTCATCCTCAGCCTGTCGCCAGAGCGCTTTCTGTCGCTGAATGAAAAACAGATTGAAACCCGACCGATCAAAGGCACCCGTCCACGCTGTGCCGATCCGATCGCCGATCGGCAGCAGGCCGACGCCCTGCAAAACGCAGAGAAAGATCGGGCCGAAAATCTGATGATCGTTGATCTGCTGCGCAACGACATTGGCCGTGTGGCCGTGCCAGGCTCCGTCAGCGTGCCTGAACTGTTTGTGGTTGAACCCTTTCCCGCCGTGCACCATCTGGTCAGTACGGTGCGGGCGCAACTGCCGGACGCGTTGCAGGCGACCGATCTGCTGCGCGCCTGTTTCCCCGGCGGCTCAATCACCGGCGCGCCGAAAATCCGGGCGATGGAAATTATTGATGAACTGGAGCCGCATCGTCGTAATGCCTGGTGCGGCAGTATTGGCTATCTCAGCCTGTGCGGCCGTATGGACAGCAGTATCACCATCCGTACGCTGATTGCTGAGGGCCAGCAACTCTACTGCGCGGCGGGCGGTGGCATCGTCGCTGACAGCGAACCGGAAGCGGAATACCAGGAGACGCTGGATAAAGTGAGCCGCATTCTGCCGGCACTGGAACGGAGGGTCTGAATGGCGCTGACGCTTGATACCTTTCGCAGCCGATTCCTGTTGCAACCGCCGCAACATAACACGCAACACCTCGCCGGACGGCATGCTGCCGTGCTGGTACCGATTGTGGCGCGGCCTGAACCCGGCCTGTTATTGACCCAACGCTCCCATGCGCTGCGCAAACATGCCGGTCAGGTTGCGTTTCCTGGCGGCATGCAGGATGAGTCTGACGCTTCACTGATCGCCACTGCCCTGCGGGAAGCTCAGGAGGAAGTGGGTATCTGCCCCCAGCAGGTTGAAGTGTTGGGCACGCTGCCTGCCGTCACCAGCAGTACCGGCTTTCAGGTCACGCCGGTGCTGGGGATCATCCCGCCCGATCTCCGGCTGCAGATAAATCCGGATGAAGTACGAAGCGCTTTTGAGATGCCGCTGGCCGAAGCTTTACAGCTCAGCCGTTACAGTGCGCTGGAGGTCCATCGGGCTGGCGTACGTCATCCGGTCTGGCTCTCCCGCTATCAGGATTATCTGGTCTGGGGCATGACCGCTGGCATTATCCGCTCGCTGAGCGAGCAAATTGCGTTCTGACGCTCACTTTCGCCTTTAACCTGCCCGATTCCGGCCTGCTGACTCGCTGGCCGCGCTATAATTTTTTCTATCACTTTTGATAAGTTTATTTCATGCGAAAAACTGCTCTTTTACCCGGCATGACTATTACTATTAGCGCCATAAACTGCCCCGGCAGACTGAGAATAATTTGTGAGGAGTGTCACCTGTGATTAGTGTTTTCGACATGTTCAAAGTGGGGATTGGCCCATCAAGTTCGCACACTGTCGGCCCGATGAAAGCG
Source organism: Pantoea conspicua (assembly GCF_002095315.1). Lineage (GTDB taxonomy): Bacteria > Pseudomonadota > Gammaproteobacteria > Enterobacterales > Enterobacteriaceae > Pantoea > Pantoea conspicua. The sequence goes on from NZ_MLFN01000046.1 coordinate 31,036, forward strand.
GGTAAACAGTTTGTGGATTTGTTATCCGAACAGGGAAAGCTACAGGAGGTGACGCGCATTGCGGTGGATGTTTACGGCTCGCTGTCGCTGACCGGTAAAGGGCACCATACCGACATCGCGATTATTATGGGTCTGGCCGGTGCATCCCCCGACACCGTCGATATTGATGCCATCCCCGCTTTTATCAAAGACGTCGCGGCGCGCGAGCGTTTGCTGCTGGCCAAAGGGGCGCATGAGGTTGATTTCCCGCGCGAGGGCGGCATGGTGTTCCGCAGCGAAAACCTCTCACTGCATGAAAACGGGCTGCGCCTGCTGGCGTTCGCCGGTGACCTGCTGATTCTGTCGAAAACCTACTACTCAGTGGGCGGCGGCTTTATCGTTGATGAAGAGCATTTTGGGCAATCGGCACTGGATGAAGTTTCGGTCCCCTGGCCGTTTCACTCCGCCAAAGATCTGCTGGCACACTGCCATGAAACCGGGCTGTCATTATCCGGGCTGGTGATGAAAAACGAGCTGGCGCTGCACAGCCGCGACGAGATCCACGCCTACTTCGCCACTATCTGGCAGACCATGCAGGCCTGTATCGATCGTGGTCTGAATACCGAAGGCGTGCTGCCAGGCCCGCTACGCGTGCCGCGCCGTGCTGCCTCGTTACGTCGCTTACTGATCTCTTCCTCTAAACACTCTAACGATCCGATGATCGTTATCGACTGGATCAATATGTTCGCGCTGGCGGTGAATGAAGAAAATGCGGCTGGTGGCCGGGTGGTCACCGCGCCGACCAACGGCGCCTGCGGTATCGTGCCGGCGGTCCTCGCCTATTACGATCACTTTATTGAGCCAGTCACGCCCGATATTTTTCTGCGCTACTTCCTCGCGTCTGGCGCCATTGGCGTGCTGTATAAAATGAATGCCTCGATCTCCGGTGCAGAAGTGGGTTGCCAGGGTGAAGTGGGTGTCGCCTGTTCGATGGCGGCTGCCGGTCTGGCGGAACTGCTGGGCGGCAGCCCGGAGCAGGTCTGCGTGGCCGCGGAGATTGGCATGGAACATAACCTGGGTCTGACCTGTGATCCGGTCGCGGGCCAGGTTCAGGTCCCGTGCATTGAGCGTAACGCGATCGCCTCGGTTAAAGCGATCAACGCAGCGCGTATGGCCCTGCGCCGCACCAGTGAGCCGCGCGTCTCACTGGATAAGGTGATCGAAACCATGTATGAAACCGGCAAAGACATGAACGCCAAATACCGTGAAACCTCACGCGGTGGCCTGGCAATTAAAGTGCAATGCGATTAAGCGAAACGTTTCATTGCTTAATTAATGCGCAACTGTAATAAAATCCGCATCCTGCGCTATCTCAGCGCAGCCTAAACCGGTAGAGTGTTTTCCGCGCGACTGTCCTGGTCGCGCAACATTTCAGACCCGCTTTTCTGCATTCCGGCCTCAATGTTGATCGGACCGTGCCGATAACAACCCCGTTATTTTTGGCTTTTTTCTGGTTTTTTGGGAAGGTGGTTATTGATGCTCATGGCCCAGCAATTTGTTGGACAATTCAGACGCAAGCGTTTGCTGATTGCGCTGGCAATCGCCACCGTGGTGCTGATTCTGACGCTGGCATTTCGTTATATTGAAGAGAAGTCGCGAATTGAGCAGCAGGCGATAGATTTCGCCGATAAGGCCATTTTGCGTTTTGACCGGATGTTTTCACCGCTTGATGTCTCTGCCAATAACACGCTCGGGCTGGTGGGGGTGCCGTGCCGGGATGTGCGTTTCCCGCTGATTGAGAAAATTTCGGCGTTGCAGACGGTGCGCGCCATGCTGCTGGTCGATAATGACGCGATTTACTGTTCCAGCATCTTTGGTCCGCGTGACATTCCGTTTAGCGAGACCTATCCGGAACTGGCCTTTAACGGCCAGCGTATGACACTCGCCACGGATAATTATTTATTAAAGGGCTCACCGATTTTATTGCTGTGGACGCCGAGAAGCCTGGATAACCGCTCGGGTATTTTGCAGGTGATTAACATCGAAATGATGGGTAATTATCTGCTGGAGCCGCAGCTGCCGTGGGTGGAGCGTGCCATCTTCAACGTTAACGGGGAGAGCCTGGAATATGGTAATCCGCTGATTGAACCGACGCAGCCGTCCGAAGATGAGGTGACCTATAACCAGACCTCGCTACGCTACCCTTATTCCCTGACGCTGTATGGTCCTTCGCCGACCCGGCTGGCCCTGCACACGCTGCCGTCGCAGCTGCCGCTGGCGCTGCTGCTTAGCCTGCTGATGGGGTATATCGTCTGGCTGGCCACCGCCAATCGCATGAGCCTGAGCTGGCAGATCAGCTATGGCATCACCGCCAATGAGTTTATGGTCTATTGCCAGCCGTTGATTAACGCTAAAAGTGGCGAGTGTGACGGCATTGAGTTACTGCTGCGCTGGCATAATGCCCGTCAGGCTGGATCGCTCCCGATGTCTTTATTCCGCTGGCAGAACGACAGAACCTGATTAAGCCGCTCACCCGTTTTGTCCTGAATGAGGTGGTGAAACAGTTGCCTCATCTGCCTAACTGCCCCGGTTTCCACATTGCGATTAACGTGGCGGCCAGCCACTTTCGCGATCGCGCCATCCTGCAGGATCTGCAAAACCTGTGGTGGCCCGCTAATCCGATACCGAAACTGGTGGTTGAATTAACCGAGCGGGATGCCCTGCCGGTGGTCGATCAATCAGTCATCGCCCAGCTGCATGAGATTGGCGTGCGGCTGGCGATTGATGATTTCGGCACCGGTCACAGCTCGCTCTCCTACCTCAAGGACCTGAAGCCTGACGTGCTGAAGATCGACAAAATCTTTACCGCCGCCATCGGCACCGACGCAATTAACGCCACCGTGACCGATATGGTGATTTCCCTGGCGCAGCGTCTGAATATCAGTCTGGTCGCGGAAGGGGTTGAAACAGCAGAACAGGCCGCCTATCTGCGGGCGCGCGGCGTCGATCATCTGCAGGGCTACTACTACGCCCGCCCGATGCCGATCGGTGATTTCCCCGGCTGGCTGGCAAAGCACCAGCCAGATGCTGAACCGTTACCCGTCTGAGGACAGGCTGCAAAGAAAACAAAAAAGCCGCTGCATCACTGCAGCGGCTGACCGGACAAAGGAGCTGATGTTACCGTAACGGCTCTGCCGGTAACGCCTTAGCGCTCCTCTTCCTCATCCAGCGGCTTATCTTTGGTGACCCGCACCAGATCGATCCGGTAATCGGTCGCTTCGATAATCCGGAAGTGCAGCGGGCTGATATCGATCACTTCGCCTGGCTGAGGTAGCTGCCCTTTCTGGGCAATCAGCAGGCCCGCCAGCGAGGCGTGATCTTCATCCGGATCGACCAGTTGGTGGAAGTCGAGCAACTGTTGCAGCGAGTGCAAATCGGTGCCGCCTTTCACTAACCAGCCGTCGCCATCGGCGATGATATCCGGCGTTTCATCCTCATCCGGGAATTCACCGGCAATCGCTTCCAGCACGTCCAGGGGCGTAATCAGGCCCTGCACTACACCAAACTCGTTGGTCACAATCACAAAGCTGCCTTTGGCCCGGCGCAGCACCCCCAGCAGGTTGATCGGGTCCAGCGTTTCCGGCACCACGATGGTCGGCGTATTGGCGGCAAAGGTCGCCACATCGACGCCGTGCTCCAGCGCCACCAGCAGCTCTTTGGCCCGCACCACACCCACAATTTCATCCAGCTCACCGCGACAGACCGGGAACAGGCTGTGCGGCGTATCCAGCAGCTGAATGCGAATCTCATCCACCGGCCGATTTGCATCCACCCAGGAGATTTCACCGCGCGGCGTCATAATGCTGCGAATCGAACGGGACGCCAGCGTCAGCACACCGTTAATCATATAGCGCTCTTCATCTTTAAACGCTTCCTGCGGCATCGCTTCGGTGAGCGCTGACTCTTCGTTATTGCTGCTGCTCGCCGTCTGGGCACGATTGCGACCGCCCATCAGTCGCAGAATCGCCTCTGCGGTTCGTTCACGCATCGGCCGGTGCGACTGATGGCGAATGAAGTTTCGACGGGCAATCTGATTAAACAGCTCAATCAGGATCGAGAAGCCAATCGCCGCATAGAGGTAACCTTTAGGAATGTGGAAACCAAAGCCTTCTGCCACCAGTGACAGGCCAATCATTAACAGGAAGCTCAGACAGAGCACCACCACGGTCGGATGCGCATTCACAAAGTTGGTCAGCGGCTTGGAGGCCAGCAGCATCACACCCATGGCGATCACCACGGCGGTCATCATCACCGGCAGATGGTTCACCATACCCACAGCGGTAATCACCGCATCCAGCGAGAACACCGCATCCAGCACCACAATCTGCGTCACCACTGCCCAGAAACTGGCATAACCCCGGTTGCCGGCGCCCTCGAGCTGGCGGTTCTCCAGCCTTTCGTGCAGTTCCATCGTCGCCTTAAACAGCAGGAACAAACCACCCGCCAGCAGGATTAAATCCCGTCCGGCAAAGCTGAAATCGCCTACGCTGAATAGGGGCGTAGTGAGCGTCACCATCCAGGAGATCAGCGACAGCAGGCCCAGACGCATCACCAGCGCCAGCGACAGGCCGATCAGCCGCGCTTTATCACGCTGCTTCGGCGGCAGCTTGTCCGCCAGAATGGCAATAAAGACCAGGTTATCGATACCCAGCACGATTTCCAGTACCACAAGCGTCAGTAAACCCGCCCAGATTGAGGGGTCGAATAGAAATTCCATTAATGACTCCCGAACGAGGAACAGTGTGAACCGATGCGTGTCAGCGCGTTAAAGCGTGACAGAGTGACGATCGGAAAAGCGGTGAAAACGCCAGCAGGCGAAAGGTGACGCGCCGGAAGGCGCAAAGAACAGGTTAAGCGACGTCGGTGACGATCCATAAAGGTGGGCTGAGGCCCGTTACTCCTGAATAATAAACAGATCGTTAATGTATCAGGTCGCGCTTTGGCGTCAAAAAATTTTCTTATTTTTACAATCTGCTGATCCAATGACGCAGCGCATTTAATTGCAGGTTCGGTTAATCAGGCTGCGAATAGCTGACAGCCATCACATAATTTATTTTTTCGATCACTAAAATAAATCGCGACTTTACGACCTTATCGCGGTTACCCGATGATTTTGCGGCACTATCCGGAACCATCGGTAGCAGAATTTTCGCATAACCGAAGCGGTAAATCATACAGTTCATTGACTCAGATGAGCTTCTCAAGCGAACGGAGGTAGCAAGTGACCATTGCGATTGTAATTGGTACACATGGCTGGGCAGCGGAACAACTGCTTAAAACAGCAGAGATGCTGTTAGGCGAGCAGGAAAATGTCGGATGGATCGACTTTGTGCCTGGCGAAAATGCAGAAACGCTGATTGAAAAGTATCAGGCGCGGCTGGCGGAGCTGGATACCGCGCAGGGGCTTTGTTGAATAAATC
>NZ_MLFN01000047.1 GCF_002095315.1 Pantoea conspicua
CGCGTGAGGAGGCACAACAGGCGTTTCCACACGTGATGAAACGGGCGCTGCCGCAGCTGTTGCGCAGCCGGGCCGCCGGTGCCCGCGAAAGCGAAGCCCGCCTGGACGCACTGATGGCGATTATGACCTCGCTCAGCGATACCTGCGTGCTGTCACGCGCGGGCATGACCGGACTGGAAACCATGCAGCGCGGCGCCCGTGCGGTGCTGCTGGCCGGTGGTTGCCGCACCGCTGAAGGTCAGGCTGCCCTCGCCCGTCTGGATCACCGCATGCTGGCGCTGAACGCCTCGCCAGGCGGTGCCGCCGATTTGCTGGCCGCGACGCTGTTTGTCGACCGGATCTCTCCGGCCGCCCACCACTCTTTTAATTAGAGGTCGTTATGGAACACATCACATTATCTTTCCCTGCTAACCGCGCACTCAGCGGTAAAGCCCTGGCAGGGGTCGTTGGTTCCGGTGATATGGAAGTGCTGTACACCGCAACCGAAGGGCAAACGCTGAATATTGACATCACCACCTCACTGGATAACAGCGACGCCCGCTGGAAGGCGCTGTTTGACCGCCTGAATCTGATCAGCGGCCTGCCTGCCGGACAGCTGGTTATTCACGACTTTGGCGCAACGCCTGGCGTTGCGCGCATCCGTATTGAACAGGTATTTGAGGAGGTGAGTCATGCGTAATGATGCCAGTTTTATTGAATTACGTGCCCGCGAGCGCGCCCGTGCGCTGCTGGACGACGGCAGCTACCGCGAACTGCTGGACCCCTTTGAAGGCATCATGTCGCCGTGGCTGGCACCGCAGGGTGTGGTGCCGCAGTCAGATGACGGCATGGTGGTTGCACGCGGTACGCTGAATGGTCAGCCTGCGGTGGTGATTGCTATTGAAGGCACCTTCCAGGGCGGCAGTATGGGCGAAGTCTCCGGCGCGAAAATGGCCGCGGCACTTGAGCTGGCCGCCGAAGATAATCGCAACGGTATTCCGACCCAGGCGGTGCTGTGCCTCGAAACCGGTGGCGTCCGCTTGCAGGAGGCGAATCTGGGACTGGCGGCAATTGCCGATATCCATGCCGCGATTGTTGACCTGCGTCGCTACACCCCGGTGATCGGCATCATTGCCGGTACCGTCGGCTGCTTCGGCGGGATGTCTATCGCGGCCGCGCTCTGTAGTTACCTGATCGTCACCCGCGAAGCACGCCTCGGTCTTAACGGCCCACAGGTTATCGAGCAGGAAGCGGGCATTGAAGAGTATGACTCCCGCGACCGTCCGTTTATCTGGAGCATGACCGGCGGCGAAATCCGCTATGCCAGCGGCCTGGTAGATGCGCTGGTCAGCGATGGCGTCAATGCGGTGAAAACCGCGATGAACGACTTCATTGCCAAAGGCGTACCGGCGCAGCATCGCAGTGATAAATATGCGGATTTCCTGCCGCGTCTGAGCAACTTCGATACACATCAGCAGGCCGATACCGCGATCATCAAACAGCTTTTCGCCCGGGAGGAGAAATAATGACCCAGACAATCAGCCGAGGTGCAACATGGCTGGAAAAACTCGCACCCCATGCGCAGCGTATGAGTGGTCTGTGCCCTTCTGTTCAGGTGGCTGACGGTGAGCTTAATGGGGAAAGCGTGCGTTTTATCGCCGTGGTCCCTGACGCTGAAAACCACTATCCGCGTGCCGCCAAAGGCGAAGTCGGTCTGCTGGAAGGCTGGACGCTGGCGAAAGTAGTTAATGAAACCCTTGAAGCTGACAGCAACAGCACGGTGAAACGCCCTATCGTGGCGGTGATTGATGTAGCCAGTCAGGCGTATGGTCGCCGTGAAGAGGCGTTTGGTATACATCAGGCGCTGGCCGGTGCCGCAGGCGCCTATGCCAAAGCGCGGCTTGCCGGTCACCCGGTGATTGGCCTGATTGTCGGCAAGGCGATGTCCGGCGCATTTCTGGCGCATGGCTATCAGGCGAACCGTCTGATCGCGCTCAACGATCAGGGCGTGCTGGTCCACGCAATGGGCAAAGAGTCCGCTGCGCGTATCACCCTGCGTACCGTGGACGCGCTGGAAAAACTGGCGGCGACGATTCCACCGATGGCGTATGACGTCAGCAACTTCGCCACGCTGGGCCTGCTCTCTGACCTGCTGACCGTGACCGATCCTGATGCGCCGTCAGATGCCGATCTGGCGATGGTTGAGATCGCCCTGCAGAAAGCCATCGCCGATGCACGCCAGGATCCGAGCCTGAAAAACCGGCTGGGCGCTGAAAATCGCCACAGCTCCTCGCTGGTCCGCGAACGTATGCGCGCCAGCTGGTAAACCGACTAAAAAACAAAAATAAGCCTGCCGGAAACGGCCTGGACGGGGCGGATGACCGCCCCGCAATCAGGGCCGCTTTTTAGAATTATAAACATCGTGTTAGTCAAGAATTCTTCTTAAATACAGGTGATTTATGATCTATACAATTGTTCATGCTCTTGCTCCAATCTTTGTGATTATGCTGCTGGGTTTCTGGGCCGGTAAGGCCGGAATGGTTAATAATAAAGACGTTTCACTGCTCAATATTTTTGTGATGGATTTTGCGCTGCCCGCCGCCCTGTTCAGTGCGACGGTTCAGACGCCCTGGCCGGGCATCGTGGCGCAATGGCCGCTCATCGTGGTGATTACCGGTGCCATGTGGATCACCTATGCGGCGGTCTATTTTAGCGCGACGAAGGTTTTCAAAAAATCGCCTCAGGATGCCGCTGTCCTGACGCTGACCGTTGCGCTGCCGAACTACGCCGCGCTGGGCCTGCCGATTCTTTCCAGCGTGCTGGGTGAAAATGGTGCGACCTCACTCTCTGTTGCGGTATCGATCGCCTGTGGTTCGGTACTGCTGACGCCGCTGTGCCTGCTGATTCTGGAACGCGAAAAGGCGTTTGCTGCCGGTACCGCGCACGGTTCAACCATGACGATGTTGCCGGTGTTAATGTGGCGCTCGCTGAAAAAACCGATCGTGATGGGTCCGTTGATCGGCGTGGTATTGTCGGCGCTGGGTATTAAAATGCCGGATCTGGTGCTGGCGGCGATTAAACCGCTGGGCCTGGCAGCAACCGCAGCAGCTCTGTTCCTGACCGGGGTTATCCTCTCGGCACGCAAACTGAAACTCAACGCAGTGGTCGGCGTCGGTACCGTCGCTAAATTGTTAATTCAGCCGTTTATCGCCTGGGGTCTGGTACTGGCACTGGGTCTGAGTGGTCCGGTGGCGATTACTGCGATTCTGATGATTGCTCTGTCAGCGGGCTTCTTTGGCGTGGTATTCGGCAATCGGTTTGGCGTGCAGTCGCCGGACGCCGAAGCCGTCCTGTTGTTAAGTTCTATTCTGTGTATTTTATCGTTACCCCTGTTCATTACCCTGACATCCGGAATGTAATATGAGCTGTTCACCGCGTCCCCACGATCTGCTCTGGCTTGGTTCAGACAGCGCCCTGTCAGCCATCAGCGAAGCGTGGGTCAGTCAGCACTGGCATCACGCGCTTCCGGTGGTGGTGCGCCGCGATGTCAGTCAATCCGGGCTGATTCCGGTGGGCGTGCGCGGTAAAAAACGCGAACAGCGCGCTGCCGGCTGGGCCGATCCGGCCGGAATTACGCGCATCGTCACGCCGGAGATGCTGGCCGAACGGCAACATCTGTTCGGTTCGCCGTTTGCTGATTACCCACCGGTGAGGGCGGCGATCACGCTGAGCGACAGCGACTGGCCCTGGTGCTGGGGCGTTACCGGCAGTACCGGTTACGCGCTGGCCACCCAGCTACCCACGCTGCATGACGCCAGCGATCTCGACTTACTGATTCGCGCGCCGCAGCCGCTGGCTCGCGACAACCTGCAGCAGTGGCAGGCCCGAACTGAAACGCTGCCGTGCCGTGTAGATACCCAGGTTGAAACCCCGCTCGGTGCGTTTGCCCTTAACGAATGGCTGCGTGAAGGCCGTGTGCTGTTGAAAACCGCCACCGGACCGGTTCTGACCGCCTCTCCCTGGAGCAGAGATTCCGCATGAAAATTCTTTTTACTTTTCCCGGCCAAGGCACGCAGCGGGTCGGTATGTTGCAGCATCTTCCTGACGGCGAGGCGCTGTTAAACAGTGTACGCACCGTACTGGGTGAAGAGACCGATCGGCTGGACAGTGCTGACGCGCTGCGCCATACCCGTGCCGTTCAGCTCAGCTTGCTGATTGCTGGCGTCGCCTGGGCACGCGAGCTGATCAGGCACGGACTCAAACCGGATATCGTCAGCGGCCTGTCGATTGGTGCTTATCCCGCCGCTGTCATTTCAGGCGCACTCGATTTCAGCGATGCGCTACGGCTGGTCGCGCTGCGCGGTGATCTGATGGAACAGGCCTATCCGCAGGGTTATGGCCTGACCGCCATCACCGGACTGACGCTCAGCCGGCTGGAGAAACTGCTGGTCGACAGCAATACCTATATCGCCAATCTCAATGCGGAAACGCAGATTGTCATTGCCGGACGGGACGAGGATATGGCGCGGGTGGCGCAGAAAGCGCTGGATGCCGGGGCCAGTAAAGCGGTCAGGCTGGCGGTGAGTGTGCCTTCCCACTGCGCGCTGCTGGATAAGCCCGCTGCTGAACTGGCTGCTGCGTTTAAGTCTGTCCGCCTTTCGCGTCCCACCTGCGCTTACCTGAGCGGCTCGACGGGACGAGTAATCTGGGATCCAGAGAGGATTGCCGACGATCTCGCCTTTAATATGGCGCGGACGGTGCAGTGGAGTGATGCGGTGATTTCAGCCAACCAGCGCGATGCCCGGCTGGCAATTGAAATGCCGCCTGGCAATGTGCTGACCGGCCTTACACTGCAGGCGGGCTGGCAGGGCGAAGCCATCTGCATGGAGCGCAACAGCGTTGAGGTGGCGCTGCATCTGGCTAAACGGCTGAGTCAGTAAGGCTGCGGGCATACATCCGCCCTTCTGCCGCCAGCGCCAGCAGGTCATGATCACGTTCACGGCGATGTGAGTAGACAATCGAAATCTGCTGACGCATCTGGTAAGCCTCGGCCAGGCTGACCAGCTGGATATTGTTTTCGTAAACTTTTTTCATCCGGCCCGGAATCAGCGCCAGTCCCATGCCGGCCTGCACCAGGCTGACCATCGAAAAGATGTCATTGACCCTGGTGACCACTCGCGGTTCAAAACCCGCGACCTGAAACGCCTCCTGAAAGCCCGCATAGGTGGCAAAGCCTTCGGCCAGCGAAACAAAATCGCGATCGGCATAATCGCGCAGATCCGCCGGACGGCTCAGATCCAGCGCTTCACCGGCCGGTGCGGCCAGGAAAATGTCATCATAAAACAGCGGGATCACATCGAAGCTTGAATCGCTGAGCTCGCCGTTGTTGGTGGCGATCAGGATCGCATCAAGCGCATCATCCTCAAGCATGTTCAGCAGCATCTGGTTGGAACCCATGGTGAGATCAAGCTCCAGCGTCGGCCGACGCAGCTTCATCCCCATAATCAGTCGCGGAATGGTCTCCAGCGTCAGCGAGTAGAGCGTACCGATCCGCAGGCGACCGCAGCCGACACCTGCCACCAGCCGTGCTTCCTCGATGCCTTTACCCATCAGCGCCGTTACATCGCGGCAATATTCCAGCAGCGTCCAGGCGGCAGGCAGCGGCACCAGGTTGCGTCCCTTGTGAATAAACAGCGGGCAGTCTATACCCTCTTCCAGCGTATGCAGCGCGCGGTGAACGCTGACGCTGCTCAGCTCCAGCGCTTCTGCGGTGCGGGCAATATTGCCTTTGTTCATAAACATCATGAAGACGCTGAGTTTACGGAAAGTAATCTCGTGATTGATATTGTCACTCATTGTCTGCTCTGCCTGTCTGTTCAAAAGGTGAAACGCACTGAAACCGGGCTGCATAATAGCCTATGCGTCAGCCAGGCCGATATGATCTGGCAAGGCAGCCGCGGAACTTCTGCCGGGAAGTCGATCGGAAAGACCTCTGGATCCTGCGCTATCAGGGCAGGCCGGATAGGAGAGTGCGCGTTGCGCCACGGTCAGGCGGGAGAACGGAAGGTCACAAGTGTTACTGTGGCGGTGGCGGTGATGACCGGCGCTAAGCCCTGCGGCCGGTCCTTCAGCCGCAGAGAGGTGTCGCCTTACAACCTTATCGGTGAGATATTCCAGATCTCATCAGCGTACTCCTGAATAGTACGATCCGATGAGAAGTAGCCCATGCCAGCGATATTCATTGCGGCGCGTCGTTGCCACTCGTCCGGCTGACGATAGAGTGCATCCACCTTATCCTGAGTATCGACATAGCTGCGATAATCCGCCAGCAGCTGGTAGTGATCGCCGAAGTTGACCAGTGAATCAAACAGGTTACGGTAACGGCCTGGCTCCTGCGGACTAAAGACGCCGGAAGCCAGCTGTGTCAGTACCTGATGCAGCTCCGGGTCCTCTTCGTAATACTGGCGCGGGTTATATCCCCCTTTGCGCAGCGCTTCTACCTGCGGCGTGGTGTTACCGAAAATGAAGATATTCTCTTTACCCACGTGCTCCAGCATCTCGACGTTGGCTCCATCCAGCGTGCCAATGGTCAGTGCGCCGTTCAGGGCAAACTTCATATTACTGGTGCCGGAGGCTTCAGTCCCGGCGGTAGAAATTTGCTCTGAGAGATCGGCGGCCGGGATGATGATCTGCGCCAGACTGACGCTGTAGTTCGGTATAAAGACCACCTTCAGCTTGTTCTTCACCTGCGGATCGTTGTTGATCACTTTAGCGACATCGTTGATCAGATGAATGATGTGCTTGGCAACGTAATAGGCCGAGGCGGCTTTACCGGCGAAGATATTGACGCGGGGTACCCACGCTGCATCGGGATCGGCTTTGATGCGGTTATAGCGGGTGATCACATGCAGTACATTGAGCAACTGCCGCTTGTACTCATGGATACGCTTAATCTGCACATCAAACAGGGCGTTCGGGTCCAGCACCACATCGAGATTTTTCGCCACCCAGTCAGCCAGACGACGCTTGTTCTGATGCTTGGCGACCGCCACTTTTTCAATAAAGGCCGGATAATCGATCTGCGCTTTCAGCTCGCCGAGCTGGCTGAGATCGGTACGCCAGTTGCGGCCGATCTCCTCATCCAGCACCTCAGAGAGGGCCGGATTGGCCAGCGCCAGCCAGCGACGCGGTGTCACGCCGTTGGTCTTGTTGCAGAAACGGCCCGGGAACAGACGTGAGAAATCGGCAAACAGCGACTGCACCATGAGGTTGGAGTGCAATTCAGAGACACCGTTTACCTTGTGGCTGACCACTACCGCCAGCCACGCCATGCGAATCCGGCGGCCGTCGTTCTCGTCGATGATCGAAATGCGCGACAGCAGATCCCAGTCATCCGGGTAGTAGTCCTGGATGGTTTTCAGGAAGAAGTCGTTAATTTCGAAAATGATGCTGAGATGGCGCGGCAGAATTTTGCCAATCATATCAACCGGCCAGGTCTCCAGCGCTTCGGTCATCAGCGTGTGGTTAGTGTAAGAGAAGACCTGACAGCAAACGTCAAACGCGTTGTCCCAGCTGAACTTATGTTCGTCGATCAGCAGACGCATCAGCTCGGGGATCGCCAGCACCGGGTGCGTGTCATTGAGGTGGATGGCGATTTTATCGGCCAGGTTATCCCAGGTCTGATGCATCCGCCAGTGACGATTAAGAATGTCCTGTACCGTGGCAGAGACCAGGAAATACTCCTGGCGTAACCGCAGTTCGCGGCCCGAATAGGTTGAATCATCGGGATAGAGCACGCGGGAAACGTTCTCGGAGTGGTTTTTATCTTCCACCGCCGCGAAATAGTCGCCCTGGTTGAATTTACCGAGGTTGATCTCGTTACTCGCCTGCGCGCCCCATAACCGCAGGGTATTGGTAGCGTCGGTGTCAAAGCCGGGGATGATCTGATCATAGGCCATTGCCAGAATCTCTTCTGTCTCCAGCCAGCGCACCTTCGCCCCTTCATGCTGCACCCGGCCACCGAAACGCACTTTGTAACGGGTATTGAAGCGCTGAAACTCCCACGGATTACCGTATTCCAGCCAGTAATCCGGTGACTCTTTCTGCTCACCTTCCACTATGTTCTGTTTGAACATGCCGTAGTCATAACGGATACCGTAGCCGCGGCCGGGCATCCCCAGCGTCGCCAGCGAGTCGAGGAAGCAGGCCGCCAGGCGACCCAGTCCGCCGTTGCCGAGGCCAGGATCGTTCTCCTCTTCCATCAGCTCGGCCAGATCCAGCCCCATCTCATCCAGCGCCTGGTTCAGATCGTCATAAATACCCATCGCCAGCAGCGCATTGCCCAGCGTGCGGCCCATCAGAAACTCCATCGACAGGTAATAGACCTGTCGCACATCCTGCGACAGCTGAGCACGGCTGGAACGCAGCCAGCGCTCAACCATCCGGTCGCGCACCGCCAGCAGCGAGGCGTTGAGCCACTCATGCTTATTGGCGATAGAAGGATCTTTACCGATGGTAAACATCAGCTTGTAGGCAATCGAATGCTTTAAGGCATCAACCGTCAACGTTGGTGAGGCGTAAGTGAAAGGTGCATTCATATCCAGTTTTCCCAATCCGTTACATCAAACGTTGGTAGAGATCGCGGTAGGCTTGTGCCGCCACCTGCCAGCTAAAATCCATCCCCATGGCCTGACGCTGAACGTAACGCCACAGCGAAGGACGAGACCACAACACAAACGCACGCCGGATGGCCCGCAATAGCGACCAGGCGTTTGCATCTTCAAAAGTGAAACCGCTGGCGATACCGTCCGCCAGATTCTCTAATGAACTGTCATTGACCGTATCGGCCAGGCCGCCGGTACGACGCACTAATGGCAACGTACCATACTTCAGGCCATAGAGTTGGGTCAGACCGCATGGCTCGAATCGGCTCGGCACCACAATCACGTCCGCGCCGCCGACAATGCGGTGGGAGAACGCTTCGTGATAGCCAATCTGCACCCCGACGCTGCCCGGATGCTCGGCCGCCGCGGCGAGGAATCCCTGTTGCAGCTCGGCGTCGCCCTGCCCCAGTAGCACCAGCTGTCCACCCTGCGCCAGCAGGCCCGGCAGCGCTTCCAGTACCAAGTCCAGCCCTTTCTGTTTGGTCAGACGGCTGATGACGCAGAACACCGGCGCCTTATCATCCACCTTCAGCCCCATCGCTACCTGCAGCTGACGTTTGTTTTCCGCCTTGGCTTCCAGCGTGTCGCGGTTATAGCGCGCGTTGAGCAGCAGGTCATGCGCCGGGTCCCAGATTGACGGGTCCACACCGTTGAGAATGCCGCTCAGGCGACCTTCAAGCATCCGCTGTGCCAGTAAGGTCTCCATGCCATAACCAAACTCGGCCGAGGTGATTTCATGCGCATAGGTCGGGCTGACCGCCGTCACGTGATCGGCATAGTAGAGACCCGCCTTGAGGAACGAGATCTGGCCGAAAAACTCCAGTCCGTACATGCTGAAAAACGACCACGGCAGGCCAATCTCTTCCATGTGATGCGCCGCGAACAACCCCTGATACGCCAGGTTATGTACGGTGAACACCGATTTCGCCGGACGACCGCGTGCTTCCAGATAGGCGCAGGTCAGGCCGGCATGCCAGTCGTGGGCGTGAACAATATCTGGTCGCCACATCGTATCCAGCCCGCACGCCAGCTCACAGCCCATCCAGCCGAGCAGCGCGAAGCGCAGATAGTTATCGACGTAGGCAAACTGCGACTCATCATGATACGGACTGCCCGGACGGTCATAGAGCGCCGGCGCATCAATCAGGTAGATGCCTACCCCGTTAAACTCACCAAACAGTAACCGCACATGTCCGGCGAACGTATCCAGTTCTGTGACCACCTGAAGATCAGGTATGCCCTTGCGCAATGCTGGAAAAGCGGGCAATAACACCCGCGTATCCGTGCCACCCGCAATTTGTGCTTGAGGTAATGCCCCGACTACATCAGCCAGTCCGCCCGTTTTAAGCAGCGGGAAAAGTTCTGAACAGACATGTAAAACCTGCATCCTCGACCTCATTAAGTTATCAGGCACGATCCGCGTGCCGATTGCGTGTGTTCCGCTATCGCTTACTGCCCCGCATTGGCCAGTTTAGCCAGCATGGCGCGGGTAACCAGTACGATGCCTTCATCCGAACGGTGAAACCGGCGACTGTCTTCATCAGGGTTTTCGCCGATAACCATTCCTTCTGGCAGCTCGCAGGCGCGATCAATCACACAGCGGCGCAGACGGCAGGATCGGCCAACCACCACATCGGGCAGCAGCACGGTTGAATCAATGTTGCAAAAGGAGTTAACGCGCACCCGGGGAAACAGCACCGAGTTCACCACCACTGAGCCGGAGATAATGCAGCCGCCCGACACCAGTGAATTCATGGTCATGCCGTGACTGCCGGATCGATCCTGAACAAACTTGGCGGGCGGCAACGGTTCCATATGGGTACGGATCGGCCAGGTGACGTCATACATATCCAGTTCAGGCATCACCGAAGCCAGATCAAGGTTGGCGCGCCAGTAGGCTTCCAGCGTGCCAACATCGCGCCAGTACGGCGGCGCCTTGTCATCGTTCTGCACGCAGGAGAGCGCAAAGGAGTGCGCGTAGCCTTCACCGCTCGCCACGATTTTCGGCAGAATATCTTTGCCAAAGTCGTGATTGGAGCCTGGGGTCTGCAGATCTTCTTCCAGCAACGCATAGAGATAATCGGCGTTAAAGACGTAGATCCCCATACTGGCTAGCGCCTGGGTGTCATCACCCGGCATGGTCGGCGGTTTTGGCGGTTTTTCGACGAAGTCGATCACCATGTTCTCTTCGTTCACCGCCATCACGCCAAACGCGGTGGCTTCATGTACCGGCACCGGCAAACAGGCGATGGTGCATTTCGCCTCATTGACCACGTGATCCAGCAACATGCGCGAATAATCCATCTTATAAATGTGGTCCCCGGCGAGGATCACGATGTACTGCGCCTGATAACGGCGAATCACATCAAGGTTTTGTGTTACCGCATCGGCGGTGCCGCGATACCACTGTTCGGTGGAAAAGCGCTGCTGCGCTGGCAGCAAATCCACAAACTCATTCATCTCTTCATTGAAGATCGACCAGCCACGCTGAATGTGCTGGGTCAGGGTGTGGGACTGGTACTGGGTAATCACGCCAATGCGGCGGATACCGGAGTTAACGCAGTTGGATAAGGCAAAGTCGATAATGCGGAATTTGCCGCCGAAGTGGACCGCCGGTTTGGCGCGTTTTGCCGTCAGATCGACCAGGCGTGTACCGCGTCCGCCGGCGAGGATCAGAGCAACCGTTTGTGTAGGGAGCTGGCGCGCCAGCATCAGGTGATCTGTTCTATCTAATTTAACCATGTCTGACTCCTTATGATTGCTTTTGGAACACGCACACACCGTGTGCGGGACCATGCCAGACAGTTAACAGGATGGGGTTGTCGTCCCCGGCGAAAGGAGGAAGGGCACGCCATTCTCCGTCTGGTAAGACGATGTCATTCACCGAGTCCGTGGCGTTTATTGTTATTAACCAGCGGCCGGACAACAGGATCTGCAATCTGTGCGTTCCCTGTGTCCATTCATCGTGTTGCAGTGGCTGACCACCGGCATTGAGCCACTGCACATTGCCATCACCGTCCTGCCACCAGCGATCCGCCGTCAGCGCCGGAATGCGTTGACGGAGCTGAATCAGGGCGGCGGTGAATCCAACCAGTCCTTTCTCGTCTGCCTGCCAGTCAAGCCAGCTCAGGGCATTGTCCTGACAGTAGGCGTTGTTGTTGCCGTGCTGCGTGTGGCCGCGCTCATCGCCCGCCAGCAGCATCGGCGTGCCCTGCGACAGTAACAGGGTGGTGAGCAAACCGCGTACGCTGCGGCGGCGGCGCTCAATGACATCGAAGCTGACATTCAGCCCCTCTTTACCATGGTTATGGCTGTAGTTGTCGCCGTGTCCGTCACGGTTATCTTCCCCGTTGGCTTCGTTGTGCTTGCGCCCGAAGCTCACCACATCCCACAGCGTGAAGCCGTCGTGAGCAGTGATCAGGTTGACGGTGGCGTGTGGCAGCCGGTCCTGTTGCTGAAAAAGATCGCTGGAGGCGGCAAAGCGACGGGCAAACTCCCCGTTGCTCATCGCACCGTGCAGCCAGTAACGTCGCGCGGTGTCGCGGAAGCGATCGTTCCACTCGGCAAACGGTGCAGGAAAATGCCCAACCTGGTAACCGTTGGGGCCGATATCCCAGGGTTCGGCAATCAGCTTGACCTGTGACAGCACCGGACAGGCGCGTATCGCTTCAAACAATGGCGCATCGCGCTGGTAGTCGGGCGTACGGCCCAGCACCGGGGCCAGATCAAAACGGAAACCGTCGACATGACAGACCTGCACCCAGTAACGCAGCGCATCCAGTGCCCACGCCATTACCTGCGGGTGATGCAGATTCAGCGTGTTGCCGCAGCCGGTCCAGTTCTGATAGTCGCCCTGCTCGTCCAGCCAGTAGTAGCTGGCATTATCAATGCCGCGCAGTGAAATCGTTGGGCCGATGGCGTCCAGTTCGGCAGTGTGGTTAAACACCACATCCAGCAGCACTTCAATGCCCGCCGCGTGCAGGTTTTTAACCGCCTGCTGAAACTCCTGCAGCGGCGTCAGTCCATCCTGGCCCGAGGCGTAACGGGGATCGACCGCCCAGAGCGCAAACGGGTTATAGCCCCAGTAGTTGCTCAGCCCCAGCTGAAGCAGTCGCGGTTCACTGGCAAAATGGGCAATCGGCAGCAGTTCAATTGCCGTGACGCCGAGCCGACGCAGGTAATCCACCATAACAGGATGGCCGAGCGCCGCGTAAGTCCCGCGCTGCGTTTCCGGAATTTCCGGATGCTGGCGAGTCAGGCCGCGAACGTGCGCCTCGTAAATAACGGTGTTGCCCCACGGCGTGCGCGGCGCGACATCGCCCTGCCAGTCGAAATCGTCGGCGACCACCAGTGACTTCGGCGCGATGGCCGCGCTGTCATGAGGATCGGGCGCGTCAATACCGCCATGAAAACGGGGATCGTCCGGGACATCCCCCTCAACGGCGCGGGCGCAGGGGTCTGTCAGCAGCTTAGCCGGATTAAAGCGATGGCCCTGTTGCGGAGCCCAGGGGCCGTGTACCCGATAGCCGTAGCGCTGTCCCGGCTTGAGGCGTGGCACATAGCCATGCCAGATATCCCCGCTGCGGCCAGGCAGATCCATACGCTGCTCCACCCCGTTTTCATCAAACAAACAGAGCTCGACGCGCCCGGCATGTTGCGAGAACAGGGTGAAATTGACGCCTTTGCCATCATAACTGGCGCCAGGCGGCTGCGGATCGCCGGCCGTTATGGTCATTCGCCCTCCCGCACCAGCCACAGGGTCGCCAGCGGCGGCAGGTTCAGACTCAGCGACTGCGGTCGCCCATGGCTCGGTTGCTGATCGGTATGCACACCATGGTTGCGCACGTCACTGCCATGATATTCATGCTGGTCAGTGTTCAGCACTTCGCGCCACTTGCCCGGCTGATTGACACCAAAGCGGTAATTCGGACGCGGCACCGGGGTAAAGTTACTGACCACGATGACTTCATTGCCTTCACGATCGCGACGGACAAAGGCAAACACCGAATGTTCCGCATCGTCAACCACCAGCCACTCAAAGCCCTGCGGATCGAAGTCGAGCTGGTGCAGCGGCGTATAGTGCTGATAGGTGTGGTTGAGATCGCGTACCAGACGCTGCACGCCGTGGTGCCAGTTGTCGCCGCCTTCCAGCAAATGCCAGTCAAGGCTGACGTCATGATTCCACTCACGGCCCTGGGCGAACTCGTTGCCCATGAACAGCAGTTTCTTACCGGGGAAGCCCCACATCCAGCCGTAATAGGCGCGCAGGTTGGCAAACTTCTGCCAGGCGTCGCCCGGCATACGGTCGAGGATTGAGCGCTTACCGTGCACCACTTCGTCGTGTGACAGCGGCAGAACAAAATTCTCGGTGTAGTTGTACATCATGCCGAAGCTCATCAGATTGTGATGATAACGGCGATGGATCGGATCGAGCTTCATGTAGTCGAGCGTGTCGTGCATCCAGCCGAGGTTCCATTTGAACCAGAAGCCCAGTCCGCCGCCCTCGGTCGGGCGCGTCACGCCAGGATAGTCGGTCGACTCTTCCGCCATTGTCACCGAGCCGGATGCCACGTTGCCCAGCGTGCGGTTGGTGTAACGCAGGAACTCAATCGCTTCGAGATTTTCACGTCCGCCATACTGGTTAGGTACCCATTCGCCTTCGGCGCGGCTGTAGTCGCGATAGATCATCGATGCCACCGCATCGACGCGCAGACCATCAATGCCAAAGCGTTCGACCCAGTAGAGCGCATTGCCCGACAGGTAGTTGCTGACTTCACGCCGGCCAAAGTTATAGATCAGGGTATTCCAGTCCTGATGAAAACCTTCACGGGGATCGCTGTGTTCATACAGCTCGGTACCGTCGAATTTCGCCAGGCCGAAGTCATCGCTCGGGAAGTGGCCCGGCACCCAGTCCAGCAGCACGTTCAGGCCGGCAGCGTGAGCGCTGTCGATAAAGGCACGAAACTCATCACGAGTACCAAAGCGGCGCGTTGGCGCATACATACCCAGCGGCTGATAACCCCAGCTGCCATCAAACGGATGTTCGTTGATCGGCAGCAGCTCGATATGGGTGAAGCCCATCTCTTTAACGTAGGGCACCAGCTGTTCAGCCAGCTCTTTGTAGCTGAGCCAGAAGTTGTTGTCGGTGTGGCGTCGCCATGAACCGAGATGGACTTCATAAATGGAGATGGGCGCATCGAAAGCGTTAGCCGCTTTGCGCTCCTCTTTCATCTCGATCGCATCCGGCAGACCACAAATCATTGAGGCCGTTTGCGGGCGCATCTGCGCTTCAAAAGCGAACGGGTCTGCTTTGATACGCAGCTCGCCGTTGGCATCGATGATCTCAAATTTATACAGCTGGCCGTTCACCGCACCTGGCACAAACAGCTCCCAGATGCCCATCTCTTTGCGCAGACGCATCGGATGACGGCGACCATCCCAGAAGTTGAAATCACCCACCACCGATACGCGACGGGCATTAGGCGCCCAGACGCAGAAACGGGTACCGGTGACGCCATCGATTACATCACCGTGGGCACCCAGCGTTTCGTAGGGGCGCAGATGGGTCCCTTCAGCCAGCAGCCACAGATCCATCTCCTGTAACAACGGACCAAAGCGGTAAGCATCGTCGATCAGGTTCTGCTGACCGTGCCAGTTCACCGCTAACTGATAGCGGAAACGGTTTTTGCGGCGTGGGATCACACCGCTGAAGAAGCCGCGTGCATCTTCGCACGCCAGCTGGGCAAGTTTACGCCCTGTGGAGGTTTCGATTACCCACACCTCAAGCGCTTCAGGCAACAACGCCCTGACTTCCAGGCCTTGCTGAGTCTGGTGCATCCCCAGTAACGCAAACGGGTCGGAATAATTACCTGCAAACAGGGCGTTGATCGCATCGCGATCGGGAAGCTCTGACATGACTTTCTTCCTGTGATAGTTGGCAGGCGAAATGAACGCGACACAGCCTGTCACGCTTCACATGCACTGCTCTTTATTGAGCCATACGTACGACGACAAAAGGCATCAGGCCATTCCGTGGGAAAAGGTCTTTGCCGTGTACAACAACCATTTAGTCCGGAAAGCAAAACAGTCAACTTGCGGCACATCATGGTTAAATCATAGCTTGGTAGCGGCAGTTGCCATGGTCGAAACCAAAAAATTATTCACCGACCGGCAAAAAAGGGAAGCCGATCACTTAGTAAGCGAAACGGCAGTACAAAGATGCTGCGACAAAAACAAAAAAGGCCGGATAAATCCGGCCCCTGCGAGTGTCATCAGCTAGTTAGTTAACAACCGCAACATACGGCGTAGCGGTTCAGCCGCGCCCCATAACAACTGGTCACCGACGGTGAAGGCGGAGAGATACTCCGGCCCCATATTCAGTTTACGTAACCGGCCAACCGGCGTGGTCAGCGTGCCGGTCACCGCGGCTGGCGTCAGTTCACGCATCGTCAGTTCACGATCGTTCGGCACCACTTTGACCCACTCGTTGTGGGACGCCAGCAGTTGTTCGATTTCGGCCAGCGGCAGATCACGCTTCAGCTTCAGGGTAAACGCCTGACTGTGGCAGCGCAGCGCACCAACGCGCACGCACAAGCCATCAACCGGGATGACATGACGGGTCGCCAGAATCTTGTTGGTCTCCGCCTGACCTTTCCACTCTTCACGGCTCTGACCGTTTTCCAGCTGCTTGTCGATCCACGGAATCAGGCTGCCTGCCAGCGGCACGCCGAAGTTATCAGTCGGCAGCGTACCGGAGCGGGTGAAGTCGGTGACGCTGCGCTCGATGTCGAGAATTGCCGACGCCGGGTTCTGCAGCGCAGGTGCCACGTGATCGTGCAGCATCCCCATCTGGGTCAGCAGTTCACGCATATGACGCGCGCCACCGCCTGATGCGGCCTGATAGGTGGCGACGGAGGCCCACTCCACCAGATCCTGCGCAAACAGCCCGCCGAGTGACATCAGCATCAGGCTGACGGTACAGTTTCCGCCGACATAGGTCTTGATGCCGCGATCGATACCGTCACGAATCACCTGATGGTTAACCGGATCGAGGATGATGATCGCATCGTCTTTCATCCGCAGCGTAGAAGCGGCATCGATCCAGTAACCCTGCCAGCCACTGTCGCGCAGCTTAGGATAGACCTCGCTGGTGTAGTCGCCGCCCTGGCAGGTAATGATGATATCCAGCGCTCGCAGTGCCTCAATATCAAACGCATCCTGCAGTACGCCCTGCTGCTTACCGGCAAAGGCGGGGGCCGCCTGACCGTGCTGTGACGTCGAGAAGAAGACCGGATTGATGAGATCAAAATCGCGCTCTTCGCTCATGCGGGACATCAGCACTGAGCCGACCATACCGCGCCAACCAACAAAACCTACATTCTTCATGTCGTGTCCGTCTCAGGCGGTTTCACACCTGCTTTTCATGTCAGAGGAGAGAGCGGCGTGTTATTTTCACGCCGCTCTGCGTAATAATAAGATTTACCTGTGACCATCAACTCTACAAAATGCAGGCTTTCTGGCAAGTGAATTAATTCGATTATGCTAACTTTTTCAGCAGCGTAACTAATAACAGCCATTTCCAGCTCACAAGACGGCGTAAAACGAATGACTGAAATGATTTCAGCGACCATATTATTGTTGTTAATTATGGACCCCTTGGGCAATTTGCCGATTTTTATGTCGGTTTTAAAGCATCTGGAACCGAAACGGCGGCGAGTGGTGCTGATTCGCGAAATGCTGATCGCGTTAATTATCATGCTGCTGTTTCTGTTTACCGGCGAACGCATTCTGGCTTTTCTCAATCTGCGTACCGAGACGGTGTCGATTTCCGGCGGGGTGATTCTGTTCTTAATCGCCATCAAGATGATTTTCCCGTCGGAAGAGAGCAGCAGTACCGGTTTACCCGCGGGTGAAGAGCCGTTTCTGGTGCCACTGGCGATCCCGCTGGTTGCCGGGCCTTCGCTGCTGGCGACCCTGATGCTGTTGTCACATCAGTACCCGCAACAGATGACGCATCTGGTTGGCGCGCTGCTTATCGCCTGGGGCGTGACGGTGGGCATTCTGCTGCTGTCAGGTCTGTTCCTGCGCCTGCTGGGTGACAAAGGGGTCAATGCGCTGGAGCGGCTGATGGGATTGATTCTGATTATGCTGGCGACCCAGATGTTCCTCGATGGGATTCGGGCCTACCTCAGGCTGTAGCCGATCCCGTTCTTCCCCATTATTGCAGGGAAGAACGGAACCGGGAGTGCGCCGTTACGATAACAGCGTAAAGGCGATCATCCCCACCACCGCACCGACGGTGCCGAGAATGGTTTCCATCAGGGTCCAGGTTTTCAGGGTTTCCGCTTCGCTGGCTCCGGTGAAGCGACCAAACAGCCAGAAACCGGCATCGTTGACGTGGCTGATGATAATCGACCCGCCGCCGATACAAATCGACAGTGCCGCCAGCTGAGCGCCGCTGTAGTGCAGCGGTTCAATCACCGGCATAATCAATCCAACCGTGGTAAGACAGGCGACCGTCGCCGACCCCTGAATCACCCGCACCGCACCCGACAGGATAAAGCAGGCCAGCGCAATCGGCAGTCCGGCGCCGGTCAGCGCATTGCCCAGCACCGGTCCGACGCCAGAATCGACCAGCACTTGTTTAAACACGCCGCCCGCGCCAATCACCAGCAGGATAATCCCCGCCGGCTGCAGCGCGCTGCCGCATACCTGCATCACCCGCTCTTTGTCCATGCCCTGACGGTAGGCCAGACCGTAAATCGCCACCAGCAACGCCAGCAGAATGGCGGTAAACGGGTGACCGATAAACTCCAGCCACTCATACAGGGTAGTGCCTTCGGTGGTGAAGCGTGCGCCGATGGTTTTCAGGCCAACCAGCACCAGCGGGAACAGAATCAGTGACAGGCTGAAGCCAAACGACGGCAGCTTGCTCTCATCAACATCCGGCTGATGATCTTCCGGCGGTGCGCTGAACGAGACATGGTTACCGATGAAGTTGCCGAACAGTGGCCCGGCAATCAGCATGCCGGGGATCGCCGCGCACAGACCCAGCAGGATCATCCAGCCAAAGTCAGCGTGCATCTGTGAGGCCAGTAGCATTGGCGCGGGACCCGGCAGCAGGAAGGCGGCAGCGGCGGCGACCCCGGCAAACAGCGGGATCACCAGCTTAACCAGATTGCCACCAGTACGTCGCGCCACGGCAAAAGCGATGCTGATTAACAGCACCACCGCCACTTCAAAAAACAGCGGCAGCGCGCAGATCAGGCCGGCAATGCCCATCGCGTAATGGGCGCGGCTCTGACCAAAGGTTTTCAGCATCCGGATAGCGATCTGATCGACCGCCCCGGTTTCATGCAGGATTTTGCCGAACATCGCGCCCAGCGCCACCACGATGGCGAGGAAGCCGAGCGTACCGCCCATCCCCTTCTGCATGGTTTCGGCGATCTGATTCAGCGGCATGCCGGAGAACAGCCCGGCACCAATCGACACTAACATCAGGGCGACAAAGGCGTGCATACGCGCTTTCATCACCAGAAAAAGCAGCAGCAGGACGGAGCCTGCTGCGGTCAGTACAAGTGTTGCGGTATTCATCTCTAACCCTGGCTGATTGCGTCCCTGATAGTCGCAACCGTAGCCGCCACAACCTCGTCGAGTGAATGATCGATATCCACCACCAGTACATCCGGCTCATCGCTGCCCGGTTCTTCCAGCGTCGCAAACTGGGTGACCAGCATTTGCGGCTTGAAGAAGTGACCTTTACGCGCTTTGAGACGGGCTTCGATGGTATCGAAGTCGCCTTTCAGATAGACGAAACGCAGGTTGTCATTACCGTGACGCAGAATATCGCGATAACTTTTTTTCAGCGCCGAGCAGACAATCACCGAAATCGCCTGGGTGCGCTGCATCGCAAACGCAGCATCGTTCAGCGCCTGTAACCACGGCTGACGATCGTTATCATCCAGCGGATGACCGTCAGCCATTTTCAGGATATTGGCACGCGGATGGAGAAAATCACCGTCGAGAAAGGCGGTATTCAGTTGATGCGAAACCTGGTTGGCGACGGCAGACTTACCGCTGCCTGAAACGCCCATCAGGATAAAAACGTGATGCGACGGGGATTGCGTTGTCATTTTTCTGCTCCGGCAGGTGTGAATTTGCCAATGTTACCGATAACAATGTCGTTTCTCATTGTCTTGACCGCTTAACAGCCTGGCAACCTTTTTACCGGGAAAAGCACGAAAGTGTGAGCTGACTCATAAAATTGCCAGAATCAGATGCTGCCACCTTCACTGATTTCGAAACCGACATCAAGCAACTGATTGGCGCTGCTCTCCCCGCCGATACGCGCCAGCAGCAGTGCAGCCGCTTCTCGCCCCATCCGGTCACGCGGCGTCAGTACTGTTGCCAGCTGCGGCGTCACCACCTGACTGATGTCATGCCCGTGGAAACCGGCTATCGCCATCTGGCCCGGCACCTGCAAGCCCTGTCGCTGGCATTCAAACATCGCCCCGACGGCCAGGTCATCGTTGGTACAGAACAGGCTATCCGTTTCAGGATAGAGCCGTTGCGCCTCACGCAGCAGATCACAGCCGGCGCTGAACGATGAAGCATCTTCCATCATGACGCTGCGCGGCGTCAGTCCCGCTTCGCGCATCGCCGCTTCATAGCCGCGCTGCTTTTGCAGCGTACGTTCATCGAGTCGTGCCCCGAGGTAGACGGTGTGACGGTGACCTTTGCTGAGGATCGCCTGCGTCATCTGCCGCGCCGCTTCCACATTATCGAAGCCTACCGCCATGTCCAGGCACGGGGTGACGCTGTCCATCACCTCAATCACCGGTATGCCAGCCACTTCCAGCATCCGCAGCGTGCCGGCAGTATGGGTTCGTTCCGTCAGGATCACGCCATCAATGTTCCAGCCCAGCAGCGAGCGCAGCTGTAACTCTTCTTTTTGTGGGTTATAGCCGAAGTGAGCTACCAGCGTCTGGTAGCCCGCGTCATCAGTGACCGCTTCAATACCGCGCAACACATCGGCGAAGACCTGGTTGGTGAGCGACGGCAGCAGCACGCCAATGGCACGGCTGGTCGCGTTTGAGAGCATATCGGGCGCGCGGTTGGGGATATAACCCAGCTCATCCAGCGCCACCGCAATTTTATCGCGCAGAGCAATGGAGACCTGCTCAGGATTACGCAGGTAACGGCTGACGGTCATTTTTGTAATGCCGACGCGATCGGCAACGTCCTGTAATACCGGTCTTTTCTTCTTCATCGTAGCGCCTGGGATCGCCCTTATAGCTTCAGTACGATGAGTCTATCACTTTTCTGTCACCAGATTGCCAACCGGGCGCGACGAGACGCGCCCGTAACCGAATCAGACCGGTGGCAGATCAAACAGCAGGACTTCGGCGGCGCTGCTGGCCTCAATGGTCAGGGCGCTTTCATCCCAGATTGCCAGCGCATCGCTGGTGGTGACAGCCTGCCCGTTGACGGTGACATCCCCTTTCACCACCTGAATCCAGATGCGACGACCGGCATCGATCGCCACGTTATCCTGTTCACCCGCCGCCAGCACCCAGCGCGATAAGGTCATATCCTGATAGACCTTCAGTGAGCCGTCACGCGCATCCGGGCTGAGCACCAGCTGACGTCCCTGCACATCCGGAAAACGGCGCTGATCGTAGCGTGGCTCAATGCCGGTACGCTCAGGAATGATCCAGATCTGATACAGATGCAGCGGCTCGGTGGCGCTGGCATTGTACTCAGAGTGACGTACACCGGTGCCGGCGCTCATGATCTGAAACTCCCCGGCTGGGATCTGCTCTTTGTTGCCCATGCTGTCCTGATGCTCAACCGTTCCGGAGAGCACGTAAGTCAGAATCTCCATATCCTTATGGGGATGGGTACCAAAGCCCTGGCCGCCTTCCACTACATCTTCATTGATCACCCGCAGCGCGGAGAAACCCATAAAGTTAGCGTCGTGATAGCTGGCAAAGGAAAAGGTGTGCCAGCTATCGAGCCAGCCGTGGTTCGCGTGACCGCGTTCTTCTGCTTTACGTAGATAAATCATGTTCAAATCTCCTCAATGTTTTTTATAGTCTCTCCCTGCGGCTCATTGATTGATAGCTGAAAAAGTTCACGCCTCTGTTCAGAATAATTGAACAAGCGTGCAGCGGAGACGGAAACGGTTTGAAGGAGTGGCAGCCAAAAAAAAGCCAGCATCTGTGCTGGCTAAATAATACTGGAAGCAATGTGAGCAATGTCGTGCTTTCTCAGGCTGTCGGGCGACATCCCGGGAACGCATCGCAATAATAATCATTATCATTCGTATCTGTAAAGCTATTCTGGCGAAATTTTGTTGATTTATGCGCGCTTTCCCTTGATGTTAAAAGGGATTTATCCATCTAATCCATCGGGAGGCACCATGAGTGAGATCACCATTCGCCACGTTACGCCGGAAGATGCGGTCGCCCTGCAGCGCATTTATAGCCAGCCCGATACCCAGGCGAACACGCTACAACTCCCTCACTCGTCGTTGCAGATGTGGCAGACCCGGCTCAGCACGCCCCGGTCAGGGGTGCATCTGCTGGTCGCCTGTATGGATGATGAAGTGGTCGGGCAATGTGCCCTGGAAGTGCCCGAGCGCGCCCGGCGGCGTCACTCCGCCACCCTGGGCATGGGGGTCGATGAAAATTATCGCCAGCGCGGTGTGGGCCGCGCCCTGATGCAGGAGATGGTCAACTTATGCGACAACTGGCTGCAGGTCTCGCGGATGGAACTGACGGTGTTTGTTGATAATGCCCCGGCTATCGCCCTTTATCGTCGTTTCGGCTTTGAGATCGAGGGAACGGCAAGACGATATGCGATGCGCTATGGCGAGTTGATCGATGTCCATTTCATGGCGCGGCTGAAATCCTGACGCCTCTGAATAAGAAAGGGCACCGCGAGGTGTGATGCTCGTCAGTTAAGGTTAAATTTGCAAAGGCTGTCACGGTCAGACGTGGCAGCCTTTTTTTACTGGGTGAGCGTGCCGGAGTGCGAGCCTGAGCGCCCTTTTTAGCAATACACACTGAAGCCTCAGAGCAGGCGGGGGCCAATCAGGGGCAGGCAATCCGCAGCGCTGAACAGAATGAGTCGGCCAGGAGAGCCCGCAGGACGCGGGCGAAAGGCGGGGCGGCACAGGATGTGCCATCCCCGGCGGTCCATCAGGCAGAGGAATGAAGTGAAGGAACCGCGCAGCGGCGCGAGGACCGCCAGCCCCTGAGCGGTGCCAGACTGCGTTATCACCTGCTGCTTAGCTGACCAGCGTTACACCCTGGGGTGCCCTTGTGCCTTAATAACCGGCGCTGAGATCGTCGATGCTGCGCGGGTCGGACGCGCCATACAACATCCCATCCGGACCAATCATAATGCTCTGGGTACTGCCCATCGCTGGCAGCACTTTCACATGCTGGCCTTTGCTTTCCAGCAGACGCAGCGTATCCGGGCTGAAGCCTTTCTCAACGCGCAGCTGATCGGGCAGCCACTGATGATGGAAACGCGGCGCATTGGTCGCTTCGGCGACGTTCATTCCGAAATCGATGCTGTTCACCACCATCTGCAATACCGTGGTGATGATACGACTGCCACCCGGACTGCCGGTGACCAGCCAGGTTTTGCCGCCTTTGGCCACAATGGTCGGTGACATCGAAGAGAGCGGTCGTTTCGCCGGTTGCACCGCATTGGCTTCACCGCCAACCAGCCCGTAGACGTTTGGCGTTCCCGGCTTGGCTGAGAAATCATCCATTTCGTTATTCATCAGGATACCGCTGTTACCCGCCACAATACCGCTGCCGAAGTAGGTGTTCAGGGTGTAGGTCACCGCCACCGCATTGCCCTGTTTATCCACCACCGAGAAATGGGTGGTCTGGTTACTTTCGTAAGGTTCGAGCTTGCCGGGTTTGATCTCACTGGACGGGCGCGCTTTGGCGACATCAATCTGCTGTGCCAGGCTTTTGGCGTAGGCTTTGCTGGTTAATGCCTGCCACGGCACCTTAACGAAATCGGGGTCGCCGAGATATTCAGAGCGGTCCGCATAGGCATATTTCTCCGCTTCGGCCATCACCTGCATCGCATCCGCGCTGCCAAAGCCCATCTTCGCCAGATCGAAGTTTTCGAGGATATTGAGGATCTGCACGATGTGGATACCACCGGACGACGGCGGTGGCATCGAGAAGACTTCATAGCCACGATAGGTGCCGCTGATCGGCTTACGTTCAACGGCGCGATAAGCCGCCAGGTCCGCCTTGTTGATCAGACCGCCGTGTTGCGCCATCTCACCCGCGATCTCATCGGCGATAGCACCTTTATAAAAGGCATCTGGTCCCTGACGGGCAATCAATTGCAGGCTGTGAGCGAGGTTTTTCTGCACCAGTCGATCGCCCTTCTGCCACGGCGTGCCGTCCGCTTTATAGAAGATCGCTTTGCTGTTGGGATGGTTAATCAGCACCTCTTTGCCGTAGGTTTTCAGGTCATCCGCCAGCGCGTCGTTGACCGGAATACCGTCACGCGCCAGTTTAATCGCTGGTTCCAGCAGGGTGCTCAGCGGCAGCGTGCCATATTTTTGCGCAGCCAGCGCCAGCCCGGCCACAGTGCCCGGCGTACCGGAGGCGAGATGTGATGTCAGCGACAGCTTGCTGTCGGCGTTACCCTGCTTATCCAGAAACATGTCGCGCGACGCGTGTCCCGGTGCCATTTCACGGAAATCGATAGCGGTGGCGCGGCCGGAAGCAGAGCGCAGCAGCATAAACCCGCCGCCGCCGAGGTTACCGGCCTGCGGATGGGTGACGGCCAGCGCAAAGCCCACCGCCACTGCCGCATCGACGGCGTTGCCGCCCTGACGCAGTATCCCGACCCCGACCTGGGTTGCCATCGCATCGACCGACGCCACCATGCCGTGCTGTGCTTTTACCGGATGGAAAGTGTCACTGTCCACGCCGTAGGAGACCGGCGGTGCCTGGGTTGGTGCGGCGTGAGCGCCTGCCACCACGGTAAAACTCATCACCAGCGACCAGCTAAGCTGACGCACTGTTTGTTGCATTTTCATCCTGCCACCATCCCGTGTTGTTATTTACATTTTTTTATCATTTACGCAAGTGGCTACAAATACAGCAAAATAATCAGGGTTAAGTCAAATCAGGATTACATCTGAAGGTAAGGTCTGTGATATCGCGTAAACTTATGCGTGCGACCCTGGACGCCAGACGATAGCGTTCAGCATCCAGCACCTGTCGCTTTGAGGAAGGAGGAATGATGAAGAAGTGGATTATTGCTTTGGCGGCTCTGCTGCCCTTCGCCACGCTGGCGAACACGCTGAACAGTACCAACGATCCCAACCGGCCAGGCTATAACCCGAGCCAGCAACGGATGCAGAGCCAGATGCAGACGCAACAGCAGCAGCAACAGTTGAAGCTGCGTCAGGATCAGCAGCGTCAGACTCAGGATATGCAGCGTAAAATGCAGGAGCAGCGTAACAGCGCCCAGCAACGAGTGATTAACACGCAGCCGGGTCAGCAGAATCAGAATCAGAACTAACTAAAATCGGGGCCGATGATGTCGATGCAGTCGGTACAAATGGCATCAACGCCCCATTTCAGCAGTTCCCGCGCCCGCTCCGGGCTGTTTACGGTATAGGCCAGAATCTTCAGGCCCGCCGCTTTCAGCTCCCCCACCCGTGCTTCGGTCAGCACTTTGTGATTGAGATGAATCGAAACGCAGGCCAGCGCCGCCGTTTTCTCGCGCCACTCATTATCCCAGCTGTGTGACAGCAAGCCACGCGGCAGCTGCGGTTCCGCCTGCATCGCCGCTTCCAGCGCCTCATACGAGAAAGAAGAGAGCAACGGTGCTGTTTGTCCGTGCCACAGGCTGGCTGCCGCCTGCGCCACGGCGCGCCCGGTTTCTGCTTCGCTGCCGGTGGTCGGTTTGATTTCGATATTCGCCATCATCTGATGCTGACGGCAGCGATCCGCTACCTGATCCAGCCGCGCCAGCTTTTCGCCATTAAACGCCTTACTGAACCAGCTGCCGGCATCAAGTTGCGACAGTTTCTCCCACGGCAACTGCCCGGCAACGCCCCAGCCGTTGCTGGTGCGATCCAGCGTGTCATCGTGCAGCAGGAAGATCTGCGCGTCGCCCGACAATTTGGCATCAAATTCAATCATCTGATGACCATATTTCGCCCCGACGTCAATTGCCGCCAGGGTATTTTCCGGTGCCAGTTTACCGCCGCCGCGATGCGCGACGATGTGCGGATAGGGCCAGTGTTGTGTGCTCATTCCAGACGCTTTCCATGGGTTGAATCGAAGAAGTGTAACGCATCTGCCGGCAGATGCAGCCACAGCGTGCTGCCAGGCTGTGGCCGCTCGCTATGGGCTAAGCGTACCACCAGCGGCGTATCACCGATGCGGCCATGCGCAAGATTGTCGGCACCCAGCATCTCCAGCGTATCTACCCGCAGCGGCACGCCGCCCTGCTCACGGCTGCTAAGCTGAATATGTTCCGGCCGGATACCTGACACCACCGGACGGTTGGCCCACTTCGCCTTGCTTTCGCTGAGTGGCAAAGCGTGCGACGCGTCCAGATTAAAGCGCGTGCCGTCACTGTTGAACTGCCCTTTCAGCAGATTCATCGCCGGTGCGCCGATAAACGAGGCGACGAACTGACTGGCGGGACGCTCGTAAACCTCAACCGGCGTGCCCAGCTGCTCAACCACGCCTTTGTTCATTACCATCACCCGCTGCGCCAGCGTCATCGCTTCGACCTGATCGTGCGTGACATAGAGGCTGGTGGTCTGCAAACGCCGATGCAGCTGTTGCAGTTCGAGACGCATCTGCACCCGCAGCCGTGCATCCAGATTGGAGAGCGGTTCATCGAACAGAAACACCGCCGGTTCACGCACGATGGCGCGCCCCATGGCAACGCGCTGACGCTGGCCGCCGGAGAGCTCACGTGGCCGGCGGGTCAGCAGATGATCCAGCTCAAGGCTGCGCGCGGCGTCCAGCACCCGCAGCCGAATCTGCTCTTTGCCCATGCCGCGGATCTTCAGGCCATAGGCCATATTCTCTTCCACTGACATATGGGGATAGAGCGCATAGTTCTGGAACACCATCGCAATGCCACGATCTTTTGGCTCTTCCTGCGTGACGCGTTTGTTGTCGATATAGATGTCGCCGGAGCTGACCCGCTCCAGGCCCGCCACCATCCGCAGCAGGGTCGATTTCCCGCAGCCGGAGGGGCCCACCATCACCATAAACTCGCCATCATTCACCGTGACGTTCAGCGGCTGAATGATCTGATTTTTACCATCATAGGACTTGGTCACTGCCTGAAGGGTTACGCCTGCCATCTTATTTCTCACTCTCAACCAGGCCGCGCACAAAGGCACGCTGCATGACCAATACCACCACCACCGGTGGAATCAGGGTTAATAACATCGCCGCCATCACTTCGTTCCACTGGGTCGGTGAACCGCTGGTGGAGATCATACTTTTGATCCCCGCGACCGCCGTACCGAGGCTGGCATCATTGATAATCAGCAGCGGCCAGAGATACTGATTCCAGCCGTAGATAAAAGTGATCACGAACAGTGCCGCCAGGTTGGTTTTCGACAGCGGTAGCACGATATCGCGGAAGAAACGCATCGCGCTGGCGCCATCGATACGCGCAGCTTCCACCAGTTCATCCGGCAGCGACATAAAGAACTGGCGGAACAAAAAGGTGGCGGTCGCTGACGCCATCAGCGGCAGGGTCAGGCCGCTATAACTGTCAAGCAGGTTCAGATCGGCGATCACCTGTACCGTCGGGAAAATACGCACCTCGACCGGCAGCATCAGGGTGATGAAAATCAGCCAGAAGAACAGCGTGCGCAGCGGAAAGCGGAACCAGACCAGGGCAAAGGCTGACAGCATCGAGACGGTGATTTTGCCGATGGTGATCCCAAGCGCCATGATCGTGCTGTTGAGCAGCATCAGGCCGAATGCCGGGCCGTTGCCGTTCACGCCGTGGGTCCAGATGCGCGAGACGTTTTCCCACAGGTGCGTGCCGGGCACCAGCGTCATCGGCACCTGATAGACCGCCTCGTTATCCAGCGTGGCCGCCACAAAGGCAACATAGAGCGGGAACAGGATAGTCAGCACGCCCAGTATCAGCACGATGTGGCTGAAAATATCCAGTCCGCGTCGATTCTCAATCATTGGTATTGCACCTTACGTTCAACAAAGCGGAACTGAATCACCGTCAGGCCGATCACCAGCACCATCAGCACCACCGACTGGGCAGCGGATGAGGAGAGATCCAGACCGGTGAAGCCTTCGCGATAGATTTTGTAGATCAGCGTGGTGGTGGCCTGCACCGGCCCGCCGCCTGTCGCCGCGTCGATCACCGGGAAGGTATCGAAGAAGGCGTAAATCAGGTTCACCACCAGCAGGAAGAAGCTGACCGGGGTAATCAGCGGCAGAGAAAGGTTGAAGAAGCGACGCACCGGGCCGGCACCGTCAATGGCGGCGGCTTCCACCAGCGATTTGGGGATTGATTGCAGCGCGGCGAAGAAAAACAGAAAGTTGTAGCTCATCTGTTGCCAGATTGACGCCAGTACAATCAGGAACATCGCCTGACCGCTGTTTTGCGCATAGTTCCAGTTGTAGCCGATGTGGTTCAACAGGTAGCTGAACAGGCCAAGGCCGGGATTGAACAGAAACATCCACAGCACCGCTGCCACGACCGGCGCAACGGCGTAGGGCAGCAGCAGCAGCGTCTGGTAAAGTTTGCGCAGTCGCACCACGTAATCTACCAGCGCCGCCAGCAGCAGCGACAGCACCATGCCGCACACGGTGACCAGGCCGCTGAATTTGATGGTAGTCCAGAATGATTCCAGATAGTAAGGATCGGCAAACAGCCGTTTAAAATTCTCCAGCCCGACGAAGGTGCTGGAGATGCCAAAAGGATCGAGGCTTTGCAACGAATACCATAAGGCTTCACCCGCAGGCCAGAGAAAGAAGATGGCGGTGATCAACAGTTGCGGCAGCACCAAAAGATAGGGCAACAGGCTGGTGCGAAATACCGGACGAGATGAGGACATGGCGTACTCTGATTCAGAAAGAAAAAGGGCCAGCCTGTGCTGGCCCGGTAGAGCGGGTTACTTCACCTGCTGCTGGAAACGACGCAGCAGATCGTTGCCGCGTTTAACCGCATTATCCAGTGCGCTTTGCGGCGACTGTTTACCGGTCCAGACGCTCTCCAGCTCTTCATCCACCACGGTACGAATCTGCGGCATGTTGCCGAGACGCATCCCTTTGGTGAACGGCAATGGCGGCTTGTTCAGCATCTGACGGGTAGCGATATCGGCACCCGGATTTTTATCGTAGAAACCCTGCTGTTTGCTCAGCTCATAGGCGGCGGTGGTAATCGGCAGATAGCCGGTTTTCTGATGCCATTCCGCGGCGATTTCCGGCTGGGCGAGGAATTGCATGAACTCAGCGACGCCTTTGTAAGTGGCCGCATCTTTACCCTTCATCACCCACAGGCTGGCTCCGCCGATGATGGCGTTTTGTGGTGCATCAGGAACGGTGTCGTCATACGGCATCATGCCGACGCCAAAGTTGAATTTGGCGTAGTGGCGGATATCCGCCAGCGAACCGGATGAGGCGGTGGTGATGCCGCAGTCACCGTTGTAGAACTTGGCGGTGGACTCATCTTTGCGGCCAAAATAGGTGAAGTCCCCTTTCTTGTTCATCTCTTCCAGCATCTGGATGTGACGAACCTGCACCGGTTTGTTGAACTCCAGCACCGCGTTGAGCCCGTCAAAGCCGTTGTTTTCGGTCGCCACCGGCAGCGCATGCCAGGCGCTGAAGTTTTCGATCTGAATCCAGCCCTGCCAGCCACTGGCGTAACCACAGCTCATGCCCGCTTTACGCAGCGCCGCCGCATCTTTCGCCAGCTCCTGCCAGGTTTTTGGCGGCTGGTCCGGGTTAAGCCCTGCTTTTTTGAAGGCGTCTTTGTTGTAGTAGAGCACCGGCGTCGAGCTGTTGAACGGTTGAGAGATCAGCTGACCTTTGCTGTCGCTGTAGTAGCCCGCCACCGTCGGTACAAACTGCTTTTCATCAAACGGAATACCGGCATCTTTAAACACCTGATGCACCGGCACAATCGCCTGTGAGGCCATCATGGTCGCCGTACCTACCTCATAGACCTGCAGCACCGCAGGGGCTTTGCCGCTGCGCACTGCCGCGATACCTGCCGCCAGGCTCTGCTCGTAGTTACCTTTGTAGGTCGGAACAATTTTATAATCGGGATGGGCCTGGTTAAACCGTTGTGCCAGCGAATCAACTTCTTTGCCTAACTCGCCTTCCATAGAGTGCCAGAAGGGGATCTCAGTGGCGGCCAGCGCCTGGCCGCTGAGCGTCAGGCCAAGCAGCGCGCTGATCAGGCTACGACGATAGGTAACGACGGACATAGAATTTTCCTGTGCAGGTAAATACGCGTGAAATCACGGATTTCTGTTTCGCGAAGTAACATGACACGGGGAAATGAAGGATTAATAACAGAAAGATGACAGCCGGGTGTCAGGCCGGTAAGCGGAAAAGAGGAGGCTGGCAGCGCAGCGGTAACGCGTCACCACAGCCAGATTTTGGTTACATAATTTGCAGAGCGGTGGGGCAGTGAAAACGCCCGGATCGGATTTTTACTTCACCAAACTCAAAGACTGACGGCGGTACATCCCACACCCATTTCGAAGGCCGTCGGCGGCGCATCCCACACTCATTTTGAAGGCCGTCGGCGGCGCAGGCAGGTTGCGGGCGGACAGCGCGCAGCCACCGGAGCGTACACGTAGTACGTGAGGATGGCGAGCACTGCCCAACCACAACCTGACCAGTAAGCCAGGCCTGTGTACCAAAGCGCGCATCCACCGGAGCGTACACATATACGTGAGGATGGCGAGCACTGTCCAACCGCAACCTGGCAAGCAAGCCAGGCCGTGCCCCATCAGGCACCCAAATACGCGCTGCGGACGGCTTCGTTGGAAAGGAGTGCTGCGCCTGTGTCTTCCAGCACCACATGGCCGTTCTCCAGCACATAGCCCCGATCCGCCAGCTTCAGCGCCTGATTCGCGTTCTGCTCCACCAGGAAGATGGTCATCCCTTCGCTGCGCAGCTGTTCGATGGTGTCGAAAATCTGCTGAATGATAATCGGCGCCAGACCCAGCGACGGCTCATCCAGCAGCAGCAGGCGGGGCTGGCTCATCAGCGCACGACCAATTGCCAGCATCTGCTGCTCACCGCCGGACATGGTGCCGGCCCGCTGGATTTTGCGCTCCTCCAGCCGCGGGAACAGTTGATAAACGCGCTTGATCCGCTCCAGATATTGCGGGCGGCTGGCAAAAAAGCCGCCCATCGCCAGATTCTCTTCCACCGTCATGCGCGCAAACACCCGACGGCCTTCCGGTACGATGGCGATCGCTTCACGCATGATGCGCGCCGTTTGCCAGTCAGTAATGGTTTTACCGTCAAAGGTGATGGTGCCGTGGGTGGCCCGCGGCTCACCACACAGGGTGCCGAGCAGCGTGGTTTTCCCGGCGCCGTTGGCCCCAATCAGGGTGACGATTTCGCCCTGATTGATGTAGAGGCTGACGTTATGTAACGCCTGGATTTTGCCGTAATGGGCGCTCACGTTCTCAATGGTTAACATCGCATTTGCCATCTTACGCCTCTCCTAAATAGGCACGGATCACGTCCGGGTTATTACGAATCTCTTCCGGCGTACCGTTAGCCAATGGCGTTCCCTGATTAACCACGTAAATGCGATCAGAAATGCCCATCACCAGTTTCATATCATGTTCAATCAACAGCACTGACACCTTGTGCTCACCGCGCAGTTCGGCGATCAGCTCATCCAGTTCGTGGGTCTCTTTGGGGTTAAGGCCCGCCGCCGGCTCATCCAGCATCAGAATTTCCGGGCGCGTGACCATGCAGCGCGCAATCTCCAGACGGCGCTGCTGACCATAAGCCAGATTTCCGGCCTGGCGGTTAGCCAGATCCAGCAGACCGACCCGCTCCAGCCAGTTGGCCGCGCGATCCAGCGCCTCGCCTTCACTGCGGCGAAACGCCGGGGTCTTCAGCAGGCCGGCAAACAGCCCGCTCTTCAGATGCTGATGTTGCGCCACCAGCAGGTTTTCAATCACCGTCATTTCGCGAAACAGACGCACGTGCTGGAAGGTGCGCACAATCCCCATCCGTGCAATCTTCTGGCCAGGCAGCCCTTCCAGATGCTGCTCACGCAGTTTAATGCTGCCGCCGGTTGGCTTGTAAAAGCCGGTCAGGCAGTTGAACACCGTGGTTTTCCCGGCACCGTTTGGCCCGATCAGCGAGACGATCTCCTGCGGATGCAGCGCCAGCGAAACGTTGTTAACGGCTAACAGGCCGCCGAAGCGCATCATCAGGCCTTCAACGGCTAATAAAGGCTGATTCATGCCTGTTCTCCTTGCTTACCCTGTCTCAGCTTCAGATGCGGACGCTTCATCGGCAACAGTCCCTGCGGACGCCAGATCATCATCAGCACCATTAATCCTCCCAGCACCAGCATGCTGTACTCGTTGAGGTCACGCATCAGCTCACGGGAAACCACCAGCAGAATGGCGGCCAGAATCACCGCAAACTGCGAGCCCATACCGCCCAGTACCACAATCGCCAGCACAAACGCCGATTCGACAAAGGTAAAGGATTCCGGGCTGACAAAGCCCTGACGCGCGGCGAACAGGCTACCGGCAAAGCCGGCGAAGGCGGCGCTGATGGTAAAGGCCGTCAGTTTGATGCGGGTCGGGCTGAGACCCAGTGAACGGCAGGCAATCTCATCCTCACGCAACGCTTCCCAGGCGCGGCCCAGCGGCATGCGTAACAGGCGGTTAATCACAAACAGCGTCAGCACCACCAGCAGCAACGCTACCAGATAAAGGAAGATAATCCGGTCGCTGGGATCGTATTTCAGGCCGAAGAAGTGGTGGAAAGTATCCCAGCCGCCTTCGCGCGGCGTACGGCCAAACTCCAGACCAAAGAAGGTCGGTTTCGGGATCTGACTAATGCCGTTCGGACCACCGGTCAGCGCCGTATTGTTGAGCAGCAGAATACGCACGATCTCACCAAAGCCCAGCGTCACAATCGCCAGATAGTCGCCGCGCAATCGTAACACCGGGAAGCCCAGCAGCAGACCAAACAGCGCTGCCACCATGCCCGAGAGCGGCAGGCACTGCCAGAAGCCGAGCCCGTAATAGTGGTTCAGCAGGGCGAAGGTATAAGCACCGATAGCGTAGAAGCCGCCGTAGCCTAAAACCAGCAGGCCCGACAGGCCGACCACTACGTTCAGCCCGAGACCGAGCATCACGTAGATCAGCGTCATGGTGGCGATATCAACCGTGCCGCGCGACACCAGGAAAGGCCAGGCGAGCGCCGCCACGATCATCACCGCCATCACCAGCTTTTGCTTTGGCGTAGAGCCATCGATGCCCGGCAGCACCAGCGCCGGACCGGAGATTTTCTTCAGGCCACTCTGCCAGACCGGTCGCAGCAACTGGAACAGAAACACCACCACACAGGCGACCGCAATCCAGTTCCAGCGCACGCTGCCGGCGTTTTGCACCACCAGGTTAGTGCCATCCAGATTGAGGCGCAGCCCCATAAAGAAGCTGGCGAGCAACAGCAACATCAGCGATGAAATCAGGGCGTTGAGAAAGGAAGACTTCATACTTTTTCCACCTCCGGACGGCCCAGAATCCCGGTCGGCATCACCAGCAGTACCACAATCAGTAAGGCAAAGGAGACGACATCTTTATACTCGGTGCTCAGGTAGGCGGAAGTCAGCGCTTCCGCAATCCCCAGCACCAGGCCGCCAATCATCGCGCCCGGAATACTGCCAATGCCGCCCAGCACTGCGGCGGTAAACGCCTTCATCCCGGCCATAAAGCCGATAAACGGGTTAATCGATCCGTAAAACTGGCCCAGCAACACGCCCGCCACCGCCGCCATGGCGGCACCGATCACAAAGGTCAGTGAGATGACGCGGTCGGTGTTAATCCCCAGCAGGCTGGCCATTTTCAGGTCTTCGGCACAGGCTCGGCAGGCGCGGCCCATACGCGAATAGCGAATAAAGGTGGTCAGCGCCAGCATCGCCAGGAACGTCACTACCCAGATCACGATTTGCATGGTGGAGATGGTGGCGGCAAAGCCGTTGCTCTCACCCACCGTCCACTGACCGGTAATCAGGCTCGGCAGCGCGAGGTCGCGCGATCCCTGCGTCAGGCTGACGTAGTTTTGCAGGAAGATCGACATGCCGATGGCGGAGATCAGCGCAATCAGACGCTTGGAGGAGCGCACCGGCCGGTAGGCGACGCGTTCAATGCTCCAGCCGTAGGCGCTGGAGATTATCACCGCCATCACAAACCCGGCGGCGATCATCAGCCAGGTGGTGTCGATGCCCATCATCATCAGGGCGGCAATCACGATAAAGGAGACATAGCTACCGATCATGTAAACCTCGCCGTGGGCGAAGTTGATCATGCCGATGATGCCGTAAACCATGGTGTAACCGATGGCGATCAGCGCATAGGTGCTGCCGAGGGTAACACCGTTGAACATCTGCTGAATAAAATAGAGGAACTGCTCGGACATACCTTAACCCTTACTTATCCGATCGTCGCCGAACGGAGTACAAAAAACGCCTGGCAGCACAGAC
The DNA here is from genome assembly GCF_002095315.1 of Pantoea conspicua. Taxonomy (GTDB): domain Bacteria; phylum Pseudomonadota; class Gammaproteobacteria; order Enterobacterales; family Enterobacteriaceae; genus Pantoea; species Pantoea conspicua. Next base: position 34,395 of record NZ_MLFN01000047.1, read on the forward strand.
CAGGCGTTAGTGTTGCAGGGGAGCAGGCAGCGGTTACCCGACACCTGACCCGCCAGTAAACCGCCTGATTTACTTCACAGCGGTCGAGGTACCGTCGGCATGCCATTTGAAGACGCCGAACTCAAAGCCTTTCAGATCGCCCTTCTGATCCCAGCTCAGGTTACCCATCACGGTTGGCACCGCAGCGCCCTCTTTCAGGTTCTTCACAATATCTTCCGGCTCTGCGCTCTTGCTGCGCTCCATACCGGCCGCCAGCGATTGCAGCGCGGCATAGGTGGTCCAGACGAACGGACCGGTTGGATCGAGTTTCTTCGCTTTAAGCGCATCCACAATCGGTTTGTTGGTCTCAACCTGATCGTAGCGTTTCGGTAAGGTCACCAGCATCCCTTCAGAAGCAGCACCGGCGATGTTAGACAGCGAGGCGTTGCCCACGCCTTCCGGACCCATGAACTGGGTTTTCAGACCGGCAGCTCGCGCCTGGCGAACAATCTGGCCCATCTCCGGGTAGTAACCGCCGAAGTAGACGAAATCGACGTTCTCTTTCTTAAAGCGCGCCACCAGGGTAGAGAAATCTTTATCGCCCGCGGTGATACCTTCAAACATCACGATGTTGGCACCCTGCTTTTTCAGGCTCTCCTGCACCGAACGCGCCAGGCCTTCGCCATACTGCTGCTTATCGTGAACCACAGCGATACGCTGCGGCTTCAGCTCGGTCATGGCGTATTTCGCCGCGGTCGGACCCTGATCGGAGTCGAGACCGGTGGTGCGCATAATCAGTTTGTAGCCACGGGCGGTGAGATCCGGCGCGGTGGCGGCGGGGGTAATCATCAGCACGCCTTCATCTTCATAGATGTCAGACGCAGGCTGGGTCGATGAGGAGCAGAGATGGCCAATAACATAGCGGATGCCGTCGTTGATCACTTTGTTGGCGACCGCGACCGCCTGTTTCGGGTCACAGGCGTCGTCATATTTCAGGC
>NZ_MLFN01000048.1 GCF_002095315.1 Pantoea conspicua
GCCCATCATAAATCCATGTCATCACTTCTCTCCTTGCGTGACGGGCGGCGTATTATGCTGCCTGACGGTTTATGCTCTGACTTTCCAGCTGTCCGAAAACTGAATATTGCCGTCACAATATTTCCAGGTGATTTTTTCGTAGCGTAACGTGACGGATTCAAGGTGATTCAGATTTTGCACCGACTTGACATTATGCATCAGGGGCATAATCGATACGATCTTCACCTTCTCCATCAGCATATTGAAATATTCCTCTTCCTGTCCGGCGTAATTAATCCGGTACCATTTTATTTCCGCGCTTGCCAGCGTCTGTCCTGTGGCGACCGCTTTATAAAGATAAGGACTGGAGGAATCAAACTCCTTTTCAAACTCCATTTCGCTGTGAATACGGGTGCCGGTTAATTTTCCGTTGTGGTTATCCGCCGGAATACTCAAACCGTGCATAAAGCTGAGTACTTCAATGCTTCCTTCCCGATTGCTGACATCCACTGAACCGGTGATATCAGCACCGCCATCATCTTTGAGCCAGAGGTAAGCTGGAATTGCCATGGTAAACGTCCTGTTAACAGTGAGTATTGCTGCTCACTTTATGACCGTTATAGCGAAACAAATTTGCGTTATGTCAAGGCGGAGTCGCTTCGGTCAGGGCGTAATGCCGCCGTTGCGACAGCTGTCGGCTTTTTGCCTGCAGCGGGCAGCGCCGACTGGATTAGTTATCACGCTTTCGACCCATCAGCCGGGCATCCCTGATATAATCGCCCGCTTAATGGTTCTCATGCTGTTCCTGCGTCGGTTGCTGTGCGTCGTTCTGTGGGTAATACGTGAGGTAATAATTGGTATAAATTGATTTTCCATCAATTAAAACCTTATACTTTCAACAGGATAAACAATGCTGAGTTATCGCCATAGCTTCCATGCTGGCAACCACGCTGACGTGCTGAAGCACACCGTACTGAGCCTGATCATCACCGCGCTGAAAGAGAAAGAGAAACCGTTCTTTTATCTCGATACCCACGCGGGCGCGGGTCGCTATCAACTGAGCGGTGAGCACGCTGAGCGTACCGGCGAGTATCTGGAAGGCATCGCCCGCATCTGGCAGCAGCCGGACGCGCCCGAACTGCTGCAACCCTACTTCGACGCCATCCGTGCGCTCAACCGTAACGGAACGCTGCGTTATTACCCCGGTTCGCCGCTGATTGCCCGCCATCTGCTACGCGAAGATGACCGGCTGCAAATGACCGAACTGCACTCCAGCGACTACCCGCTGCTGCGCAATGAATTCAGCAAAGATAGCCGTGCCCGCGTAGAACGCGGCGACGGCTATCAACAGTTAAAAGCTAAACTGCCGCCGCCGTCACGTCGCGGTCTGATTCTGATTGACCCACCGTATGAGATGAAAAGCGATTACCAGGCGGTGGTGAAAGGAATTCAGGAAGGCCATAAGCGATTCGGTACCGGCGTCTTTGCGCTGTGGTATCCGGTGGTGCTGCGTCAGCAGATCAAACACATGCTGCGCGATCTGGAAGCGACCGGCATTCGCAATATTCTCCAGATTGAGCTGGCGGCACGTCCCGACAGCGATCAGCGTGGCATGACCGCCTCCGGCATGATTGTGATTAATCCGCCGTGGAAGCTGGCTGCCCAGATGAACGAGCTACTGCCGTGGCTGCATAAGAAACTGGTTCCGGCTGGCACCGGCCACTTTGTGGTCAACCAGATCGTACCCGAATAACTTTTTCTCCTTTTACGCCGCACACTGCCGGTGCTGCGGCGTTGTATCAGGTCTTTACCATGTGGATCATACTGGCTGGCGCGCTGGCCGCGCTGCAACCGGCCCGGCGGCTGGCATTATTGTTACTGGCGCTCGCCACGCTGCTGGGGTTTTATCAGGACGTATTGGCATGGCCGGCATTGCTGCTGTTCGCGGGCACTGCCGCGGTGGTAGCATTCCGTATTTATGACCGTGACCATCCCCGGCGGCAATTGCTGACTGAAGCGGTGCTGGTGCTGATCGCCATCGGGTTATTCCTTCATCTGTTCCCGGGTTTTGATAATCCACGCAAAGTTGATGATGTACAGGTCGGTGCGCGCAGCCTGGCATTCGGCTTCTCATTTAACTTTGATAAAGCGCTCGTCCCCTTTGTCCTGCTGGCCTGTCTGCCGACGCTGTTTCGCGCCCCGGCCAGTTCGCCGCGTTATAAACTGCCCGCCGCGCTGGCGCTGATCGCCGCCGTTCCGCTGCTGTTATACAGCGCCGTATTGCTGGGCGGATTAGCCGTTGAACGTCACTTTCCGGAGTGGCTGGGCGCGTTTATGCTCGCCAATCTGTTCTTTGTCTCGCTGGCGGAAGAGGCGCTGTTTCGTGGCTATCTGCAGCAAAAATTAGCGCTGGCATTGGGCGGTATACCGGCGCTGTTACTGAGTTCACTGCTGTTTGGTCTGGCACACCTGAGCGGTGGTCTGTTGCTGGTGATCTTCGCCACCCTCGCCGGGCTGCTCTATGGGCTGGCGTGGCACTGGAGTGGCCGGTTATGGCTGTCGACCGCCCTGCACTTTGCCCTCAACATCACCCATTTGCTGTTTTTCACCTACCCCGCACTGCATCACTAAAGGGTGAAGACCGCCAGATCCCAGGCGAGCTCAGTACAGGGGAAGATGGTCTGGCATTCAGCCAGCAAGCGGCGCATATCTTTCGCCAGATAGCGTGAACTGAAGTGGGTGGCGATCAGCCGTTTTGCCCCGCGCGCTTCGCCACCTCCGCCGCCTGTAAGGTGGTGGAGTGACCACGTCCGTTAGCCTTCTCCGTCATCGCCGCTTCCAGCGTGGTTTCATGCACCATCAGGTCCACGTTAGCCGCCAGCTGCAACGCCACCTCGGTCGGCGCGGTATCGCCAAAAATCGCCAGCGTTTTGCCTTTGGTCGCCGGCCCCAGATAGTCCGCGCCATTGATCACCCGGCCATCCTCCAGGGTGACGGTTTCGCCCTGCTTCAGCTGCTGATACCACGGGCCGCGCGGCACGCCTTCGGCCTTCAGACGCGGCGCATCAAGAAAACCCGGTTTATCATGCTGCTCAATCCGATAGCCCAGACACGGCAGCGTATGGTTCAGCGGCCAGGCACTGATGCGAAACTCGCCGTCATCCCGCGTCCAGCCCGGCTCAATCTCAACGATATTCAGTGGATAATCGGTGTAAGAACCGCTGATTGACAATGCCGTTTCGACAAAGGTCTTCAGGCCTTTCGGGCCGTAAACAGTCATCGGGGTGGTCAGTCCGGCCATCGAGCGACTGGTCAGCAGTCCCGGCAGACCAAAAATGTGGTCGCCATGCAGATGGGTAATAAAGATGGTATCCAGCTTGCCCGGTTTCAGATCGGAACGCATAAACTGCAGCTGTGTCCCTTCCCCGCAATCAAATAACCAGGTTTCACCACTCTGCGCCCGGGTAAAGGCGATAGCGGTGACGTTACGCTGCAGGCTGGGCGCCCCGCCGCCGGTACCGAGAAAAGTAAGGTGCATGGTATGCTTCCCTGTCAGTAAATGAAAAAACAGAACCCTATTACAATCATAGGCGCAAACTTTGCGTCAATCCGACCCGCAGCGTTACACTCTATGCCAATTTTTCATGCAACCGGATGGATACTTCAATGACCCGACATTTCGACTATCTCGCCATCGGCGGCGGCAGCGGCGGCATCGCCTCGATCAACCGTGCAGCCATGTATGGCCAGAAATGCGCCCTGATTGAAGCCAAAGAACTGGGTGGCACCTGCGTTAACGTGGGCTGCGTCCCGAAGAAAATCATGTGGCATGCTGCGCAAATCGCCGAAGCTATCCATCTCTACGGGCCGGACTACGGCTTCGACACCACGGTTAACCGCTTCGACTGGGCCACGCTGGTAAAAAACCGCACGGCCTATATCGATCGTATCCACACCTCTTACGATAACGTGCTGGGTAAAAACAAGGTTGAAGTGATTAAAGGCTTCGCCCGTTTTGTTGATGCGCATAGCGTCGAAGTCAACGGCGAGATCATCACGGCTAACCATATCCTGATTGCGACCGGCGGTCGTCCCAGCCAGTCCTCGATTCCGGGCGCGGAGTACGGCATTAATTCCGATGGCTTCTTTGAACTGGATGCGCTGCCGAAGCGTACTGCAGTGATCGGCGCGGGCTACATCGCCGTGGAACTGGCGGGCGTGGTGAATGCACTGGGATCGGAAACCCATCTGTTTGTGCGTAAACATACCCCGCTGCGTGACTTCGATCCGCTGATCACCGAGACGCTGGTGGAAGTAATGAACAGCGAAGGCCCGACGCTGCATACCGAATCGATTCCGAAAGCGGTAATTAAAAACGACGATGGCAGCCTGACGCTGCAGCTGGAAAACGGCAGCGACTTTACCGTAGATTGCCTGGTATGGGCGATTGGCCGTGAACCGGCTAACGATAGCCTGAATATCGCTGCCGCGGGCGTGGCGCTGGACGAAAAAGGCTATATCAAAGTCGATAAGTTTCAGAACACCAATGTATCAGGCGTTTACGCGGTGGGTGACAACACCGGCGCGGTAGAACTGACGCCGGTCGCCGTGGCGGCGGGCCGTCGCCTCTCTGAGCGCCTGTTCAACAACAAGCCGGACGAGCATCTCGACTACAGTAATGTCCCGACCGTGGTCTTCAGCCACCCGCCCATTGGCACCATCGGCCTGACCGAACCGCAGGCGCGTGAGCAGTATGGCGACGACCAGGTGAAAGTGTACAAATCGGCGTTCACCGCCATGTATACCGCCGTGACCCAGCATCGCCAGCCGTGCCGCATGAAGCTGGTCTGCGTCGGCGCCGAGGAGAAGATCGTCGGTATTCACGGTATCGGATTTGGCATGGATGAGATGCTGCAGGGCTTCGCAGTGGCGCTGAAAATGGGTGCTACCAAAAAAGACTTCGACAATACCGTGGCGATTCACCCGACCGCAGCGGAAGAGTTCGTGACCATGCGCTAAGCCGCCACGGCGGAGTGCTTGAGGCAGGCGACGTCAGTCGCCTGTTTTTTTGCCTGCTACAGGGAGAAAGGTGCAGTCTTGCACCACGGCGGAGCAACTCAGCTCACGCGATCCAGCCAGCGCACGTAAGCCTGATCCCATAACGCGGCGGGCGTTCCCGCCTTGCCGAGCCCAAAGCCGTGACCGCCTTTACTGATCTGAATCAGCTCGACCGGCACGCGATTGCGACGACAGGTGTCGTGCATCAGTTCAGTGTTAAACGGATTTGAGGTGTGATCGTCTTCAGCCTGCGCCAGAAACGTTGGCGGATACTGGCGGGTGACGTAGTTCTGTACCGACCAGTTAGCCTCATCCTGCGGCGTGGCGTTTTTGCCCACCATCATCAGGTGAGTATTGGTGTGCTGATAAGGGGCTTCCAGCGTAATCACCGGGTAGATCAGCCCAACGCTATCCACTTTTGGCACCACCTCATCCAGCGGATCGATGGCCGGATAGGACTCAAACGTGGGCCGCGCCGCCGCCATGCCTAACAGATGACCACCGGCCGAGAAGCCCAGCACGTGTACCTTACGTTCAAAGGATCGCACCAGCCGAATTGCCCGCTGTGCATCCTGCAACGGCGCCAGCCGGCCAGCCTGCCACTTCTCATGCGGCAAACGGTAGCTCAGCACATAGGCGGTATAGCCGTTGGCGTTCAGCCAGCGTGCCACCGGCCAGGCTTCACGTCCCATTCCAATCCAGCGATAACCGCCGCCAGCGGCAATCAATACCGCTTCGCCGTTCGGGTTTTCTGGTTTAAAGCGCTGGATCGCCGGGCTGACGATATTTGACCATGAACCGCTGGCATTAACATGCAATTCACCCGACGGGCCGCCGCCGCCGGGCGGATCGTCCGGCCAGAGTGGAATAATTTCATCGCGGGCAAATAATTTGCCGGTGGTCATGGAGAGCCCAAGCGCTCCCGTGCCGAGAATAAAGCGTCGACGCGTAATCATAATGCCTGTTAAGTCATATCGAAATGCTCAGCCAGCCGTTGCGGCGGGCTGCTGAATAAAGTGTGATGCAAGTCCGGTGCCAGACGCTGGCGATTATGTACGCAATCCAGTGCCAAAATCCATAAAAAAACGCGCCCCGACGGCGCGTTTTTACCCTGACCAGATGAATTAATCTTCCTGCTGGAACTGTGCCATCACGGCCTGTTCACACTGTTGTTCATTGACCCGCAGTTTAGCGCGCTCATCATCGCCCAGCTGTAGCCAGGCGCTGGCCACTTCACGGGCGGTGTCTTCATCAAAACCGGGCTGATTCATCGCCGTTGGCGACTGGCTACGCGCTACGTACGATTTCATCTGCTCAACATACTGGTCGGCACTGGCAACCGTTTTTTCACTGCTGACGATGTGACACAGCTGGCTGGCATAGACATTCTGTTCACTGTCGTCTGCCGCCAGGGCGCTGCCAGAGGCCAGTACGCTCAGCAGCAGTATGTGGGTCACTTTCATTCTCTACTCCTGTTTTCGGGTTAAACCTTGCGCTGAAGGGCTTCCAGACGCCTTTGACGCCAGTTTAGCAGGGGTGACACGGTTGTGCCGTGTATTACCACGCTACAGACCACCAGGGTTAACGCCATATTGGTCATGATCTCCATCTGCGGCCCTTCCATGCCGTGCGTCCAGGCATAGGCGATGTAGTTCAGGCTGCCGATGCCGCGAATGCCGAGCCAGCCTATCAGTAGCCGCTGCCCCAGCGGCAGACCGGCGCGCAGCGTCACCAGCCAGACAGCCAGCGGGCGCACCACGACAAACAGCACCAGGCCCAGCAGCACCCCGTAGAGGTTCCAGTGCTGCGCCAGCGTGACGCCCAGCACCACCATCATGCCTGCCGCCAGTAACCGTTCAATGGTGTCGCCAAACGACAGCGCATCGCCGACCACAAAGCCAATCGACTTCACCATGCTGTTATCGCCCTGGTGCGCCAGCCGCTTATTCGGGTTGACCAGCGCCTCGGAAGGCAGCACCCGTTCATCTTCAGAGAGATCCTCCGGCTGGTGGCGACGGAAAACCCCCAGTTCGGCGCGACGCAGGCCCAGACCAGCCGCAAACGCCGCCAGGAAACCGGAGGCACCCAGCCACTGCACCAGCGAATAACTCAGCGCAATCAGCGCCAGCGCCAGGAAATCGTTGGGCGCAACGTCGCCATTGGCATTACGCAATTTGGTGGCCAGGATGCCAATTAAACGGCCAAGGCCGAAGCCGATGACCAGACCGCCGCCGATCGCCCATATCACCTCTTTCGCGCCCCAATGTGTCAGCAGCGATCCGCTCAGGCTTTCGCCATTAAACAGCAGCAGGGCCAGCACCAGCAGTGGCAGCGCGGAACCGTCGTTCATCCCGGCTTCGCTGGAGATGGCGACACGAAGTGAATCGTCATCCTGCGCATCATTAACCGAGATTAAGCTCGCCAGTACCGGATCGGTCGGGGCGACAATCGCTCCAAACGCCAGCGCGATCGGCCAGTCCAGCCCCACCAGCCAGTGCGCCAGCAGCGTCATTGCGCCGACCGTCAGTAACATGGCGGGAAAGGCCAGCCGCAGTCCGGTATGCCAGCAATTATTCTGTAACGGCAAACGCAGCTTGAGACCGGTGATAAACAGCGAGGCGGCCATGGTGATTTCCGTGATGTGGGCCACCGCTTCAGAGTGGGTAACGATGTCAATGTGCAGCACATCAAATGCCCACGGCCCGCACAAGATACCAGCGATGAGAAACAGACCAAACGAGGTAACCGGCCCCCGGTGAATCCAACCGGAAGCCAGTGACATCAGCAGTAGCAGGCCGCCCGTCGCGGCGGTCCAGGCTAAAAAGCTCATAATACTCCAGATTATTTCAGGTTTATTAATAAGCCTGGCACATTTTTTGACGGCTGCGAAAATCAGTTCTTCAGGTGACGACTGGCGAAACGCACCGCCAGGCTGGCAGCACCGGCCAGGGTTGAAAGTGCGACAACACCGTTCCAGCCCCAGCGCGCCAGCGCCAGGCTACCCAGCGCCGCACCGCTTGCCATACCGATAAACACCACGGTAAACAGCAGCGCATTCAGACGACTGCGCGCCTCAGGTGCCAGGCCATACACCAGCGTCTGATGCGCCACCAGCGTCGCCTGTACCCCTAAGTCGAAACCGATAGTGCTGACCACAATCAACGCCAGCTGGGCTGGCAGCGGCAGTAGCGGCAGCAGAAACATCAGGGCGAACGAGACGGTGACCAGCGCAGCACCCGCCTGGGTCACCCTGGCCGGACCGATGCGGTCAGCGAAGCTGCCTGCCAGCGGCGCGGCCATCGCACCGGCGGCACCGGCTAAACCAAAGGCCCCCGCCACCGCGCTGTCGAGATGAAAACGATCGCTCAGCATTAACGCCAGGGTTGACCAGAAGGCGCTAAAACCGACCGACAGCAGCCCCTGTGCCAGCGCGGCACGGCGCAGCGTCTGATGATGACGCCACAGGTGTGCCAGCGACAGCAGCAGACGCGGATAACTGACCGACGTGCCGGGCGTAAAGCGCGGCAGCACCCGCCACAGCGTCAGGCTGATCAGCAGCACCGCCAGCGCCGCCACCATATACATGGTGCGCCAGCCAAAGTATTCGGCCACCACGCCACTGATCACCCGCGACAGCAGAATGCCGACCAGTAAGCCGGTCATCACCGTGCCGACCGTTTTACCGCGGCTGCGTTCCGGGGCCAGTGCCGCCGAAGCGGGTACAATATCCTGCGCCACCGTGGCGGTCAGGCCGGTCACGAAGCTGGCGATCAGCAACGCGCTCAGCCCGCCGGAGAAACCACACAGTAATAACGCCGCCACCAGTAACAATCCTTTGATAAAAATAATAGTACGCCGGTCATGGCGATCGCCAAGCGGCGCCAGCAATAAAATGCCCAGTGCATAGCCCGCCTGGGTCAGCATTGGCACCATGCCGACTGCGCCGATACCGACGTTAAACTGCCTGCTGATGATATCCAGCATCGGCTGGCTGTAGTAAATCGATGCCACGCTCAGTCCGGCGCCTGCCGCCAGGGTAAAAACCAGCGGAGCGGGAAGCGTTTCGTTCGGAGTGGTAATAGTGCGTATCGCTGACATGGTGTGATCCTCATAAATGCGTAACGCTATTAGCGCACACTGCGGCCATACGCGGTAGACTGCTGTCAGACAAAACTGTTATGCGTGGTACGTATGAGCAATCCGAATACCAGCGATCGTATCGAACTGATGCAAACCTTTATTCGTATCGTTGAAAGCGGCAGCTTATCGGCTGCTGCTGCGCAGCTTGGCACTACCCAGCCGACCATCAGCCGGCGTCTGCAAACCCTGGAGCAGCGGCTGGGCCTGAAGTTAATACTGCGCACCACCCATGCCCTGAAACTCACCGATGATGGCGAGCGCTGTTACGCCCAGGCACGGCAATTACTGGCGACCTGGCATGCGCTGGAAGATGAGCTGACCGGTGCCAGTGACGATCCAGTCGGTACGCTGCGGGTTCGTGCGCCCCACGCGTTTGGCCAGGATCAGCTGATCGCCCCGCTGGTCGACTATCTGCGCCGTTATCCACGGCTCAATATTGAGTGGATGCTGAATGACCGCACGCCCGATTTTATGGCGGAAAATATCGACTGTGCTATTCAGGTCGGTGCGCCAACCGATCCTTCCGTGGTGGCGATTCTGCTGGCAGAAGTGCCGCGCATTGTGGTTGCGTCGCCCGATCTGCTGGACCGTCATCCGCCGATTGAGCAGGTTGAACAGTTGCGCGAGCTGCCGTGGCTGGCGCTGACCAGTTTTTATCGTAACGAAGTGGCATTACAGAGGATTGACGATGGCCAGCCGGTCAATCTTGCTATCACGCCGCGACTGAGCAGTGACAGTTTATACGCGGTACGTAAAGCGGCGCTGGCGGGGATGGGCGCGGCGCTGGTGTCGTCGTGGGTGGTGCAGGAGGATTTAGCGGACCGGCGGCTGATTCAGCTGACGCCGCAGTGGCAGGCGTCGCCACTGCCGATCTGGCTGACCTATCCGTGGGCCAGCTACTATCCGGCCCGGCTGCAGCATTTTTTTACCATGATTAAAGCCGTGATGCCGCAGCTGGCGGGCACGCGTCCGGCCTCACAGCTGGCGAAGCCAGCAGGGCGATCAGAGAAGTAGTGCGGAGAGGATAAAGCAGGCGACCGCATCAGCGGTGCGCCAGAAGGGTTACTTCGCTTTTTTGTCGCTGCGCGACATCTGATCCAGCCAGCCCATCACAAAGGCGGAGAGCACAAAGGTCAGGTGGATAATCACGTACCACATCAGTTTGTCGTTTTCGACGTTGCGCGCTTCCATAAACACCCGCAGCAGGTGAATCGAGGAGATGGCGACAATGGAAGCGGCAACTTTGTTTTTCAGCGAGCCGGAGTCCATTTTGCCCAGCCAGCTCAGCTTCTCTTTGTCTTCGTCGATATCGAGTTTAGAGATGAAGTTCTCATAACCCGATAGCATCACCATCACCAGCAGGCCGCCAACCAGTGTCATATCCACCAGCGAGAGCAGCAGCAGGATCAGATCGTTTTCCGCAATACTGAAAATGTTGGGCAGCAGGTGGAAAATTTCCTGGAAAAATTTGACAGTCAGCGCCAGCAGGCCGAGTGAAAGTCCAATGTAAACCGGAGCCAGCAACCAGCGCGATGCATACATCAGGTTTTCGGTAAAACGTTCCATACAATCCCACGAATAATCAAACAGGTCCGGGAGTATAACTGATCAACTGTGAAGTTATTTCAGCCCTTCGTCAGAAATTTCCGGAACCGGCGGCAGCGGCAGCGAAAGACGAAACGCCGCCCCGCCTTCGGGCCGATTCTCTGCCCAGATCTGCCCGCCGTGACTCTCAATAATGGTTTTACAGATCGCCAGCCCCAGCCCGACGCCGGGTACCGCCGACTCTTTATCGCCGCGCGAGAACTTATCGAAAATCCGGCTTAAATCGGCTTCCGCAATGCCGGGTCCGCCATCCCAGACGGCGATCTCCAGCCGCGTCCCGGCACGCCAGGCACGAATCCCGCGCGGGGCGCAGTTCCCGGCATACTTCAGGCTGTTCTCAATCAGGTTGGTAAAAACCCGCTCCAGCAAGGTGCTGTCGCCTTTAATCAGCACGATATCGTCCGGCAGATCGAGCTGGACCTCATGCCCTTTCAGCGACGGTGCCATGCTGCTCAGCGCCCCGCCGATCACCTCCTCCAGCGCCAGCCACTCTTCACGCAGGTTCAGTCCGCCCGACTGAATGCGCGCCATATCCAGCATGTTACTCACCAGCCGGATGGTGCTCAGCGTCTGTTCACGGATCTGGCTGGCCTGCGGCACATATTTTGAGTTGTCGCTGGCAAGGTCGAGCATCAGCATCTCCGCCTGGCCAAACAGCACGGTCAGCGGGGTGCGCAGATCGTGTGACAGGGCGGAGAGCAGCGCATTGCGCAGTTGTTCACGCTCCGCCGACAGCCGGGATGCCGCCTCGCTGTGCGACAGCGCCATCCGCTCCAGCGCGTTAGCGATCAGCACCGTAAAGGTTTCCACCAGCCGCTGCTGCTCAGGGATCATCAGCTGACGCAGATTTTGCGGCTCCACCACCAGCAGGCCGCGGCAGTGCGCGCCGCTTTTCAACGGCAGAATCTGGTACGGCACCGCCGGTAAGGTATCGGTTCCGGCCCCGGCCGGCTGGCCTTTGCTGTAGCTCCACTTAGCGATGGCGCGATCCGGTTCACTGGCGGGCAGTGCATCGCCCACCGGTTGCAGTTCGCCCTGCTCATCAGGCAGCAGCAGCAGACAGCGCGCCTGTAACGTCGCATCCAGCACCCGCTGACTGGTGGCGGCAATGTCCTGCGGCGTTAACGCACTGCCGAGTGATTTCGCCATCTCATACAGCTGGCGCGCCCGCTGCTCACGGTAGCGTGCCACCCGCGCCTGATAACGCACCCCGCGGTCAGGTTGCCGACAATCACCCCGACCGCCAGCATCACGCCGAAGGTCACCAGATATTGCAGGTCAGAGACCGCCACCGTGCCGGTGGGTGCCACAAAGAAGAGATCGAAGGCGAGAATATTCATCACCGTGGCGATCACCGACGGCCAGCGGCCATAGCGCAGCGCCACGATCACCACCGCCAGCAGATAGATCATCACGCAGTTGGCAGGATCGAAACCGATCAACAGCGACTGACCGGCGACGGTCACTGCGATGCACAGCACCAGCGCCATCATCACGCCACGCAGCTGAATACGCCACTTGTCACTGGTTACCCGCCCGTCCGCCAGCGGATGCGGCGCGTCGTGCAGCGGTTCATCCAGCGCCACCACCAGCAGATCGAGATCGGGGCCAAGCTGGCCGAGTCGCTCGGCAAAACTGTCACGCCGCCAGCGCCGCTGCGGGCGACGGCCGGTGACGATTTTGCCAAGATTATGTTCGCGGGCGTAACGCAGCACCGCTTCCGCTTCGTCGGGATCGGAGAGCGTGGCGGTTTCCGCACCCAGCTCCTGCGCCAGCTGCAACGTACGCAGAATCGCCCGCCGCCGCGCTTCCGGCAGCCGGTTCAGCCGCGGCGTCTCGACATAGACCGCATGCCATTCACTGCCGAGCCGCGCCGCCAGCCGTGCGGCGGTACGCACCAGTTTTTCACTGCCGGTATCATCGCCGATGCACAACAGAATCGCATCGCGGGTGTGCCAGACCCGATCCCGTCCCTGCTGATCGCGCCAGGCGCGCATCTGATCGTCAACCCGATCGGCGGTGCGGCGCAGCGCCAGCTCGCGCAGGGCGAACAGGTTGCCTTTACGGAAAAAATTCTCAATGGCCCGTTCGGCGCGGTCACCGATATAGACCTTGCCCTCTTTCAGCCGCTGCCGCAGATCGTCAGGCGGCAGATCGACCAGTACTACCTCGTCGGCGCTGTCGAAAAAGGGATCGGGCACAGTTTCCCGCACCTGAATACCGGTGACGCCGCCCACCACATCATTGAGGCTCTCCAGATGCTGAACGTTGACGGTGGTCAGCACGTCAATGCCCGCTTCCAGCAGCTCCTCAATGTCCTGCCAGCGTTTAGGATGGCGCGAGCCCTGAACGTTGGTGTGCGCCAGTTCGTCCATCAGGATCACCGCCGGATGGCGTGCCAGCGCCGCGTCAAGGTCAAACTCGGCGTGGCGGGAGCGACCGGTGGCCCGGCGCGGCAGCAGGGTTAAGCCCGTCAACAGCTGCGCCGTTTCCGGCCGGTCATGGGTCTCCACCACGCCGATCAGCACATCCAGCCCCTGCGCGCGCAGCCGTTGCGCCTCCTGCAGCATGGCGTAGGTTTTGCCGACGCCTGCGCAGGCGCCAAAGTAGATTTTCAGCCGCCCGCGATGGCTGTCGCGGTTAGCCTGCAACAGGGCATCGGGATCGGGGCGCGTCGGTTCGTGGTTCATAGGGTCCTTGTCGGCATTACAGATCGCTGAGCGCCAGGTTGAGCTGCAGCACATTGACCGTCGGATTGCCGAGGAACGGCATCAGCGGCCGGTGAGTCTGCTGATCAATCAGTGCCTCTACCTGGGCTAACGGTATCTGACGGCTGGCGGCGATGCGAGGTGCCTGCCAGCGGGCTGCGTCAGGTGAAATATCGGGGTCCAGTCCGCTGGCCGAGGCGGTCACCAGCTCCACCGGCACCGCCGTCGGCGCCTGAGGATTGGCGGCCCGTAGCGCGGCAACCCGTTCAGCGATCGCTTTATCCAGCGCCGGATTGCTGGCGGCCAGATTGCTGCCGCCCGACGCCAGCGGATTATAGGGCCGATCGCCGCTGGCAGAAGGGCGACCCCAGAAATAACCGGGCTGGGTAAAACTCTGCCCAATCAGCGCCGACCCGCGCACCACGCCCTGTTTCTCCAGTAACGACCCGTTGGCCTGTGCCGGAAACAGCCCCTGCGCCAGGCCGGTGGTGAGCAAAGGATAAACCACGCCGCTGATAACGGTAAGCAGCAACAACAGTAAAATCGCCGGACGTAACTGACTCATAATCTTCTCCTCAGGCCATGCCTGACAGTACTAACAGCAAATCGATCGCTTTGATGCCGACAAACGGCACCAGCAGGCCACCCAGCCCGTAAATCAGCAGGTTGCGGCGCAGCAAGGCGGCGGCGCTCAGCGGACGATAGCTGACCCCCTTCAGCGCCAGCGGAATCAGAAATACAATCACCAGCGCGTTAAAGATCACCGCTGACAGAATCTCGCTGGCCGGTGAGTGCAGATGCATCACGTTGAGCATGTTGAGCTGCGGATAGGTCGCAGCAAACGCCGCCGGAATAATGGCGAAATACTTGGCCACGTCGTTGGCGATGCTGAAGGTGGTCAGCGACCCGCGCGTCATCAGCATCTGCTTACCGATATGTACCACTTCCAGCAGTTTGGTCGGGTTAGAGTCGAGATCGACCATGTTGCCCGCCTCTTTCGCCGCCTGGGTGCCGGAGTTCATCGCCACCGCCACGTCGGCCTGGGCCAGCGCCGGCGCATCGTTGGTGCCGTCACCGGTCATCGCCACCAGCCGTCCTTCTGCCTGATACTGACGGATCAGCGCCAGTTTGGCCTCAGGCGTCGCCTCGGAAAGAAAATCATCCACGCCCGCCTCAGCGGCAATCGCCGCGGCGGTCAACGGATTATCGCCGGTGATCATCACAGTTTTGATGCCCATCTTGCGCAGCTCGGCAAACCGCTCTTTGATACCGCCTTTGACGATATCTTTCAGCGCCACCACGCCCAGCACTTTCGCCCCTTCTGCCACCACCAGCGGCGTGCCGCCGGTGCGTGCCACCTCTTCAACCCGGGCGTTCACTTCAGCCGGAAATGCGCCGTGGCTGGCTTCAATATGGCGACGTACCGCATCGACCGCGCCTTTACGGATCAACCGGTCCTGCACATTCACGCCGCTCATCCGGGTCTGCGCCGAGAACGGAATGAAGCTGGCACCCATGCTGCTGAGATCGCGTTCGCGCAGGTTAAACTGCTGTTTCGCCAGGATCACGATGCTGCGGCCTTCCGGCGTTTCATCGGCCAGCGAGGCGAGCTGAGCGGCATCCGCCAGTTGCTCTTCGCTGACGCCCGGTGCCGGCAGAAACTGCGTCGCCTGACGGTTGCCCAGGGTGATGGTGCCGGTTTTATCCAGCATCAGCACATCCACATCACCCGCCGCTTCCACTGCGCGGCCGCTGGTGGCGATGACGTTAGCACCCAGCATCCGGCTCATCCCCGCCACGCCAATCGCCGACAGTAAGCCGCCGATGGTGGTCGGAATCAGACAGACCAGCAGCGCCACCAGCACCGTGACGCTGACCGGCGTCCCGCCCCACGCCGAGAACGGCCAGAGGGTGACGGTCGCCAGCAGAAACACAATAGTGAGCGACACCAGCAGAATGGTCAGGGCGATCTCATTCGGGGTTTTACGCCGTTTGGCCCCTTCCACCATGGCGATCATCCGGTCAAGAAAGGTCTCACCCGGATTCGCGCTGCAGGTAATCACCAGCCAGTCCGACAGAATGCGGGTCCCGCCGGTTACTGAGGCAAAATCGCCGCCCGACTCCCGGATAACCGGCGCAGATTCACCGGTAATCGCGCTCTCATCCACCGACGCACCGCCTTCCAGCACTTCGCCGTCGCACGGAATGATATCGCCCGCTTCCACCAGCACCGCATCGCCTTTACGCAGCTGATCGGCCGCGACCTGCTGCCACTCCGCTCCGTAACGCGCCGCCGTGAGTTTTTTGGCAAAGCTGGTCTTTTTCACCCCTTTCAGGCTGCTGGCCTGGGCTTTACTGCGCCCTTCCGCCAGCGCCTCCGCCAGATTGGCAAACAGCACGGTGAACCACAGCCAGACCGCAATCGCCCCGGTAAAACTGGCGCTGCCGTTCAGTTTGCCAGCCAGCATCGCCAGCGCCAGCAGTGTGGTCAGCACGCTGCCGAGGTAGACCACAAACATCACCGGGTTACGGAACTGCACCCGTGGATCGAGCTTTTTCAGCGCATCCCAGGCTGAAGTTCGCAGCAGCGCCGCGTCAAATAACGCCTGTTGTTGACGACTCATGAGGATTGTCCCTGAATAAGTTGCAGATGCTCAGCCACCGGGCCCAGCGCCAGAGCAGGAATAAAGGTCAGCGCACCCACCAGCAGCACGGTACCGACCAGCAGCGCAATAAACAGCGGACCGTGGGTTGGCAGCGTGCCGTTGCCCACCGGCTGCACTTTTTCACCGCCATCGCACCGGCAATCGCCAGCACCGGAATGATGATGCCGAAGCGACCCAGCAACATGCAGGCGGCCAGCAGCAGGTTCCAGAACGGGGTATTGGCGCTCAGCCCGGCAAACGCACTGCCGTTGTTATTGGCCGCCGACGAGACCGCGTAGAGCACTTCACTGAAGCCGTGAATGCCGGGGTTAGCCATCGCTGAGCGGCCAGCGTCAGTCATCATCGCCAGCGCGGTGCCGATTAACACCAGCGCAGGCGTCACCAGAATCGCCAGTGCGGTCATTTTCATCTCCCACACGTCGATTTTCTTACCGAGGAATTCCGGGGTACGACCGATCATCAGCCCGGCGATAAACACCGCCAGCAGCACAAACAGCAGCATGCCGTAGAGTCCGGCGCCGACGCCGCCGAACACCACTTCACCCAGCTGCATCAGCCACATCGGCACCATGCCGCCCAGCGCGGTAAAGGAGTCGTGCATGGCGTTAACCGCACCGCAGGAAGCCGCAGTGGTGATCACCGCAAACAGGCTGCTGTTAAGGATGCCAAACCGGGTCTCTTTGCCTTCCATGTTGATGGCGCTGTCGGCCCCCAGCGTCAGCAAATGCGGGTTGCCACGCAGTTCTGCCCACATCACCGCCGCCACTGCCACCACAAACATCAGCGTCATCGCCCACAGCAGCATGTTGCCCTGACGACGATCGCGCACGCTTTCACCAAAGGCAAAGCAGAGTGCCGCCGGGATCAGGAAAATGCTCAGCATCTGGATCAGGTTGGTCAGCAGGTTCGGGTTTTCAAACGGATGAGAGGAGTTGGCGTTGAAGAAGCCGCCGCCGTTGGTGCCGAGCATTTTGATCGCTTCCTGCGAGGCGACCGGGCCCAACGCCAGCGTTTGCTGCGTCCCTTCCAGCGTGGTGAGCGTGTGGTATGGCGACAGCGTCTGAATGCTGCCCTGGCTGACAAAAACCAGCGCGATCAGCAGGCTGATCGGCAGCAGCACATAGAGCGTGATGCGCGTCAGGTCACGCCAGGCGTTGCCGAGCGTTCCGATGCCGCGCTGGGCGAAGCCGCGAATCAGTGCAAACGCCACCGCAATACCGGTCGCTGCCGACAGGAAGTTCTGCACCGTCAGGCCCATCATCTGACTGAAATAGCTCAGGGTGCTTTCGCCGCTGTAGGATTGCCAGTTGGTATTAGTCACAAAGCTGACCGCGGTGTTCAGCGCCAGATGCCAGCTCAGGCCCGGCAGTCCCTGCGGATTAAGCGGCAGCGTGCCCTGCAACAGTAAAATAGCCAGCAGCAGCACAAAGCCGAGCGCATTGAACAGCAGGATCGCCAGCAGATAGTGCGGCCAGCGCATATCGCCTTGTTGTGTACCCAGCAGTCGCCACAGCGGGGCTTCGGCCCGGGCGAACACCGGCTTATCGGCAATCAACGCCGCCAGCCCGCGTCCAAGCGGCTGCGCCAGCACTATTAACAGCAGCAGGTAACATCCGATGAGTAAAAAAGCATTGGCCGCCATCAGAAGGCCTCCGCATTTAACAGGGCATAGATCAGATAGCCCAGTAACAACACCACCAGCACAATGCCGGTTATTACGCCCACGCTCACAGGAACCTCCAGAGGTTTGGATTTGCTGATTAGCTTGCGCGGCGGCGTATAAAGAAGGGGTTAAAATGCAGCGGGCGGGCGTAAAAATAGTGTAAAAATGGCGAAATTTCAGGCGACTTCCAGCGCCCAGATGCGGTTGAGGTCGACATTGCCCCACAGATTACTGTCTTCTGCGCCGACGATACTGTCGGTGCAAAAGCTGTCGCCTAAGTCGAGCTCTTCCGGTTTGACTTCGCGCTGGGCGTGCAGCGACCAGAAAACGTGGACACAGGGCTTCATCAGCGATTTCTCACCCGCTTTCACCACCAGCGCCACCCGTCCAGAGGCCAGTCGCACCAGTGAACCGACCGGATAGATGCCGATGGTGCGGACAAAGGCGTGCAGCAGGCCGTTATCGAAGTGGCCGCGCCAGCTCAGCATCTGATGCATCGCCTCGGCGGGCGTCCAGCCCGTGCGGTAGGCGCGCGTTGAGGTGATAGCGTCATAGACATCACACACCGTCGCCATACGGGCATAGAGCGAGATCTCCTCGCCTTTCAGGCCGTGCGGATAGCCACTACCGTCATATTTTTCATGATGATGCAGCGCAATATCCAGCAGATCGGCATCGGCATTGGCCTCCATCAGCATCTGCGCGCCGACGATCGGGTGCTGACGCATGATGGTAAATTCGTCATCGGTTAGCTTGCCGGCTTTGTTCAGGATCGTCAGCGGCACGGCGGCTTTGCCGACGTCATGCAGCAAGCCGCCCATCCCGACGCGCCGCAGCTGGATATCATTCAGCCCGAGTTTTTTACCCAGCGAAATCATCAGTCCGCAGACCGCCATCGAATGCAGATAGGTATAGTCATCGTGATTCTTCAGCCGTGCCACGCTCAGTAACGCGGAGGGTTCACGCCGGATCGATCCGGAGATTTCATCCACCAGATCCATCATATAATCGAGATTAAGGCTGTTACCGAGACGCGCTTCGTTGAACATCGCCAGCACTTTCGGTTTGCCCTGCTGAAAGATCTGCTGCGCCTGATCCAGCTCCTGAAAAAACGGCGTTCGGGGGAGTGATTTTTTTGCCATCTCCGGGGCGATCGGCGCCTGCACCGATCGATCGAGGTCGATCCAGAGTTGCTGGATCCCTTCGTTGTGTAACATAGCGATTTGTCGTGGATCGGTGATCAGCATCTGGTTGCGAAGACGTTTGTCTTTTATCCACCAGACCTCCAGTTTGTGGATAAACATGCCTGGACGTAATTCGTCAACGGTAATCAGCTTTATCACGATATCACTCCTTAATATCAGCGGGTGGTAAGGTGATATCGGCAGCTGGATAAAATTTCTTCAGGCCGTTTTGTGCGGAGTGTGTGGTCGGATGAGGCAGGATAAATGGAGGGGGGAAGTATCTTTTTCACCGGTTTTCGCTGGCACTACGGCGATGCCCGTGACGGCATCGCCTGTACGTTAAGCCACTGGGGTCAGCGGCGCTTTACCTGCGGCGAACGCCAGCATGTTTTCGAACACCAGATCGGCCATCGCCGCCATGGTTTCTGTGGTGTTGCTGGCGATGTGTGGGGTGATCACCACATTGTCACACTGACGCAGCGCCGCGGGTACCTGCGGTTCCTGCTCAAACACATCCAGTCCGGCACCGGCGATCTGCCCGCTCTCCAGCGCCGCAATCAGCGCCTGCTGATCGATCACGCTGCCGCGCGCAATGTTAATCAGATAGCCCTGCGGACCCAGCGCCTGCAGCACCTCAACGTTGATAATCTGCCGTGTGGCCGTCCCGCCGGGCAGGGTCAGCACCAGAAAATCCGCCTGCTGTGCCAGCGAGACGAGGCTGTCGTGACGGGTATAGGGTACATCCGGACGTGAGCGCGGGTTGTAGTAGTGAATCGTCATATCAAACGCCTGCGCCCGCTTTGCCATTGCCTGACCAATATTGCCCAGCCCGACAATGCCGCACACCTTGCCACCCACTTTACTGCTCAGCGGGAACCGCCCCTGCTGCCAGTGGCCGGCACGGGTAAAGCGGTCCGCTTCACTGATGCGCCGCGCCACGTCCAGTAGCAGCGCCATGCCGAAGTCCGCGACGCACGCATTCAGCACCTCCGGCGTATTGGTCACCACAATATTGCGCGCCCTGGCCGCCGCCATGTCGATGCTGTCGTAGCCGACGCCGTTGCTACAAATCGCCCTGAGATTGGGCAGCGCCGCAATCAGTGCTGCCGGTGCGCCCATTACTGCATTGCCGCTGGTGACCAGCATGTCGATTTTTCCGCCCATTTCCGCCAGGAAAGCCGCTTCGTCGTTCGCTTCCCACAGCCGAAAGGCGGTAAAGGACTTTTCGATCTTCTCTATCAGCTGTGGTGGCAGAAATTTTCCTTTAATCAGCACGTTACATTGCTTTAATACCATCTTCTTTCCCCTGTTTTTCGTAGGATGCCGGCCGTTCACTCTGCTCGCCGACCCGCTCAATCGGTCCCATCACCAGCAGGAACAGCAGTGCCGCCACCACACAGTGCGCAGCAACGAAGGCCAGTCCGATGCCGTAGCTGCCGGTCAGACCGACGATGATGCCGAACAGCAGCGGCGTGGTGAAACCGGCGATATTGCCGATGCCGTTAAAAATTGAGCCTGCCAGGCCGACCGCTTCTTTCGGTGCGGTGTCGCTGATCACCGTCCAGGTTCCGGCACCCGCCGCCACCCCTTTGCCATAAAAGGCAAATGACATAATGGCGATAATGCCGACGTTACTGGGGATCACCGCCGCCAGCACCAGGCTGGCCGCCATCAGCATTCCGACGATATAGGGCGTTTTGCGCGCCCAGGAGATGCTCCAGCCCTTCGCGATCAGTTTGTCAGAGATGTAGCCGCCGCTGATGCCGCCGAGGAAGCCGAACAGCGCCGGTGCAATGGTGGCAAAGCCCGCTTCCATGATCTCCATCCCGCGCGCCTGCACCAGATAGATCGGAAACCAGGTAATGAAGAAGTAGCTCAGCGCGATAATGCAGTACTGGCCGAGATAGGCGCACCACAACATGCGGTTAGTCAGCAGCTTTCTGAACATCGCTTTACTGACCGGCGGACGCGCTTTAAGGGTGTGTGCGGCGTCGATATCCACCAGGCCCCCGCCATCAACGATATGACGCAGTTCGCTCTCCGATACACCAGGATGGTTGCGCGGCTCGTGCATCCAGGCAGCCCAGACAAACACCGCCAGCACGCCGATACCCCCCAGCACGAAGAACGGCCATTCCCAGCCGAAGCGCGAGACCAGCCAGCCCGACAGCGGCGAGAAGATGGCGACAGCGAAATATTGTGCCGAGCTGAACAGCGACGAGGCGCGACCGCGCTCTGCGCCAGGGAACCACATAATCACCACCCGCGCATTGGCGGGAAAGCTGGGGGCTTCAATCAGTCCCAGCAGAAAACGCAGGCCGAACATCAGCATCAGTGCGCCAGTCAGGCCGCTGGAGAATTCACCGACAAAGCCCATCGCCAGCGTCGAGACCGACCAGAGCGCCAGCGTCACGCCATAGACCTTTTTGGCACCAAAGCGATCGAGAAACAGTCCACCGGGGATCTGCCCGATCACATAAGCCCAGCTAAAGGCGGAGAGGATCAATCCGAGCTGGATCGCTGACAGGCCAAACTCCTCTTTAATGGCCGATCCGGAGATCGACAGGATCGAACGGTCGGCATACGCCACCACCGAAAGAAACAGGATCAGACACAGGATCCAGATACGAACATGGGTAGTGCGGGTGGTCGTGTGGTCTTTAACCATGAGGTGAATTCCTTAAAAAGCGGCGGGTTACGTCGCGAGGTTTCTTTCAGGAATACCGCTGAGATTCCCCTGTTGAGGAAATATAGATAGGAGGCTAATCATTGGTCATTGTGCGGATGTTGAAATCGTCGACGCTGATTTGGCTTAATTCTGGCAACGGCCACAAGCGCCAGTGCGGCGCTGCACAAAAGCAGAAAAAGCCGCTGCGCTGTGCCGGAGAATGTGCGCCAGATCGAGGAATTAGCGCCAGGCGACAGCTATGGCTGCGCTATTTTTCCACAAAATGTGGCCTCGCCTGCAAGTGTGAAAACGCCCGATTGTCAAACTTCTCCGCCCTTCGTAGGCTGAAAATGATCACATTTATCCACTTTAAAAATTAATGAAAAATACATTCCATCCGTTTACCCTGGGAGTCTGTAATGAAGAAAAGTGCATGGGCAATGCTGTGTCTGCTGTCGCTCTCCACCTCAGCGCTGGCAGAAAAAATTGGCGTCTCAATGGCCTATTTTGATCAGAACTTCCTGACCATCATCCGTCAGGCGATCGATAAGGAAGCCAACGCGCGCAAGCTGGATGCGCAGTTCGAAGATGCGCGCGGCGATGTGGGCCGTCAGACCGATCAGGTACAGAGCTTTATCAGCGCTGGTGTGGATGCCATCATTGTCGATCCGGTTGACTCTGCCAGTACCCCCGCCCTGACCCGGCTGGCGCAGCAGGCCCATATTCCGCTGGTTTATGTCAACCGCACGCCGGGTGATAAGACGCTGCCGCCAGGGGTGGTGTTTGTCGGATCGGATGAGCGTGAATCCGGCACGCTGCAGATGGAAGCGCTGGCAAAGCAGGCCAACTATCGCGGCAACGTCGCCATCATGATCGGTAACCTGACTGATGCCGGTGCGCTGCAACGGACCAAAGATGTGGAACAGGTGGTGGCGAAATACCCCAACATGAAAGTAGTGCTGAAGCAGACCGCCAATTACGCCCGCAATGAGGGCATGGACCTGATGCTCAACTGGCTGTCGAACGGGGAAGATATCGATATTGTCGCTGCCAACAATGATGAAATGGCGATTGGTGCCACCATGGCGATCGCCCAGGCGAAACCGAAAAAAACCATTCTGGTCGGTGGCATTGACGCCACGCCGGATGGCCTGAAAGCCCTGGCGAGTGGCAAATTAGCGGTGACGGTGTTCCAGGATGCCATCGGGCAGGGTAAGAAATCGGTGGAAGTGGCGCAGCAGATGATTAAAGGCGAAAAGGTCGCCTCCCATCAATGGATCCCGTTTGAACTGGTGACGCAACAAAATATGCAGCGTTATCAGGATAAGAATCCGTAAGGCATGCTGGCGCGGCAGTGATGCCGCGCCGTCTGTCAGGCGTCGTGCAGCAGTTTCGCCATCACCACCACATCATGCAGCTTACCGTCACGCAGCGCCGCCTGGCGAAGGACCCCTTCACGCTCAAACCCCAGACGCTGATAGAGCCGCAGTGCCCGTTCATTGTCGTGGAACACCTCCAGCTGCATACGGGTGATGCCGAGCCAGTTGCGGGAGTAGTCGAGCGCGGTGCGGATCAGCCGTTCGCCTACGCCGCGGCCGCTGAAGGCGGGATCGACCCCCAGCCCGAAACTGATGCTGTGCCGGGTGCGCGGTTTATTGTCGACAAACAGCGTCAGTTCACCGGCCATCTCCCCGTCAATTTCCGCCACAAAGGCGATAAACCTTCGGCATCCATTTTCAGGAACTTCTTCTCCCAGGTCGCAACGCTGGGAAACGGCAGCTGTAGCGTCCAGGGGTAGACATCAGGGTGACTGTAGAGCCGCTGATAGGCGGCGGCATCGTGAGGTTCGCGTCCCCGAATGGTAATTTCCATATTTTCTCCTGTTAGCCGGGCGGGTTTAATGCACTAAGCTGTAGCTCTTCATCGAACGGAAAGAGTGCTGCTATGTTGTATCGCCGTTTTGAACGCTTTATCAATATTTTTCAGGATGCCCCCAGCGATTCGCCCCCCACTACGGTCTGGTCCTTTTATGCTTACTACCTGCGTCAGGTCTGGCCGAGTTTTGCCGCCCTGCTGCTGGTTGGGCTGGCGTCCGCGCTGATTGAAGTGGCACTGTTCAGCTACCTGAGCCGCATTATCGACCTGGTGAATCATTCGACGCCCGCCACCCTGTTCAGCGAAAACTGGCCGCTGCTGCTGTGGATGGGCGCGGTGGCGCTGATCCTGCGGCCGATTTTTATCGCCCTGCACGATATGCTGGTGCACCAGAGTATCAGCCCGAGCATGACCAGCATGATCCGCTGGCAGCATCACAACTACGTGCTGCGCCAGAGCCTCAACTTCTTTCAGAACGATTTTGCTGGCCGTATCGCGCAGCGGATTATGCAGACCGGCAGTTCGCTGCGCGACTCCTCGGTGCAGCTGGTCGACGCCATCTGGCACGTCCTGATCTACGCGGTGACCTCGCTGGTGCTGTTTGCTGAAGCGGACTGGCGGCTGATGATCCCACTGATTCTGTGGATGGTGGCCTACAGCGCCTCACTACGCTTCTTTGTGCCGCGCGTCAAGGCGCGCTCGGTGGTCTCCTCGGAAGCGCGCTCGAAGCTGATGGGCACCATTGTTGACGGCTACACCAATATCGCCACCCTCAAGCTGTTCGCCCACAGCGATCTGGAACGGCAATATGCGCGTGAGGCGATTCAGGAGCAGACCGACAAAACCCAGCACGCCAGCCGCATGGTCACCAGCATGGATCTGACGCTGTCGGCGTTGAACGGGATGCTGATTGTCTCGACCTCCGGGCTGGCGCTGTGGCTCTGGAGTCAGTCGCTGATTAGCGTCGGGGCGATTGCGCTGGCGACGGGCCTGGTGATCCGACTGGTAAACATGTCGGGCTGGATCATGTGGGTGGTCAACGGCATTTTCGAAAACATCGGCATGGTGCAGGATGGCCTGAACACCATTTCTCAGCCGCTCAGCGTGCAGGATGCACCGGGGGCTAAAAAGCTGAAAGTGACACGCGGCCAGATTCGCTATGAAGATGTGCGCTTTGACTACGGCGGCGGCCGTCAGGTGATTCACCAGCTCAACCTCGACATCAAACCTGGCGAGAAGATTGGCCTGATCGGCCCGTCCGGCGCCGGTAAATCGACGCTGGTGAATCTGCTGCTGCGCCTCTATGACCTGAACGGTGGCCGGATTGTGATTGACGATCAGGATATCGCCACGGTGACCCAGGAGAGTCTGCGCAGTCAGATCGGCATGATCACCCAGGACACCTCGCTGCTGCACCGGTCGATACGCGAAAACCTGCTCTACGGGCGTCCCGATGCCAGTGAAGCGGAGTTGCAGACGGCGATTCGCCGCGCCCGCGCCGACGAGTTCATTCCGCTGCTCTCCGACTCGCAGGGCCGCATCGGGCTCGATGCCCATGTCGGTGAACGCGGCGTAAAACTGTCGGGCGGTCAGCGTCAGCGTGTGGCGATTGCCCGCGTGCTGCTCAAGGATGCGCCAATCCTGATCATGGATGAGGCCACCTCGGCGCTGGACTCTGAAGTGGAAGCGGCGATTCAGGAGAGCCTGGAGTCGCTGATGCAGGGCAAAACCGTTATCGCCATTGCGCACCGCCTGTCGACCATCGCGAAGATGGACCGGCTGGTGGTGCTGGATAAAGGCGTCATTGCCGAGATGGGCAGCCATGCGGAGCTGCTGGCGCACAACGGCTTGTATGCGCGCCTGTGGCAGCATCAGACCGGTGGTTTTGTCGGCGTCGATTAATCGCCGCGTCGATAGGGCAAGGCGTCGCGTGCTTCTTCGGCCCAGCTGCGCACGCCTTCCCGCTCCTGCTGCAGGAAATCAGCGACGGCGCTGCGTAAGCCGGGATGCAGCAGATAGTGCCACGAGTAGGTGATCTGCGGCTCAAAGCCGCGCACCAGCTTATGCTCCCCCTGTGCACCGGCATCAAAGCGCGTCAGTCCCTGCTCAATCGCGAAATCCATCCCCTGATAAAAGCAGGTTTCGAAGTGCAGCCGATCGAACTCCGCCAGACAGCCCCAGTAGCGACCATATAACGCTTTCTCATCCCGCAGGTAGAACGCCATCGCCGCCGGTTGCTGCTGTATCCGTGCAATGACCACCATGATGTTGTCCGGCATCCGTTCCGCCAGCAGGCTGAAGAAATCCCGCGTCAGGTAGGGTTGCTGTCCGCGCACCGCGTAGGTGTTCGCGTAGCAGGTATAAACAAAATCCCACTGATCTTCGCTGAGCTGGTCGCCACGATAGCGCTCGAACACGAAACCGCTTTGCATCACCTGCTCGCGCTCTTTACGCAGCTGTTTGCGCTTGCGCGACATCAGCGTATCGAGGAAATCCTGGAAATCGCGGTAGTCGCGGTTGTGCCAGTGGTACTGGCAACCGAGCCGCGCCAGCCAGTCGGGCTGGTCAGCCAGCAACTGGTTAGCCTGCGCATCGGTAAAGTTAATGTGCGCCCCGCTTAATCCCTGCAGCTGCAACCTCTCCGGTAACGCCGCCAGCAGCTGCGCCGCGGCCGCGCTGTCACCCAGCAGGCGTGCCCCGCTGACCGGGCTGAAGGGGATCGCGCCCAGCCATTTGGGGTAATAGCGGATGCCGGCCCGCTGGCTGGCGTCTGCCCAGGCGTGGTCGAACACATACTCGCCCCAGGAATTGCGTTTTCGGTAGCCCGGCAGCGCAGCGCGAATGACACCGCCTTCACGCCAGATTAAATGATCCGGCTGCCAGCCCGACTCGGGCCGGACGCTACCGCTCTGTTCCAGGGTAAGCAGAAAGGCGTGGCGCAAAAAAGGCTGATCGTCAGGCAACAGCGCATCCCACTCGGCGGCGGGGATCGCCGCCAGCGAAGTCAGGTGAAACAGCGACATGAAATACTCCAGACAGCAACGGGCGAGCGTTCAGTCAAGCAGGTTTTCTGCGCCAGCGAAAGGGTAAAGGCACGCAATGTGAAGGTCGCATCAGATGCGCGATTATCTCTTGCTCAATCGCTATCGGAAAAGCATGCTGTCGCTCTCCGGTATCGATGAGACGGTTAACTGTGCGCCATGCGGCCGTTACGGCGCTGAACCTGAACGGGAAGGTGCCGGTCGGGCGTAACGGCGTGAATACGGGTGATAATGGCTTTTTCAGAGGAACAATGATGGCAAAAGCACTGGTGATATTTCTGCATGGCGTTGGCAGCAACGGCGACGATCTGGCCCCAATCGGTGATCACTGGGCGACATTATTGCCGGATGTGGCGTTTGCGTCGCCTGATGCGCCCGACAGGTTTGATGCCGGTTTCGGCTATCAGTGGTTCAGCCTGGACGGCGTCACGCCAGAGAACCGTCCGGCACGGGTGCAGGCGGCGCGGGCGGCGTTTGACGCCACGCTTAGCGACATCATGACCCGGCACGGCTTCGCCGGACGCTGGCAGGAGGTGGTGCTGGTCGGCTTTTCCCAGGGATCGATTATGGCACTGGATGCGCTGGCATCGGGCCGTTATCCGCTGGCGGGCGTGGTGGCCTTTTCAGGTCGTCTGGCGTTTGACGGCGCGCTGACGCCGCAGCCCTACCTGCCGGCCATGCTGATCCACGGCCAGTCCGATGAGGTGATCCCGTGGCAGGAGAGCGAATCGGCCGCTGCGCGACTGAAACAGGCGGCGGTGCCGGTTGAGACGTTGTTCGAACCCGCCACCGGCCACACTATTTCAGCGCAGGGCGCGATGCATGCCGCCGCGTTTATTGCGCAGTGTCTGCAGGATTAACAGCTACGGCCAGTAGCGATTCAGCGCCTGCCACGCCTGCTGTGCGGCGACCTCAGGCGGCAGGCGTTTCAGCGTATCATTGAACACTTCAATGCCAACCGGACCCTGATAACCGGCACTTTTCAGCTTATCCACAAAGCGTCCGATATCGATAATGCCATCACCGGGCAGCAGGCGCTGATGACGCGCCATCGCGATCAGACTTTGCTTATCCTGCGGCGGTACAGCAGCCATATCACACAGCTGCACCTCGTAAATCCGCTCGGCAGGGATGCCATCGAGCTGTGATGCATCGCCGCCCAGCGCGCAGATATGGAACAGATCGACCACCAGCCCGATGTTGGGCTGATCGAGACGTTGCAGGCGCTGCCATGCCAGCGGCAGGGTGTTATCTACGCTGCACCACGCCATCGGCTCATACATGATGCGCATGTTGTAGCGCGCCGCTTCCGACGCCATCCAGCGCAGGTCATCGTCAATCTGATCGGCGCAGCAATCTTCGCGGGTGGTGGCCGGTGCCTGAAGGGTGTCACACCCCAGCGCCTGAGCGACCTGAATAAACTGACGTAGCTCGTCGCGCTTCTGCCCGCGCAGTGCGCTGGGCGCGCCGCTAAAATCACGCAGCACCTGCAGGTTAGTAAAACCGGGCCCCTGCTGCGCGGCAATCCGGGCCAGCGCCACCGCACCGCCGTCACAGGCGTCAACATCTTCGCGCCAGATTTCGACCTGGTCGAAACCGGCGTCACGCGCCGCCTTTAACTTCTGCCGGGGCTCACCGTTTAACAACACCAGGTTAAGGAATGTTGGATTACGACTCATCTCTCTGCTCCTTAATCGTCCGGAATAATCGGTGAAAATCATCAGCTGCAACACCGCACACCTGCCAGCCTGCCAGCGCATCGCATCGCAGCTGAAACAGTATCTGCCTCTGAAGTGTTATGGCAAGCCGCGATTACCGCGCCGTCAGCCCAGCAGCGTGACCAGCGCGAAACCGGCAAACGCCATCAGCAGTGAGCCAGTCACATGCACCAGCGCGCTGGCCATCGCCCAGAGATACTTACCTGATTGTAGCAACCCCATCAATTCCGCCGTAAACGAGGAGAAGGTGGTCAGCCCGCCGCACAACCCGGTGACAACCAGCAGTTTCCACGCCGGGTCAATTTCCGGATGACGGACGAACCACGCCATCGCCGCACCAATGATCAGCCCGCCGATCAGATTAACCAGCAGCGTACCGGGCGGCAGATTGGGAAATAAAGCATTGAAACGCACCGCGAATAACCACCGCAGCACACAGCCAGCAGAGCCGCCAATCATGACGGCGAACAACGGTTTCAACATGTCTTGCTCCTGATTGCAGATGTCACGCCGGGCTGAGGGAGGAGGCAGAGATAAACCGCGCCTGACACCTCAGCTCCCGCGAAAGGATAAACAGAGTGTCAGGCGTCATCAGCCGGGGTTAAGCCCGCCGGCGGTTGGGAAAGGTGG
This sequence comes from Pantoea conspicua, assembly GCF_002095315.1. GTDB lineage: Bacteria > Pseudomonadota > Gammaproteobacteria > Enterobacterales > Enterobacteriaceae > Pantoea > Pantoea conspicua. The sequence continues at coordinate 28,936 of NZ_MLFN01000048.1, forward strand.
CACGCCATCACCTTGAGCGAAGGATAATACGATGTGGCTATCCGGCTGGCAACTGAGCGGACACCTCACCCGCTGGTGCTGAAAACCTTGACGTCGGCGCGGCGGTCAGGGTAATGCTGAGGGTTGAGGCAGTCACCCGGAGAGGCTATGCGTACCCTGATTATTGATACTGACATTGGCGTTGACGATGCGTTTGCGCTGGCCTACGCGGCGCGCACCCAGCATCTGCTGGGCATCACCACCGTGTTCGGTAACGTCGCGGTGGGCCAGGCGGTGAAAAATGCCCGGCTGTTCTGCGAGAAAATGGCGATCGAGGCGGAAGTGTATCGCGGCTGTTCCCGCCCGCTGGCGCAGCGTCCGAGTGCGCCCGCCACGCTGCACGGCGAAGATGGACTGGGCGATGCGTTTGACAACCCGTTCAGCGACGCGGCACCGGGTGCGGTGCAGTTCATTATCGACAGCGTGCGTGCCCATCCGCAGCAGATTACCCTGGTGGCGATTGGCCCGCTGACCAACATTGCCAGCGCGATTAATCAGGCACCGGAGATCATTCCGCTGGTTAAGGAGCTGGTGATCATGGGTGGCGCATTCGGTACCGGCGGCCATAGCGGCAACGTGACGCCGTTCAGCGAATTTAACATCTGGAAAGACCCGCACGCCGCCGATCAGGTACTGACGTCGGCGCTGAAGGTGGTGGTGATACCGCTGGATGTCACCCATCAGGTGCTAATCACCGGCGATGAGGTTGAGCGACTGAATCAGCCGGTACTGAGCGCTATCTGCCGTCCCTATCTCGCTTACAGCCTGGCGAAAGAGGGTTTTAACGGCATGGCGTTGCACGACACGCTGGCGCTCGCCTGGCTTAGCCTGCCCGATGCCTTCACCTTAACGGAAAGCCCGCTGCGGGTGATCACCGAGGGCATTGCCTGCGGCCAGACGGTGCGCAAACTCAGCGCGCTGGCCTCGCGTCACAACCCGTTCGAGGGCCTGCCGACTCAACGCGTTGCGCTGGCGGTGGATGCTGACGCGGTGCGGTCACACTTCTTTCAGGCCCTGACCGCACCTTAAGTGACCTCAGCGATCGAAATGAATCACGCCTTTGATCAGCTCGCGGTTGTTGATCACCTGCGGCTCGAACGTTTCGGCCAGGGTTGAAAAGTCGAGGTGATGATTCAGCATCATCTCAGCGCGCAGTGCGCCGCTGGCCATCAGCGATACCACCCGATCAAAATCTTCCCGGGTGGCGTTGCGGCTGCCCATCAGAGTGGTCTCTTTTTTATGGAACTCGCTGTCCGGGATCACCAGATCCCCTTTGTGCAGCCCGACATAGACGATGGTGCCGCCGTGGCGCATCAGATTTACCGCATTGTTCATCGCCGCCGGGCTGCCGGTGGCGTCGATCACTTTGAGCGCCAGACGCCCGCCAAACTGCTCGCGTAGCGCAGTGTAAAAGTCCTCTTCCGCCGGATTCAGCGCCGCCAGGCCAAGCTGATCCGCGACGTGCTGACGACGGAAGGCGCTGGTATCGGCGACCACCACCTCAGCGCCACTGGCGGCGGCAATCGCCGCCACGCCCAGCCCGATCGGACCCGCGCCGACCACTAATACCTGCTCACCGGCCACGATCGCCGCACGTCTTACCGCATGAGCGCTGATGGCAAAGGGTTCAATCAGCGCGGCCGCTTCCGGTGCCACCTGATTGACCGCCAGCAGCGTGCTGACCGGCACGCTCAGGTAGTCGCAGAAACCGCCATCCTGATGCACACCAATCACCGAGATCTGCTCGCAGCAGTTGGTCTTGCCGCCCTGACAGGCATCGCAGCGCAGGCAGGAGATATAAGGCATCAGCGCCACCCGCTGGCCCGGTTCGAAGCCGCTGGCACCGCTGCCCAGCGCCACCACTTCGGCACAGATTTCATGACCCAGCACCCGCGGATAGCTGAAGAACGGCTGATTCCCGGACCAGGCGTGAATATCGGTGCCGCAGATACCGGCAGTGAGAATTTTAATCAGGGCTTCACCGACGGCGGGCGTCGGTTGCTCGCGCGTGGCCCATACCATCTTGCGTGGCTCGGCGATGACCAGTGTTTTCATTGTTGTCATGGTGATTCTCCGGTTTGTCCTGCACGCATTTATCGCGAATCCTGACCGCCGCGCGGCGTTGGCTTGCGGGAACTGTGAAGCACGACGATTTTTTTGGGCTTTGAATGGTTTTTAATGCATTAAAAACCGGAGGGCGACATGAGCCGCAGCCAGAATTTACGTCATAACGTGATCAATCAGATGCTGGAAAGCATCGCCCAGCACCATATTCTTTCGCCGTTACCTCCCCAGGCGGCGCTGGCCGAGATGTTCAATATCAGCCGCACCACAGTGCGTCATACCCTGCACTATCTGCATCAGCGTGGCGTACTGGATAAAGTGGATCAGACTTACGTGATCGTGCGCGATCCGCAGGAAGAAGATGGGTTCAGCGCCTTAACACCGCCCATTGAGCAGCAGGCCAGCCACTTCGAGCAGGTCTTTTTTAATATGATTAATCAGCGCCAGCTGGTGCCGGGCGATACCTTCAGCGAGCTGCAACTGGCCCAGCAGGTCAGGGTCAGCCCGGTGGTGGTGCGGGAATTTCTGCTGCGCTTTATGCGGTACGATCTGCTGGAGCCGGTCAAACGGGGGCAGTGGCGGATGAAAAAATTCACCCAGGATTACGCCGAAAAGCTGTTTGAACTGCGGGAGATGCTGGAAACCCACGCGCTGAGCCGCTTTCTGAACCTGCCTGCCAGCGATGAGCGCTGGATGCAGGCCAGGGATCTGCTGGATCGCCACCGATCGATGCGCGATACCATTGCCAGCAATTACCGCCATTTTGCCGCGCTGGATCGGCAGATGCATTCGCTGATTTTATCGGCCGCCAACAATCCCTTTTTTAATCAGTCGCTGGAGATCATCTCCGTGATATTTCATTCGCATTATCAGTGGGATGAGAGCGATCTGAAACAGCGAAATATTGTGGCGCTGGAGGAGCATATGGCGATTCTGACCGCGCTAATCAGCCGTCAGGATATCGACGCTCTCTGTGCATTACATAACCATCTGGCCACAGCCAAAACCTCAATGGAGCGCTCGATCGGCCAGTACAATTAAAAACCGATTAAAAACCACAAAGCATTAGCTCCCGCACGATTCAGAAACATCTTTGCAACATCCCTCTCCCTTTGCTCTTAGTCTCGACAGCAACGTCATGGCGGCCATTTGCCGCCGCGCGACCCCCCTCTTCACCATAACGATAAGTACCCAGCTTCGGGAGTATGCAATGGAAAAGACATCTGTGACTGGCCACGACAACGTGTCCGGCGGTGCGGCGCCAGGCCAGGATTACGTTCCGATGCGCGGCGATATCGTTCGCTCACCGCGCATCCGCAAAATTCAGGTAACAGCGATGCTGTTGCTGCTGTTCGCCGCCATTATTAACTACCTTGACCGCAGCTCGCTGTCGGTCGCCAACATGACGATCCGTGAGGAAATGGGGCTGAGCGCTACCGAAATCGGCTTCCTGCTCTCGGCCTTCTCGCTGGCCTATGGCCTGGCGCAGCTGCCGTGCGGCGCGCTGCTGGATCGTAAAGGGCCGCGTATTATGCTCGGCATCGGCATGTTTATCTGGTCGCTGTTTCAGGCGGCGTCCGGGTTAGTGCATAACTTTACCCAGTTCATCCTGGTCCGTATCGGCCTCGGCATTGGTGAAGCGCCGATGAACCCGTGCGGCGTTAAAGTGATTAATGACTGGTTCAATATCAAAGATCGCGGTATGCCGATGGGGATGTTTAATGCCGCCTCGATGATTGGCCTGTCGGTGGCACCGCCGATTCTGGCTGCGATGATGCTGGTAATGGGCTGGCGCGGCATGTTTGTCACCATCGGTATTCTCGGGATGTTCCTCGCTATCGGCTGGTACATGGTTTACCGCGATCGCGATAACAATACCCTGAGCGCAGAAGAGATCCACTATCTGCAGGCGGGCAGCGTGGCGTCACGTAAAGAGCCGATCAGCTTCAAAGAGTGGCGCGGCCTGTTTAAGCAGCGCACCATGTGGGGCATGATGATTGGCTTCAGCGGCATTAACTACACCGCGTGGCTCTATATCGCCTGGCTGCCGGGTTATCTGCAGTCGACCTATCATCTGGATCTGAAAAGCACCGGCCTGCTGGCGGCGATTCCGTTCCTGTTTGGTGCCGCGGGGATGTTACTGAATGGCTATGTGGTCGATTCGCTGGTACGCCGGGGCTTTAATGCGGTGAAAACCCGCAAGGTCTGCATCGTCAGCGGAATGCTGCTCTCTGCCGGCTTTACCGCCGTGGTGACCCGCGCCACCGATACCACCAGTGCCGTGACCCTGATTGGCATGGCGCTGTTCTGCATTCACTTTGCCGGGACCTCATGCTGGGGCCTGATTCACGCCAATGTGACGGCCCGCATGACCGCGTCGGTCGGCAGTATCCAGAACTTCGCCAGCTTTATCTTCGCCTCCTTCGCTCCGGTCATCACCGGCTGGGTGCTCGACACCACCAAATCGTTCAGCATGGCGCTGATGATTTGTGCCTGCGTGACGCTGGTTGGCGCACTGGCTTACCTGCTGCTGGTGCGCAAACCGATCACCGACGGCGAGTAACCCCGCCTGACGGCGCAGGCATCAGGTCAGCGCCGTCAGGGTCACCCCATGTTTCGCGCCATAACGCTGGATGCCGGAAATCACCTTCTCCACGCTCAGCGGCGGTGGCGGCGGTAACAGCGGCGCCCGTTCCCGTAATGCCGAGTCAAAGCGGGCGAAAGTGGCGAAATCGCGCGGGAAGCGCTCCTCATCCACGCCAATCAATGCTCCCTCCTCCCGGGCGTACGCCAGCAGCGACCGCCAGCGCGCAATCTCTGCCAGCCCGATGCTGTCGGTGCCGTGGGAAAACAGCATCATGTCGATGTTGCGAAACGGCGGCTGTTTTTCGAGGAAACGCTGCAGCGCCGCGGCGGAAGGCTCAGTGCAGAACACCAGCCAGAACGGAATGGCGTGCTGCTGTATAGTGCACCAGGGGTCCATTAGCAGGAAGCTGTCCACCGTCAGCCGGGTCGGCAGAATGCCGGCGGCCAGATACCAGTCGCGATAGATCTCCGCCACCACATAGCTCATCGCCTCCGGATCGTCATAGCGAATCTCCATCAGCTTCAGGCCCTGGGCCTCCGCCAGTTTTTTCAGCGGCGAGATCAGATAACCATCTAATCCCCATTCCGCTTCCGGCACGTGGTCAGTGATGGCGGGCGGCGTCCAGCGCTCGCGATCGATGCCGTAGCGTGCCAGATATTCCGCCACCCGCGGGCCACCCTGTAAGTACTCTTTTTCGGTCGCGCCACCGAGCGCGCCAAACTGAAAGAACGAGCGATCGCTGGTGCGCGTAACCTGCCACTGTCGGGTGCAGTGATTGATAAACAGCGTTGACCCGGCGGGCAGGCTCCCCATCAGAAATTCGTTAAACGCCAGCGGCAGCGCGCGCAGTTTCAGCCGGAAGTAGCGCATCTGATCGAGCATCAGTCGATCCTGATTCGGGTCCTGCATGTGATGCACCGCCAGTCGCGGCCAGGCGGCCAGCAGCGCGGCCGCAATCGCCTTGCCCTGCTCAAAGCTGGTCTGTGCATCATCGGGATCATTATTGGCGGCCCGCACCGGACAGAGGAATGTCTGGGGCAGCCACGGGGCACCCATTGCCGCCGCCAGGTGAATCAGCGCCCCGTTCGATGAACCGATAAAGGCCGCCGGATAGTCCTGCTGCGGGTATTCACTGACCATCCATTCGGCGATCCCTTCTACATCCAGCTCGCCGGCCTGGCGCAGCGTGATGCCTTCTGCCATGCCGCCCAGCGCATAGCCCCACTCGCGCAGCCCGGTCGGCAGCCGGTTAAGCGACGGCAGCAGGCGATCCAGTGTCGGTGACTGGCTGGGACTGGCGAAAGGTCGATCGTGTAGCGCGTTAGCCAGCGCCAGCAGCATCGCAGCGGACGAGTCGAAGCGGGCAATTCCTTTCGGTGGTTTACTCATGCTGATCCTCCTGCTGGATACGCGCCAGGAACGGGCGAATGGCGTGACAGAAACTCCACGGATAGACATAGTGCAGGGTGTGCGTGCCGTCACGCAGCGTGAGGGTTTCGCTGTGCGGCATCAGAGCGGCGAGCTCATCCAGCCAGCGCGCCGGACAGACCGGGTCGCGGGAGCCGCGCAGCAGCAGAGTCGGCGCAGTGATATAGGTCAGGCGATGCTCAATGCGATCGCGCATCATAGCGCGCACGGTGCCAAAGGCGCGCCGCAGACCCGCTTTGGCGTAATCGATGCGCG
>NZ_MLFN01000049.1 GCF_002095315.1 Pantoea conspicua
TGGCGACTGCGGCTCACCCCTGACTGACCCACCGGCCGCGATGGCGCTGGGTGCCACGGTGATGGTCAGCCTGCCTGATGGTCAGCCGCCAGTGATGGCCTTACCCGCCAGCGCCCTGACCCGCGCCGGTGAAAAACCCGCACTGATGGTGGTCGACCGCGCTACCCGACGGTTGCAGCTGCGCCCCGTGGTGCTGACCCACTTCACCGCAGAGCAGATTTTTATCAGCACCGGGATCCAGCCGGGTGAAACGGTGGTAACGGCCGGTATCAGCACCTTGCAGCCAGGTGAACAGGTTGCGTTATCACAGGAGGCGCCATGAAGGCTACTCACTCCTCATCCGCTTTTAATCTCTCGGGCTGGGCGCTGGCGCATCAGCAGCTGGTGGTGTTTTTCATGCTGCTGATCATGGCCGTGGGTGTGCTGAGCTATGAACACCTGTCGCGCAACGAAGATCCGGCTTTTACCATCAAAACGGCAGTGATCTCCGCGCAGTGGCCGGGCGCAGATGTGAATACTACTGTGCAGCTGGTCACCGACGTACTGGAAAAAAAGGTGCAGGAGATCCCATCGCTGGACGCAGTCGAAAGCGAAACCCGGGCCGGGCAGACGGTGATTTATGTCAATCTGCGCGATGACACCTCACCTGCCGCGGTAGCAGGCATCTGGTATCAGCTGCGTAAAAAAATGCAGGACATTGCGCCTTCGCTGCCGCAGGGCGTGCAGGGGCCGGCGGTGAATGACGAGTTTGATGACACCTTCGGCACCCTTTATGGCTTTACCGCCGAGGGTTTCACTGCGCGGGAACTGCGGGATCAGGTTGATAACCTGCGTCGCAGTCTGGCCGATCTGCCCGATATCGGCAAAACCACCTTACTCGGCGTCCAGGAGCAGCAGGTGGTGATTGCCTTTTCGCCGCGCAAGCTGGATGGGATGGGACTCGATTTGCAGCTGGTCAGCGATACGCTCAAAGCCCAGAATGAGGTCGTCCCTGCCGGCAGCCTGCGCACTGACCGCGAAAACATCGCGCTGCGGGTCAGCGGTACCCTAAGCTCTGTCGCCAGCCTGCAGGCAGTGACGCTGCATATCGGGCAACGCTTTATACCGCTGACCGATCTGGCAACCGTCAGCCTGCAGCCCGCCGAGCCGCCTGCTCCCGCCTTTCGGGTCAACGGTGAGCCAGCCATCGGACTGGCCATTTCCATGGCCTCTGGCGGCAATATGCTCGATTTTGGTCAGCAGCTGAACCAGCGGATGACCCGATTAGCCAGTCAATTGCCCCACGGCATTACGCTGACCCGGGTTGCCGATCAGTCTGCAGTGGTCAAAACAGCGGTCAGCGGCTTTGTCCGGGTGCTGGGCGAGGCGATTGTGATTGTATTAGCGGTCTCGTTTGTGTCGCTGGGGCTGCGGGCCGGTCTGGTGGTGGCCGCCGCCATCCCACTGGTGCTGGCAATGACCTTCACCGGCATGTTATTTGCCGGTATCGGCCTGCAACGGATCTCACTAGGCGCGCTGATCATTGCGCTGGGATTGCTGGTAGATGACGCCATGATCACCGTGGAAGCGATGATCGCGCGGCTGGAGGCGGGCGACAGCAAATGGCAGGCCGCCACCTATGCCTTTAAAACTACTGCCTTCCCGATGCTGACCGGCACGCTGGTGATGATAGCGGGTTTCATACCGGTAGGATTCGCTGCCTCCAGCGCCGGAGAATATTGCTACTCGCTGTTTGTGGTGATCACCCTGGCCTTGCTCTGCTCCTGGGTCGTTGCAGTGCTGTTTTCACCGCTGACCGGAAGCTGGTTGTTGTCGGCAGGCAATCTGAAGGCACACCGCCCGCCAGGTCTCCTGATGCGCGCTTACCACCGGCTGCTGGAGCAGATCCTGCAACACCGATTAATCACGCTCGGTGCAGCGCTGGGGGTATTGCTGATCAGTCTTTACGCCACCACCTTTATGCAGGGTGAGTTTTTTCCGGCCTCCGACCGCCCCGAACTGCTGGTCAGCCTTACGCTGCCCGCCAATACCGCACAGGCTGAAACGGCGCGCCGTACTGAACAACTGGAACAGGCAATCCGCAACAATCCTGACGTTGCCAACTTTACCAGTTACGTTGGCTCAGGTGCCGTGCGCTTTTATCTGCCGATGGATGTGTTGCTGGATAATGAAAATACCGCCCAGCTGGTGGTGGTGGCAAAAGACCTGACCGCGCGCGATCGGCTGCGCAAGCGGCTCGAACAGGTGATGGCGCATGATTTCAGCGACATCACCACCCGGATATCACCGCTCGAACTCGGCCCGCCGGTCGGCTGGCCGCTGAAGTATCGCATTACCGGTCCGGACAACGCCAAAGTACGACAGGCTGCCGACCAGCTGGCGGCGGTGATTGCACATTCTCCACTCACCCGAGAGGTGAATCTCACCGCCGGCGAACCGGAACGGGTCATCACTCTGGCGGTGAATCAGACCGCTGCCCGCGCGGTCGGGCTCTCATCTGACCGTATTGCCTCTGCTCTTAACACCGTGATGTCCGGCAGCGTGGTCACTACACTGCGCGACCGCAACCGGCTGATTGACGTAGTGCTGCGCGGCAACGATCGCGAGCGGCAGGATACCGCAGTGCTGGCAGGCCTGATGCTCACCACCGCCAGCGGGCAAAAAGTCCCGCTGAGCCAGGTCGCTACGCTGAAGTGGGGGGTGGACGACCCGGTGATCTGGCGACGCCAGCGGCTGGCTTACATCACCGTACAGACCGATATCGCGCCCGGCCAGCGCGCTGAAACCGTGTCGCAGCAGCTCGCTCCGCAAGTCGCCTCGCTGCGCGCCGCACTGCCCGCGGGATACGGGATTGAAGAAGGTGGCGTGGTAGCGGAATCGGACAAGGGTAACGGCTCGGTGTTCGCCCTGCTACCGATCACCCTCTGCGTTATGCTGGTGTTGCTGATGATCCAGCTACAGCGTTTCTCCAGCATGTTGCTGGCGCTTTGCATGGCACCCTTTGGGCTGCCGGGCATTGTGCTAGCCATGCTGCCGGCTGGCACCCCGCTGGGGTTTGTTGCGCTACTGGGCATTATCGCGCTGGCTGGCATCATCATCCGCAACGCGGTGATCATGATCAGTGAAGTCGATGCCAATGCCCGCGCCGGATTGCCGCCTGATGAAGCAATCAGGCAAGCAGCAGAGCACCGTGTTAGACCCATTCTGCTGACCGCCTGCGCCGCGATCCTCGGCATGATCCCGATCTCACATCAGGTTTTCTGGGGACCGATGGCGTTTGCGATTATTGGTGGTCTGGTGACCGGAACGCTGGTCACGCTGACGGTGCTGCCCGCGTCGCTGAGTCTGCTAATGAACAGGAAGCCAGTGTGATTCAGGGTGACAGTCCGATCCCCCGCAGGGCGGGATCGGAGGACCCGGTTACTTCATCACTTCAACCAGGATTAGCGGGCATTTCCTGACTTTGCAGGCCTGAGTATAGGCCAGCGAACAAACTGAACAGAGATCGCGTATGTCAGATTGATACTCATACTCCATGAAATAGCGGAACCTGCCGCTGGTCGAATCTGTTCTCCAGAATCGCTGCGGCTCCAGAATCTCATCCAGTTGCCTGAATGTCAGGGCTGACGGGTTGTGAAACCCGACTCTAACGCGGTATGTAGTCATGGTGCGATTATTCGCAACCCGGACGCGCGGTGCCAGTCGGTTATTGTGCTCAGTTCAATAGCCTGCGCTTATCAACGCCGTCTGGTCTCAGGCCGACGGTTTCTCCGCCAGCAGCGACAGCAGATGCAGCACCGCTTTTGACGGATGGTAGCGCCGCCAGGCGAACGCCACGTCGGTGAACAGCGTGTTGTTTTCGATTTCACAGAAGCTGACCTGAGGATTTCCCACACAGCGCATCGACTCCGGCACCAGCGCAACACCGCATCCGGCGCCCACCATGCCGAGCGATGAGGTGATCTGCGGTGCCTGCTGAAAAGCCTGGCGCGAAAAACCCGCCCGCAGGCAGGCGCTGACGATCAGTTCATACAGGCTGGGTGCCACCTCGCGAGGGAAGATCACCAGCGTTTCTTGCGCCAGTGCCGACAGCGCCACCGCCGGAGCCTGACTGAGTGGGTGCTGACGCGGTAACGCAACCAGCATTCTCTCGGTGGAAATCACCCGCAGGTTAAACGCCTTGCTGCTCTCGCACGGCAGGCGGATAAACGCCGCATCCAGCAAGCCTTCCTGTAAATCCTGCATCAGCAGCGCCATGTTCTCTTCACGCGTCAGTAGCTCCATCGCCGGATAGCGCGCCTTAAACTGATGGATTAACGCAAATATCCGGGGACTAAACGCCACCGAACTGGCAAACCCCAGCGACATCTGGCCACTGATACCGCGGGCAATGCCTCGCGCATTTTCCAGCGCATGATCGGCCAGCTGGACAATCTGCTGTGCCTCTTCGAGGAAAGCCTCACCCGCTTCGGTAAGCTCAACGCCGCGCGTCAGCCGCTTCAGCAGCGGCGTCCCGATCTCCTGCTCCAGCCGGAGTATTTGCTGACTCAACGGCGGCTGCGAAATCCCCAGCATTTCAGCAGCCCGGGTGAAATGAAGCGTCTGAGCGACAGCGACAAAATAACGCAGATGACGCAGTTCCATATTAAAAACGTCTCAAAGTTAACAGGTTTTGCTATTGGACCCACCGACTGAATCGGTTCAACATTAGGTTAACACGGCTTAACGGTTAACCTATGAGGCATTAAATGAACAATTATGTATCTGATTGTTCCTGTGAAGATCAACTGAAATATACTGTCTTAAAACTCGCCCAGGATACACCAGAAAGTGTTATCTATCAGACCTCATTGATGAGTGCGCTGCTGAGCGGCGTTTACGATGGCAATACCCGGATCGCTGACCTGCTGCGCAAGGGCGATTTTGGCTTAGGCACCTTTAACCGGCTGGATGGCGAACTGATCGCCTTTGACAGCCAGGTCTATCAACTGCATTCAGACGGCAGCGCGCATCCAGCCGATCCACAACAGAAAACCCCGTTTGCGGTAATGACTTTTTTCAAACCACAGCATCGGTATGAATTTGAACGGCCGGTCTCGCGCGAAGCGATCCACCGTGTTATCGACAGTGAAATCACCTCCGACAATCAATTCTGTGCGCTGCGTATCAGCGGACGCTTCAGCCGGGTTGAGACCCGCACCGTCCCCTGCCAGTGCCGTCCTTATCGTTCAATGCCGGAAGTGCTCGGCAACCAGCCAACCTTCACCTTCAGCCAGCGCGCGGGCGAGCTGATTGGCTTCCGTACACCGCAGTATATGCAGGGCATCAACGTGGCCGGTTATCACGAACATTTTATCACTGACGATCGCGAAGGCGGCGGCCACATTCTCGATTATGCGCTGGAACAGGGAACCCTGACCTTTGGCGCCATCAACAAACTGGTGGTCGATTTGCCTCAGGACAGCGATTTTCTCAATGCCAACCTCAATCCCGCCAATCTCGACGCCGCCATTCGCGCAGTTGAAAGCTAAACAGAGGAATGAAGATGAAAAATCCTACCGACAGCACACTCTGGACCTGCGGGGCCGACCTGGTGGTCGCGCAACTTGAAGCACAGGGCGTGAGCCACGTGTTCGGTATTCCCGGGGCGAAAATTGATAAGGTTTTTGACTCCCTGCTGGATTCCTCGATTCAGACTATCCCGGTGCGCCACGAAGCCAACGCGGCGTTTATGGCAGCGGCGATTGGCCGTCTGACCGGCAACGCTGGCGTCGCGCTGGTCACCTCCGGCCCCGGCTGTTCCAATCTGATCACCGGTATGGCAACCGCCACTAGCGAAGGCGATCCGGTGGTGGCGATCGGCGGTGCTGTAAAGCGTTCTGACAGCGCCAAGCAGGTGCACCAGAGCATGGACACCGTTTCAATGTTTCGTCCGGTCACCAAATATGCGGTAGAGGTGACCGATCCGGCCGCGCTGTCTGAATGCCTGTCGAATGCCTTCCGCCACGCCGAGCACGGTCGCGGTGGCGGCGCGTTCATCAGCCTGCCACAGGATATTGTCGATCAGCCCGTCACCGGCCGGGCCCTGAGCAGCAAAGGCCGCCCGGTGCCCGGCGCCGCGCCCGATGCGATGATTGATGCGGTCGGCCAGGCGATTGCGGCGGCGAAAAACCCGGTGATCCTGCTGGGACTGATGGCGAGTCAGCCGGAAAACAGTGAGGCGATTCATCACCTGCTGAACAGCAGCCATATTCCGGTGACCAGCACCTATCAGGCGGCGGGCGCGGTCAGGCAGGAACATTTCTCCCGCTTTGCCGGACGCGTCGGATTATTTAACAACCAGGCCGGAGACCGGCTGCTGCAACAGGCCGATCTGATCATCACCATTGGTTACAGCCCGGTGGAGTATGAACCGGCAATGTGGAACACCGGCAATGCGACGCTGATTCACATTGACGTTATGCCTGCCGAAACCGACAACCGCTATCTGCCAGACGCAGAACTGGTCGGTGATATCGCTGCCACGCTGCGTAAGCTGACAACCCGCATTACCGCGCCGCTTCAGCTCAGCCCGGAAGCGGCCAGCGTGCTGGAGGATCGGCAACAGCAGCGCAAACTACTGGCGATGCAGGGTGCCAGCCTTGATCAGTTTGCTCTGCATCCGTTACGGATTGTGCGCGCCATGCAGGACATCATTAACAGCGATGTCAGCCTGACCGTCGATATGGGCAGCTTCCACATCTGGATCGCCCGCTATCTCTACAGTTTCCGTGCCCGCCAGATCATGATCTCCAACGGTCAGCAGACGATGGGCGTGGCGCTGCCGTGGGCGATTGGCGCCTGGCTGGTCGATCCTCAGCGCAAGGTGGTGTCGGTGTCGGGCGACGGCGGTTTCCTGCAATCCAGCATGGAGCTGGAAACGGCGGTGCGGCTGAAGGCCAATATTCTGCATATCGTCTGGGTCGACAATGCCTACAACATGGTAGCGATGCAGGAAGAGAAGAAATATCAGCGTGTCTCCGGCGTGAAGTTTGGTCCGGTCGATTTCAAGGTCTATGCCGAAGCGTTTGGCGCTGCCGGTTTTGCGGTCAATAGTGCGGCAGAACTTGAACCGACTCTGCGTAAGGCGATGGATGTTCAGGGGCCGGCCGTAGTGGCGGTACCGGTCGATTATGCGGACAACCCCCTGCTGATGGGCCAGCTGCATCTGAGCCAGCTTCTTTAATTTCAACCTGAAAGGATATGATGATGAAAACCAGAGTGGCGTTTGTTACCGGTGCGGGACAGGGAATTGGTGAAGCTATCGCCCTGCGCCTCGCCAGAGATGGCTTTGCCGTGGCTGTGGCTGATTTCAACCCTGAAACTGCCCGCCAGATGGCAGAGAAGATCATTCAGAGTGGCGGTAAAGCGGTGGCGCTGAAAGTCGATGTCTCCCAGCGTGATCAGGTGATGCATGCCGTTGAGGAGGCGCGCCAGGCGCTGGGCGGCTTTGATGTTATCGTTAATAATGCGGGCATTGCGCCTTCTACGCCGATCGCGGAGATCACCGAAGCGGTAGTAGATAAAGTCTACAACGTCAATGTGAAAGGGGTGATCTGGGGCATGCAGGCTGCCATCAAGGCGTTTGCTACCGAAGGCCACGGCGGTAAAATCATCAACGCCTGTTCGCAGGCCGGTCATGTCGGTAACCCGGAACTCGCCATCTACAGCTCCAGTAAGTTTGCGGTGCGTGGCCTGACGCAGACTGCCGCGCGCGATCTGGCGTCTGCCGGTATCACGGTCAATGCTTTCTGCCCCGGCATTGTCAGAACGCCGATGTGGGAAGAGATCGACCGGCAGATCTCTGAAGCGGCCGGAAAACCGGCTGGTTACGGTACTGAGGAATTTGCCAAACGCATTACCCTTGGACGCCTCTCCGAGCCGGAAGATGTGGCAGCCTGTGTCGCCTACCTCGCGGGCCCCGACTCAGATTACATGACCGGACAGGCGTTACTGATTGATGGCGGCATGGTGTTTAACTGATTACTCTCCCCTTTCCCTGCTGCGCCCACGCGCAGCAGGCTTTCCTGCGCCCTGAATCGTTAATTTTTTTTATCATAAAAACCCACTCCCTGCTGCGCTCGACATCTTCATTCCGATGCTGCCCGCCATGCTGATGGCCTGCATGAGCCTGGTGGCAATGGCGGTGCTGTTTAGCCTGCGTGAACGTAAGCGTCTGGGCGTGATGACTCTGAAAGATCATCATCTTGATAATATCGAACTGGGACTGGGTGATGCTGAAGAGTGCGCCGCTAATCGCCGTCCGAAGATGTTCTGGCCTAACTTCATTCTGACCTCCCTGCTGCTGGTGTTGCTGGTGATTGGGCTGATGCCGATCCAGATCCTGTTCATGCTGGCCTTTGCGGTTGCGGTGAAGCTCAATTATCCGTCGCTGGAAGAGCAGAAAGCCCGCATTGGCGCCCATGCCGGTAATGTGCTGGCCGTGACCTCGCTGATTTTTGCTGCCGGCGTGTTCACTGGTATTCTCTCCGGAACCGGCATGGTCGACGCAATGGCGAAGAGTCAGCTGGCAGTGATCCCGCACAGCTTCGGGCCTTATCTGGCGGTGTTCACCGCACTGGTCAGCTTGCCGTTTACCTTCTTTATGTCCAATGACGCGTTCTGCTTTGGCATTCTGCCGGTTATCGCCCAGACCACTGCCAGTTACGGCATTTCGGCAGAGGAAATCGCCCGCGCGTCGATTGTTGGACAGCCGTTCCAGCTGCTCAGCCCGCTGGTGCCGTCGGTCTACCTGCTGGTCGGACTGGCGAAAGTCGATATCGGCAATCACCAGCGCTTTGCAATTAAATAGGGATTCTGGTCAGCCTGATGCTGATGGCTGGCGGTCTCCTGACCGGCGCATTCCCGCTGTTCCACCGTTAAATCGCCAATTTCTCGCGGATAACCGGCAATTTTGCCCGGTTATCCGCTGCACCGCTCCGCCTACTGCGTCATCCCTTTCTACACTCTAAAGCCAGACAGACGTGCCACGCGCCAGGCTGGCCGGGCCCGCGTCGTATCTTGTGTATTGACCTTATGGAGGCCAGATGAAAATTCACCATCTCAACTGTGGTTGTATGTGTCCGCTGGGCGGCGCGCTCTATGACGGATTCAGCAAAGGCCTGACGGCCCAACTGGTGTGCCACTGTCTGCTGATTGAGACCGACCGCGAAGGTCTGGTGCTGGTCGATACCGGGTTTGGCCGTCAGGATATGCGGGCACCCGGCAGCCGCTTGTCCGGTTTTTTCCGTGCCATGAATAACATTCAGCGCCGCGAAGAGCTGACCGCGCTGGCACAGATTACCGCGCTGGGTTTCAGGGCTGAGGATGTACGCCACATCATTC
The DNA here is from genome assembly GCF_002095315.1 of Pantoea conspicua. Classification (GTDB taxonomy): domain Bacteria; phylum Pseudomonadota; class Gammaproteobacteria; order Enterobacterales; family Enterobacteriaceae; genus Pantoea; species Pantoea conspicua. The sequence goes on from NZ_MLFN01000049.1 coordinate 9,385, forward strand.
TGACCCATCTCGATTTTGACCATGCTGGGGGCTTAACGGATTTTCCGCAGGCGCGCATCCATCTGTTAAAGCAGGAGGTTGATACTGCCCATCAGCGGCATAGCTGGCTATCGCGTGAGCGCTATCGTCCCGGCCAGTGGGGCGGGATCAGCAACTGGGAAACCTATCAGCCGCTGGGGGAAAAGTGGTTTGGCTTTGAGGCGGTGCAGGGACTGCGCGATTTGCCACCGGAGATTTTGCTGGTGCCGCTGGCAGGTCACACGCCAGGCCATGCCGGTATCGCGATTCAGCAGCCCGATGGCTGGCTGTTGCACGGCGGTGACGCCTGGTTTTATCGCGGTGAGATGCGTCAGCCAGCGCGCCACTGTACGCCGGGTCTGCGCTTTTATCAGTGGATGATGGCGATGGACAATGCAGCACGGCGGCACAATCAGCGGCGACTGCGCGAGCTTTCCTGCCAGCACGGCAGCGAAATTACCTTTTTTTGCAGTCACGATGCACGTGAACTGGACGCATTGCGGGTTAACGCTCCGCTGCGCTAAGGGCAAAAAATGCCCGTATCAGCGGATACGGGCAGCAGACTGAGCAGGATAAGACTGCAGCCCTACGGCTTTTTAAATTTGTCTTCAACCTTCTCTTTAGCTTCGGCAATTTTATCGCCCGCTTTATCCATCACACCCTCGTGATGCGCCGGCTCGCGGCCAGACAGGCCACCCGCCGGCGTCACTGCCGGGCTGTCATGATCAGTGCGGGCATTAGGAGTGGTATCGAGTAGCGGATCGGTCGCGGTCCGGTTACCGGCGACGTTATCCGTGGTGGCATGGTCAATATCCACTTCCTGACGACGTACCGAATCATTAATGGTTTCGACCCGATCGCTCTGCTCTTTACGCAGAATCACTTCCTCAATGATTTGCGCCGTCTTGTTGACCACCGGTTGTTCGTGCGTCTCTTCAACTTCGATAGTTTTGTCTGACCAGTCGACCTGATCCGGCGCACCGGTTTCGCTCAGCGGACGGCGGAAAATCTCCGCATGCTGCTCACGCAGCGACACATTTTCAGAGACCTGATCGGTGACGGTGTAGCGACGTACCCGGGTTGAGCCTTCGCTGACCAGTCTTTTACCCACTTCCAGCCGCTCTTCGGCCAGACGCAGCACATCTTCTTCGCTTTCATCACCGGTCAGTGAAGGTCGCACGGTCGCGCTGTACGGCTGACTGCCGCTAAGATCGCTGCCAGACGCGGGTTGGTTCAGTGATGCGCCTGGCGCAGTGGTCAGTCCGTCATCGGCGGCATAATCCTCTGGCAAGGCTGCGCTGTGTTCGGTCAGCTCCTCATGCGCATCGAGAATGCCCAGCGCACGCGGCAACTGATCTTCATCCGCGCGTAGCGACAGCACTACACCGCCGGTACGCATTGCGTCTTCATACACTTCAGCCTGATCTTCTTCCAGCGTATTGCCGAACAGACGCTGCCAGAAGCCCGGATGACGCGCTTCCTGCCCTTCGGTGCGCAGGCGCTCCCCGGAAATGATATCGATGTCATCGTCCAGGAAACCCGCTTTAATCAGGTTGCGTTTTGCGCCTTCTGCCAGTGAGACATTACTGAACATTGTTACAATTGTTTCACGCGCCATGGTTTTCTCCTCGGTGATGGATTCAGACTGTTCTGGGTTCTGATGTCTGTCTATTTGAGCGTACTGTTTTTTCAGGGTGACAACCTGTTCCAGCGGAACCTGGCTGACCACCTTGCGGATATGTAGTTCCTCTTTCAGCACCAACCGGCGGATAATCTCAACTTCCTCTTCGACCACAGGAATGATGATCACGCCGTTTTCTTCACGAATTTCCGGCATCGTCGTCAGCCGTTCCGATTTTGGGACTCGCGTTATTTCAGCGGTCTGCTGCCTGAGCAGCAGGGCGATTTTTTCTTCATGCTCTGTTACTCGCCGGGTAACCCGAACATGGCCGTCACTGACCTGCTGCTTCGTTACCTCAAGCTTCTCTTCCGCCAGCCTGAGTCGCTGTTCGTTTTCCTCTGCCCCTGGTGATTCAGGAGGTTGATTATTCATGGTTAACCTGCCCGTATTCCTGAGAACGTCATGCGGAGAAAATAGTGCAGCGAGATCGGTAACTCTTTTCCCGCTTTGAAGCATAACTGCCTGCTTCAGGAGAAATTAAAGCCTGGCACAAGCGAAGCCAAAAGAAAGGATACTGCAGAAAAAAGTCACAATATAAGGGTAACGTGGCGCTAAAATACGCTAAGCGGTGCGGCAGAAAAAAGAAAGCCAGCACGCTGGCTGGCGACTTAAACAGTGTAATAAGATGCCAGTGGCTTTAGCCTGCTGACGAAAGGAAAACCTGCAGTGCAGAAAGGAATTCCACTGGCACCTCTTCCTGTGGCGAATGGCCACAGGGTAATGTTCGTCCTTCAACATGTGTGGCTTTATCAGCCCAGGTTTGCGGCACATCGTAAAGCTGGCCGACCGTGCCCTGCTCTCCCCACAGCAGCAACAGCGGACAGCGTATTCGCTGTCCTTCGCTGGCGGCATCATCCACTAAATCAATGCTCGCGCTGGCGCGATAATCCTCACACACCGCATGTATCATCGCCGGATGCTGATAACAGCGCAGATAATCGTTCAGGATCGCTTCGGGCGTGGCATCGGCGACGTTAAGTTGCGCCCGGATATGCTGCCGCAGAAAGAATTCGATGTTTGACCCAATCAGCGTTTCAGGTAACGGCGCGGGCTGGATCAGAAAGAACCACCAGAAATAACGGGTAGCAAACTCCCGGTTAGTGTGCTGATACATGGTGGCTGTCGGCGCAATATCGATAAATGTGCAGGCGCTGACGCGATCAGGATAATCAAGCGCCAGCCGATGCCCGACCCTGGCGCCACGGTCGTGTCCGACAAACGCAAAACACTCGTGACCAAGCGCCGTCATCAGCAGCGCAATATCCTGCGCCATCGCCCGTTTTGAATAGGGCCGATGCTGCGCATCGCTGGCCGGTTTATCGCTGTCGCCATAGCCGCGTAGATCGGGCAGGACGACGGTGTAATGCTGTGCCAGCACCGGCGCCACTTTATGCCAGCACAGGTGATTTTGCGGATGGCCGTGCAGCATCACCAGCACCGGCCCGCTGCCGCCCGTAGCAACCCGCAGCGTAATGCCGTTATCCAGCGTGACATCCTGCAACTGAAAACCATCAATAAAAGGGGACTGGCCCCGATTGTTTACTGAACCCACGTTGACCTCGTCGTTTTGAAAGTGCGCGTTCAGTGAGTGTAGACCGGGATCGGACGTCGCCGCTCAGGGGGTGATGCGCTGGCCACTGGCTAATGTGCCGTCCGTCGAATAGGTCAGCAGCGCCCGCTGATTGTTATCTCGTTGTAGCTGATACCAGTCCAGCTCGCTGACCCGCATCACCACTACGCCAAAATGCGGTCTGCCCGCTTCGCCAGTCAAAGCTGGCATTGCAACCTGCGGTTCACTCTCTGTCTCTTCGCCTGGCGGTCCGCCGCTGTAGGTTTTGCGGGTGTGTGCCGGTAACCGCGACCACGCGGCCAGGGCGATATCACTGTCCTGCGCATACAGTTCGACTCGTCCCTGCAGGCGCAACTGCAGCCGGGTCTGCAAGGCATATCCCAGCACCGTCACCTGCGGATTCGCCATCATCTCCTGCCACTTCGGACTGCGTACGTCGGTATGAAAAGTCAGTGACCGCATGACGCTATCGACCTGACGCAGCACCAGGGTGCGCGCCTGTGGTCGACGAGCGGCATCAACGGTACAGAGTGTCAGATAGCGAAATTCCGCCTGGGGATCGCCGGCAGCCTCGCCCAGCGTGCGCCAGGCCGCAGCGTCAATCTGTTTCAGATCCATCCGATTTGCTCTCTTAATCACAAGGGGGGCGGCTCAAGCGTAGCAAGGAAGCAGAGACCTGGCCTGACAGCCCAGCGTTCTCAGCAAAAAAAAGCCCCCGCCGGGCAGACCGGCGAGGGCTTAATGGCACAGATTAACCGGGATTACGGCAGCGCATAAGCGATCAGCGTATCGCCCATTTTGGTGCCAAAGGAGCCGTGTCCGCCCGCCATAATCACTACGTATTGCTTACCGTTAACCGCATAGGTCATCGGCGTCGCCTGCCCACCCGCCGGCAGTCGGGCCTGCCACAGCAGTTTACCGTCACGCACGCTGTAGGCGCGCAGGTAGTTATCCAGCGTACCGGCAACAAAGAAGACATTGCCTGCGGTCGTCACCGGACCGCCTAACATCGGAACACCCATTTTAAACGGCAGCGGAACCGGCGCACTGTCGCGTACCGTACCAATGCGTTTCTTCCAGACGATCTGATGATTCTGCAGATTGATGGCCGAGACAAAGCCCCATGAAGGCTGCAGACACGGCAGACCTAAGGGTGACAGGAACGGATTCAGTTCAACGCCATAGGGTACGCCATACATATGCTGGACACCCGCTTCCGAACCAGAACCTGCTGCACCCGCCGCGCCAGGCTCTATCGGATTACCCGGCCCACGCGGTACCAGGCGGGAGATAAACGGCATCGCCATCGGGTTGGCAATCGCAATCTGACGGTCGGTATCAACGGCAATTCCGCCCCACTCGAACATGCCGAAATCACCTGGAAACACCAGTGTGCCCTGCTCTGAAGGCGGGGTAAACGGTCCTTCATATCGCAGGCGATGGAACATCACGCGGCACGCCAGCTGATCAAACATCGTTGCGCCCCACATATCCTTGCCCTGCAGGTTCTGCTTCGGCCGGAAGGTAAGTTGCGAGAAAGGCTGGGTCGGGTTGAGATGATCGCCTTTCGCCGGTCCCTGCGGCACCGGGGTTTCCGGTGCAGGCACCACCGGCTGACCGGTTTCACGGTTCAGAACAAAAATGTTGCCGGTTTTAGCAGGAACATACACCACCGGAACACGCTTGCCGCTGTTATCAGTGATATCTGCCAGTGTCGGCTGAGACGGCAAATCCATGTCCCACAGATCGTGGTGTACGGTCTGATAGAACCAGGCCAGCTTACCGGTGGAGGCATGCAGCGCCAGCAGACCACTGGCATAACGCTCCTGCTCCGGGGTGCGATGGCCGCCCCAGATATCTGGCGTCGCGACGCCCATCGGCAGATAGATGATGTCACGCTGAGCGTCGTACGCCGCCGGTGCCCAGGAGTTAGGCGAGTTGGCACTGAAGGTTTCCCCTTCTGCCGGCAGCGCATTCGGATCTTTCGCGCCCGGGTCAAACGCCCAGACCAGCTTACCGCTGTCGATATCGAAACCGCGGATAACGCCAGACGGCTCGCGGGTTGACAGGTTATCGGTGACCGAGCCCGCTACAATCACCACCTTGTCGGTGACAATCGGTGGCGAAGTCGGCTCATAGCCGCCCGGATAAGCATTGGGCTGCTGATGCTGCAGGTTCAGTTCGCCGTGGTTGGCAAAGTTCTCGCAACGCTCACCTGAGGCGGCATCAAGCGCAATCAGACGGCCATCATCCACTGGCAGAAAGATACGACGCGCACAGTGAGCTGGCTGTGAGGCGCTATTCTGCTGCACCGCTGGCATTTCATGGTATGACACGCCACGGCAGGTAATGTGCTGGAATGACGGATCGGATTTGAGTCTCGGGTCAAAGCGCCATTTCTCTTTGCCGCTCACCGCGTCCAGCGCCAGCAGAATCTGGTGTGGCGTACAGAGATAGAGCATGTTGCCCGCTTTGAGCGGCGTCACTTCATTGGTTATCTCACCCGGATCGTTAGCGGTTTTGACATCGCCTGTGTGATATTGCCAGGCCACCTGCAGGTTCTGCACGTTATGCTCATTGATCTGCTTCAGCGGCGAGTAACGCACGCCTTCCTGCGTGCGGCCATAGGCGGTCCAGTCTTCCGCGGGTACTGACGAAACGGCTGGTGTGCGATCGGTCAGGGGTAATTCGCCGTTTATTTCCTGTGGATCGTGCAGTGACGATCCCACCAGCAGCGCGCCGTTAGCCAGCAAGGCGATGATCATCGCCGCCAGCGGTTTTTCCCGGCCGGGCCAAACTGACGATAACTGAAAGGCAAAATGAGCCAGATCCCCAGCAGTACCCACACGTCGAGTCGCGGAACCAGCGTCCAGTAGTCGCTGCCCGCTTCCTGCCACGCCCACAACGCACTGACGATCAGAATCGCGGCATAGAGATAGAGCGCCCTGCGTTTTCTGCGCCACAGCAGCACGCTAAAGACTGCCATCGCCAGACCGCTGATCAGGTAATACGCGCTACCGCCCAGCGATAGTAACCAGACGCCGCCGATCAGCAGCCAGGCAGAGCAGGCGACAGAAAACAGCAGCGTTAACAAATTGAGTGTTCGGGATACCCGTGACATGTAATTAACCTTGGTGAAAAAGAGGAAATGTAAAGAAACTTCAGCGCAAGTGTAAACGCTATCACATGTCATTTACATTGTATTTTCGTGGCATAGTGTAAAAATATATTAAATATATATTAAATATCAGTAAGTTAAACTTATAATCGATTAAATTAAAAAGCTTAAATGCTGTTTATTTAAACAAATGGCGAAAGCATCCTGATTATTATGGAAGCGATACCACAACGACGCACCCTGACAGCGCAACAGGCAGGAGAGTTTAACTCCCGCTTATCCAGCGGCTGTGTTAGCTTTCTGGCATGCACCTTCGCCGTGGAACCAGCCTGCAAGGAGTGGCCCGATGCGACCCGATGAGATCACTTCCGCCCGACTGCATTACCGGCTGTTGAATCAGCAGGACTGGCCGTTCTATCTGGCAGTCAGTCAGGATGAATCCGTAATGAGATACATCACCGACCCGCGTTCTGCTGAAGAGATCAGAACCCATTCGTTTGACGTTCGCTTACCCGCCTGGCATAAAGGCTGTGACCACTGGCTCTGTCTGGTGATGGAGGAAAAAACCTCAGGTTTGCCGGCAGGGTTCAGCGGATTTTTCGATCGGGGAAACGGCATTGCGGAGTTTGGTTTTATTCTCGCCGCTGACTTTCATGGCAAAGGATACGGTAGTGAGTCGCTGCATGCGGTGCTGCGGTTTTGCTTTGCTCAGCAGGGTTACCGCAAGCTGGTGGCAACCGTCACAGCAGGCAATATTGCCTCACGGAAGGCGCTGCTCTCGGCCGGCTTCGTGCAGGAAGGGACCTTACGGCAGAACTTTTTCCTGGCCGGTAAATGGCAGGATGACTGGCTGTCTGGCCTGATGAAAGAGGAGTACCAGACCCGATGCTGAACCGATAGCTTTCCTCTATGCTGGACCTGATGCGGGCAATAAGGTGGGATTCGTATGCTGGAATATATGGTATCGCGCTACCAAAGCCTGCCGGTTTCACCGAACCGGCTCAGGGGCTGGCTGATTACGTGGCTGACGCAGCAGCAGGCGTGGTGCCGTGATGCCCGTTTCTCTGCCGCTTTTCCCTGGCGTGAAACCGGACTGCCACAGCGCTATTTCCTGCAACGTGAACTCCACATTGAGGGTCATCGTTATCTTACCGGACCGCGCTATCTCGGCGGCGATCCGGACCAGCCATTTATCGATGTCGTCGCGATGGACGGTGCGATAAACCATCAGGTTGCCTGCGCCATCGTGCAGGCGTGGCAGGCGCTGAACCCGCGATATCTTCGGATTTTACTGCCCGCCGCCCACCTCGCTATTGGCACTCCCGATCAGCTGATCTTCCTGAATCATCCGGAATCGCTTTCTGCCATCACCCGGCCTGATATTTCGCTGTTGCCTGCCACGCGGAAAGCTTATCCAGTCTGCCTGACCACGATCAATCGTGCATATCGCGCCAGCTGGCGCGCCCTGCCCGCGATCAGACATCAGTTGCTGGCCACGAATAAGCGGGAACTGGCTAAAGATATCGCTCAGGGCAACGTATTTCTGATTATCTGCCAGGGCATGCTGGTGGGGCTGATTATTTGCGCGATGCGCCGCGTGGGATTTATTGAGGGGTTTCAGATTCTGGATGAAGTTATTTTGCCAGCCTATCGTGGCCAGGGACTGGCAGCCCATGCTCAGCAGCTGTTGCTGCGCCAGCTTCATCACCGCTATGGCGATAGCGCGCTTCTGACAGGTGCGATACTTCCTGGCAACGCGCCCTCACTGAGAAGTGCGGAAAAAGCACAGCGACGCTGCGTGCTGAAATATCACTTTTTTACACCCGATGATTTCCAGCCGGGCCAGCAAATGATGTCAGAAGAGGAAGGAAAGTAGCCAATTACCACAATGCCAGCTCGATTAATTTATCCTGGACGCTGTAGACCCGCTGTTTCAGGTGCAGACTCTCTTCCGCGCTGATGCGTTTTGCGTCGAATGCGCCGTTAATTTTTTCCAGCGCCATTTTGGTTTTACCTTTCAGTCCTTTGTGCCAGTTCACTGTCGGGCAGCTTGCCACCTGCCCCTCTAAACTCAGCACCAAATCAACCACACTTTTACCACCGGTAGAAGTTTGAGACGCAGACATATCCACCTCTATTTGCTGCTAAAACAGATGCCTCTTTGCTGCGGGCATTATACATAATCCTGCCATCCGGAAGGGTTTTCCTGTGCGGCTGACTGCGGTGTCTGGCACAGAAAATGCGTTACCTGTGGTAACGCCATAACGTCACGGCTTCGCTCGCAAAATTGCACAGGCTGTTCTTAACTCATCTCAGTGATTTCCGTTCGAATGAGCCTGCTATCGGAGGACCCTTTGGCCAAAAAATCTCAAGCAACCACCAGCGACAATACGCTTACGCTGCGGCGCTGGATCACTGTAGGACGGCCCGCGACCGAGCTTTTTGCGCTGTGGCTTGAGCCTGACACCCTGCCGCGCATTATGAGCCACTTTGCCAGGGTAACCCCGGTTAATAAAAGCGATGCACACTGGCAGATTGACGGTCCATTGGGCAAACACTATGCGTGGGAAAGCCGGATTGTCGAAGCACAGCCCGGTGAAATCATCGCCTGGCGTTCGCTGGAGGGCGCTGATATCCCTAACGAGGGCGAACTGCTGCTACGCCCGGCCCCTGGTGAATGGGGAACAGAACTGGCGCTGACCCTGCGTTTTATTCCGCCCGGTGGCGCGCTGGGTAAAAAAGTAACCAAAGTTTTTGACCTGTTGCCCAAAGAGGTGGCCAGTAAAGCGCTGCATCGCTTCAAATGCCTGGCCGAAACCGGAGAAATCCCTACGCTGGAAGGCCAGCCCGCAGGTCGCCACGCTGAACGACAGGATAAGGAGAAATAAATGCGCGCACTATGCTGGAATGGCGTCAACGATCTGAGTGTCGAAACCGTGGCCGATCCCGGTCTGCTAAATCCTCACGATGCGATTGTTCGTGTCAGGCTGACGACCACCTGCGGCTCCGATCTGCACGTAATTGACGGCCTGATCCCGAGTATGCGCGAAGGCGACATCCTCGGTCATGAGTTCATGGGCGAAGTGGTTGAAGTCGGCAGCGCGGTAAAAAATATTCGCCGTGGCGATCGCGTCGTGGTGCCCTCATTCATCTCCTGTGGTTCCTGCTGGTATTGCCAGCATCAATTGCCTTCCTGTTGTGACAATACCAATCCGCAATGGGAGAAAGGTGAAACCGTACTCGGTCATGCCACCGGCGGCATTTACGCGTACAGTCACGCATTTGGCGGCTATGCCGGATCACATGCTGAATATGTCCGCGTGCCGTTTGCCGATAATGACTGCTTCGTCATACCCGAGGGTGTGACCGATGAACAGGCGCTGTTTCTGTCCGATGCAGCTCCGACCGGTTATATGGGGGCTGATTTTTGCAACATCCATCCCGGTGACACGGTGGTGGTGTGGGGCTGTGGCGGCGTCGGTCTGATGGCGCAGCAAAGCGCGTGGCTGATGGGCGCTCATCAGGTGATTGGGATCGATCGTTATCCGGAGCGACTGGCGATGGCGCGCGATTACGCGGGCAGCATAGCGCTGGATTACACCCAGGTGGACATCAACGAAGCGCTGCTGGAACTTACCGGTGGACGCGGTCCGGACAGCTGCATTGATGCCGTCGGCATGGAGGCGCGTGGCGAGGGCTTAAGCCAGGTTTACGATAAAACTAAACAGATGCTGCATCTCGAAACCGATGTCGGCGCGGCTTTGCGTCAGGCAATGTATGTCTGCCGTAAGGGCGGCAACATTGCTATTCTCGGCGTTTACGGCGTAATGGATAAATTTCCGCTAGGGCTGATGATCAACAAGAGCCTGACCATCCGCACGGCACAGCAGCATGGCCAGCGTTATATGCATCGTCTGCTGGAGCATGTCGCGAGGAATGAACTGAACCCGGCCTTTATGGCAACGCATCGCTTCCCGCTGGAAGAGGCGCCGCGGGGTTACGAGATGTTCAAACATAAAGAAGAGGGTTGCGTACGCGCTGTTTTCGTTCCCTAGACGATGGGGCCGTCCGGACTGGCGGCCCCATTACATTTCCTTCCCAGCCTGACACCTCTGAGATTGCCGTCGGACCCCAGGGTCAGGCTATCGTTGACGGCACTGAATTTGCTCCCGCCGCATCACCACAGGCATGCAGTGGCTGACATGATTACTCCAGCCAAATCCGTCTGCCCTGTTCGCCTGTTACCCGGTAATGGCTCTTCGCCCGACAAGGACATCAGGCCTGACGCATCGGCGGAAAGGCTGCGACGGCGGGCTCTGCCACAACGCAACTGTGCCCGTTCAACATTGAACCCCGACCGGCCAGCATCGCATAAAGACATGAAGGTTTTGTGACCACCTAAAACAAAAAAGTATTTAAAATTAACGACCTGCCCTCACCGCTTTGACACTCCTGACAATTCACATCCTGAAAACACAATAATCACACTGAGTTATCTTTTCGCGCCTGAATTAGTGCCAGTTTTATCTACGGAGCAGGCAAATGACACAATGTATGGCATTTTTTTTCTCTTCCCTGTTTATGTGCAGTAACGTTTTTGCAGGTTCAGTTTCTTCGGTATCGCTCGGTGCGCTTTCTACCGCCTTGAATGAGCGCATGCAGGTTATGAAGCAGGTTGCAGGTTATAAAGCGCTGCACCATTTACCTGTCGAGGATCTGCCGCGTGAACAGGCGGTGCTGGAAAACATGCTGGAAAATGCCCGACAGGCCGGGCTTGAACCCCATTCCGTCGAACCCTTTGTTCATGCTTTGATGAATGCCAGTAAGGCGGTTCAGTACCGCTATCGGGCTGACTGGTTGTCCACGCCGGATAACCAGCCCGTCAGGGATCTGGCCGATACCCGCCAACAGATACAGCGGCTGGATAATCAGTTATTGACAGCCATCAGCCAGTACCTGATGGCGAGCGCATTCTCGCAAGACGACAGCGCGTGGCTGCTCACCCAGCTCACCGCCCCCCTCCTCAGCGAAGCGGATAAAAATAGCCTTATGGCGGCCCTCGCTCGCATCCAGCGTATGCATTAATCCTCATTCAGCGGAGTAAGCTGTGCAGCTGCATGAACTTAAACGTCTGAAGCCGGATCCATCAGCGATGCGGTCGCGTTTACAGCGAGGATTAGGGAGGAGTATTGTCTGGTGACTGGCAGCAATAAAAACCGGCACTCGCCGGTTTTACAAATGCTACGAATTGTTCTGCTTCATTGATTCCAGTATCTGCTTGATGGAGGCATCGATTTTCTCGGTAACCTCTTTCGGCAAACGGCTGAATTCATACTGCACGGTGCGCTTCTCATCGTTGGTCTTACGACGTGCATAGGTATTGGCGGTGCTGAAGGTGGCCAGTTTTTCTGTCACCGTCTTGTTCGCAGGCGCGGGCATTTTAAGATGTTTTCTGGCGGCTTTAAAGTAATTAAGAATGGCCGATTTTTTCTCATCGTCACTCATCTTATTCGGTGCAGCCTCGCTGGATAACTTCTCCTGAATCTGGCGGGTCAGCTCGCTGGCGTCTACCGCTTCAGCTTTCGCCTCTTCCCAGACATCCAGCAGCAGCTGGTAATCCTGTAGCGTCAGCTCGGACACCACCGGGAAAAGTTCGATAAACTCAGCCGGTACCGATGCGGCCTGGAATGCGCGCGACACTTTGGCATTCGAGATCCCTTCCGCTATGGCAATCTCCGATTTACTCATGCCCTGTTCGTTCATCATCATAAAACGCAGCCCCAGCTCACGCAGGTTGTGCTCTCTGGCAGTCTGGATATCTGCCGCCAGCTGACGGGCATCGCTGATGCTCAGTTCATCTGCGGTGACCAGTACTTCAAGACTGGCTCCGGAAAGAATGCAGGCTGCCCGGCGACGTGAGCCATCCATGATCTCAATGCGGTCGGTAGTAATGCGACCAATGGCTGGGAAGAACTGTTGCAGCGTAATGGTGCGGGTGATCTCCCTGAGCGATTCTGCCGTCAGCGTGCTCTGATCGCGCCCGTTAATCTTCGGGTCGACAAAGGTCTTTGCTTCAATGTCATCATGAGGGATCAACTGCCGCACGAAGGTCGCCTTCATACCCGATTTGAGGGTAAAGGTGCGCGACTGGCTGCTGCTGTCGATCATGCTGGCAATGGCGGAGTCGCCGAATTTGCGGCCAATGCGCTGGATCGGTTTGCTCACAGGGTGCTCCTGATATATTCAATACGATCAAATACAGCCCTTGAGAACTGCTCTGCTTCATGCTTTGCTTTGCGTAACGCATCGGCGCTGCCCGGATACGAAGACGGGTTAGCACTGATTACCGTATCAAACGATTCGCCGCAGCGCTCAAAGCCATCCAGTCGCGGCAGACCGCAATCCAGCATCGATTTAGTGAACACTTCGCGTGCATAACTTTGTGAAGTGAGATGATCATGCTTGGAGGTCATTTTTGACATAAAGCCAATATTTGCCTTCAGGCGTGGCTCAACGCCTTCCGCTTCGATGCGCTCCAGCATTTCCGGCAGGCGCGTCAGGTACTTCATGGTGGAGTGGAAATCGACCTGCGCCGGTGGTGTTGGGGTCAGCAGCACATCACTGGCAGCAATGGCGTTCAGCATGAAGGAATCCAGATGTGGGCCGGTATCAAGGAAGATAAAGTCGTAATCACCCGCCAGACGATCAATCACGTTACGGCGCAGCACTTCGGAAGGTGCAACGCCAGGCAGATGCTGTGCGACCAGTTCTTCCCAGTCACTAGCGACAAAGCCGTCATCAATGGAGGCCGGGATCACATCAACACCAGGCATCACCGTTGGCTTGATAAACTGATCGCGCAACTGGTCGGCATCCAGATCGTTAAGCATCGCCTGGGCGGCGGTTTCCAGTACCGATCCGACGCTGTTGGTATGGCTGAGGAACATGGTACTGGACGCTTGTGGGTCCAGGTCAATAACCAGAATACGCAGGTCATTGTGCAGCATAGAAGGATGCGCGCGCATACCGTGAGCCAGCGTCACGGTGCTGACCGTTTTGGAGACGCCGCCTTTAAGGCTAACCACAAAGATCACAAACGGGCCTTCATGCTTATCACGGTACTTGGGCACCTTGCGATGCTGGTAAATATCGACCACGTTCTGAATGGTTAATGCATATTGTGAGGTGCTACCGGTCTGCTTCTTACCAAACTGATAGCCAGCTTCTTCCATGTCACTGATGGCAGCAACAACCGCATGCTTACTCAGCAGTGGCATGTTAGCGACAGCATTTCGTGAGAAAGTCTGATAAAAACCGGTCTGGTTAAATTCCTGACGCTGCTGCTCGATGTGATTGCTCAGCCCGTGCAACATGGAGTTGGCACGCGTTGCCATTTCCAGCACACCACCATAGTCACGCTTCATAAGCCCCTCTGCATTAATGTTTTTTGCATACTACACAAAAAGCGTTTATCTGCCAATTTTTTTAGAAAAATGCCAAAAACCTGGATTTTTTACGATCGGATGGAATGCTATGTACGCTCTGTGGTTGATGACCCATTGTCTGTTAACGGAAGAGCAGCGTAGCTGACAGTAGCAGTTTACGAGTCGCTTAAGTTTCTGATCGCTACGTGACAGCCTGTGCCGGGAATGATGTTAGTGAAGGGTGCGATAACGAGAGATGTTTATTAGTTAATACATGAAGCGGAAAAGTGCTGCGACGAATCGGAAATAGTAATGGATAGAAAAGGGTGTTTTCATCGTGAAAATCCAATAAAAAACCTTATTTTTCATATCACTAGATGAAAAATTGCTAAGGTGAAATTTCTTTTAAAAAAATCTTAAGAGGCTTTTTGATTCGCGAAAAGGGCAACAGTTGCGGGTTCATCACGGGCGACTCCTCTGGCTGTCAGAAAAGGATATTAAATGGCAATATGTTTTTTTGATTCGGGTAAAGGGAAGCTGGTCTGCCACCTTTTAACCGCCCCAGCATTAAGCCAGTTAGTACCGTTGCAAGAGTGCCCATTGAAATCGGTAGCGGTGTAACCCGGATCAACCATTATAATGGTGATCCCCGCATCCTGTCGCTCTCAAGCAAAGGCGATGGCCATTCCATTAAGCGCCATTTTTGAACTGTAATACCTCATTTCGTTACCCTTAAAATCGGGATGGCCCGGCTCGTAAACCGATTCCAGCGAGCCCGGTTTTCTACTGTCTATAATGGTCCTCTCTTCATTAACTGCTCTGAGCAGCGGTGGAAAAGTCTGTGTCACTCTTATGACACCTGGTAGGTTTGTATCATAGACCATCCTATTCTCATTGATGCAATGCGCGCTGGAGTTGACACTCTGAATACCTGAAATGCCGACGTTATTGATGATAAGGATATCCATTCATCAATTTGCTGAGGAGCAGGCTCAGCCTTTGCTGGCTACGTGATGTCCATAAGTCCCAATCGGGTTTCGATACACTCCGCGAACAGTTTTTGCCGCGCAGTCTGGCTGCACAATTCATCGCGACAAGCCAGATTCGGTAATTGAGAAGATCCATTTGTCGGACTGTATCGAACCTTATACCTTTATTCGGCCCGGTGATCGGAACATTTTTATCATCTATACAAATTACTGATTTAACCTTAACTAACCTATCTGTTCTCTTCGCCAGAGAAAGAAGCCTAACTTTCTTTTTCTTTATAGACCGGTTGAGAATGTTTGATAATTACGGGAAATATGAACAGTGACCAGACTGTTCGTAAAAGCGAATAATGAGAGACAGCATCTGTAGATCAATTATCGATCTTATCATCATATTTAAAGCTAAGGTTTTTCAGTCAGCAGCAATACAACCTGGACTTTCGGCTTTAACGGTAAGCGAAAGGATTACAGGGCTTAAGGCCACCCTGGGGTCCCATTTTGTATCCGCACCACCTGTAGCGTAGCGACAACTGAGGCAGTTCTGACCCTGGTTATGCGTATAACATCTCTTATTATTGAATATGCGATATGCGATATGCGCTTTATGAATCTGGAAGCTCTCATCAGGAACTACGCGGTGTGCTTTAGCTGAATCTGAAAGGCGCGCTTATGACGACATTCTGCCGCCGCGACTGAAGCGTTATCCAGAAATAAGGGGCGATGATCGCTTTTTTGGTGTTACGTTAGCAAGCTGTAGTGCATATATACGTTTGCTTTAGATCTGGCGAAGCAGGGCTTAGGCATTATTGTTACGTTTGAATACTGGCTGAAGTCACGTATTGGCTACCTGTATTGTTTGAGTAGTTGCAGGCAGGTTTTCACACTTTTGCAGCTGCTTCTGACCCCAGATAAGACGGGTTAAGTCTAAGAACATGGTGTTTTCATCATGAAAATTAGTTAAAAATAATTAAAATTCAAATGGTTAAATGTAAAAAATTGGTGGTGAACAAAACGCTGAATAAAACAAGATAAGTAGATCAAAGCAGGTATGGCTAAAAATTTAGTCAGCGTATGAACCTGATCTGTTTCAATGATCCCCTGTCTGTTTGGGAGTGCGGTTTCTGATCTGAGTGGTTATAGGTCAACGTCATTGACGGAGAGTTCTATAGCCAGCACCTGTTTCGCTTTTCCGGCTATTAGCAATTGAGCCTTTTCAGACACCAGGCAGTAAAAATACCGGGTTTACTGACCGGAACGGGAAGAGTAGATGTCTGGCTGCTCTTCCGTTTTATTTTGCATCTAATCTAAAACAGCCTTACAGAGATTGGCGTAGTTAAATCGGTAATGACCTTTCTTGTTTTATTTCAGCGAACAGGCAAACCCCCTTTCTGAGTTTATCGTGTTGTTACTCTGTCTGAACCGGGACAGCAGGTTATCCACCCTCAGCGATTCATTTTGTCCTCGTTATCCACAGGTCAGATCCAATTGTTCGATCCTCTATAGATCAAACTAAGATCCTTAATAGATCCCCGATCCGTCCTGGCCCTTACCAGACAAGGGCTAAGACAGGGGTGATATCCACTATAGCGAGAACAATAACCACTGTGGTAAGTAAAATAACCACTGTAGCGAGAAAAGCAACCGCGCTGGCGAGTGACCGATAACCACTGTAGCGAGTAAATCATCTTTTCCCTGTGTATAACCTAATCTTCACAGACAGGGCTGTTATTCCCACTGTGACTGGAAATCGCCAGCGGGCAGGGGAGCCCATGGTAAAGTTCGCGTTTTTTTTCCACTGCTGTCTGACATGTTTTTTGCCGTTTTATCCACTGAGCAGATCCAATAACAGATCCATGTAAGATCCTCTAAAGGCCCCTATAGATCCCCATACCGAGGCCCCTATAGATCCCCATACCGGGCGAGGCCGTGTTATTCGTGGGCTGAAAGCCGATTGCCAACCACTGTAGCGAGTAAACTAACCACTGTAGTGAGATAAAAAACCACTGTGGCGAGTAGATTAACCACTGTAGTGAGTGCTAGTATCCACTGTATAGAGTAACGGCGACTCTCGCTTGTTCACATCACGGATCTGTTATATGCCAAAAAAAGAACCCGATATCCTGAACATAGCTGAAGCGTTTAGTGAAACAGACAAACGCACCGGTGAAGTTGTCACCCTGACCCCCAACAGTAACAACACGGTGCAGCCTGTTGCTCTGATGCGTCTGGGCCTGTTTGTTCCCACGCTAAAATCCACTGCGCGCAGTCAGAAAAACCAGATGAACGCGATGGATGTCACGCAGGATCTGAAGCAGCTTTCGCTGGTGAGATCGGAAGGGTATGACAACATCAAGATCCTGGGTGCCCGTCTGGATATGGACAACGACTTTAAAACCTGGGTAGGTATCATCCGTGCATTCGCTACGCATGAGTGTCTGGGAGACACTGTAACGCTCTCTTTCGTCGAATTTGCAAAGCTGTGTGGCATCCCATCAGTTCGTCTCTCATCGAAGCTCAGGAACCGTCTGGACGCTTCTTTGACGCGTATCGCTTCTAATACCCTGACCTTTACCAGCAAAGGCGGTGAAAACTACACCACGCACCTGGTGCAGTCCGCTAAATACAGTATTAAAAAAGATACGGTGACCCTGCAGGCCGATCCTAAGATCTTTGAGTTGTACCAGTTCGACAGAAAAGTGCTGTTGCAGCTTAAAGCCATTAACGAACTGGCACGCAAAGAGTCCGCACAGGCGCTTTACACCTTCATTGAAAGCCTGCCACCAAAGCCTGCGCCGATATCTATGGCAAGGCTGCGCGCCAGGCTTAACCTTACTTCCCGCGTTATCACACAGAATGCGACCGTGAGAAAAGCGATGGAGCAGTTAAAAGAGATTGGTTATCTCGACTACACCGAAACCAAGCGCGGCTCGTCAGTCTATTTCTGGGTCCATTATCGCCATCCAAAGCTTCGCCCGGCAGAGCTGCCATTTAACCAGTCAGGCTTAATCGATGATGATATTGATGACTACGATGACATCGACAGCGATGAGGGCATTATTGACGTAAATCTGCCCGATATCCTGCCGGAAGAGGAGAGCAGCGAATTAGTGATGGTGTCACGGGAAGAAAAAGAGTTACTGAATAAAATACGGAATGAGAAAAAGAGATAAGTTTTTGATTGATAAATGTTTAATGTGAGTAAAATTATATGCAGGGGTCACACAGTACGCTAACCACTGTAGCGAGTAATGCTTCAAATCCTAACCGCTGAAGTGAGTGTGAGAAACATCACTCGCTATAGTGGTTAGGACGCTGGCATCCAGCTGATGGTATCCCTGCCGCCTCTATCGCTTCAGGTTCCGGAACGACTGATTTCCTGCTATGTTCCACCCTGGAACCGACTATTATCGATCTCCTTTCCGGAAAGCTCTCTCTTAAGTGGTTCTTCGTGAGGCGCATTCACAATGTGATGTCCGATACTTGCTGCGTTAGCTGTGCTGCTCTGCCTTCCAGCCAGGACATCGGCAATTAACGGTTACTCGCTATAGTGGTTACTCACTATAAATTTATCCTCTGAACACCATGGTGTAAGCCTGCAAAGCCGGGTTTCTCTGACCGTTTTCTTTACCGCTGTGGTTCACAGATCATTTTTTAATCCATTACCGCTCATTTTTGTTCATAAAAAAGTCAGCAAGCTTCTTACCTTCTCGCTACAGTGGTTCTTATTTGAGGTGGCAGAGTTAAATGCTCGCTACAGTGGTTCTTATTTGAGGTGGAAGGGTTAAATGCTCGCTACAGTGGTTCTTATTTGAAGTGGCGGGGTCAAATGCTCGCTACAGTGGTTCTTATTTGAGATGGCGACGTTAAATGCTCGCTACAGTGGTTGAAGTTATTGGTTACAGATACTCGCTACAGTGGTTATTCAGCGATAGCGCAATGGAAATTCATGCCGCTACGTTATATGAAGTGGCTGGCAAACGTCACATTGCACAACGATTTACTCTCTATAGTGGTTAGCGGGTGCCGGATAAAGGTGATAACGCCTGAGGCTGAGGCCTGCGGCAGTGATGGGTGCCTGTGATAAGACGTTGCAGGCGCAGTGTTCGTTCCGTCGATAACCTCATCCACGGCATCGCTGAATCTGCTCGCTACAGTGGTTAGCTGAGCGCGATAAGAATCTCGCTGACGTGATTAGGCAGTACCTGAACTTAAGACAGGCTGCATTCAGAGCTACACTAAATCGCTTTGCCGATAAGTTTCAGCTACTCGCTATAGTGGTAATCTGCAGAGTATATTTCTGAATAATCATCCGCAACGGTGGTCTGCGCGCAATTATTACGCATACTACTCGCTACAGTGGTTGTACTGACGCCCGATTGGTTGTGTTTACTCGCCATAGTGGATATGCGTCTTTTTCGGCTTCGGTAATGGTAAGGCAAGCAGCAGAATCAGACGCTTTTGTTACTCGCTACAGTGGATAGACAAGCATGTTTACTCGCTATAGTGGTTAGGTTAAGCCTGTAACATTCGGATGCGTGACAAACCTGTAACACGCTATGCGTTACAAACGCCAATAAAGCGAGGACTGAAACCAGGATAAAAAAAGGGCCCGCCATCCGGCGAGCCCTGTATTTGTGACGGGCCGCGGCGCGAGGATTACATCGCTTCGCGGTATTCCGGCCAGGCAACAGACCGGGCATCATATCGTCCTGCGGCGGCAAACAGGGTTCCCTGGAAATTGATCACGCCAGCGGCTTCCAGCCACATCCACTCTTCAGCCTGCACGATACCAGCCGCGATCACCGTGATTTCCAGTGCTGAACAGCATTTGATAATCGCCTGTACCACCGCTTGTTTTGGGCCACTGCGATGTACATCGCGCGTAATTCCTGCATCGATGCGGATACGGTCTGGCTGAATATGCGTAAGTAATGATAAGCCAGCCGAGCCGTCGCCAAAGTTGTCGACTGAAAGGCTGATCCCTACTGCTTTAAGTTCGCGCACAGCTTCAGAAAATGCCTCAAGCTGCGAGATAACTTCGGTTTCGCTAACCCCGATTACTACCTGTTCGGGCACCAGACCCGCTTGCTCTATCGCCGCGACAATCTGTTTAACGGCATCCGGTACCACCACCAGCGTCATAGGCAGCAGGCTGACGTAGAGCGTCATACCGTCCGGGCAGACAAGGCCAGCATGCGCAAACGTCTTTTTCACCGTTTCAAGATCGTTCAGGTAGAGCTGCTGACCCGCTACTTGCTCAGATACCGTGCCTGTCGGACGTGTAGTGGTCGCTTCAATAGCGGTCACCTGACGTGCCAGCGGATCCACTACCGGCCGGAAACTGACCCCTTCGGTGAGCGGTCTGGAGTCCGGCACATCGCTGCGTTCAGAAATGAATTCCCAGTAGCCAGGCGGCAGAACCTCGTAGTAATTTTCTTTCTCACGTGATTCAACAAAAGTCCGCAGAAATTGCAGCGCCCGATCATCATAGGTCAAACGGTATTTCGAGGTGCCTTTGTCAAGCACCGCCTGCAACAACGAAGAACGGTCGTGCTCGCGCAGGTCAAACAGTTCCATCCCGGCATTACCAAAGCGGCGGGAAGGCGCGTAGTCACGCATCAACTCCACCACGTTGTGATGACGCCGATCGGCGCAGATCCGACGGTAAACAGCCAGAATGCCCGCTTCAGGCCCTTCCAGCAGCTGAAAAAAATGCGTACCGTTAAACAATAAAATGCCGGTCACATCGTGAGACGCATTAATTCTGCTGGCATTTTTCACCATTTCGGGCAGGGTCTTAACGGGAAAGTCATCCGAAATATGGCTGCGATATATTATTGTGGTCAGCATGTGCAGCTCCGGTTTTATGTGATTGTCGGGGGACACGCTAACATTGTTCAAATAATGTTGCATCTAACCTTATTCATCGTCGCACAGACTGCACCATCACAGGTGGGAGTAAGCGAAACGGCAGACTGACTGGTAACAAACTTTTAACCGTAGCGGCAAAAAGTTGAAGATATACGCCTGGTGAAACGGCGTTCAGACACCCCGGAAACAGAGCAGCAGGCCACATGGGGGAAGCTGAATGCAAAAAAGTCCGCATTTTGGGCAGCGCTGTCAGATAACAGCTGAGCTTATTTGATCAGATCAGCAGAGACGTACGCGCGATTGTCGACACGGACACCGGTAATTTTATATGACGCGCCAGCATCTTTGGCCTGCGTCGCGATTTTCGCTTCATCGGCATCCAGCGTAGAGGCGATTACGGTAATACTCTGGGCAAAACTACTGAAAGAGATCAGCGTCAGGGCGGCAACAGAAACAAAATTATTGATGATTTTCATGGTCATTTCCTCAGTTCTTTTTGTTCTGAAGAGGTATTTTGCCTCGATGGGGTGAATAGCAGGTGTAATGACGAGGAAGGGGAATAGGGATGCCTTGCTGTTAATTTTCAAATATTTTGAGTGTCTTTGCTTAGGCCGGATCAATCTGCCTGAACGGCGATAATAACAAAGCGCTGTCTGCAACAGACAGCGCCTGGGATCTTTTCAGCCTGATCGATGCCCGCCTCAATAACACTCTCCGCGCAGTTTCCAGTGCAACCAGTGATTCAGCGCTTCTTCCGTAAGGGGTTTTGAGTAGAAAAAGCCCTGTGCCTGATCGCAGCCATATTCGGTCAGCGAGCGCACAGCATCGGGGCACTCGACGCCTTCTGCCAGCACCACATAGTCCAGCTCTTTGAGCATAGCGATAATGCTGCGAGCGATTATACGTGAAGCCGTATCAGAGGAGAGTTCACTGATCAGTGAACGATCCAGCTTAATCACATCAAGCGGCATTCGTCGCAGATAGCTGATATTGCTGTAGCCGGAACCGAAATCATCGAGCGAAATGCCAAAGCCACGGTGTTTCAGCAATTCCAGGGCGCGCAAAGCCGTCGGGCTTTCAATGATACGTTCGGTCTCCAGACACTCGATGCCCAGCAGCGACGTCGGCAGTTTTGCCTTTAGCATTTTACTCTCAAGCGCGGCGGCAAACCCCTCACGTGAAAAGTCGCGGACGCTGACGTTGACGGTTAACGGCAACTGGATATAGTTATTCCGCAGTCGTCGCAGGCGATCAACGGCCTGATCGATCACCCAGGCCGTCAGGGTGGAAAGCAGATCGGTCTGCTCAGCCAGCGGAAGAAAAGCTGCGGGAGAGAGTTCACCGCGTGTGGGGTGATGCCAGCGGACCAGCGCTTCCAGTCCGACCGGTTTACCACTGTGCAGGCAAATCTTTGGCTGATAGACCAGATAGAGCCCGACATTGTCGCGCAAGGCCATTTTAAGATCGGTCATCAGTACGAAATCCTCGGTACGCTGCATCTCTGATGCCACGTCGAAGCGGTGTGAAGGCAAGCCCCGACCCACCGCTTCGTTGAGTGCACTGACCGCCCGACGAAGCACTTCAGGTGCCGGCACGCTGCCAGCGAGAAAGTCAGCCTCGCCAGTGTGGGTGGTCAGTGCCACGGACAAGCCTTCATCCATATCAGCACTGATGCCTTCCAGACGGCCCGCGACCCACGCCGCACTCAGCCGGCTATCTGCACGGGTTAAAATGGCGAAACGGCCTGTAGCGACCGTATAGAGCATTTCGCCCACCGCCGGACGCAGCCGCAGCGGCAACAACGTCGCCATATCTTTCAGCAGATTTTCAACGGGGCCCATCCCCATCGTGCGGGCCAGCTCGTAAGCACGTGACATGTCGATGCAATCGATCAGCACCAGCCGCCGCGGCGTGGTATCGCCTGCCACGGCCAGGTATTGCAAATCGCGGATCAGACGCTGGCGATTAGGTAAACCGGTCACCGGATCGGCAAAGCCGGCGGAATGCCACGCTTCCAGAAATGACATCACCAGTGTTGAGAGTAGCTTCAGCGTGGTGACCTGGTCAGCGCCAAATGCATGCGGCGCGGTGTCAGTCACGCACAAGGTGCCCAGAATGATCCCCTCACGGTTTTTTAACGGCACGCCGGCATAGAAGCGAATAAATGGCACGCCGGTAATTAACGGATGGGTGACAAAACGCGCATCAAGATAGGTGTCGGGTACAATAACCGCGCTATCGCTGTCGACGACGTGGCGACATAAGGAGTCCTGCCGGGTTGAACGCTCCAGTGCGAAATTGTGTGCCGCGCGTACTGTCTGTAACTCATCATCCAGCACAGAAATGAAGCTGCCCGGTATACTCAACGCCTGGCTGGCTAGCCTGACAAATTTTCTGAGCACGTCGTCCCGGCTTTCATCAGGGTTGCTTAACGCCTGCAAAGCACGGGTACGGCGCTCGTCGTCGCCGTTTAAATTTTTTAGCATGTGT
>NZ_MLFN01000050.1 GCF_002095315.1 Pantoea conspicua
CGCCCAGGCCTCCACTATTGTGCCCTTTTTAACAACACGCACTGAAGTTTCAGAGCAGGCGGGGGCCGCTCAGGGGCAGGCAATCCGCAGCGCTGAACAGAATGAGTCGGCCAGGAGAGCCCGCAGGACGCGGGCGAAAGGCGGGGCGGCACAGGATGTGCCTTCCCCGGCGATCCGCCAGGCAGACGAATGAAGTGAAGGTACCGCGCAGCGGCGCGAGGACCGCCAGCCCCTGAGCGGCACCAGACTGCGTTATCACCGGTCGCTTAACTGACAGACATTACGCCCATCGGCTGCTGTTTTACTTTTCTGAGGGTTATCCGCTGCTGACGAGAATCAGTGCAACGGCTACTTCTGACGCGGATAGGCGTCGCTGTTAACCCAGGCGTGATCTTTCTCCCAGGTAAACTTCCACAGCCGCACCGGCCCGGCCATCACGTTCAGGTAGTAGTTGTTGTAACCCGCCAGCGTCGCCACCGGATGATAGCCACGCGGTACCATCACCACATCGCGATTGTAGGGTGCCATGCAGGCATCCAGCGAGCGATCGTCGGTGTAAACCCGCTGCATGGCGAAACCCGGTTCCGGATCGAAACGGTGATAATAGGTCTCTTCCAGATAGGTTTCGTCTTCGCTCTCTTCCTGATCGTGCTTGTGGCTGGGATAAGAGCTGGTGTCGCCCTCATCGGTGTAGACTTCCACCACCAGCAGACTGTCAGCGGGTTTATTATCCGGCAGAATATTGTGGACCAGCCGCTGATTACGCCCTTTCCCGCGATGCTCAACGCCGACATCCTCAGGTGCAATCAGCCGCGCAGGCAGGTTGCCGTGACCCGGCGCGCTACACACTGCCAGCTCCAGATCGCTGTCGGCCTGCACCTCTACTTCATCGTCATGCGGCACATAGACTGACCACGGCGGCACGCGCTCAAACGGTGACATGCGCTTTCCGATGCCTGGAAATTCCGCATGACGGGTTTTAACCGAGGCCAGTCCGGCAACTAATACCAGGCACAGCTCTTTATCACCGCTGCTGAGCCGCAGGGTTTCGCCCTTTTTCAACAGATAAGCGTCGAATCCGACATAACGCCAGCCGGCGCGCTCCGGTGTAACGTGCTGAATGCGCCCCTGGCTGTCTGGTGCTTGTGCTTTCGAAAGTAAAGACATCCCCTTCCTCCTCTCTGTCATGCTTACGTGCCCGCCGTGACCGTGACCCGGATTTAACCGGGCAACGAAAACCGGATACCGGCAGGCCAATGCAAGGCGGCCTGCCGGTCTGGCACGTTAAACAGCGTGCATTGAATTAACTGAGCGTTGGCATACTGAATTCAGAAACGGTCTGCTGACCCGCTGGCCAGCGCACCGTGGCGGTTTTCATGCGGGTGTAGAAGCGCACACCGTCCGGACCGTGGACGTTGAGCGCACCGAACACCGAGCGCTTCCAGCCACCAAAGCTGTGAAACGCCATCGGCACCGGCACCGGCACATTCACGCCGACCATGCCCGCTTCAACGTTCTGGACAAATTCACGCGCAGTATTGCCGTTACTGGTGAAGATCGCACTGCCGTTGCCGAACTCATGGCTGTTGACCAGCTGTAACGCACTGTCGTAGTCCGGTGCACGCATAATGCTCAGCACCGGGCCAAAAATCTCTTCACGCCAGATCACCATGTCAGAGGTGACGTTATCAAACAGCGTGCCGCCGACGTAGTAACCCTCAGCGTGACCCGCCACCTGAACGTTGCGGCCATCGACCACCAGCTTCGCGCCTTCCTGCTCGCCTTTATCGATGTAGCCGAGCACTTTCTTCTGATGCGCTGCGGAAACCACCGGTCCCATCTCATTCTCGTCAGCGCCTTTATTGATGCCAGGACCAATGCGCAGCGCGTTTACCAGCGGCGTCAGGCGGGCGATCAGTTTGTCAGCCGTATCGTCACCCACCGCGACCACCACCGGCAGAGCCATACAGCGCTCGCCCGCTGAGCCAAACGCGCCGCCCATAATGGCGTTCACGGTGGCATCCAGATCGGCATCCGGCATCACGATGGCGTGGTTTTTGGCTGCGCCAAACGCCTGCACTCGTTTTCCGTGAGCGCTGGCGGTTTTGTAGATGTGCTCAGCGACGCCGGATGAACCGACAAAGCTCACTGCCGCGATGCGCGGATCTTTATACAACTGTTCAGCATCATCGTTGGAGCTGTGAACGACGTTGAACACGCCATCCGGCAGACCCGCTTCGGTCAGCAGTTCCGCCATGCGTACCGCTGCACTCGGATCGAGCGCCGGCGGCTTCAGGATAAAGGTATTGCCGCAGGCCAGGGCGATCGGGAACATCCACAACGGCACCATCGCCGGGAAGTTGAACGGGGTAATCCCGGCGACGACACCTACTGGCTGCATCAGCGAGTAGCTGTCCACGCCGCTGCCGACGTTCGGTGAATATTCGCCTTTCAGCAGATGCGGGATGCCGCAGGCAAACTCAATCACTTCAATGCCGCGGGTCAGTTCACCCAGTGCATCAGACCAGACTTTGCCGTGTTCCGAGACGATCAGCGCAGCCAGCTCATCGCGGTGTTGTTCCATCAGCGCTTTGAAATTGAACAGCACGCGGGCGCGGCGCAGCGGTGAGGTTTTCGACCAGGCCGGAAAAGCGTTGTGTGCAACCTCAATCGCATGAGCCACTTCATCAGCGGTGCTTTGCGTCAGTTCACGTACCACTTTGCCGGTTGCCGGATCGTAAACCGGGATGGTTTCGTTGCTGGCGCTGAAGGTGGTTTTACCGCCAATAAAGTTTCCTGTGATCGTCATGATGTTGCCTCTTTAAAGGGTTAAGTTCCCTGCAGACTTACTGTGCGGCCTGTCCCGCTGTCTGATCAGGCAAACCTGAAAGCGTGCTATGAAGCTATTACAGTGGAACAAATTTTTCAAATAGATATTTTTGGAAAATTTACTTTTAGCGGCACAGATCGCATTTTTCTGGTCAGTGAGGCAACAGGATCTGAGAAGCGATGAAATCCAGCCAGTCAGGGTGCTGCAACGGTGTCAGCTAACCTGGCTCAGGCGTCTGAAAGCGGCGTTTTTTGCAGGCCCGATCCGGTTTTGCTTATACAGGCTGAAACGGAATATGAAATTAATGCGAGGCTGATCTAATAATTGTCATTTCATAATTCATAAATAATGAAATAAATGTTCTCTTTAGCCCCATCTCTCACGCTTCCTGTCAACGGAGTCGCCGTATGGCCATCGATCCCACCCGCTTCTGTATTAACCGTAAAATTGCGCCCCGCCTCTCACTGGAGGCCTTCTTCCAGCTGGTGCACCGGCTCGGACTGAGCAAGGTTGAACTGCGTAATGACATGCCGGGCGGCAAAGTTACTGACGGCCTCAGTGCCGATCAGCTGCGCGCGCTGACCGACAAATATCATATCGATATCATCACCATTAACGCGCTCTATCCGTTTAACCGCATCGATGATGACCTGCTGACCCGTGCTGAGGCGCTGTTACAGGAAGCACAACGGATTGGTGCCCGCGCGCTGGTGATGTGTCCGCTGAATGAGGGTATCACCGTGTCGCCGCAACAGACCCTGGCGGCGATGCAGCAACTGGCACCGCGCTTTGCGCATTACGGCATTCAGGGACTGGTGGAGCCGCTGGGCTTTCCGGTCAGCTCACTGCGTTCGACGGTGCAGGCACAACAGCTGATTGCGGAGGCGGAGGTGCCATTTAAGCTGGTGCTGGATACTTTCCATCATCACCTTTATGAGCAGGCTGAACAGGAGTTTCCGGCCAGCATCGACATTGAGCAAATCGGGCTGGTGCATCTCTCCGGCGTGGAAGATTTGCGCCCGACCGCTGAACTGACGGATGAAGAGCGGGTGATGCTAAGTGACAGTGATGTCCTGAACAGCGTGGTGCAGGTGAAGCGGCTGGAGATGCTCGGCTACAAGGGGATTTACGCCTTTGAGCCTTTCTCAAGCCAGCTTGAGCGCTGGACGCCTGCGGAGATTGAACGCCAGATTCGCCACAGTATCGAACTGCTACAGGCCTGAAACCGGCTGCGGGGAAGTGACCTCGTGCCAACCGATTCTTATCTGTGTCTGAAAAGACGTTTGGCCCCGGTCGGGGCCTTTTTTTCAGCGCCGATCCGGCTCTGTCACCAGTTGCCTGAACTGCAGACGCAGGGTGCAGAAGAAAGCCAGACAGACCAGCAGTGCCGTCAGCAGATAGACCTGAGAAACCCCGGCATAGCTCATGATCAGCCCGGCAATGGGCCCGGTAATGCCCAGCGACAGATCCATAAAGGCGGTGTAGGTGGCCAGTGCGCTGCCCTGGTTTTGCTGCGGCACCACTTTTACCGCCACAACACCCAATGCCGGGAACACCAGCGAGAAACCGGCACCGGTAAGAAAGGCACCCGCTTTAGCCATCCACGGATCGCCTGCGGCGGCCACCAGAAACAGCCCGGCGGCTTCAACCGCCAGACAGAGGCTGGCGACCCGTAAACCGCCATGACGGTTGATGGCATTTGGAAACAGCAGCCGCGCCCCGACAAACGCCCCACTGAACAGCGACAGCGCAAAGGCCGCGCCTTCCCAGCCCTTATCCTGATAAAACAGCGTAATAAACGTGGCGATGACGCCGAAACCGGCCGAGCCCATCGCCAGAATAGCGCCGAAGCCAGCGATTTTTCCCAGCACCGCACGGAACGGCAGCGGCCTGCCTTTACTGCCTTTCACCGCCGGACGCGGCACTGCCCCGGCAATCCCCACCAGACAGATGGCAATGATGATCCCTGACAGCCACAGCAGGCCGCCGAGCCGGTAGATCAGCACGCCAAGCGGCGCGCCAATCGCCATCGCGCCGTAGGTGACGATGCCGTTCCAGGAGATCACCCGGCCAATGTGCAACGAACCGACCCGCGCCACGCCCCACAATGAGGTGCCGGTACCGGTGAAGCTCTGACCTACACCGAGGATCAACCGGCCGATGCAGAGTAACGTCAGGCTCAGCAGTGGACGGTCGAGCGTCAGCGCCGCCAGCAGGATACAGACGCCGCTGATCAGACAGCCCACCAGCCCCACCACCACCACTTTCTTCGGTCCCCAGAGATCGGCATAGCGACCGGCATGCGGCCGGCTCAGCAACGTCGCCACATATTGCAGGCTGATCACTAATCCGGCCCAGAAAGCGCTATAGCCCAGCGTGTCATGTACCCATCCCGGCAGGATTGCCAGCGGCAGACCAATGGTAAGATAACTGGCAAAGTTGTAGATCACGATGGAGAGGATCAGCAGGGAGATTTTTACGCTACCGGATGCAGAACCCGGCTCTGCTGCAGGTTGGTCAGGCATGAATCATTGCACTCGTAGTCGGCTGAAAGCTAAAGGTTAATGATTAACTATACCCGCTTTCGCCTGGCGCGCATCAGAGCGGCGGTGCAACCGGCAATATTATCCGGCCAGACGGGAGATGCTGTGCAGCAGACAGCCTGATCACCGGCGGGTGCAAACCCGGCTTTCCGCCCGCCAGAACTGCCGGTTATTTTTACCGTTTCTCTGATAAATCAGCTTGTTAATTTTACTTCAGCTACACTTTCATCAGCCAATTTGCGTGATGGGAGAGGGAATGAGCGAGCTGCAACGGGAAAAATCGGACAAAATATTTTGATCAAACTGGCGATGCTGGTGATTATCCTCGCTGGCGTGCGGGCCGCGTCCGATATTCTGGTGCCGCTGTTGCTGGCGGCCTTCTTTGCCATTGTGCTCAACCCGCTGGTCACCCTGCTGATGCGGCGCGGCTTCCGGCGTGGGCTGGCGATTACCCTGGTGATTACCGTGATCTTCTTCGTCATTCTGTTGCTTGGTGCGGTACTGGCCAGCTCCATGAGTGAGTTTTACGATCTCTATCCGCAACTGCGCGCTACCATGGAACAGAAAATGGCGATATTGCAGCATCTGGCGGCCGGTTTTCACCTCAATATCTCTACCGATGCGTTGATTCAGCACTTTGACCCGAACACCATGATGAACCTGGCGACGGTGGCGCTGAGCGGTTTTTCCGGCGCAATGACCAACACGGTGCTGCTGGTTCTGACCGTGGTGTTTATGCTGTTTGAAGTGCATCACCTGCCCTACAAAATGCGTAATGCGCTGGTTAATCCTAAAATCCGCATCGCCGGGCTGCACAAAGCGCTGAAAGGGGTCACACACTATCTGGCGCTGAAGACGGTGGTGAGTCTGGTAACCGGCCTGTCGGTCTGGCTCAGCCTTTATCTGCTGGACGTAAAATTTGCGCTGCTGTGGGGCGTCGTGGCGTTTATCCTCAATTTTATTCCCAATATCGGGCCGATCATCGCCGGCATCCCGCCCTTTTTACAGGCGCTGCTGCTGAACAGCCTGTTTGATGCGGCAATGGTCGCCGCACTGTTTACTGCTATTCATATGGTGTTCGGCAATATGCTGGAGCCGCGCCTGATGGGCCGGGGACTGGGTTTATCCACCCTGGTGGTGTTTCTGTCGTTGGTGTTCTGGGGCTGGCTGCTCGGTCCGGTCGGGATGCTGTTATCAGTGCCGCTCACCAGCATTACCAAAATCCTGATGGAGACCACGCCAGGCGGCAGCCGGCTGGCGATTATGCTGGGTACCGGGCGGCCGAAACGGGCGCGCGGCTTAACCAAGTAACCGTTGCTGGACGTGGCGCAGATGGTTTTCCATTGCCTGACGGGCCGCCACTTCATCACCGGCCACGATGGCGTTAGCAATCTGCTGATGGTCAGCGTTCATCGCCAGGGCAAAACTGTTGTCGGCAAAATGGCGCTCCAGCCGCTGGACATGCGGGGTATGGCGCTGATTCCATAACTGCTCCAGCAGTTCGCGCAGCAGATCGTTGCCACTCATCTCACTGATCAGCAAATGGAAGCGTTTATCCTGCGCCAGAAAAGCCGCATCATTCTCCTGATACCGTTGCAGCTCAGCGGTTAGCGCCAGCAGGGCAGCACGCTGGTGCGTGCTGCCGTTGCGCGCCGCCAGTCCTGCCAGCATCCCTTCGAACGCCTCTCTGGCCTGTAACAGATCCTGCAGGCTACAGGCTTCGCTCTCCGTTGCGGTTGCGGGCGCGGGCAGCGGCTGGGCGACAAAAAACGCCGGTGCCGGTACGGATATCGACCCAGCCCGTCATCTCCAGCGCTATCAACGCCTCACGTACCGAAGAACGGCTGACGCCCAGCTGCTTCGCCAGCTCCCGCTCCGGCGGCAGCAGGTCACCGGCGACAAATTCACCGCGCTCAATCCCCGCCATAATGGCATTAGCAATCTGACGATAGAGACGTTCAGTTTTTACAACAGGCAGCGTCATCACCTTCTCCTTATTATCTGGCTTCACCGATCGCGCAGTTTGTTATGCTGCGATCCCGATCACGGCCTCATTTTGCTGGCTATCATACTCTTGGTCCAGCGGCCTGACCACTGGGCCACATCACAGTTGAGGAGTAAACATGGAACAGACATGGCGATGGTACGGTCCGAACGATCCGGTCTCTCTGGATGATGCCCGTCAGGCTGGCGCAACCGGCATCGTAACCGCACTCCACCATATTCCTAACGGCGAAATCTGGCCGGTGGAAGAGATTAAAGCCCGTCAGGCATTGCTGGCAGAAAAAGGCCTGGTCTGGTCGGTGGTAGAGAGCATCCCGGTGCATGAATCGATCAAGACCCAGCGCGGCGACTACCAGCACTACATTGCCAACTATCAACAGTCGATACGCAACCTGGCTGCCTGTGGCGTGGATACCGTCTGCTACAACTTCATGCCGGTACTCGACTGGACCCGTACCGATCTCGCCTGGACGCTGCCGGACGGCGCAAAAGCGCTGCGCTTTGACGCCGATGCCTTTGCCGCGTTTGAACTGCACCTGTTGCAACGACCGGGTGCCGAACAGGATTACAGCGCCGCCGAGCAGCAGGCGGCGGCCCAGCTGTTCGCCGCCATGAGCGAAGATGACAAAACCACGCTGGTGCGCAATATTATCGCCGGTCTGCCGGGTGCCGAAGAGGGCTACACCCTGGAGCAGTTCCAGGCGCAGCTGACGCAGTATGACGGCATCGATAAAGCCCGGTTACGCGAGCATATGGCCACCTTCCTGCGGGCTATCGTGCCGGTCGCGGAAGAGGTCGGGATTAAGCTGGCGGTGCATCCGGACGATCCACCGCGTCCGATCCTGGGCTTACCGCGGATTATCTCGACGCAGGAAGATATGCAGTGGCTGAAAGAGACGGTGGATAGTCTGCATAACGGTTTCTGCTTCTGTACCGGCTCGTATGGCGTGCGCGCTGATAACCCGCTGATTAAGATGGCGGAAGCGTACGCGACCGCATCAACTTTGTTCATCTGCGCGCCACCAAACGTGAAACGAATCCCAACAGCTTCCACGAAGCGGCGCACCTTGCGGGCGACGTTGATATGGTTGGCGTGATTAAAGTGATTCTGGCTGAAGAGCAGCGCCGCCGTCAGGCGGGTAATCACCGGGCAATTCCGATGCGCCCCGATCACGGGCATCAGATGCTCGACGACCTGCATAAGCGCACCAATCCTGGCTATTCGGCGATCGGACGGCTGAAAGGCCTGGCGGAATTACGGGGTGTCGAAGTGGCCCTGAAACAGATCTTTTTTAACGACTGAGCCTGCGTCACTGGCCCTGCGTCCGGCCTGGTGCCGGCCAGGGCATTTATCTTCCTTTACCGCAGCAAATGACTTTGCCAACTGCCGCGTTTCACTCTGCCGCCAGACCCACAGCGGCTCTGTGGTTGCGCCGAACG
This sequence comes from Pantoea conspicua, assembly GCF_002095315.1. Lineage (GTDB taxonomy): Bacteria > Pseudomonadota > Gammaproteobacteria > Enterobacterales > Enterobacteriaceae > Pantoea > Pantoea conspicua. The sequence continues at coordinate 8,818 of NZ_MLFN01000050.1, forward strand.
GTTGTGAACCCTGTCGGAATGCCAGCAAAAGCAAAACATTGTCAACAAATGCAATCTCTGGTCGATAATTGACCTTAATCAGTTCTGTTGGCGGACAAAACGCTAACCTGCATCGCCCGGAGACATGCTATGCTGCGCCGAATGATTAGCACCTCCTCATAACGTCTATAACATTCAGAGGATTTTGCGGTGCCGCTATTGCAACGAAAACGCGACTGCGCCAGGCTGATTATCATCGTTTCCGGCATGTTGCCTCTGATACTTGGTATCTTTTTTACCGCCCTCGATGCGCGTCATACGGTCCACCAGCAGCAGGTGAGCGCCGCCAATACCCTTTTATCCCAGGCTGAGAAAATGAGCGACAGCGCCTGGGATATGATTACCTCACTCCGCCAGTTTCAGAACCAGCCCTGCAGCCAGATTGAAAACACCCTGCAGCGACTCGGTACGCTTAACGCCTATTTCCGTGCCATTGGTACACTGGAAAATGATCACATCGCCTGCTCTTCCGCCTATGGTTTAAATTCTGGCTCGCTATCAGAATTGATGATGCGCGATGTGCCGGTGACCGGTAAAGCCTGGTGGAGTTTGTCGATAGCCGGAACGCACGCCGTACCGGATCGCCCGGCGGTGCTGTTCGTGCGTGAATTACCCGGCGGAGAAGGTTTCTGGGCCGTGATTGATGGTCAGTATCTGATCGATTTTATGCGTGCGATTGGCAGCCCGCGCGGCTATCAGTTGAGTATGCAGTTCAGCGACGGCGCGCCGATCGCCTATGGCACGCCACAGGCCACGGTGAAAGGCTGGTTTGAGCCGCTGGTTTATCACGCCTCCTCACAGCGTTATCCCCTGAGCGTCACGGTGATCGCTCCGCCCAATGAGTTAATAACGGCCTGGCGGCAGGTGCTGTTTATCTTCCTGCCGATGGCAGCGATTTTTTCCATTCTGCTGATGATCCTGACCTCAAACTGGCTGCAGCGGCGCATTTCATGGCGTGACGAGATCCGCCGCGCCATCGCCGGTGGCCAGTTCCGGGTACACTATCAGCCGGTTTATGACGATCGGTTGCAGCGCTGCAGTGGCGTGGAAGCGCTACTGCGCTGGACCACGCCTGATGGCAATGGCGTCCGTCCCGATATTTTTATCGGTGCCGCCGAAGCTGAAGGGATGATTGTACCGCTGACCCGTCATCTGCTCGATCTGGTGGAGGGAGATGTCCAGCAGTGGCAGGTCCCGGCGCATTTCCATCTGGCGATTAATGTTGCGGCCGAACATCTGCAGCACCCCGATTTTGTCAGCGACCTGCTCCATTTTGCCGAGCGGGTGAAAGAGAAGCAGTTTGTGATCACTCTTGAACTGACGGAGCGCAGCCTGATTAAAGATGGCGAAGGCGTGGCGCGTAAACTCGACCAGCTGCGCCAGTTCGGCATGAAGGTCGCGATTGATGACTTCGGCACCGGTCACTGCTCGCTGAGCTACCTGCAGACCTTTGCGCTGGACTACCTGAAAATCGATCGCGGCTTTATTAACGCCATTGAATCGCTGGAGGGCGAAACGCCGGTGCTGGACGCCATCATTAACCTCAGCCATAAGTTGCAGTTGCAGGTGCTGGGCGAAGGCGTGGAAACCGCCCTGCAGTTTCGTTATCTCCAGCAACGCGGCGTGGTCTTCATCCAGGGTTACTACTATGCCCGTCCTATGGACAACGCTGCGCTGATCGTCTGGCAGCAGGAACAGGGCGATCGGCCAATGCAGGATAGCGAACCCGGTTAACGCCCCGACAGCCACGCCGGACCTTCTTTCTGCAGATGTCGCGAACACCACAGCTACCGGGTCGCCCGCCCTGTCACTTCTGCTTGTGCGCTCTGCACGTGGCGCGCTGCCAAAAAAACCTGCCCGTTTCGGCGTTTGTTACCCGCGCGTCTGCACCCGAGCGACCTCTGCAACACCCCTTTTCCCCGCTGTCCTTGTGAAATACCAAATATTACCAAATATTTCTGTTGCGCTCTGATTCCGGGGTCACCGACGACAAACAGTTGAAAATATAACCGAAGCGGCTAACAACATGGCCCGACAGTGACCAATCTGATGAAAAAAGCGTCATTCGTCACGTGGGGTGATTATTTTTCAGGAAGGGTAAACGGGTTAAATGATCGGTCTTATGGGTCAGTTTTAGGCCAAACATGACAGATATCACACAAAAACGGTATACTCTGTCGCTTAACGCAATAATCCCGGCACGAATTATTGGGTTGGCTGGCCGATAAACTGCACCTGTTTACAGCTATGCTTTAATTCCTCAACGCCGCGGTCTGAATACTTTTGCTCGGTTCGCGCCGTTGAGGACTTTCATGTTCCATTACAGGGTAATTCTATGAAATTGCGTAGGAAGCGTGTAAAACCAATCGGGATCGATGATGTTACCATCATTGATGATGCCCGTTTACGTAAAGCCATCACCGCAGCCTCTCTGGGTAATGCGATGGAGTGGTTTGACTTTGGTGTGTATGGCTTTGTGGCTTACGCGCTGGGTAAAGTCTTCTTCCCGGACGTCTCGCCGGGCATTCAGATGATTGCGGCGCTCGCCACCTTCTCTGTTCCTTTCCTGATTCGCCCGCTGGGTGGCCTGTTTTTCGGTATGCTGGGCGACAAATATGGTCGTCAGAAAATACTCTCCATCACCATTATCATCATGTCGGTCAGTACCTTTTGTATCGGCCTGATACCGTCCTACGCCTCTATCGGCATCTGGGCACCGATTCTGCTGCTGTTAGCCAAGATGGCGCAGGGCTTCTCGGTCGGGGGGGAATATACCGGTGCCTCTATCTTTGTCGCCGAATACTCGCCTGACCGTAAACGCGGCTTTATGGGGAGCTGGCTCGACTTTGGCTCCATTGCCGGCTTCGTGCTCGGCGCAGGCCTGGTGGTGCTGATCTCAACGGTTATCGGTGAAGAGAGCTTCCTTGAGTGGGGCTGGCGTCTGCCGTTCTTTGTTGCGCTGCCGCTGGGTATTATCGGCCTCTACCTGCGTCATGCGCTGGAAGAGACGCCGGCTTTCCAGCAACACGTTGAAAAACTGGAACAGGGCGATCGTGAAGGTCTGCAGGATGGCCCGAAAGTGTCGTTTAAAGAGATTGCCACCAAACACTGGCGCAGCCTGCTGGCCTGCGTGGGTCTGGTGATTGCTACCAACGTCACCTACTACATGCTGTTGACGTACATGCCGAGCTACCTGTCGCATAACCTGCACTATTCGGAAGATCATGGCGTACTGATTATCATCGCTATCATGATCGGTATGCTGTTCGTGCAACCGGTGATGGGCATGATGAGTGACCGCTTTGGTCGCCGTCCATTTGTCATCATCGGCAGTATCGCCCTGCTGATCTTTGCGATTCCGGCCTTCATGATGATTAACAGCGGCGTTCTGGGACTGATTTTCGCCGGTCTGCTGCTGCTGGCAGTGATCCTGAACGCCTTTACCGGCGTGATGGCCTCTTCGTTGCCAGCCATGTTCCCGACCCACATTCGCTACAGTGCGCTGGCCAGTGCGTTTAACATCTCAGTGTTGATCGCCGGTCTGACCCCAACACTGGCCGCCTGGCTGGTAGAGACCACCGATAATCTCTACATGCCCGCTTACTATCTGATGGTGGTGGCGGTGATTGGTCTGATTACCGGTCTGTACATGAAAGAGACGGCGAATAAGCCGCTGAAAGGTGCGACGCCTGCGGCCTCCGATATGGCTGAAGCGCGCGAAATCCTGCAGGAGCACCACGATAACATCGAGCATAAAATCGAAGATATCGACGAAGAAATTGCCCGCCTCGAAGCGAAACGTAAAAATCTGGTGCAGCAGCATCCGGATATTAACGAGTAATCCCCTCCTCTCCCGCCGCCCGGCGGGAGAGTTTTTTCTTCCCTGCGGTTACCGCACACAAACCTTCATGCCACCCCGGTAAAGGGAGTAAACTGTTGTCACTTTTTTCACCTGCGTAAGAATGAATATGCCTGATTATTCCCTTATCCAGCGCCCAAGAAGATTGCGCGCCAGCGCGTCAATGCGCGAAATGTTCCAGGAGTCTTCCCTCAGCCTGAACGATCTGGCTCTGCCCATTTTCGTTGAAGAGGGTGTCGACGATTACAAAGCGATTCAGGCAATGCCTGGCGTGATGCGTATTCCGGAAAAACGGCTCGCTTATGAGATTGAACGCATTGCTAAAGCCGGTATCCGCTCGGTGATGACCTTTGGGATTTCACACCATACCGATGCCACCGGCAGCGATGCGTGGAATGAAAATGGTCTGGTGGCACGGATGTCACGCATCTGCAAAGAGACGGTGCCGGAAATGATTGTCATGTCCGATACCTGTTTCTGTGAATACACCAGCCACGGTCATTGTGGCGTGCTGTGCGACCACGGCGTGGATAACGATGCGACCCTGATCAACCTCGGTAAGCAGGCGGTGGTTGCCGCAGCAGCAGGGGCTGACTTTATCGCGCCTTCAGCGGCAATGGACGGTCAGGTTCAGGCGATTCGTCAGGCGCTGGACGCAGCAGGCTTCACCCAGATTGCCATCATGTCCTACTCCACCAAATTTGCCTCATCCTTTTACGGCCCGTTCCGTGAAGCGGCAGGAACAGCGCTGAAAGGCGACCGTAAGACTTATCAGATGAATCCGATGAACCGTCGTGAAGCGATCCGTGAATCGCTGATTGATGCGGCTGAAGGTGCGGACTCGCTGATGGTTAAACCGGCAGGCGCCTATCTCGATATCCTGCGTGACATCCGCGAGCGCACAGAGCTGCCGCTGGCTGCCTATCAGGTGAGTGGCGAATACGCGATGATCAAATTTGCCGCGCAGGCCGGTGCCATCGACGAGCGTAAAGTAGTGCTGGAAAGCCTGGGTGCGATAAAACGTGCCGGCGCGGACCTGATTTTCAGCTATTTCGCGCTTGATCTCGCCGAACAAAAAGTGCTCTGATCCCCTTCTCAATAAGACAGTGAATTGAATCGTTTCGATCACTGTCTTTTTCTTTGCCAAAAGGCACAAACCAGAACCTGGCTTCACTGAGAAAAATAAAGGGCTCTGCGCGATGAAATCACCTGAGATCGCTGCCGATGAGGCACAACGTTTATCGCAGTTACGTGCGCTGAACATTATGAATACCCCTGCGGAAGAGCGTTTTGATCGTTTAACCCGTCTGGCGCGCCGCCTGTATGACGTGCCGATTGCGTTAGTCAGCCTGCTGGAAGCCGATCGCCAGTGGTTTAAGTCAGCGCAGGGTTTTGAGCCCACCGGATCGCCACGCAACATCTCGTTTTGCGGCCATGCCATCCTGCAGGATGAGATCATGATTGTCGAAGATGCTGCCGCGGATCCGCGTTTTCATGATAATCCGCTGGTGACCGGTGAACCGCATATTCGTTTCTATGCTGGCTGCCCGCTGCGGGCACCGGGTGGCACGAAAATAGGCACCCTCTGCATCATTGGCCGGGAGCCGCGCCCGTTCGACGAAGAAGATCGGGCTACGCTACGGGATCTGGCGGCGATGGCTGAAGCGGAGCTGGTGGCGTTTCAGACGGCAACCTGCGACGAACTGACGCAGATTACTAATCGCCGCGGCTTTATAACGCTGGGCGAGATGGTGCTGAATGAGTGCCGGATGAAGAACCGGCCCGCCTGTCTGGCCTTCCTCGATCTCGACAAGTTCAAGCAGATCAACGATTCGCTTGGACATCGTGAAGGCGACCGCGCCCTGATGGACTTTGCTGATGCGATGAAAGTGGTGTTTAAACACTCCGATCTGTTTGCACGCTTAGGCGGCGATGAATTTGTGGTGCTGTTTAACGGCCTGCAACAGCAGCAGACGGAAGCGCTGTTGCAGCAGTTTGCCCACTATCTGGCGCAGCAGTCGTTCAGCCTGAACCGCCGTTACCCTCTGCACTTCTCTTGTGGCGTGGTGGAATTTAATCCGGCCGAACCACAGTCGCTGGAGCAGTTGCTGCATGACAGCGATGAGCAGATGTACCGCAGTAAAAAGCAGAAGCGCGCGGTGCTGTAAAGCCCGGCGCCCGCGCGCCTGACCGGTTACTGACGCGCCAGGTCGTCGAGCAGCGTCTGATTAAACTTCGCCGGCTCTTCCATCTGGGGTGCATGACCCATCCCCGGGAATTCGATTAACCGCGCGCCCGGAATACGCTTCGCGACATCCTTTCCCAGCACCGCGTAATCACCGAGTCGGGCTTTGACGGCCGCAGGGGCGATATCGCTGCCAATCGCGGTGGTATCGGCGGTGCCGATTATCAGAGTCGTCGGCACTTTCAAATCGCTGAACTCGTAGAATACTGGCTGGGTAAAAATCATGTCGTAAATCAGCGCCGAGTTCCACGCTACCTTCTGGTGTCCTGGCCCGCTGTTCAGACCGGCCAGCATGTCGACCCATTTGTCATACTCCGGTTTCCAGCGTCCGACATAGTAGGTCTGCTGTTCATACTTCTTAATCCCTTCAGCACTCAGCTTCAGCTCGCGCTGATACCACTGATCGACCGAACGCCACGGCGCGCCTTTGGCTTTCCAGTCTTCCAGCCCGATCGGGTTGACCAGCACCAGCTTCTGCGTCTGTGCTGGATACATCAGCGCATAGCGCGTTGCCAGCATCCCGCCGGTGGAATGGCCGATAATCACCGCTTTTTCCACCCCCAGCTGCGCCAGCAACTGATGGGTATTCTCTGCCAGCTGCTGAAAACTGTACTGGTAATTCGCCGGTTTTGTTGAGCTGCAGAAACCGATCTGATCGGGTGCCACCACGCGATAGCCTTGCTGGCTCAGCGCGCGAATCGTCTCTTCCCAGGTGGCCCCGCAGAAATTTTTTCCGTGCATCAGCACCACGGTTTGTCCGTTGGCGTTTTTCGCGGGTTTCACATCCATATAGCCCATGCTTAGCGGCTGCTGCTGAGATGAGAAATTAAAATGTTGCAGAGGATAAGGGTATTGAAATCCTTCCAGCTGCTCGCCGTAGACCGTTGTGGCGAGGGCCGGTGCCGTGCTGAGTAACGTCAGCGAGGTGAGCAAGGCGGCAAGCGGTTTCTTCAACGCGTATGTCGGGCTCATCCAGGGTTCTCCAGGTTAAAGGTGAGTGTTAAGCCTGGCATGAAGCGGTGAACAATGTATTGATGGGCTGTGCGATGTGACGATTCGATGAGCGCAGCCTGGTGACCCGGCAGAAAAGATTACGCGAAAGAAAACCCTTAAGGAAAGATTACGGTTTTCGCTTCTCAGCGCCCCTAATTCCACCAATATTTTCAACATATTTATCACAACCATGTCATTTATATTATTAAAAGATCATGAAAGCTGCTTTATTTGAGATAACGATTCATTTCCTGATAAATCTTTACGTAACAAATGCGCAGAAAAGGATAAATTATTTTAAACTGCCCGGACAAAATAAAATAAGGGGGGCACTATGAATGACGGTAAATATAATGAGAGCGTAATCATCACTGTCACTGAGTGGATTAATAACAATCTCGACCAGCGGTTAAGTGTTGATGATATTGCTGAAAAAGCGGGTTATTCCAAATGGTATTTACAAAAATTATTTGCGCGTTATCACAATGAAACGCTGGCACGGTATATTCGCAAGCGCAAGCTGACTGCCTGTGTCAACGATTTGAAAAACAGTCGCACGCCGATAATAAGCCTGGCGCTGAAGTACCATTTTGAAAGCCAGCAATCGTTTTCGCGCTCTTTCAAACAGTTGATGGGGTGTACCCCCAGCGTCTGCCGCCGGCGCCAGCTGGATGAAGCGGCGCAAAAGCAGTTATCTGATTCCGATAATCCCTGCGCGTTATGCAGCTATGCTCAGGCCAGAAACAGCGAAAAAAGCTGTAGCGGGATCACTCAACGTATTGCGATACCACCGCCTCGCTATCGCCATGCTGAATCCTACAGCAGCCTGTAATACTCAGAGATCGTCCGGCTGATAATATTGCACACCGATCTGAATTCGCTCACGACCCTGCGTGACGCGATGACGATTGGTGTCGCGCAGCGAATAAACGCAGCCACAATATTCCTGCTGATAAAAACGTTCACGTTTGCTGATTTCAATCATCCGTGCCGCTCCCCCGCCTTTACGCCAGTTAAATTCCCAGTAAAGCAGGTCCGGATAATGCGCGGCTGCCCGCACGCCGCAATCGTTAATCTGCTGCATATTTTTCCAGCGTGAAATACCCAGCGAACTGGTGATGACCGGAAAGCCATTTTCATGCGCATATAACGCGGTACGTTCGAAACGCATATCGAAACACATGGTGCAGCGTTCGCCGCGTTCCGGCGCCCACTCCATACCGCGCGCCCGTTTAAACCAGTCATCGCGGTCATAATCGGCATCAACAAACGGCACGCCGAATTTTTCAGCAAAACGAATATTCTCCTCTTTGCGCAGCTCATACTCTTTGAGCGGATGAATATTCGGGTTGTAGAAATAGAGGGTGTATTCAATACCCGATGCCAGCATCGCCTCCATCACTTCACCCGAACAGGGAGCGCAACAGGAGTGTAAAAGCACTTTTTTGTGGCCGCCCGGTAAAGGCAGCGGCTGGCGCTGATAAGGCTGAGACATAAGCACCTTCAATCATTGGCTGAAAAACTGCAGTGTAATGGCGCACGCCGGGGTTGCAAAGTTTTCCTGACTCGCCAGTTTTTGGGTATTTGTGCGCTTACGGCTGCAGCGGTAGTGACCCGCCGATCCGTTGCCACCGGGCTCTGGCGGGCAACCCCGGCCTTTTGCCACGCCGCTGATGTTTTAAACTGTGACCGGTAACACACTGACTTCATCTATGTTTACATAACATTAACAATACTGACAAAGTCACAGGGCAAGGAGTAAGGCATGGCTGCAGCTAAGAAATCCCCGTCGGGTCAGAACCGCTTTACCTGGTTCGTCTGTTTTATGGCCGCGCTCTCCGGCCTGTTGTTTGGTCTGGATATCGGTGTAATTGCCGGCGCGCTGCCGTTTCTCGCCAAAGATTTGCAGATCACCAACCATCAGCAGGAGTGGGTCGTTAGCTCGATGATGTTCGGTGCCGCGCTGGGTGCGCTGGGTGCCGGCTGGATGTCATCAAAGCTGGGACGCAAGAAAAGTATGCTGGCCGGTGCCACACTGTTCGTCATTGGCTCGCTGTGGTCGGCGCTGTCACCGGATGTTGAATCTCTGGTCTGCGCCCGGGTCATTCTGGGGCTGGCGGTCGGTATCGCTTCTTACACCGCCCCGCTCTATCTGGCTGAAATCGCGCCTGAGCGTATTCGCGGTTCCATGATTTCGATGTATCAGCTGATGCTGACCACCGGCATCGTGGTGGCTTATCTCTCTGATACCGCCTTCAGCTACACCGGCAACTGGCGCTGGATGCTGGGTATTATCGCCATTCCGGCGGTGATTCTGTTTATTGGCGTGCTGTTTCTGCCTAACAGCCCACGCTGGCTGGCGGCGCACGGTCGTTTTAATGAGGCACAGCGGGTACTGGACCGGCTGCGCAATACCAGCGAACAGGCGCGGCAGGAGCTGGAAGAGATCCGTGAAAGTCTGCAGGTGAAGCAACGCGGCTGGTCACTGTTTCGTTCTAACAGTAATTTCCGCCGTGCCGTATGGCTGGGCATGTTATTGCAGGTGATGCAGCAGTTTACCGGCATGAATGTGGTGATGTATTACGCCCCGAAGATCTTCAATATTGCCGGTTTCTCCAGCACCAGTGAACAGATGTGGGGCACGGTGATTGTCGGGCTGGTCAATATGCTGGCGACGCTGATTGCGATTTTCCTGGTTGACCGCTGGGGACGTAAGCCGATGCTCACCACCAGCTTTCTGGTGATGGCGGTGGGAATGGGCGTGCTCGGGACGCTGTTGCATCTCGGCGTCGAAACCGATTTCCGCAAGTATTTTGCTATCGCCATGCTGCTGATGTTTATCGTCGGATTTGCGATGGCTGCCGGACCGGTGATCTGGCTGCTCTGCTCTGAGATTCAGCCGCTGAAAGGGCGTGACTTCGGCATAACCGCGTCGACCACCACTAACTGGGTCGGTAACATGATTGTTGGTGCGACCTTCCTGACCATGCTCGATCAGCTGGGCAACGCCAATACTTTCTGGTTCTACGGCGCGCTTAATCTGGTGTTCATTGTAGTGACGATGATGCTGGTGCCTGAGACTAAGCATGTCACGCTGGAGCACATCGAACGCAACCTGATGAAAGGCAAAGCGCTGCGTGATATCGGGGCGTAACCGCCCCGTCGTCTGTTACCATTGCAGCGTTTTACCGGTGTAATCGATGTAGTGATGACCGCCGCGGCCCTGCCAGGCGGTCAGTTGCCGGACAATACCGGCCGCGCTCTCTTCCGCAGTTAATGGCGCAGCATCGCCGCCCATATCTGTTTTTACCCAGCCAGGATGCAGCGTTACCAGCGTACCCGCCTGGGCTTCCACGTCCTCAGCCAGCATCCGGCTTAACATATTCAGCGCCGCCTTGCTGGCGGAGTAGAGCGGCATGTCGGCACGCGGGTTTTCGCTCAGGCTGCCCAGCTGTGATGAGGTGATCGCCAGCACGCCCTTTTGCTTGCTGAGCAGCGGCAGTAAAATCTCGGCACTGCGCACCGGTGCGATGGTATTGGTCATAAACAGCTGCGCCAGTTCCTGAGGGTCACTTTGCGCCAGTTTCTGGTGCGCCGGCCCTGAAATGCCGGCATTAATCAGAATCACATCGTAGGTCTGTCCGGCGAGCTGGCCTGCCAGCTGCTGCACCGACGCCGATTCAGTCATATCCAGCGCGTGCCACTCAACGTGCCGCTGGTTGCCCTGCGCCGGAATACCGCTGCGGTGCGTGGCCGTGACCTGCCAGCCTTGTGCAGCAAACGCCTGCACCACTGCCAGGCCGATACCACGCGATGCGCCAATCACTAACACTTTCTGTTGCTGAGCCATGTTCATTCCTCATTGATAATCTCACTACAAGCTTAACGACAAATCGGCTTTGCCCGCGCCCGGTTGTGCGTTTTAGTCGGGCAACCGCACGACAGGTAAAATGCCTCAGCTGCTGAAGTCGATCGGCCTGGTCGGTTTCATTGATGGTTTTCCATCAAAATTTCGCTTTATCTTTTACTTTTAACCGGTTAGAAGATATTGCATGAAAGGCAGGCGGCACGATGTTTGCCCGCTTTTTTCGTGTGGAGTCTGAATGAAAAAGCTTACCTTAGAGTCGGTGGCAAAAATGGCGGGCGTTGGCATCGCGACGGTCGATCGGGTTCTGAACGAGCGCGGCGGTGTGTCGCTGGAGACCACCCGCAAGGTGTTGAAAGCGGCGCGCGAAGCCGGTCTCAAGCGCCTGTTGCCAGAAGAGTATCAACATCCGTGGCAAAGTGAGGTCTTCCTCAGCAACAACGGCTCCGCCTTTTTCCAGCAGCTCACCGCTCATTTCAGCGATGTCGCCAGCCAGCTCGGCTATCGTCGTCTTAAACTGCATAAGACGCTGGTTACAGAAGCGCAGCCCGAAAAGCTGGCGCAGAGCATGATTGCCCGCAGTGCTAACCGTGACGGCATCATTGTCTTTGCCCATGACTCGCCACCGATCTATCGCGCCCTGGCGCTGTGTCGCAGTCGTAACGTGCCGGTGATCACCATCGTGACCGATCTGCCCGCCGCCGATCGTCTGTGCCATGTGGGTATCGACCAGTATCAGGCGGGACGTACCGCCGGTTTACTGATGAGTAAGACCGCTCACCAGGCCGGCGATATTGTGATGGTTAGCGGTCGGTTTGATTATCAGGCGCACCGGCAACGCATCGCCGGCTTCCGTGAAGTGATGACGCAGCGCGCCCCGCAACGTTATCTGCGTGAAGTGTTGCTCGGCCAGGATGATCGCGACACCATCCGTAGCCTGCTGGCCCGTACTCTGACGCAATCGCAGGCGATAGCGGGCGTCTATAACACCGGGATGGGCAATACCGACGTCAGCGACACCCTGCGCGCCCACCGGCTGCTGGGTCACTGTACCTATATCACCCATGAGCTCTATCCGGTAACCCGCCAGTTATTGCTGAACGATGAGGTGGCGTTCACGCTGGATCAGCACGCGCAGCAGCACGCGCGATTGTCGATTGATCTGTTGCTGCGCCACCTGGAAACCGGTTATCAGCCGGATGAGTATCAGGAAGGTAAGGTCGCATTCCGGCTGTTTACGGCGGAGAATATGGCGTAAGGCAGGTTGACTCCCTCAATGCGGCGATGTCATTGAGGGAGGCGGATAGCCCGCGCTGAGGTTATTGCGGCGGCTCCCGGCTCTGATCATCCGGACTCTGACCGTCATCGCTGCCCTGGCTTTTCTCGACTTCCTGCGGATGGCCCATAGAGAGCGCCGTCGCGCTGGCCGGGTCGAACAGCGACAGGCTTTCAATCTGATCCACCATAATCACCTTACGGAAAGACATGGCATCTTTGGGCGTTGAATCCAGCGTGATGTCGTGTTCGGCATACCACTTACTGTAATTATGCTCCACCGCCAGTTTCAGCGTCTTACTGTCGCGGTAGCCGCTGAGCATCGGGATTAATACGATATTTTTGGTGCTTTCATACTCAAACGTCGAGGCGTGTACCATGCCGATATAGATGCGGCGTGATTTAAGGGTAATCCACGCCAGCTCCCCCTCTTCCATGCACTGAAACAGCAGTTGCTCCACACCGTTCGAGCGTGACAGTTGCTGATAGAGATCTTTACGGCCCGAAACGTTGAGTCGTGCGCTGCCCGCCCAGTTCGAGCGATAAAGGCAGAGCAGAATAGCAAAAGCCAGCATGATGACAATCGGTGCCTGGATGCCAAGGAAGCTCCAGTTCATAAACTCCATCTGCCATTTGAGATGGACACCGGGGATCATTTGTACCGCATTGGCAATAGCAGAGACGGCGAGCAGCAGTAACCAGACGATGCCGGTGGCAAACACGCCCTGCAAAACGAAAATACAGCCATAAAGCGCAACCAGAAAATAAACATCCCAGCCCGAAGAACGGCGAATTTTAAAACGGCTATTTAAATCGCGACTGGTGTACCAGTAACCACTAACCATTAACACCATGAATATTGCGGTACCCACCTCAGACTCCCTTTAACATATTCACATGGCGGGCAAAATCTTCGTGTACTTCTTCACTGAGTGTGTTGACCGAAATATTGCCGTTCTCGTCAATTATGATGCGTTCGCCTTCGGCGATAGAATCGTTAATATCCTGGCGGGTCATGATTTGCAGAAATTTATCGGGGCTGGCAAACAGCGATTTTACAAATTTGAACATGGCGATCCACTTCTCTGGCCTAAAAGAGGAAGTATGTGACCGAAACGTCACTCTCGCCTGATTAATTTCAGGTGAAATTTCTTAAAAAAAGTAATTAGCGAAGCGGTTAGCGATCATTCCACCGGGTTATTCGCTGAAATAGCTAATATAACCAGTAGATTGGCAACAACAATTCACCGTTTCCGGCTGCGCGGTCTGTGACCGTGCTTTACCCTTTTCTCGCCGGTTAGCGCTAAGCTCACTCTTTGTCCGATGACGATCACTCTGTCCGCAACATATTGAGGAAGATTCAGATGAAACAACGCACGTTAGGTCGTACCGGTCAGCGCGTCTCCGAAATTGGCTTTGGCGCATGGGCGATTGGCGGGACCTGGGGAGAAGTCAGCCAGCAGGATGCCGAGGCGGCGCTGCACGCAGCCCTTGATGCCGGTATCACCTTTATTGATACCGCCGATGTGTATGGCGACGGTCGCTCAGAAAAAATTATTGCTGGCGTGCTGAATCAGCGTGGCGGTGAACGGCCGTTTGTCGCCACCAAGCTGGGCCGCCGGCTCTCGCCGCACGTTGCGGATGGCTATAACGCCAGCAACCTCAACGCCTTTATCGACCGTTCGCAGGAGAACCTGCAAACCGATACGCTGGATTTAGTGCAGCTGCACTGCCCGCCCACCGAGGTCTATTACAACCCGGAGGTGTTTGCGGTGATGGATGAGATGGTGGCTGCCGGGAAAATTCGCCACTACGGCGTGTCGGTGGAAAAGGTGGAGGAAGGGCTGAAGGCGCTGGAGTTCCCGAACGTCTCCTCCATTCAGCTGATTTACAACATTTTCCGCCAGCGTCCGGCGGAGTTACTGCTGCGTGAAGCGAAGCGGCGTAATGTCGGGATTATCGCCCGAGTGCCGCTGGCGTCAGGCTTGCTGACCGGAAAAATGGGGCCAGACAGCCAGTTTGCTGCTGACGACCATCGCGCCTTCAACCGCAATGGCGAAGCGTTTGATAAGGGCGAAACCTTTTCCGGCGTGCCTTATGAGGTAGCGCTGGAGGCGGTCGAGGAGATTCGACGCTTTGTCACTGGCAACACCACCATGGCGATGCTGGCGCTGCGCTGGATCCTGATGAACGAGGATGTCAGCGTGGTGATTCCGGGGGCGAAAAACCGCGAACAGGCTGAAGCCAATGCCCGCGCCAGCGACGTCGATGCGCTGTCTGAGGAGACCATGACCGCGCTGAAGCAGATCTATCAGGAGAAGATCGCGCCTCATGTACATCAGCGCTGGTAGCCGCCGTTTACAACGCCTGGGCACACGCCCAGGCTGAGCTCCACGCCCACTGGAAGTTATAGCCGCCCAGCCAGCCGGTCACATCCGCGACCTCCCCAATAAAATAGAGCCCCGGTACGGCCCGCGCCTCCATCGTTTTTGAGGAGAGCTGAGTGGTATCGACACCGCCCAGCGTCACTTCGGCGGTGCGATAACCTTCGGTGCCGTTTGGCTGAATACGCCAGGCGTGCAACGTCGCTACCAGCTCCGCCTGCTGCCGACTGTTGAGCTGCTTCAGGGTGATATCCGGCACCACCTTCAGCGTCTGCAACACTTCTACCAGCCGCTTCGGCAGAATTTTCGCCAGGCTGTTCTTCAGGCTGAGGTTGGGATGCGCCTCACGCTGAACGGTCAGGAACGCATCCAGCGGCGTCGCGGGTGACAGATCGATGGTGAGGAACTCACCTGGCAGCCAGTAGCTGGAGATCTGCAATACCGCCGGGCCGGAGAGGCCGCGATGGGTAAACAGCATCGCCTCTTTAAAGCGGGTGCCATCCTGCGCGTCGATAGTTGTCTCCAGCGCCACGCCAGACAGGGTCTGCAGCTGTTCCAGTAGCGGCTTATGCAGGGTAAACGGCACCAGCGCCGCGCGTGTCGGGAAGACGTTCAGGCCAAACTGTTCCGCGATTTATAGCCGAACGGCGTTGCACCCAGGCCGGGCATCGACAGGCCGCCGCTGGCAATCACCAGCTTTTCCGCCTGTACCGTGCTGCCGTTCAGCTGCAGGGTATAGCCGCTGTCGTCACGCGCCACGTTCAGCACTTCACTGCGCAGCCGCAGCGTCACCTTGCCCTTTTCACACTCGGCCAGCAGCAGATCGACAATCTGCTGGGCGGACTCATCGCAAAACAGCTGCCCGAGGGTTTTCTCATGCCAGGCGATGCCGTGACGATTGACCAGATCGATAAAGTCCCACTGGGTATAACGCGCCAGCGCCGATTTACAGAAATGAGGATTATGCGACAGATAGGCCGCCGGTTCGGTATAAAGATTGGTGAAGTTGCAGCGTCCTCCGCCTGACATCAGAATCTTACGTCCCGGCTTTTTGCCGTTATCCAACAGCAAGACGCGACGCCCGCGCTGTCCGGCCTGGGCGGCACAGAACAGCCCTGCGGCACCGGCACCAATGATGATAACGTCAAACTGTTCCACGGCGGTTTACTCACTTAATCGGAAAGGCGCAGATTGTAGTGATCTGCTCACTGAGACGCCAGCGTCAAAATTTTGCCGTAAATGTGTCATAATGTAACTAGCTAATATCTGGAGCTTTTTAACCCTTTAAGTCAGGTGTGTTACTGCTAAAGGTCAAATTAAGGCTATATTTTCCTTTCCCATACAGCACGTTGTCGCGGATAATGCGCCGCGTTCATGTCCTCCAAAAATGGCGTAACGTTTATGCTACATCTGTTTGCTGGTCTAGACCTCAGTACTGGCCTGTTATTGGTTCTTGCCCTGCTGTTTGTATTGTTTTACGAAGCAATCAACGGTTTCCACGACACGGCCAACGCAGTTGCGACGGTCATCTATACGCGTGCCATGCGTGCCCAGCTTGCTGTGGTGATGGCAGGTGTATTTAACTTCTTTGGCGTACTACTCGGTGGATTGAGTGTCGCCTATGCCATTGTTCATATGCTTCCCACCGATCTGTTGTTGAATGTTGGATCGGCTCACGGTCTCGCCATGGTGTTTTCTATGCTGCTGGCGGCGATCATCTGGAATCTCGGCACCTGGTATCTGGGTCTGCCGGCCTCCAGCTCCCATACCCTGATCGGCGCCATTATTGGTATCGGTCTGACCAACGCCCTGATGACCGGTACCTCGGTGGTTGATGCGCTCAACATCCCGAAAGTACTGAACATCTTCCTGTCGCTGATCCTGTCGCCGATTGTTGGCCTGGTGATTGCGGGTGGCTTAATCTTTATTCTGCGTCGCTACTGGAGCAGCACCAAAAAGCGTGCCCGCATCCATATGACGCCCGCCGACCGCGAGAAGATCGACGGCAAGAAAAAGCCGCCGTTCTGGACCCGTATTGCGCTGATTGTCTCGGCGATTGGCGTCAGCTATTCGCATGGCGCGAATGACGGTCAGAAAGGTATCGGCCTGATTATGCTGGTATTGATTGGTGTGGCACCCGCCGGATTCGTGGTCAACATGAATGCCTCTGGCTACGACATCACCCGGACCCGCGATGCGGTCAATCATCTGGAACAGTATTATCAGCAGCACAACGCTTCGCTGACCCATATTATCCAGATGGCGCCGCCTAAGCTGCCGACACCGGAGGAAGTGCCGTCAAGCAGCCCGCAGGAGTTCCACTGTGATAGTGCTCGCGCGTTACAGGCGGTCCAGCGCGCGCAGGTGTTGCTGAATAATCTGCAAAGTTACGATCAGCTGACGGTTGATCAGCGTGGTCAGATGCGTCGTTTACTGTTGTGTATCTCTGATACCGCAGACAAAGCGGCCAAACTGCCGGAAACCACCCCGGACGACAAACGCTTCCTTAACAAGCTGAAAAGCGATCTTCTGGGTACCATCGAGTATGCACCGGTCTGGATTATCGTCGCGGTCGCGTTAGCGCTGGGCACCGGTACCATGATTGGCTGGCGTCGGGTTGCCACCACCATCGGTGAGAAGATCGGTAAGAAAGGTATGACTTATGCGCAGGGAATGTCAGCGCAGGTCACGGCAGCGCTCTCTATCGGCGTCGCCAGCTACACCGGGATGCCGGTTTCCACCACCCACATCCTTTCCTCATCCGTTGCCGGTACCATGCTGGTTGACGGTGGCGGGTTACAGAGCCGGACCATCAAGAACATCGCCATGGCGTGGATCTTCACCCTGCCGGTTTGTATTGTGCTGTCAGGCTCGCTCTACTGGATTGCGTTAAAACTGGTGTAACACCTAAAGCCAGTGATACCGGAGGGCGACGCAAGTCGCCCTTTTTAATGCCAGATTGCCATCGCCACCAGGCTGATCACCACCAACCCGCACAGCGCGCTGGTCAGCATAAACTGGCCGCGCACCCGCTCGCAGCGCCGAATAAATTCGTCATCATGATGATCAAGATAGCGTTTCGCCCAGATATAGGTCACCAGTCGCACTTGTTTGCTGGGCTGACCGTGCGAGGTGAAGAATCCTGCGCCATCGACGTACTGATACAACAGCGGATCGCACCCGCGTAACACCGCCAGCAGTGCGCGCAGTGACGAAAAATAGCGCGCCATATTCACAATACACACCACACAAAGAGCCCAAAAAAGCGCGATAGTGCTGATCATATTCTCCCCTCCTGGCTGGAGCCGCAGGAACAGACGCAGCGGGAAAACGCTGAGCACGCCTACAGAAATAGCCAACCACTGAATTACCGGACTGCGATAGTGTTATGAACGCCTGGGCGGTAGCAAACCAGACCGCCTTTTTTCAGTGTAGGAGAAATGTTTAAATTTTTTCCAGCGATGTTTTTCGTTCAGGCCGGGTAAAATTGCCGCATCGTTGATCTTATTCACAAGCCAGGCGGCAACAGCAGCATTTGCGAACAGAGAAGGCTATACTCAGAGACATAACAACATCATCACCTGCAGCGCAGGTACACACTTTGGTGGCGCTCATCGCCCGCTCGCGCAAAGGATTTCGCTAAGCTGTGACGCGGCAGGAACACCGGATGCCATCCTTAATCTCGTGAAAGGAGTTTTATCATGGCTTATAAACATATCCTGATTGCAGTAGACCTTTCTCCCGAAAGTCAGTTACTGGTGGATAAAGCCGTTTCGCTGGCCCGCCCTTATGACGCTAAAATTTCCCTGATCCACGTAGATGTGAACTATTCCGACCTCTATACCGGCCTGATTGATGTCAACCTTGGGGATATGCAGAAGCGTATTTCTGAAGAGACCCACTCTGCGCTGAAAGGTCTGTCTGATTCCGCCGGCTACCCGATCAGTGAAACCCTGAGCGGCAGTGGCGATCTCGGCCAGGTGCTGGTCGATGCGATTAAAAAGTATGATGTCGATCTGGTGGTATGTGGTCACCACCAGGATTTCTGGAGCAAGCTGATGTCCTCTGCGCGTCAGTTAATCAATACCGTGCATATCGACATGCTGATTGTGCCGCTGCGCGATGAAGACGACGAATAACCACCGTTCATAAAGCCGGCGATAATCACCGGCTTTTTCCCGTTACGTCGGTTCCGGTACAGCCCGTAAGCGAATGTTGCCAGCCAGCCTTTCCTGTCGCAATAATTGCGTTTTCCTGCTGTTGTTTAACCTGTCAGCGCTATTCCTCACACAGGAATAGGGAAAATTCACCTGACAGCGCCGTGACAAATATTATCAAAGACCCGATAATTCGCCCTTTAACGGTAAAAGTACGTATTGCCTCTCTATAAAAATAATTCTTTATATTAGCAACACATTAACAAGCAAAAGTTCAGTTCACTCATTACGCCGCAGATTCATTTATCAATGTTTTACTATAGGCAAGGTTCGCCGGGTCCATTATATTCATTCTGCTCTCTCAGTCGCCGGGTGGCTGATAAAGCACAACAATGTCATTTAACAAAAAGATAAGGATATTGATTATGAGAGAAATTAACCAGACTGAAATTTCTGCCGTTAGCGGCGCAGGACTGACTGAATTCATCGGCAACGTTAATGATGCATTAACTCAGGTTTCTGCGCTATTCGACAACACAGTAAAGTCACTGGCTGAATCAACCGTTATTCAGGACGAAATTGCTCTGTCGTATAAGGCCTTTGGTCTGAGCGTAGCAAAAACGCTTTTAAGCGCTTTTTCAGGTTTTCTGGCGAAATTAGCCGCCTGATTTAATATAAGCGGTTTAGTTTATAAAGCGGCAGGTTTATTGCCCGCTAAATATGCTGATGAAAAGTCTGCCTGATGATTTCAGGCAGGCTTTTTTGTGACGGGTGCGGCGGTCAGCGTTAAAACCAGAGGACGATCACCCGGCTTGCCACCCACGCAGATCCGTTACGATCAGCTCACCAGCGGGGGATAGATATCGAAGCGATGACTTTTGGTCACCACCGCCGCCTGAGTGACGACGCCAGCCAGCGGCGGCGCATAATCTGGCCGCTTCACCACGATACGTTTCTTTGCCAGACGGCGGGCCGGCTCAAGCAGCGCGTCAGCATCCTCATCGGCACCGACCAGCGACTGAAACACCCGCATCTCTTTCTTCACCATCGCACTTTTCTGACGATGCGGATACATCGGATCGAGATAGACCACGTCCGGTTGTGGGGTGATCTCGCTCAGCGCCTGGGCGCTGGCGGCATGAATCAGCGTCAGACGCTGACGCAACCAGCCGCCGATTTCGGCATCCTGATAGCCCCGCTGTAAGCCGTCATCCAGCAGCGCCGCGACCACCGGATGGCGCTCCAGCATCCGTACCCGACAGCCCAGCGCCGCCAGTACAAAGGCATCGCGTCCGAGGCCGGCCGTGGCATCCACCACATCCGGCAGATAATCACCTTTGATGCCGACTGCTTTCGCCACGGCTTCACCGCGTCCGCCACCAAAACGGCGGCGATGCGCCATCGCGCCGGAAACGAAATCGACAAAGATGCCGCCCAGCTTCGGCTCATCGCGCTTACGCAGCTCAAGATGGGTCGGCGTCTGTACCAGCGCCAGCAGGGCGGTCTCGTCGTGCTCCAGCTGCCAGCGCTGCGCTAAACGTGATAAGGCGCCGTCTCCGGCGCCTGATTCATCGAGCAAACAGATTTTCACGTAACGACTTATCCCTGAATGCCGTAATGTTCCAGCATCGCGTCGAGCTGCGGCTCACGGCCGCGGAAGCGTTTGAACAGCTCCATCGGCTCTTCCGAACCGCCGCGCGTCAGGATGTTGTCGAGGAACGACTGACCGGTTTCGCGATTGAAAATCCCCTCCTCTTCGAAGCGTGAATAGGCATCCGCAGCCAGCACATCCGCCCACAGATAGCTGTAGTAACCGGCTGCATAGCCGCCGGCGAAGATGTGGCTGAAGGCGTGCGGAAAACGGCCCCACTCCGGCCCCGGCACCACCGCAACACGGCTTTTCACTTCACGCAGCGTCTCCAGAATTTGTGCCCCTTTGGTCGGGTCAAATTCGGTGTGCAGACGGAAATCGAACAGGCCGAACTCCAGCTGACGCAGGATGAACAGTGCCGCCTGATAGTTCTTCGCCGCCAGCATTTTATCCAGCAGTTCTTTTGGCAGCGGCTCACCGGTCTCGTAATGACCGGAGATAAACGCCAGCGCATCCGGCTCCCAGCACCAGTTTTCCATAAACTGGCTTGGCAGCTCGACCGCATCCCAGGGTACCCCACTGATACCAGAAACGCCGGGAACTTCTACGCGGGTCAGCATATGGTGCAGACCGTGACCAAACTCATGGAACAGGGTGATCACTTCGTCGTGGGTGAACAGCGCCGGTTTGCCCTGCACCGGACGGTTAAAGTTACAGGTCAGATAGGCGACCGGCTTCTGCAGGCTGCCATCGGCTTTACGCATCTGGCCGACGCAATCATCCATCCAGGCGCCGCCGCGTTTGTGTTCGCGGGCATAGAGATCGAGATAGAAGCTGCCGCGCAGCTCACCGGTCTCATCAAACAGATCGAAGAACTTCACATCAGGATGATAGACCTCCACATCGGTACGCTGTTTTGCCGTGATGCCATAGATGCGTTTAACCACTTCGAACAGACCCGCTACTGCGCGTGACTCCGGGAAGTAAGGACGCAGCTGTTCGTCGCTGATGGTGTAGAGGTGCTGCTTCTGTTTTTCACCGTAATAGGTGAGATCCCACGGATTAAGCTCAGTGACGCCGTGCTCTTTTTGCGCGAAAGCGCGCAGCTGCTCCAGCTCTTTTTCACCCTGCGGACGGGCGCGCTCCGCCAGATCGTTGAGGAAATCGATCACCTGAGACGGGCTTTGCGCCATCTTAGTCGCCAGCGATTTGTCGGCGTAGGAGTCGAAGCCCAGCAGTTGCGCCAGTTCATGACGCAGCGCCAGCTCTTCCGCCATGATCGGGCCGTTATCCCATTTACCGGCATTCGGCCCCTGATCGGACGCGCGGGTCGCGTAGGCGCGATACATCTCTTCGCGCAGCGCGGCGTTGTCACAGTAGGTCATTACCGGCAGATAGCTGGGAATATCCAGCGTCAGCAGCCAGCCTTCCTGACCTTTGGCTTCCGCCTGCGCTCTGGCGGCAGCCATCGCGCTTTCCGGCATACCGGCCAGATCGTTTTCATCGGTGATCAGCTTGCTCCAGCCCATGGTGGCATCAAGCACGTTGTTGCTGTAAGCCGATCCCAGTTCGGAGAGGCGGGCAGCAATTTCGCCGTAGCGTTGCTGTTTATCTTTCGCCAGGCCAATACCGGAGAGTTCGAAATCACGCAGCGCGTTATCGACCGCTTTCTTCTGCGCCAGATCCAGCGCGGCGTACTGGTCACCCTCTTTCAGGTTGCGGTACGCCTGATACAGGCCTTCATGCTGGCCGACCCAGGTGCTGTATTCAGAGAGCAGTGGCAGCGTCTGTTCGTAGGCTTCGCGCAGTTCCGGGCTGTTTTTTACCGAGTTCAGATGGCTGACCGGTGAGAAGATGCGGCTGAGGCGGTCATCGCTCTCTGCCAGCGGCTGAACCAGATTATCCCAGGTATAAGGTGCGCCTTGCGCCACCACTTTTTCGACCATCGCGCGGCAGTCGTTCAGGACTTCCGTAACGGCAGGAACCACATGTTCAGGCTGGATGGCAGAAAAAGGGGGAAGCGTAAAAGATGTCAGTAACGGATTGGTCATAGCGCAGTCCTTTATTAATGTGTGGGGCGCGGTGGGTCGCGCAACGCAATCTAAGTAACATGCGGCTAAGTGTAGCGAAAATCAATGGGGCCTGGCTTCGCTGCGGAAGAAACGAGCGAAATGCGATCGCGGCGCGGAAAATGGCCCGCGCCGGTGGAACGTCTTCTCTACACCAGCCGCCCCGGGCTAAAATTCACGTTTAACGATGATATAGCCATTGAAGCGGACTGAGCACTCTTCATCATTTATCAGCATCGAGGCAATAAATTTATTATGCTTACCCGCTTTGTTTTGATAATCGTAATTCACGATAAGATTCTGAGTACCCGGAAAAGTATATATCTCCTGATAACCTGATAGTTTCTGGCTATCCACATCAAGTTCTTTTATATCCTGATGGGCATAATAGAGCGCCATTTCGGCCGTGACCGGCTGGACATCAAGTAGCGTCAGATGTGTCTGATTCAGCACTAACTGGCGCTGATCAATCTGTAAATCCCTTATCATTGCATCCGTCATTGCCACACCCACCGCTCTGTTTATATCAAGACAGGATAGCGGAGTAACAGCAGCAGTTGCTGTAAGAGGTAATGCTGTAGCAATCCATCCTAATATCAGCCAACTGTTCATTTCACTATCAACTCTTTATCATCGCTATCAGCGATTTTTTTCCTGTACTTTATTTCCATAACAATACACCCGTTCGAAGCCGTTCCTTTGCCATTATCACCATGTATAAGAAATCCGGTACGCCCACACATCGCGTTATCCCGATAGGGCGTGAGTCGTAACACAAACAGGCCCGCTGAGGGATGCTTTGCCATCGGCTGGCCAATATGATACTTACCGCGTGGCAAAGGGCCTTTATTGACTTCACATTCATAGGCGGAGTCATCTTTATATCCTTCTGCACCGGCATACATGGCAGTAAACTGAAATATACCGTTGAGGGTAAAAGATTTACTTTTAACATCATAAAGGCTTTGTTGAATAAATC
>NZ_MLFN01000051.1 GCF_002095315.1 Pantoea conspicua
GATGGGTGATTAAAACAATCGCTGTTGGCTGATGAGAAAGGTCAGGTTTCGTCTTTGCTTTTAAAAATATGCGCTGAAGTAGCAAAAGGAGGGGATAGCGGGCAGTGGAGTAAAGCGTCCGCCGCATGGACAAGGTGAGTAGTCCGGCGGCCGGGCCTACGGGGATCTATTTACGGCGAATTTACGGAACGCCCGTCATTCGCGACTGAATAGCACCGTATTTATCAAAAACCGACGCGGGATTCATTCCTGCGTCGGTCGTTTCATTTACTTAATTTAGAGCGCTGCTTATCAAAAAATAAACAGCGCCGCCACACCCTATTAATTAACGTTTCAGACGGTAATACGCTTCGTTCCAGCGCAGCGCGTCTTTAAACGCAGGTAAACGGGTATGCTCATCAATCACCAGCACTTCGATGTCGTTCATCTCACCGTACAGATACATATCATCCAGCGTCAGCGCCTGGCTGAAGACCGTATGGTGCGCGCCGCCGCCCAGAATCCATGCTTCGGACGCGGTGGCCAGCGATGGCTGAGCACGCCACAGGGCGCGGGCCACCGGCAGTTTCGGCAGCGGCTTCGGCTGTTCAATCGCATCTACCACGTTAACCAGCAGGCGGAAGCGATCGCCCATATCGATGACGCTGGCGTTAATCGCACGACCCGCTGGTGTTGAGAAGATCATGCGGGCCGGATCGGCTTTGTCGCCAATGCCGAGGAACTGCACATCGATTAGCGGTTTCTCTTCGATGGCAATCGACGGGCAGACTTCCAGCATGTGGGAGCCGAGCACCAGATCATTACCCGGTGAGAAATGGTAGGTGTAATCTTCCATAAACGAGGTGCCACCTTTGCGATCGCCGGCCAGCACTTTGAAAATGCGCAGCAGCGCAGCGGTTTTCCAGTCACCTTCGCCAGCAAAACCGTAGCCCTGGCCCATCAGTCGTTGCACTGCCAGTCCTGGTAACTGGGTCATGCCGTGCAGCGTCTGAAAGTTGGTGGTAAATGCCTGACAGCCTTCCGCTTCAAGAAAACGCTTCAGGCCCAGCTCGATACGTGCTGCATCCAGCACGTTCTGCCGTTTTTCGCCACCAGAGGCCGCCACGTCGGTAAAGCGATAGAGGCTTTCATACTCGTCGATCAGCGCATTGACGTCGCCGTCACTCACCTGATTGATCACCTCAACCAAATCGCCAACGCCCCAGCCATTAACCGCATAGCCGAACTGAATCTGTGCCGCAACTTTATCGCCTTCGGTGACCGCCACTTCGCGCATGTTATCACCGAAACGTGCCACTTTGAGCTGCTGGCTGGCCTGTTTCGCCAGCGCTGCCCGCATCCAGTTACCCAGACGTTGCTGACTGGCGCTATCCTGCCAGTGACCGGTGACCACGCTGTGCTGCAGCCCCATACGCGCGCCGATAAAACCAAACTCACGGCCGCCGTGTGCGGTCTGATTCAGGTTCATAAAGTCCATGTCCATGCTGTCCCACGGAATCTCAGCATTGAACTGGGTATGGAATTGCAGCAGCGGTTTATTCAGCACGCTCAGGCCACCAATCCACATTTTGGCCGGGGAAAAGGTGTGCAGCCAGGTAATGATGCCGACGCACTGGTTATCGTGACTGGCGTCGCGACACAGGGTCAGCGCTTCGTCCGGTGATTTCACCAGCGGTTTCAGCTCCAGACGCAGTGGCAGACCGGCCTGATTCAACCCCTCGACCACCTGACGCGCATGTTGTTCGACCTGGCGTAACGTCTCCGCCCCGTAGAGGTGCTGCGTGCCAATCACAAACCACACGCTGTAGCTGTTTAACTGTTCCATAAGATCACTCCTTTACTTTGAGCCTACCCCAATAGGCTATTTTATTTGTCAGTCTGAACCTGGGCAGTGCTCACAATCCTCACGTACTCCGTGTACGCCTGCCTGTTCCGCGCTGTCCGTGTCCAGACTGCCTGCAACAATTACGCCTACTGGGATAGGCTCTTAGCGGAAGCGGGGCGGGCGGCGTATTGCGGTTCAGCCGTCACGCACCATTGTTGATAGCGTTGATAGAGTTGTTGATAGCGCGCCACGCGCGCCGGATCGGGCTGCAGCGTGACGGCGATCGGGCTGGCCATCACCTGTTGTGCCTCCGGCACGCTGGGGTAAACGCCCGCCGCGACGGCGGCGAAAATCGCCGCGCCCAGCGCACAGCATTCGTCTGAGGCGACGATATCCAGCGGACGGTTCATCACATCGCAGCAGGCCTGCATAATGGCGGGCGATTTACGCGCGATGCCGCCGAGGGTCAGAATGTTTTCCACCGGGATCTGCTGCTGCTCAAAGCATTCCATAATGGCGCGCGCGCCAAAGGCGGTGGCGGCAACCAGTCCGCCAAACAGCGCAGGCGCGTCGGTGCCAAGATTAAGGTCGGTAATCACGCCTTTCAGGCGCTGGTTGGCGTTCGGGGTGCGTCGACCATTGAACCAGTCGAGCACCACCGGCAGATGATCGAGTTGCGGATTGGCTGCCCAGGCCTCGGTCAGATCTTTGATCAGCGTCTTCTGCATCTCCGCCAGTTGCGGTTTCAGCGAAGGATGACGCTCGGCGGCCAGCTGCAGCGGCCAGCCCAGCAGGCGGCTAAACCAGGCATAGATATCGCCAAAGGCTGATTGTCCCGCTTCCAGCCCGATAGCACCTGGCATCACGCTGCCATCCACCTGACCGCAGATGCCTTTGATGGCGCGATCGCCCACCTGATCTGCATCAGCAATCAGAATGTCGCAGGTAGAGGTGCCAATCACTTTCACCAGGGTATAAGGCTTCGCGCCCCCACCGACCGCACCCATGTGGCAGTCAAACGCGCCGCCGGAGAGGGTCACCGTCTGCGGCAGACCGAGCCGCTGCGCCCATTCCGGACTCAGGGTGCCGACCGGCAGGTCAGCGGTCCAGGTGTCGCTGAACAGTGGGGAATCGAGCTGTTGTGTCAGCATCGGGTCCAGCGCGTTGAGGAAATCTGCCTCGGGCAGGCCGTTCCAGTCACCGTGCCACAGCGCTTTATGCCCGGCGGCGCAGCGTCCACGACGTAGCCGATCGGGTGCGGTAGTGCCGCTCAGCAGTGCCGGGACCCAGTCACACAGCTCCACCCAGGAGACCGCCGCGTCACGCACCGCCGCATCTTCGCGTGAGACGTGCAGAATCTTGGCCCAGAACCATTCAGAGGAGTAAATGCCGCCAATATAGCGGCTGTAATCCTGAAAGCGGCCGCTGTGACAGAGCTGGTTAATCTCTTCCGCCTCTTCAATGGCAGTGTGATCTTTCCACAACACAAACATGGCGTTGGGATTGTCAGCAAACTCGGGGCGCAGCGCCAGCACGTTGCCGTTGCGATCGATTGGCGCCGGCGTAGAGCCGGTGGTATCGACGCCAATCCCGACCACGTCGGCGCGCTGCGTTTCGCTAAGCGCATTCAGTACGCCGAGCATCGCCTGTTCCATCGCATCGATGTAATCCTGCGGATGGTGACGAAAACGGTTGGTGTGTGGATCGCTGTACAAGCCCTGTTGCCAGCGCGGGTAACTGACCACCGCACTCTGCAGCTCTTTGCCGCTATGACAATCGACGGCCAGCGCACGCACCGAATCACTACCAAAGTCCAGCCCAAGGGTGATGGCTCCAGCACGCATCGGAATCTCCTGTAGTTAATGAACCCTTACATCCTGTGACCGATGGGCCACAACGGTTAGTCATGGCTGGCTGACAATATGCACTTTTCTGTCATCGACAGTGATTTTGTGATCCATTGCAAAAGTTAACGTCCGGTTAAATTTGCTGAATATATGGAGCATTCTGCCGTGATTTTAAGATGTGATACCGCTCTACATTTTTCTTCGCTAATCCCGTTAAAACTAGCCCGGCGTCTGAACAGGCTTTCAGCAGTTAGCTCCCTAACGCACTGATTTATGGCTGTACCCACAAATCAAAACAAACTGGTAACGCTTACACCGATTCGTTAATAGCAGCGAAAAACAACCTGGTACCGGAGAGCATCATGCATAAATTCACTAAAGCGTTCGCGGCCATCGGCCTGGCAGCGGTTATGTCACAATCCGCTATCGCCGAGACCATGAAGCTCGGTTTTTTAGTCAAGCAACCGGAGGAACCCTGGTTCCAGACCGAGTGGAAGTTCGCCGATAAAGCCGGTAAGGATTTAGGCTTTGACGTGATTAAGATTGCCGTTCCCGATGGTGAGAAAACCCTCAACGCCATCGACAGCCTGGCCGCCAACGGCGCAAAAGGTTTCGTTATCTGTACCCCCGATCCCAAACTCGGTTCCGCCATCATGGCCAAAGCGCGTGGCTACGGTCTGAAGGTGATTGCGGTTGATGACCAGTTCGTCACTGCTAAAGGCAAGCCGATGGATACCGTTCCCCTGGTGATGATGGCAGCCACCAAAATTGGTGAGCGTCAGGGGCAGGAACTTTATAAAGAGATGCAGAAACGCGGCTGGGATGTGAAAACCACTGGCGTAATGGCGATCACCGCTAACGAACTGGACACGGCGCGTCGTCGTACCGGCGGCTCGATGGAAGCGATCAAAGCGGCGGGCTTCCCGGCAGCGCAGATCTACCAGGTGCCAACCAAATCTAACGACATCCCTGGCGCGTTTGACGCCGGCAACTCGCTGCTGGTGCAGCATCCGGAAGTGAAACACTGGCTGATTGTCGGCATGAACGACAACACCGTGCTGGGCGGCGTGCGCGCCACTGAAGGTCAGGGCTTCAAAGCGGCTGACGTCATCGGTATCGGCATCAACGGCGTCGATGCCATCAGCGAACTGTCGAAAGAGAAAGCGACCGGCTTCTACGGCTCGCTGCTGCCAAGCCCGGATGTTCATGGCTACAAGAGTAGCCAGATGCTCTACAACTGGGTCAGCAAAGGCGAAGAGCCACCAAAATTCACCGAAGTCACCGATGTGGTGTTAATCACCCGCGACAACTTCAAGACCGAACTGGCGAAAAAAGGGCTGATGTAAACCTAGCGCGTGCCGGTGTCTGACCACACCGGCGTATCTGAGAGTCAGCCTGTATTGTTCGCGCCGCTGGCCTGCCCGCGGCGCGAAAGAGTGAGGATAAACATGAACACTGATTCAGCTTTTCTGTCGTTTCATGGCATCAGTAAAACCTTTCCTGGCGTAAAAGCGCTGCAGGATATCTCCTTCGACTGTCGCAGTGGTGAAGTTCACGCCTTAATGGGCGAGAACGGCGCAGGCAAATCGACGCTGCTGAAAATTCTTAGCGGCAGCTATCAGCCCAGCGGCGGTGAGATTCGGATTAAAGGCCAGCCGGTTAATTTCCAGCACACCACTGATGCGCTGGATGCCGGGGTGGCGATTATTTATCAGGAACTGCATCTGGTGCCGGAAATGAGCGTGGCAGAGAACATCTACCTCGGTCAGATCCCGCACAAACATGGGCTGGTCAACCGTAAGCTGATGCGTTACGAAGCCGGTCTGCAGCTGAAGAACCTCGGCATGGATATCGATCCGGATATGCCGCTGAAATACCTGTCGCTGGGTCAGTGGCAGATGGTGGAGATCGCCAAAGCGCTGGCGCGTAACGCGCGCATTATCGCTTTTGATGAGCCGACCAGTTCGCTGTCGGCGCGCGAAATCGACAACCTGTTCCGCGTCATCCGCCAGCTTCGTGAAGAGGGCCGGGTGGTGCTGTATGTGTCACACCGGATGGAAGAGATTTTTGCCCTTAGCGATGCCATCACGGTGTTTAAAGATGGCCGCTATGTCCGCACCTTTACCGACATGGCCAACACCCATCATGACGATCTGGTGCAGGCGATGGTGGGCCGTAACCTGGGTGATATCTACGGTTATTCGCCACGTGAAAAAGGCGCCGTGCGTCTTGAGCTGGACCAGGTGGAAGCGAAGGGCGTCCGTACGCCAATTTCGCTTAAAGTCCACGCGGGTGAGATTGTCGGGCTGTTTGGTCTGGTCGGTGCCGGACGCAGCGAACTGCTGAAAGGGCTGTTCGGCGGCACGCGCCTGCGCGGCGGCCGGGTGTTGCTGGACGGTAAACCGCTGACGCTGCGCGAGCCAATCGACGCCATCCGCGCCGGTATCATGCTCTGCCCGGAGGATCGAAAAGCCGAAGGCATTATTCCGGTTCACTCGGTGCGCGATAACATCAACATCAGCGCCCGACGTCACAACCTGACCGCCGGTTGCCTGATCAAAAACGACTGGGAGAGCCGCAACGCTGACAGCCATATCCGTTCGCTCAATATCAAAACGCCAGGCGCAGAACAGCTGATCATGAACCTCTCCGGCGGCAACCAGCAGAAGGCGATACTTGGCCGCTGGTTATCCGAAGAGATGAAGGTGATCCTGCTCGACGAACCGACGCGCGGCATTGATGTGGGTGCCAAACACGAAATTTATAACCTGATTTACCAACTGGCCAGCGACGGTATCGCCGTGCTGTTCGCCTCCAGCGACCTGCCGGAAGTGATGGGCCTTGCCGATCGCATCGTGGTGATGCGTGAAGGGGCAATTGCCGGTGAAGTGCTGCATGACGACGCCACGGAGCAGCAGACGCTGAGCCTGGCAATGCCAAAAACCACACAAGCGGCCGCCGTGGCCTGACAGGAGAGCATCATGGCTTCATCCACGACCTCAAATACGCCGCCGCCAGCCTCACGCAGCGGCCTGCAGTTTGGTCGCATCTGGGACAATTTCGGCATGCTGGTGGTGTTTGCGCTGCTGTTTATTGCCTGTGCGGTGTTTGTGCCGAACTTCGGTTCATTTATCAATATGAAAGGCCTCGGACTGGCGATGTCGATGTCCGGCATGGTCGCCTGCGGGATGCTGTTCTGCCTGGCGTCCGGCGATTTTGACCTGTCGGTGGCGTCGGTGATTGCCTGCGCGGGCGTGGTGACCGCGGTGGTGATCAACATGACCGAAAGCCTGTGGATCGGCGTGGCCGCCGGTCTGGTGCTCGGGATGCTGACCGGCTTTATCAACGGCTTTGTGATTGCCCGGCTGAAGATCAATGCGTTGATCACCACCCTGGCGACCATGCAGATCGTGCGCGGCCTGGCCTATATCTTCTCTGACGGCAAAGCGGTCGGTATCGAAGATGAGCGCTTTTTCGCGCTGGGTTTTGCCAACTGGCTCGGCGTGCCTGCGCCGATCTGGCTCACCATCGCCACCATGTTGATCTTTGGCTTTTTGCTGAACAAAACCACCTTTGGGCGTAACACGCTGGCCATTGGCGGCAACGAGGAAGCGGCGCGCCTGGCCGGGGTACCGGTGGTGCGTACCCGCATCATCATCTTCATTCTCTCCGGTCTGGTCTCTGCCGCGGCGGGCATCATTCTGGCCTCACGCATGACCAGTGGGCAGCCAATGACGTCGCTGGGTTATGAGCTGGTGGTGATTTCCGCCTGCGTGCTGGGTGGCGTTTCGCTGAAGGGCGGCATCGGTAAAATCTCCTACGTGGTGGCCGGGGTGTTGATTCTCGGTACCGTTGAGAATGCGATGAATTTATTGAATATCTCGCCATTCTCACAGTATGTGGTGCGGGGTCTGATATTGTTAGCCGCGGTGATATTTGACCGCTACAAACAAAAACATAAAGCCTGATTTGGCCAGCCGTTAACCCGCAGACGCCTTAGGCGTCTGCGGGTTATTCGATCAATGACAGACTGAGTGAGGACACTATGTATCACCGTGAATCACCGGCCGGGCAGCAAAACCCCTTGCTGCCAGGTTATTCATTCAATGCCTGGTTGGTAGCAGGACTGACGCCGATTACCGCCGACGGTCCGCTGGACTTTTTTATCGATCGTCCGCACGGCATGAAGGGTTACATCCTTAATCTCACCATTAAAGGCAAAGGACGGGTGTTCGACGGCGAGCGGGCGTTTGACTGCGAGCCGGGCGAAATGCTGCTGTTTCAGCCGAAAACCGCACACTACTATGGTCGTGCGCCTGACAGCCCGCAGTGGTTTCATCGCTGGGTCTATTTCCGTCCGCGCGCTTACTGGCATGACTGGCTGCGCTGGCAGGATGAGCAGGAGGGCGTTGGCCGTCTGCTGTTGCCAGAGTCGCTGCGTGGCGAGTTCGACCGGCTGTTTGCCAGCATTGAGCAGACCCATAACTCCGGCCGCCGCTTTGCCGAAGAGTTGGCGATGAACCTGCTGGAACGGCTGTTACTGCGGGCGGTGGAAGAAGATCCGCGCAGTCATCAGTTAATCCGTGACCCGCGGGTGATCGAAGCCTGTCAGTACGTCACCAATCATCTGGCCAGTGAAGTGAAAATTGAAGAGGTGGCGCGCCATGTCTGCCTGTCACCGTCACGGCTGGCGCATCTGTTCCGCGAGCAGATGGGGGTGAATCTGCTGCGCTGGCGCGAAGATCAGCGGGTAATCCGCGCCAAACTGCTGCTGCAAACCACCCAGGAACCGATTGCCACCGTCGGGCGCGAAGTGGGCTATGACGATCAGCTCTATTTTTCCCGCGTGTTCCGTAAGCGGGTCGGCGTCAGCCCGAGTGACTTCCGTCGGCGCAATCAGGACGCGCACGACAACCTGGCGGCGCAAACCGCCTGGCCGATGACACAGAGTGCTATCTCTTAGTTTTTTCGGGATATTCCTCCTTGTCCTGGCCTGGTTAATGGTCTTAAATCAATCTGGTTAGCAACTAAGAGCCTATCCCATTAGGCTATTTTATTTGTCAGTCTGTACCTGGGCAGTGCTCACAATCCTCACGTACTGCGTGTACGCCTGCTTGTTCGGCGCTGTCCGTGTCCAGACTGTCTGCAACAATTACGCCTGATGGGCCAGGCTCTAAGAGGAATAAAAATGAGCGATAAATTGCGTGTTGGCCTGATCGGTTACGGTTTTGCCAGCAAAACTTTTCACGCACCACTGATTGCGGGCACACCGGACGTTGAGCTGGCCGCGATTTCCAGTAGCGATGCCAGCAAAGTCCACGCCGACTGGCCTGCCGTTCAGGTAGTGGCCGATCCGCAGGCGCTGCTGGACGACCCCTCTCTGCACTTAATTGTTATTCCTACCCCCAATGACACCCACTTTCCGCTGGCGAAAGCGGCGCTGAATGCCGGTAAACATGTGGTGGTCGATAAGCCGTTCACCGTGACGTTGTCACAGGCGCGTGAGCTGGATGCGTTAGCCAAAGCAAAAGGGCTGCTGTTATCGGTGTTCCATAACCGTCGCTGGGACAGTGACTTCCTGACGCTGAAATCGCTGATCGAGGCCGGTACGCTGGGTGAAGTCCGCTATTTCGAGTCGCACTTTGACCGCTTCCGACTGGAAGTTCGTCAGCGCTGGCGTGAAATGAAAGGTGCCGGCAGCGGCATCTGGTATGACCTGGGACCACATTTGCTGGATCAGGCGCTGCAGCTGTTTGGCGCGCCGGTGGCGATTAACGTCGATCTGGCCGAGATGCGTCCGGGCGCGCAAACCACCGACTATTTCCACGCCACGCTGACCTATCCGCAGCGCCGTGTGGTGCTGCACGCCAGTATGCTGGTGGCAGCGGAATCGCCGCGTTATACCGTTCACGGCACGCGCGGGAGCTACGTCAAATATGGTCTTGACCCGCAGGAAGATCGGCTGAAATCCGGGGATTTCCCGCCGAAAGAGGATTGGGGCTACGACATGCGTGATGGCACCCTGACGCTGGTTGACGGTGATACATTGAAGGAAAGCAGCCAGCTGACGCAACCGGGTAACTATCCGGCTTACTATGCGGGCATCCGTGATGCGATTGCCGGTCGCGGCAGTAACCCGGTGACGGCAGAAGAGGCGATTCAGGTAATGGAACTCATCGAGCTGGGTCTGCAATCCGCCGAGAAGCGCCAGACGCTGTCGCTGAAGCGCGTTTAATGGGTCAGTGCTTAACGCAATAAGTAAAAAAGCGAAACGGGCCGGAAATCCGGCCCGTTTTTTTGCTGACGCGACAGGATTACTGCACGCGGGCGCGAATCGCGGCTTTCTCGGCGTCGCTGAGAAAAGCGATGGTGAGACCATTTTCCTGCGCCTGACGGATCTGCGCCGCGCTCAGGCCTGCCGCCGGTGCGGCATGATGATATTCATGCGCCAGTTCAATGCCCTGAACGGCCGGATCGTCGGTGTTTAACGTGGCCAGAATGCCGTGCTCAAGGAAGGCCTTCAGCGGATGTTGCGCCAGTGACGACACGGTGCTGGTCTGAATGTTGGAGGTCAGGCAGGATTCAATCCCGATGTGGTGCTCCGCCAGGAAGTCCATCAGCGCCCGATCTTCGATCGCCTTCACACCGTGACCGATACGCTCGGCTCCCAGTTCACGAATCGCCTGCCAGATGCTCTCCGGTCCCGCCGCTTCACCGGCATGGACCGTCACACGGAAACCGGCATCGCGCGCCTGGGTAAAGTGGCTGAGGAACTCGCTGCCGGGGAAACCTAACTCATCGCCCGCCAGATCGACAGCGGTGATGTGATCGCGATGAGCCAGCAGGCCATCCAGTTCGGCCAGGCAAGCCTCTTCGCCGAAGGTCCGGCTCATGATGCCGATCAGCCGCACGTCGATATTATGCTGCTGGCAACCGGCTCTGACGCCATCAATCACCGCTTCAACCACGCCGGCAATCGGCAGATGATGGGTCATTGCCATGTAGCCCGGCGAGAAGCGCAGTTCCGCATAGTGAATGCCGGCACGGGCAGCATCTTCGACATTTTCCTGCGCAATACGGCGGCAGGCATCAAGGTCGCCCAGCACCTTCACGCCCCAGTCGAGTTTTTGCAGAAAGCTCACCAGGTCAGGCTCATTGTCGCCCACCTGCACATGCGGACGCAGTGTCTCCAGTGTGGTGGCGGGCAGGGCAAGGTTAAACTGGCGACCTAAATCAAGAATGGTTTGTGCACGGATGTTGCCGTCGAGGTGGCGATGAATATCGGTAAGAGGAATCGTGGTATCGATCATGGTGCACTCGCTCAGTGGTAACTAAAGTGCATAGCATTATAAAAATATCTTGCGCAACAGCGCCAGCTATTTGCGCAACTACTGGCGTGGATGCTGGTTAATTACCCATAACCGGCCAGCGATGACCGCCTGGCCGGTGGATTTCAGGCGGACAATGCGTGAAGGGCGGCAATCAACCGGCTGACGCCATCTTCCACCTTGCTGCGCGGACAGCCCACGTTGAGGCGCAAAAAACCCTGGCCCGCGCTGCCGTAGGTCGAGCCGGGCATGATCGCCACGCGTTGCTGGATCAGCGCCTGCTGCAGCGCCTCTTCGCCAATGCCGAGCGGATTAAGATCGATCCAGGCAAGATAGGTGCCTGCGGCGGCTGCCAGTTAAGTTGCGGAAACGCGGTGTTAAGCCGATCGGCAACCCAGATCAGGTTATCCGATAAATAGTCGCACAGCGCATCGAGCCACGGCGCGCCATGCCGGTAGGCGGCGATGTGCGCGGCGACGGCAAGCACCGCCGGTGACGAGAGTCCATCGGCATTTTTAAGTGCCTGGAACCAGGCCGCCCGGTCAGTAGCATCCGGGATGATGCCCCAGGCTCCGGTCAGTCCCGGCAGGTTGAAACTTTTCGATGCCGAGGTAAACAGCGCCCAGTCGCCACGCGCCACATGGGCCCACGGCGTATGAGGCTGGTCAGCCATCATCATATCCATATGAATTTCATCGCTGATCACCCGTACCTGATAACGTTCGCAGAGTTCAGCCATCTGCTGCAACTCGGCCGCCGTCCAGACTTTGCCGGTGGGATTGTGCGGACTGCACAGCAACAGAATCTTACAACGCGGACGCGCCAGGCGGGCCTCCAGCGCCGTCATATCACACTGCCAGGCTTCACCTGTTCGCTGCAGCGGCATCTCCAGCACCTGCCGCTGGTTGCCACGCACCGTTTTATAAAAGGCATCGTAGGCAGGCGTATGGATCACCACCTCATCGCCGACTTCACTCCAGTGACGGATCATCTGCGCCACCATGTAGATCACCGACGGTCCATACACCAGCGTCTCCGGCTGCGGCTGATAACCAAAACGGCTGGCCATCCAGTGACAGCAGGCCGCCAGGAAATCATCATGCTGCCAGCGGCTGTAACCGAAAACGCCATGCTCAAGGCGATGGTTCAGCGCCTGTAACACCACCGGAGCGGTTCTGAAATCCATATCGGAGATAGTGAACGGCAGCAGATCGGGTACGCCAAAGCGGTCGGCAACAAAATCCCACTGGGTAGACCAGCTGCCACGGCGATCGATCACCTCATCAAAATTAAACATCCTGGCTCCCGGTACTTAAGCGGTGACGTTCATCAGCGTCGACAGTTCGTCTTTCACTGACTGCACCTGCGGGCCGATCACCACCTGCAGGCTGGTCTGATTAAGGTGCACCACGCCAATGGCACCGTTGGCTTTCAGGGCCGCATCGTCCACTTTACTCATGTCGGCGATGGTCAGGCGCAGACGTGTCAGGCAATTATCCAGTGAAGTGATATTTTCCACGCCGCCCAGTGCGGACAGAATAGCCGGTGAGTTATAGCCCGACTTGCCTTTACCGGCATTGCTGACCTGTTGCGCCAGCGCGCTGGCACTTTCCACTTCGCGTCCCGGTGTTTTGATATTGAAGTGCAGAATCGCGAAACGGAAAATCAGGTAGTAACCCACAAACCAGATTGCCGCGACCACCGGCACCCAATACCATTTGGTTGACAGGCCGTGCAGCACGCCAAACACCACGAAGTCGATGATGTTGCCGTCGGTGTTACCGATAGTGACCCCGAGAATGGCCATCAGACTAAAGCCAACGCCGGTTAACAGCGCATGGATCAGATAGAGGAACGGCGCGACGAATAAGAACAGGAACTCGATCGGTTCGGTAGTGCCGCCCACCACGCAGGCCACCACGCCGGAAATCAGCAGGCCTTTAATTTTATGTCGGTTTTCCGGGCGGGCGCAGTGATAGATCGCCAGTGCAGCACCCGGCAGGCCACCGAGGAAGGCCGGCATTTTGCCCTGTGACAGGAAGCGGGTGGCGCTTTCAGCAAAACCGTGGGTCTCCGGACAGGCCAGCTGCGCCTGGAAAATTGTCAGGGCGCCGCTGACGCTTTTGCCGCACACCTCAAGCGTGCCACCCGCATCGGTAAAGCGCATGATCGCCACCAGAATATGCTGCAGGCCAAACGGCAGCAGCAGACGTTCTCCGGTGCCAAAGATCATCGGACCGAAGTCGCCGGCGCTGTTGATCATCCAGCCCAGGCCGGTAATGCCGCGGGCGAAAAAAGGCCAGATCAACGGCACAACCAGCCCCAGCATACCAATCACCAGCGTGGTAATAATCGGCACAAAGCGGGTGCCGCCAAAGAAGGCCAGCGCATCGGGCAACCGGATATTGTGAAAGCGCTCGTGCAGCCAGAACACCACGATACCGACGATCACCGCACCCAGAATACCGGTATCAATCGACGGGATACCGAGAATCGACTGGACGTTGTTGGCTTTCAGCACGGCGGCATCGGTGGTCGGCAGAATGCCATTCACATTGAGCCAGAAGTTGATACTGAGGTTGAGCACTGCATAGCCGACGAAACCGGCAAACGCCGCCACCCCTTTATTTTCGCGCGCCATCCCGAGCGGGATCGCAACGGCAAACATCACCGGTAAGTAACTGAAGGCAAAGGAACCGAGTTTCGCCATCCACAGAAACAGATATTGCAGCCACGGCTGATCCAGCACCGGCAACAGCGTCAGCACATCATGGCTGCTCAGCGAACTGCCAATGCCGAGCATGATGCCGCAGAACGAGAGCAGGGCCACCGGCAGCATAAAGGTTTTCCCCAGACTCTGGAAAAATTCCCAGACGGACATTTTTTGGTGAGGTGCAGGCATGATCTCTCCGGCAAGGGTTTTAAGGATGTTTAAGTGCAGCGATGATAAAACGTTTTACCAGGGTGATATGCGCGCTGAATCACACTCTTCCGGCCAGGGCTGATATTATTTTCTGACGTTAAGGTGTAACGTTTTATCTTCTATTCAGACGTTTTATTCGGATAAGTAGTGGCATGAGCAGAATTACCATCCATGACGTGGCTGCCGCCGCAGGCGTTTCGGTCACCACTGTCTCTCTGGTGCTCTCCGGCAAAGGGCGGATTTCTGCTGACACCATGGCGCGCGTTAATCAGACCATTGAGCAGCTTGGCTTTGTGCGTAACCGTTCGGCGACCATGCTGCGCGGCGGGGAAAGTGGGGTGATTGGCCTGATCGTGCGCGATCTCAGCCAGCCGTTTTATGCCGAAATGACTGCAGGACTCAGCGACGCGCTGGAAAAGCAGGGCAAACTGCTTTTCCTGACCCAGAGCGGCCGTCAGGGTCAGCATCTGGAGCGCTGCTTTGAGTCGCTGGTCGCGCAGGGCGTCGATGGCGTGGTGCTGGGCGGCGGTGCGGATAAAGCCAACCAGATGGTGGCCCGCGCGCGGGAATTGCAGATCGCGCTGGTCTGCGCGGCGCGGGCCAGTAGCCTGGAAGAGGTGGATGCGATCCGTCCCGATAACGCACAGGCCGCGCGTCTTGCCACCGAATACCTGATTCGGCAGGGACATCAGCGCATCGCCTGGCTGGGCGGCCACAGCGCCTCGTTAACCCGGGCGGAGCGTCTTGGCGGCTATTGCGCCACCCTGTTGCAATACGGTCTGCCGTTCCGGCCAGAGTGGATTATTGAATGCGGTAACAACCAGAAAGAGGCCGCGGAGGCGGCGATTCAGCTGTTTCAGCACCATCCGCGCCTGACCGCAGTGCTGGCCTACAACACCCCGACGGCGCTGGGATGTTATTTCGGCCTGCTACGAACCGGGCGGACATTCGCTCGCGGTGCGGTCGACAGCTACTATGGGCAACAGCTGGCGCTGATGGGATTTGGTGACGAACCGCAGGCGGAGCTGACCGATCCGCCGCTGACCGTGGTGACCAGCTCAGCACGCGAGATTGGTCGGGTTGCCGCCGAGCGCATCCTGCAACGGATGGCGCATCCGGACGCTGCGCGACAGAATGTGATTATGCCGCCGCAGCTGATTATTCGCGGTTCAGCATAAAAAAAGGCGACCCCAGGGTCGCCTTTTTCTCACGGGTCAGCCGTTACTGCGGCATCCCTTCGCTGGTCGGCATACCCAGCATATAGCGTGACATAAACTGCTCCAGCGTCATCTTGTCGCCGTTCATGTTCACCTGGCCGTTAGTGTACTGCAGGCTGGTGATGATGTTGTTATCCTGCTGCTGGGTCAGACGGAACATCTGTCCCATCGCCGCCAGACCTTTCACCTGCTGATCGGCCAGCTTCTGCGCATCATCGCTCTGATAGCCTTCTGCCAGACCCACTTTATGCATGGTCTCGGTCGCCATCGGCATATTGATGGTCAGCTTCGCATCCAGCGTTTTCAGCACCCGATCAACCATGCCGCTCAGGGTTTGCGGTTCGCCGGTAACGGTAGCGGGATCGTTAAAATTGGCGGTCAGATTAAAGGTGCTTTCGCCCTTATCATTCTTCCAGCTCAGCGGCGCGATGCTGATCGACGGCGTGCCTTTCAGCAGCGTCGGCAGGTTGTTCATCAGGATAGTATTGACGCCCGCCTGATAGCGAATCGGATCGTCCGCCAGACCTTTCTGGTTCTGCAGGTCCTGCATCTGCGCGTTGTAGCGATCGGAGAAGGCTTTAACCGCCTGGGCATCAAACTGCGACAGCTTCATCTTCAGCGCCGCCTGACCAAAGTCCTGCTTCTGCAGCTGAACGCTATCGACCTTGTAGTCAATATTGCCGCTGATCTTACCGGCACTGTTATCGAAAGAAGAGTTGCCGGTCATCTTGTGCAAGGTCAGGGCATCCTGACCGTTAATGCTGGCATTAACCTTTTCAATATCCACTGACTGATCGCCAACCCGCACGCCTTCCGGACTCAGATGGGTGTTGCCGCTCAGCTTCAGGCCGTTAAGAGTGAACAGCACCGGCTGGCCCATCTCATTTTTACTGGTCAGCGCCAGGCTATCGACATCGCTGCTCAGCGAGACTTTATCGCCTTTGCGGTCGGCGCTGACGTTAAGCGTGCCGCCATTGGTTGCCAGACGTTCGCCGGTTTGCGCGTTCTGGTAGTCGATCGGCAGAATACGCAGTGCGGTATCGGTGGCACCGCTGTAACCAATGCGGGTATCCGCATTGATCAGCGATTTGTTTTGTGTCAGCTCAAACAGCTTCTTCACCGCATCGGTATTCGCCAGTTCAGTGTGCACCGACGCCATGCTCGGGATCAGATTGAAGTGCTTCAGTTGCGCAAACGGGAAAGGACCATGATCGATGGTTTCGTTCAGAATGACACTCTGGCCCGGTTTCAGCAGGGCGTTATCTTCCGTCTGCGAGCTGGCCTGGATCACCAGGTTAGCTTTGCTGCTGAAGACGCCACGCTGGTAATCCTGATAGCTGATCTTCAGTCGACTGTTGGGTGCATAAGCATTCAGCTGGGTATTGGCGTTCTGCACCAGCTGGTCCATGTGGCTTTCCAGTTGCTTGCCGGTGAACCATGCTGCGCCGGTCCAGATTACGCCCAGCGCGATGATCACGCCCACGGCAACGTTGGTCTTTTTCATTGCTGATTCGTCCTTATCCTTGATCCGCTTACGCCGCAGGTTGCCCCGACGACTGAAGAAAAAACGCCCGCAGGCGTTTTTAAATGCTAATAGATTGAAATAATAGCAGTTAACAGCAGGTCCGTCAGCCGCTTCACCCTAACTGGTTAAACACCCGCGCCAGCCGGCCGGTTCCGGCGACCGTTACCGGTGCTTCACTGGCAGCGATAAAGCAGGATTCGCCCGGTTGCAGCGTCAGCTGTTGCTGATCTTTCGCCACCACCGCCTGGCCCTCAATGCAGAACAGCAGCGCCGCGCTCTGCTGATTCAGCGTCTGCGGCTCTGCGCTCAGGGTGTGAATAGCAAAGGCGAAATCATCGACCGGAATCGGGAAGTTCAGGCTATGAGCCTGCTGTTCCGGCTGCGTCAGCAGTGCGCTGGCGGGCTTCTCCTCAAATTTGAGGTTGGCCATCAGCTCGGGAATATCAATATATTTTGGCGTTAAGCCAGCGCGCAGCACGTTATCGGAGTTCGCCATCACCTCCAGCGCCACGCCTTTCAGGTAGGCGTGTGGCGTTTCAGCATAGAGGAACATCGCTTCGCCCGGTTGCAGGGTAATCACGTTCAGCAGCAGCGGTGAAAACAGGCCGCTGTCGTCCGGGTAGTTCGCCGCGATCGTGCTGATGGTCTGCCAGGGTTCGCCCTGCTGGCTGTTAAGCACCGATTTCAGCAGGTCCAGCGCCAGCGATTTTGCCTCACCCTCCAGCGACAGCAGGGTGGAGAACAGGGTTGCCAGGTTAGTCCGATCGGGATGCTGCAAAAAATGGGC
This sequence comes from Pantoea conspicua, assembly GCF_002095315.1. Taxonomy (GTDB): domain Bacteria; phylum Pseudomonadota; class Gammaproteobacteria; order Enterobacterales; family Enterobacteriaceae; genus Pantoea; species Pantoea conspicua. The sequence continues at coordinate 17,453 of NZ_MLFN01000051.1, forward strand.
AATCTGCGGATGCGCACCGGCGACCGGCTGAAGCAGCGACACCATCTCGCTCAGCGGGCGGAAACCGTTCATCGCCTGAAACGGCGTCAGGGCATAGACCAGTTCCGGCTTATGGTTGGCATCTTTATAATTGCGCTCGGCGGCACTCAGGGGAATGGCGGCGGCATTTTCACGGGCAAAACCGGCCTCAGCGGCACTTTTGCTGGGATGAACCTGAATTGACAGCGGCTGATCGGCGCACAGCACCTTGAACAGGAAAGGCAGCTCGCCGAAGCGCTCTGCCACGGCAGCGCCGAGGGTTGCGGTCGGATCGGCTTCGATCACCTCGCGCAGCGAACGCGGCGTGCCGTGATCGTCGACGGTTGACGGGCTTTTGGGGTGCGCCCCCATCCACAGTTCGGCCATCGGCAAACCCTGCGGATTAGCAATGCCGTAGAGTTCGGTTAACGCCGTTTTGCTGCCCCATGCGTAATTCTGCAGCGAATTGTTCATTTTTTGCATCATTAAACCCTTTGTCACAGGATGTTATTGGCGCTATTAAAGCAGAAAGTGCCTGGGAAAATACATATCAAGCGCAAAAGGACGCTAAGCTCTCATAATGTTAAATTATTGTATGTCATTATCTTGCCCGCCCGAATGTCGCCCACAGGACGATGCATCGGGCGGTCATTCATTTAAAACAGAGCGAAGGAGACGTATTCATGGCAGGCAACCGCATTGAGAAAGATTCAATGGGCCCGATTGATGTACCGGCTGATAAACTGTGGGGCGCGCAGACGCAGCGCTCGCTGGAGCATTTTCGCATCTCAACCGAAAAAATGCCGACCGCACTGGTTCACGCGCTGGCGCTGACCAAACGCGCCGCCGCGGCGGTTAACCGCGATCTTGGGCTGCTGCCGGCTGACCGTGCAGAGGCGATCATCAATGCGGCGGACGAAGTGCTGGCTGATAAGCACAGCGACGAGTTTCCGTTAGCCATCTGGCAGACCGGTTCCGGTACCCAGACCAACATGAACATGAATGAAGTGCTGGCAAACCGCGCCAGTGAAATTCTGGGCGGTGAGCGCGGTATGTCGCGGCTGGTCCATCCCAATGATGACGTTAACAAGAGCCAGAGCTCGAATGACGTTTTCCCGACTGCGATGCACGTTGCGGCGGTGATCGCCCTGCGTGAACAGCTGATCCCGCAGATCCAGGTGTTAAAGAAAACCCTGAGCGAGAAGTCAGATGCGTTCAAAGATATTGTCAAAATTGGCCGTACCCATCTACAGGACGCCACGCCGCTGACGCTTGGCCAGGAGATCTCCGGCTGGGTCGCGATGCTCGAACATAATCTGAAGCACATTGAGCAGAGCATTCCGCACGTGGCGGAACTGGCGCTGGGCGGCACCGCTGTCGGCACCGGCCTGAACACCCATCCGGAATATGCGGTACGAGTGGCGAAAGCGCTGGCCGATCTGACGCAGCAGCCGTTTGTCACCGCACCGAATAAGTTTGAAGCGCTGGCAACCTGTGATGCGCTGGTTCACGCCCACGGTGCGCTGAAAGGACTGGCGGCCTCGCTGATGAAAATCGCCAATGATGTGCGCTGGCTCTCATCCGGTCCGCGTTGCGGTATTGGTGAAATCGCCATTCCGGAAAACGAGCCAGGCAGCTCGATCATGCCGGGTAAAGTGAACCCGACCCAGTGTGAAGCGATGACCATGCTGTGCTGCCAGGTGATGGGTAATGACGTGGCGATCAATATGGGCGGCGCATCCGGTAACTTCGAACTCAACGTGTTCCGTCCGATGGTGATCCATAACTTCCTGCAGTCGATCCGTCTGCTGGCGGACGGCATGGACAGCTTCAATCACCACTGTGCGATTGGCATCGAGCCGGTACGCGAGCGCATTGAGCAGTTACTGAATGAGTCGCTGATGCTGGTGACGGCGCTGAATACCCATATCGGTTATGACAAAGCGGCCGAAATCGCCAAGAAAGCCCATAAAGAGGGGCTGACGCTGAAGGGTGCGGCGCTGAAGCTGGGCTATCTGACTGAAGAACAGTTTGATGCCTGGGTACGTCCGGAAGAGATGGTTGGCAGCATGAAGTCGTAAGCCTTCTGCTGTACAAAGGCCAGCGCGTGCTGGCCTTTTTTATGCCTTAAATCGGGCAGTCGACCCACAGGTGCAGCCGCGGGATCAGCAGGTTAAGCGGCTCGGCGGCCGGCTTATGGCGATAGGTAATGTTATCGGCATCGTAATTCAGCAATTCACCCAGCACCGGCACCTGGCTGCGGTCGCGGCAGATCACCAGAATCGGCGACGGACAAGCCAGCTGCGTCTGCTTTTTCTGGTCGGCACGCCAGACGCGCGCCACCGGCTGTACTTTAACCGGTCGCTTAATTTTCAGCCTGGCCGACGCGGGCAGGGCGCGCACGCTGGCTAACTCCTCCTGCACCTTTTCTGCCCACTGTTCGCGTGACCAGGGTGCCTGAGCCCGTCCGGCTTTCAGGCTTTTTTCCAGCTGGGCAATCACCTCTTCACGCTTCATATTTTTGATGATGTGCTTATTCGCCCAGCCGAAACGCAGGCTGTCCGGTGCACTGAGCAGGGTGATGGTGCGATAGGCATTGAGCGTAATCAGCCCGCGCAGGTGCTGATGGACAAATTCGAAGCGTGCCTCGCTGGGCAGGCCGGAATCGACCGTAATCAGCTGCTCCAGCCGCGCTTTGAGCTGGTTAATGGCGTCGACCTGAGCGCTGATCTCCGCTTCACGCGGCTCATCACATTCAATGCACAGCGCCCCCGGCAGACGGACCGCCGCTTTGGTACTGAGCTGCTCCGACTGGTGCTGCATAAACAACCGACAGTAGTGGTTCAGCGCCAGATCTAAGGCCTGTTGTCCAAGATGCTGCTCGACCGTGATTTGCGTGATCGCTTCATGCTCGCGACCTTTGACAATCGGCGGCAGGCTGAATACGCGCGCGATCAGCAGCGGTTGTGCCTCAATCTGCTGGCGTAACTGGCCCAGCGCCTGTTCTAAATCGTTTACGCATTGATGCATATCTGACACTAAGTCGTAGCGCGCCATTCCGGGCCTCCATAGTTACAACGTCCATAATGTGGCAGAAGCGTGCAACAGACGCAATAGCGATACTAGTTACAACATACTATAAGCCTGTCTGTTAAAACCAGTGCGACCATTCAGGCGCAAGCAGGATGAAAAAGCGGCATGCATTTTTCCTTATCTCAGAACATGTTATAAAAATGGTTTGCTCGCTAACGGATAGCTGATGTGAACCAGACTAATAAACCCGGCGTTGCCGCCATTATTACCCTTGGCTGGGTACAGATCCTGTCGTGGGGCGGATCGTTCTACCTTATGGCGGTGATGGCGACCCCGATCGCAGTGGAAACCGGCTGGTCACAGCAGTGGATTTATGGCGCGCTCTCAACCGGTATTCTGGTGTCAGGGCTGCTGGCGCCGCTCAGTGGCCGGATCATTGCCCGCACCGGTGGCCGACTGCTGCTGGCGATGAGTGGGGTAGTGATAGCGTTGGGTCTGGTGATGATGGCTTTCAGCTACCATCTGCCGCTGTTGCTGTTTGCCTGGGTGATTATCGGCATCGGGATGGCGATGGGGCTGTATGATGCGCTGTTTGCCACGCTGGGTACCTGTTACGGCGGGCAGGCGCGGGCGGCGATTACTGGCATCACTCTGATTTCCGGCTTCTGCACCACGCTGGTCTGGCCGGGTACTGCGTTGTTGATTCACGCTCTGGGGTGGCGGGGCGCCTGCCTGGCGATTGCTGCGCTGTTGACGCTTTGCGTACTGCCCGCTTATTTCTTCGCTTTACCGGCGAGCCAGACAATCCGGCCGGTTAAAGTACGTAACCCGGTCACCACCCACGCGGAGATTGCGCCTGCCATCTTCTGGCTGCTGTGCGCCATTTTCACCCTTGCCTCGGTAATCATGACTGCCATTTCGGTTCAGCTGATCGCCCTGTTGCAGGCCAGCGGCCATACGCTGACCTCGGCGCTGGCGATCAGCGCCGTGCTGGGCCCGTGTCAGGTGGGGGCGCGAATTGTTGATATCGTCTTTAAACGCAGCCATCCGATCCGTACCACCTTATTTTCGGTCGGGCTGGTGGCACTGGGCTTGCTGTTACTGGCGCTGGCGCCGCAGATGGCACTGCTGAGCATGGTGCTTTACGGTGCCGGTAACGGTTTACGTGCTATTGTGCGCGGAACTTTACCGCTGGCGATGGTCAAACCAGAGTCCTATGCCATTGTGGTCGGCCGGATGGCGCGTCCGGCACTGATGGGACAGGCGCTGACGCCGTTGATTGGCGGGTATGTGTTTGAAAGGATGGGGGCTTCAGCAACACTGTGGTTGCTTTGCACGTTAGCAATCTTTAACGTGGTGCTGGTAATGATACTGAAACAACGGTTGCCCGCGTCACCCGCCGCGACCGCATGACCCGCGGGTCGTCATGAGGCTGTCAGCGCGGGCCGTTAGCAGGCTAAGCACCTTGTGCTATCAGGCCTCAGACTTTGGTGAATACGTGCCTTGTCACCGCTGGCTTGCTTCTAAAAAGCAACTGTGTTTGTTATATTTATTGCTCATTGATTGTTCACTTATGCGGCAATAAAACAATAAGATGCACCGCAACTCAGGATAAAGAAATGCTTGATTACCGCTTCCCGACAGCTTTGCAAATGGTTCTGAGCGTAGCGATGGCGGAGCAAATGGGAAAACGCTCTACCAGCGCGATTCTGGCCTACGGGCTGGAAGCGAATCCCAGTTTCATTCGAAAATTAATGGTTCCACTGACCCGTGACGGCATCATCGTCTCGACGCTGGGCCGCACCGGGTCGATCCATCTGGGTCGCCCCGCCGCAGAGATTACGCTGCGCGATATCTACGTCTCGGTGATCGAAGACAAGAAAATCTGGGCGGCGCGGCCCGATGTCGCGCCACGTTGCCTGGTCAGCGCCAATCTCTGCTGGTACTTCAAATCGATTGCCGATGAAGCCGAGCAGGCATCGCTGGATGTGCTGGCGAAACGCACCGTCGCCGATGCGCTCAATGAGCTGAAGAAACGCGACACCAGCAACTGCACCGCGGTTCCGGAACCGGAGCCCGATGAGATTGATGACCTGTGTAAAAAGAGCCGCTGATGCGGCTTTTTTTATGCCTGCAGATCGGCAGCGCTGAAGATCGCTCATCCCTTATCAGCGAGGTAAGCACCTTCGGTTGGTAATTTCGCATTGATCTTCTCCGATAGCCGGGTAATATGACTTCACATTATGAAGTCGCGGAGATCAGGATGAACGACGCCATCAACGCTTTACGGAAAAAACAGCGTGAAACCCTGCTGCAGATTTTTCAGACGCCTCCGCCAACCGGCGTGAAATGGCAGGCGATTGAGTCATTGATCAGGGCGCTGGGCGGTGAGATTAAGCAGGGCAGTGGTTCGCGTGTTCGCTTTCTGCTTAGTGGAAAAATAGCGCGTTTTCATCGCCCGCATCCGTCACCGGATACCGATAAAGGGGCCATTGTCAGTCTGCGGGAATGGCTGGAAAGTACGGGAGTTAAGCCGCATGAATAATCGTGTAAATACATCAACGATCACGGTTGCCGGACAGCCGGCGGTCATCAGCTATGTACCTGAAATAAATATGTTAAGGGGTCGCTTTCTTGGTCTGTCAGGCTACTGCGATTTCGTCTCTGATAGTGTGCAGGGCTTGCATAAAGAAGGGGAAATCTCTTTGCGTGAGTATCTGGAGGATTGCGCGGCATCTGGAGTAAATCCTTACGCTGAGCAGGAGAAAATAAAGACCTTTACCCTGCGCTATCCTGAATCGCTCGGCGAACGCTTATCTCAGGCGGCGGCACAAAACCAAACGTCGTTAAACGCCTTTATCATTGAGACGCTGAATGAAAAGTTAAAGCATGTCTGACCGGTAAGCGTGAACCGGCAGAGAGAACAGCCGGCCATCATGCCGTGATATGAATATGGCACCGACTGACAACAGCCAAAAAAAAGGGCGACCCCACGGTCGCCCTTTTGCAGGTTATACCGTCTGCAACGCGGTTTTACTCGCTTTACGCGTCACCAGCTTACGTAAGGTGACGTAGAACACCGGCGTCAGGAACAGGCCGAACAGCGTCACACCCAGCATCCCGGAGAACACCGTAATGCCGGTCACGCCGCGCACTTCCGCACCCGCACCTTCCCCCAGAATCAGCGGGATGGTGCCAGCGATAAAGGCGATCGAGGTCATCACAATCGGCCGCAAACGCAGGCGACAGGCTTCCAGCGCCGCCTCGACAATCCCTTTGCCCTGCATCTCAAGTTCACGTGCAAACTCAACGATCAGAATCGCGTTTTTACAGGCCAGCCCCATCAGCACTACCAGTCCGACCTGCACAAAGACGTTGTTATCGCCGCCGGTCAGCCAGACGCCCACCAGCGCCGAGAGCATGGTCATCGGCACGATTAAAATCACCGCCAGCGGCAGAGTCCAGCTCTCATAAAGCGCAGCCAGCACCAGGAAAGCCAGCAATACCGCCATCGGGAAGACAATCAGCGCCGTATTGCCCTGGGTCGATTGCTGATAACTCAGGTCGGTCCACTCAATGTTCATGCCGTTGGGTAACAGCTGACCGGACATCGTTTCCAGCTGGCTCATCGCCTGAGCAGAAGAGAGCACGCGCGGATCGGCATCACCAATCAGATCCGCTGCCGGATAGCCGTTATAACGAATCACCGGATCGGGGCCGTAAGTGGTGGTAATGGTCACCATGCTGCCAATCGGCACCATCTCACCGCGATCGTTGCGGGTGCGCAGGTTAGCGATATCCTCAACGCTGTCGCGAAAGTCCCCATCGGCCTGCGCCATCACTCGCCAGGTGCGACCAAATCGGTTGAAGTCATTGACGTATGACGAGCCGAGATAGGTCTGCAGGGTGCTGAACAGATCGGTCAGCGATACGCCCTGAGCTTTGGCTTTATCCCGGTCAACCTGCACATCCAGCTGCGGCACGTTGGCCTGATACGAGGAGATCGGGAAGTGCATACCCGGCGTCTGCATGATTGCACCCGACATGGTGTTGATAGCGGTCTGCAGCGCACCATAACCCAGGCCCGCGCGGTCCTGCACATAGAGCGAGTAACCCGAACCCTGGCCCAGCCCCAGAATCGGCGGCGGCATAATCGAGAAACCGAAGCCTTGCTGAATCTGTGCGATTTTGGCATTGATTTCGGCGTTAATCTCCGCCGCGGTGTGCGTGCGTTCATTGAACGGTTTCAGGCCAAAGAACACCGTGCCGCTGTTCGGGGTATTGGTAAACTGCAACGCGTTCAGGCCGGGAAACGCCACTGCATACGCCACGCCTTCGGTCTGCATACCGATTTCGCTCATCTTACGAATCACTTCATCGGTGCGCGCCAGTGACGAGCCTTCCGGCATTTTCACGCCGCCAATCAGATAGAGCTTATCCTGGGTCGGGATGAAGCCGCCGGGTACGGTGTGGAACATGAAACCGGCACCCGCCAGCAGCAGCACATAGACGCCAAAGACCGCACCGCGCCGACGCAGGGTTCTACCGACCAGGGTCTCATAGCCGTGGGCGCTGCGCTGGAAAAAGCGGTTAAACGGCCGGAACAGCCAGCCAAACAGCCGGTCGATAATCCGGGTCGGCAGATCTCTGGCCGCATGATGATCTTTCAGCAGCATTGCCGCCAGCGCCGGTGACAGCGTCAGCGAGTTGATGGCTGAAATCACGGTTGAAATGGCGATGGTGGTGGCGAACTGTTTGTAGAACTGGCCAGTCACGCCCGACAAAAATGCCATCGGCACAAACACCGCACAGAGTACCAGCGCGATAGCGATGATCGGCCCCGAAACTTCACGCATCGCCTGATGCGCTGCCGCCCGCGGCGTCAGTCCCATCTCAATGTTACGCTCGACGTTTTCCACCACCACGATGGCGTCATCCACCACAATCCCGATCGCCAGTACCAGACCAAACAGGCTCAGGGTGTTCAGCGAGAAGCCGAGCAGATAGAGCACGCTAAAGGTCCCCACCACCGACACCGGTACCGCCAGCAGCGGGATAATCGAGGCGCGCCAGGTCTGCAGGAACAGGATCACCACCAGCACGACCAGCACCACTGCTTCCAGCAGGGTCTGGACCACTGCCTTGATGGAGTCACGCACGAAAACGGTCGGATCGTAAGGTGCCGCCCATTTCACATCGTTGGGGAAACGGGTCGCCAGCTCATCCATTTTCGCCCGCACCGCATTAGAGAGGTCAATGGCATTGGCACCAGGTGCCTGGAAGATGCCGATGCCGACCGCATCTTTGTTATTCAGCTGCGAGCGCAGGGCGTAGCTGCCGGAACCCATCTCAATACGCGCCACGTCGCGCAGCCGCACCAGTGAGCCATCTTCCGAGGTTTTCAGAATGATGTCGCCAAACTGCTGTTCGCTCTCCAGCCGCCCCTGGGTGTTGATCGACAGCAGAAAGTCGCTCTGTTTTTTCAGCGGCTCGGCACCCAGCTGACCGGCAGAAACCTGCACGTTCTGCTCCTGCATCGCGGTGACGACATCCGAAGCGGTTAAGCCGCGCGCAGCCACTTTATTCGGGTCGAGCCAGACGCGCATCGCATACTCACCGGCGCCAAAGATCTGAATCTGACCCACGCCCGGCAGACGCGCCAGCTCATCCTTCACCTTGAGGGTGGCGTAGTTGCGCAGATAGAGCGAATCGTAGGTGTTATTGGGCGAGAACATGTGCACCACCAGCGTCAGGGTCGGTGACATCTTCTGAGTGGTAATCCCCAGCCGACGTACATCTTCCGGCAGGCGCGCTTCAGCCTGCGCCACGCGGTTCTGAACCTGAACCTGAGCCTGGTCGGGATCGGTACCGGGACGGAAGGTGACGGTGGTCACCAGCACGCCGTCAGAACCGGCCACCGATTTCATGTACATCATGTTTTCGACGCCGTTGATCGCCTCTTCCAGTGGCGTCGCCACCGAATCCGCAATCACTTTCGGGTTGGCACCGGGATATTCGGCCCGCACCTGCACGCTGGGCGGCACCACATCGGGATATTCACTGATCGGCAACAACGGAATCGAGATCAGCCCGGTAACGAAAATCAGAATCGATAACACCGCCGCAAAGATCGGCCGGTCGATAAAAAAGCGGGAAAAGTCCATAGCGGCCTCGGATTATTGAGCGGTTGCCGCACGCATGGCGACCTGCTGGGCAGTGACCGGCATGCCGGGCATAAACACTTTTTGCAGACCGGCGATGATCACCCGATCACCCGATTCCAGGCCCGACTTGACGATGCGCAGGCCATCCACCATCGCGCCAGGCTGAATATCACGGCGCTGGGCTTTGCCGTCGCTGTCCACCACGTAGACATACTTACGGTCCTGATCGGTTAACACCGCTTTGTCATCAATCAGCACCGCCTCGAACTGCGCACTGCCAGGCAGACGGACCCGCGCGAACAGACCCGGCGTGAACTGACGCTGCTGATTGTCGAGCAGGGCGCGCATACGAATGGTGCCGGTGCTGGCGGTCAGCTGATTATCCAGGAAATCGACTTTGCCCTGATGCGGATAGCCCTGTTCGCCGACCAGCGCGATTTCCACCGGCAACGCATGGCGCTGCTGGCCCTGACGCGCCATCGCCTGATAGTGCAGGAAGGTATTTTCATCGACGTCGAAATAGACATACATGCTTTGCTGCGACACCAGCGTGGTCAGCACGCTGGCGCTGTCACCGGCGGTAACCAGATTACCGGCGGTGATCATCGCCCGGCTGGCCTGACCATCAATCGGCGCGGTAACGCGGGTAAAATCGAGATTCAGTTGCGCCATATCCACGGCGGCCTCGGCGGCCAGCACATCGGCCTGCGCCTGGCTGGCGGCTGAGCGGCGCTGCTCCCACACTTCACGCGAGATCGCCTGGCTGCCAATCAGCTTCTCGCTGCGTCCTGACTCACTGCGCGCCAGACTCGCCTGGCTACGGGCGCGGGCTAATTCCGCTTTGGCCTGTTCCAGCGCCGCGCGATAGCTGCGATCGTCGATGCTGAACAGCACCTGGCCTTTCTTCACCTCTTCGCCTTCACGATAGTTGACCGACTCGATGTAGCCCGAAACGCGCGGCCGCAGCTGCACGCTCTGCACCGCCTCAACCCGGCCATTGAAACTGTCCCACTGGCTGACCGGCTTAATCAGTACCGGCGCAGCACTCACTTCGGGCGGCGGTGGCGGGGCGTTTTGCGCCACGCCATCATCGCAGCCGCTTAGCTGACCGATCAGCAGTACCATCCCTAAAAGGGTAAAACCCTGACGAACCCAGTTGGTAATCATTGTTGTTATTCCGCGATAAGGTGAAAACGACCCGCAGGCCAATATTTGCAACTTTTAAGATTGCAATTAATCGCGAGGAGTGTAGGCTGGCGTCGCTGGCAACTGCAAGAATAACAGATACACTTTATGTGCGGTTTGTTGCCTACAGGTTAAAAGCTAAGCGGCTGACAAAAGACCCTGAAAAGTGTGCGGCATTTAATGTACTAATAAAACTTGCATTAAATGACATAGTCAGTCACCCTTTAAGTGTAACTGCAACTGATACTAATACTATTCGCCACGGCGACGGGAGAGACTGGAATGATGAGTGACGCCTTTATTCACGATTTAATCGACTGGATTGATAACAACATCGAAGCACGTCTGGATCTGGACACCGTATCGGAACGCGCGGGCTACTCGAAATGGCACCTGCAGCGTATGTTCAAAGAGCATACCGGCTATCCGCTGGGTGAATATATCCGGGTGAAGAAACTGAAAAAATCAGCCGATCGCCTCACCAGCACCGATGAACCGATTCTTAACGTGGCGATTTCGTTGGGTTTTGATTCGCAGCAGTCCTTTAATCGCAGCTTCAAACGTCAGTACGGTGTGGCACCGGGTGCATGGCGTCGACACAGCGGTGATTCGCACGCTGCATAACCTCGCCAGGGCCAGCCTGTCTGGCCCGCGCTTTTTTCGGCGCGTAAAACTGGTATCATCTGCATCCTGTCGTCACGGATGCCATCATGTCAAAAAAACTCTGGATTGGCCTGTTCATGGTCCTTGCGGCCTGCTTCTACGGCCTGAAACCCTCTATTATCTCTTCTGTAGCGCCTGCTCAGGCAGACATTGCTGCGCTGACCGACGCCCATACCGTGGCGCGCTGGGTGCTGCAACATCAGCAACTGCCGGACTACTATCTCACCAAAAATGATGCCCGCAAGCGGGGCTGGAACCCGGCCAAAGGCAACCTGTGCGAGGTGCTGCCCGGTAAAGCCATCGGCGGCGATCGCTTCGCCAACCGGGAAAAACGCCTGCCGCAACGCGCTGGCCGCCAGTGGTATGAGGCGGACGTTAACTATCGCTGCGGACGGCGCGATGCAGACCGGCTGGTCTACTCCTCAGACGGGCTGGTATTTTTGTCCACCGACCACTATCGCAGCTTTAAACAGGTACCCTGATCATGCTGATTATGCAATTTGATCTGCGCCAGCTGACCAGCCGCGCGGCGTTCTACCAGCAGTTTGCCGCACAGAGCGGCGGAACGCCTGCCTATTTTGGCAACAACCTGGATGCGCTATGGGACTGGCTGACCGGCGGCATTGCGTTGCCGGCAGAGGTGCGGCTGCAGCATTACGCCGAACACCATGCCGATCTGGCCCCGGTGCTGGCGTTACTGGAAGAGGCGGCGCAGTCGCTGGACGGCGAACTGCGCCTGGTGAAGGATTAAGCGCGCAGCGGTTTAAGCAGGGCGATCAGCGCCTCGCGCGCCGCCAGCGGCAGGTCACCGCCGCCGGTATAGCCGTTGTTCTCGATAATCACCTGATTCAGCCCCACCAGCCAGTCGTAGATGTAGTAGGCGGTATGGTTAGCCGGAGCGGCCGACAGCCTGGTCAGTCGCTGACCGGCGCTGAAGCTGACGCTGGGTGCCGGCGGGCGGGTAAAGATCGCCTGTCCGCGATTAACGCGGCTGGCCGGACGCTCCGCTTCCGGACGCTGTAAAAAGCCGAGCCAGGCGACAAAGTCACCCAGCACCGTCATGGCGCGCGTCACCTGACGATCGGCACGCGACTCATGGGTGATGCTGTGACTGTCGGGCTCATGCAGCGCCTGCTGCAGTTTTTGCGTGATATCGGTGCGGAAACTGGCGGTGATCAACTCTTCCACCAGCCACTCCATGGTCGCTTTATCAATATTCAGCAACGCCAGCAGGCTGCGATTTTCCGGCAGCTGACGCAGGTGATCGAGCCACAGCAACAGCACCTGACGCGGAAACTGCTGCGCGCTGTGTCCGCTCTGACGCGACTGAACCGGCACCTCCGGCTCCGACTGGCTGAACAGATCAAATTCAAAGCCGATGCCGAACTGATTTTCCGGTGCCTGCGGATGGGGCGTCGAGCTGCCGCTCAGGCTCGACTGATTGAGCCACAGCTGACGCAGCGCTTCACGCGGCGGTTGCAGACGTTCCAGCAGTTCGCCGTGCAGGCCGGTGCGGTGCTGTAAACATTTCAGCAGAGTATCGGCAATCGTCTGTTTGCGCGCCGCCTGTTCCGGGCTGGCACCCGCCTCGGTCCACGGCAGTAACCGCCGCTCAACCACGGTGTGCTGAATCTGCGCCAGCTGGGCCAGCAGCAGGTCGCGCCGGGCTTCCGGCTGCATCTCGTCCTGCAGCCAGCTCGCCATACGATCCACACCGGCGCGATCCAGCACCAGCATCGATCCCCAGTGTTGTCCCGGTTGTCCCAGCTGGCGTTGCACCGCTTCATCCACATTGATCTGCTGATGACGGGCATCATAGGGCGTGATGGCCCAGATCAGCCGCGGTTTTTCGCTGGATTCCTGTGTCGGTTGCAGCCGCTGCCACTCGCGCAGCGTCTGGCTGACCCGATCGGCATCCTGACGCTGACTGGCGGCGGTGCAGACCAGCAGCAGATCGATGCCCTGCGCGCGGCATACAGGCCGGGCAGCAGGGCGCGTTTCTCTTCCAGCAGCTGCGCCCGCAGCGGGTCGCGCTGCTGCAGGCGCC
>NZ_MLFN01000052.1 GCF_002095315.1 Pantoea conspicua
GATTTATTCAACAAAGCCACTGGCAGCCTATGGCTTTAACGAAAAAGGGGTTCAGCAAAGTACAAATGCTATCGACGGAATAATTATTACAGCGATCTGGGTCCCAATAATGTTAGCCGCCATTTCGATGCTCATCATTCAGGTCTATCCCATCTCAGACAAACATGTCACAGACATCAATCGTCAGCTTGATGAGGTACGTGTGTAGTTTGAAGAAGACACGATTAAATTCAAAAGATATACAGCTTAAACTTAAAAAGGTGTGATTATATGTCTCTGATTCAAAACCCTATCTTACCTGGATTTAATGCTGACCCGAGCATTATCCGCGTAGAAGACACCTACTATATTGCAAACTCTACATTTGAGTGGTTCCCGGGTGTTCGTTTACACGAGTCAAAAGACCTGGAACACTGGAATCTTCTCCCAGCCCCCTTATCAACAACCGCGCTTTTAGATATGAAAGGAAATCCTTCGTCCGGCGGGATTTGGGCGCCAGCGCTTTCTTATGCAGATGGCAAGTTCTGGTTAGTTTATACCGATGTGAAAGTTACAGAAGGCGCCTTTAAAGACATGACGAATTATCTGACTACAGCCACTGATATTCGTGGTCCATGGACAGATCCGATTAAACTTAATGGTGTCGGCTTTGACGCTTCACTGTTCCATGATGACGATGGTCGTAAATATATTGTTCAACAAACCTGGGATCATCGGGAGTATCATCATCCTTTTGATGGCATCACGTTAACTGAACTTGATATACGGACGCTGAAATTAAAACCCGAAACTGCGCGAACGATTTATCGCGGCACTGCCGTTGCCCTGGTTGAGGGGCCACATCTCTACAAACTGAATGGATATTATTATCTTTTTGCCGCTCAGGGCGGGACCGTTTTCGCCCACCAGGAAGTCGTGGCGCGTTCAAAAACATTAGATGCCAATAGTTTTGAAACACAGCCAGGGGAAGTGTTCTTAACCAATATGGATACGCCAGACAGCTATATTCAAAAGCAGGGGCATGGCTCGCTGGTCTCAACCCCCAAAGGGGAATGGTATTATGCTTCGCTTTGCGCGCGTCCATGGAACCGTGCCGGTGAGTCCGCCTACGACCCTCGTGGCTGGTCTACCCTGGGGAGAGAAACCTCTATTCAGAAAGTGTATTGGGACAAAGATGACTGGCCACGTATTGCAGGAGGTCACGGTGGGCGAACGTTTGTTGAAGGGCCAGCGGATGCGATTTATACCGAAAGCGCAAAAGATCATAGCCAGCACGATGAGTTTATAACGGCGACACTTGATCTCAACTGGAATACGCTCCGGGTCCCGTTCAGCGAAAAAATGGGATCGACGGGCGATGGAAAGTTAACGTTAACAGGCCAGGGATCGTTAGCCAATACTCATGATCTATCGTTGATTGCCCGACGCTGGCAAGCCTTTTATTTTGACGCGCAGGTGAAAGTTAAATTTCAGCCATTTAATTATCAGCAAATGGCAGGGTTAACCAATTATTACAACGACCGCCATTGGAGTTTTATTTTCATTACCTGGAATGAAATTAATGGGTCAGTTATCGAAATTGGTGAGAATAATCGTGGTAACTACACATCCTATCTGAAAGATGATGCCATTAAGATCCCAGAGGATACGCAGTATGTCTGGTTTCGCACCAGGGTTCGGAAGGAATCCTATACCTACGAATATAGTTTTGATGGGGTCAGTTTCACTGAAATCCCTGTCAAATTAGATTCGGCTATTCTTTCAGATGATTATGTACTGCAAAGTTATGGTGGGTTCTTTACTGGGGCATTTGTTGGCCTCGCAGTGGTTGACTATTCTGGTTATGCAGCCAGCGCAGAATTTTATGATTTCATTTATCAGGAGCTTGGCGATTTTCTGGTTGAAAATGACAGGTATAGCTGGGAGGCCAGTGAATCACGATTTAATTAAATACTAAATTCTGACTCAGATAATAAGTGCAACGCCAGCCTTAATGCTAAGGGGGGCGTTGCGCCTGAACAGCGCACCAGTCTAAGAGCTTGATTGGGTGTATGCACAGAACTCACGAATCGACTCTTTGCTGGCGTGTGAATGAGGGGAATAGAGTCTTTACCTTTATCAGGCATCTTGTTTTAACATTCTGACTATGGAGACGCTTATTACGTTAAGTTTTTAATTTTACCTCTGCTAAATAAAAAAATAAAATCCACTTGTTTTGGTAGAGTTGTTTCTGTTAATACCGAAACAGGATGGTTATTGTCTGAAGATATCATTAAATTGAGATAGCCATGAAAACTTTTAAAACACTCCCTTTAGCAATGGCGATAATTACCGCGCTGTGCCCGGTTTCCGTTCTGGCACAGGAATTCACTCAGGAACAGATTGACGCCATCGTCGCTAAAGCAGTTGATAAAGCCCTGGCCGAAAGGCAGGCAAAAATCACTGCTGCCGCCGATAAAAAAGTCGACGTTATTACCAACCCGCAAACCACTGCAGCCTCCCCGGATTTAGAAATTCCATTTGGTCTTAAATTCAGCGGTTACGCCCGCTACGGCGCCCACTTCCAGACGGGCGACCAGAAATATATTGGTGTCGACGGATCCTATAACGGTGCCTCGGCGATCGGCCGTCTGGGTAACGAAAGTAACGGCGGTGAATTCCAGTTAAGCAAAGCCTTCAAAAGCGACAGAGGGGCCATCTGGGACCTTAACGTCATGTTTGACCACTGGAGCGACGAAGTGAATCTGAAAAAGGCCTATGTAGGCGTCACTAACGTCCTCGAATCGAACCCGAATGCCTATATCTGGGCTGGCCGTGATTTTCATCAACGTCCGCAACAGGGGATCAACGACTACTTCTGGATGAACCATGACGGCCAGGGGGCCGGGGTGAAAAACTTTGATATTGGAGGCATTCAGTTTGACGTGGCAACGGTGTCGCAGGTGAAATCCTGTAGTCCGGAAGTGTCGGCCGATGAGACTAACCCATCACGTATCACCTGTACCGGTAGCTCCGACACCGGTGATGATGGTCATTATGCGCTGACCACCAAAACCCACGGCATCACGGCCGGGCCGATTGACGTCGAAGTGTACGCAAACTACGGCTTTGACTCGAAAGCGATAGACAACGATGAGCAGCTCGATGCCTGGCAGGGCGGTCTGGTGCTGAGCCACACCAACGACAGCGGAGTGAACAAAGTCATTTTGCGCTATTCCGACAACTCGGATAACAGCGTCTACAACAAAACGGACGATCTGACCACGGTCTACGCCAGCTTCGAGGGCAGTCATAAGTTCACTCAGCAGACGCAGATCGACTATTTGCTGGCCTTCCATGACTACGATGACGGCAAGGACAACACCGACAACCGTAAAAACTATGCTGCCATTGTACGACCGATGTATTTCTGGAACGACGTGCACTCAACCTGGCTGGAAGCGGGCTACCAGCGTGTGGATTACGATCAGGGCGGAGACAACAAAGGCTGGAAGCTGACGTTATCGCAGAACATCGCCATTGGTATGGGGCCTGAGTTCCGTCCGATGTTGCGCTTCTATGTGACCGGCGGTCAGGTGGACAACACGCATATCGCCAGAGTCGATGGTGCCAGCAACGAGCAGCTGGATTCGCTGAATGTCGGCGGTATGTTTGAGGCATGGTTCTAAGTTAGCTTATTAACCTCCTCATCACGCTTAAATGAGAACGGTCCGGACACAGGATAGAGAGGTGGCCGGATAGATAATTGGGAAACATAAAATTCCGTCATCCCGAAGAAAGATGACGGATTTTTATATAGTAACAAGGTTGTTCAACGGGATCTTAAGTCATCAGCCTGACGGCTAAGGCTAAGGCTAAGGCTAAGGCTAAGGCTAAGGCTAAGGCTAAGGCTAAGGCTAAGGCTAAGGCTAAGATTAAGAAGCTTACGATCGTAACACGCAAGGGCAACGATAACCCGCTAAAGGCCGACTTCGCTGCCGTCATTCAGGATGCGTATGAGCAAGGATAGGTGTGCCAATGAACGGTTTGCTGGAGGATGCCGGTTGGTGGATGACAACAAGAAAAACATCGCGCTTCCGACTTGCATCAAAGATATCTTTTTATTCAGCCTTGTGTCGGAGCACTATCCTGCACTTGCCTGTCAGGCAAGTATCAGCAATGTGTAGCTCACTGTTTTGGCGTTTCTGTAAGTCTGAATGGGCAAGTCAGGTTCGGCGTGACGTTAGATTTCCCGTGAGAGCCATCTGACGGAATGGAGCGATTGACCGCCGCCATGAAGCCAGCATTCAGAGCAAGCGCCGCTCTTCTCCAATTTTTACGGGAAGGCTGACAGATGAAGACTGGTCAAAACAAACCGTGCCATTCTGCCCGAGCTTTTAACCTTTCAGCACATCCACACCCGTCGCTGGCGGTTTTCTGTTCACTTTGCCGCAAATTGCGCTATTCTGCTCTGCAGTAGAGAGACGCGCCACACTTGTCGCCCGCCTTTACCCGCCGCTTTCACCCGATATCCCAAAGCCGCCCTTTGTTAAAGCCGTCTGCTATGCAGGCGTTGCCATTATTGTCTTCAGGAATGTTGTCATGCTCTCACTTAAAGTGTTCAGCCTGTTTTTTGTTGCCGTCTTACTGTTATCGCTGGGTGCCAGCATCGCGCAGGCGACCCGCCACAGCGATAACAATGAAAAGGGTGGCTGGTGGTCGGCCCGTCGTGATTCAGCCGGGATAGCCCCCGATCCGCGCGTCTACGCGAACCTGGCGATTGTGCAGGTCTATGCCGCGCCAACCTATGGCTGGAAAGGCGCGGTGGCGGTACATCCATGGATCATCTTTAAACGCGCTGGCGAAAGCCGTTATAACCGTTATGAAGTGATCAGCTGGGGCAGTGGCGATAAAGTCCGCCGCAACACCAATCTTCCGGATGGTTACTGGTATGGCGCGAAACCGCGGCTGCTGGTGGAGCACCGCGGTCCGGCGGCGGAAGCGATGATCCCGCAGATTGAGGCGGCAATAAAATCTTATCCGTGGCCGACCACCTATCACGCCTGGCCGGGGCCCAACAGTAATACCTTTCTGGCGCACATTGGCCGGGAGGTGCCAGCACTGAAACTTGATCTGCCCGCTAATGCGCTTGGCAAAGATTATCGGCCGCTGTGGCGCCCGGTGGGCTTACCGCCATCGGGACGGGGATTGCAGGTGTCGATTCTGGGTGTAGCGGGCGTGACGATCGGGGCAGAAGAGGGCTTTGAAGTGAATCTGCTGGGCTTAAACATGGGGCTGGATTTCACGCCTTTCCGATTACGCCTGCCGTTCATCGGCGGCCTCGGCCACGACAACCTTCAGCAGGATAAGCCGTAACAGTCCGGCCCCGTTCATCGGGGCCAGTTTCAATCAGCAGACGCCGAAGTCGCCTTCTTCGTGATACAGATTCACGCTATCCGCCTTGACTTCAATCTCATTTTTGGTCGCATCGTCAACGCGTGCGCACCACAGGGTATCGCCTTCAACCCGCAGCACCTGCATCTTTGGACCGCCGGTCTTTGACTGGACAAAATCATCAGCTTTAAACATGTTGCCTCCATAGAGTGTTTTTATTCTGGTCGCGTAAATCCACAGTTGATGATTTTTTGCGTGCCGTTTTCCAGTTTATACCCTGACTGTTTTACCGCGAGAAAAAGTCTGCCCATGCTGAGCCGCAGAACATCTATTTTAATCAGTTGTCAGTTGACAACTGGCGGGTTTCACGTCACGCTGGAGGCTCAAATGGTCAGGAAGCGACATCCCGGTAAAGAGATTGAATCGGCTTTATGTTACGCAGAATCCCGTGGATGGCGGGTGGTGCCGGGCGGCCATCATGCGTGGGGTAAAATGTCCTGCCCGAAAAACCTGATGATCTGTCGGTGTGGCGAGTTTTGCCTGACCTGCATCTGGAGTACGCCGAAGAGTGCGCAAAACCATGCCAATGCCCTGCGGCGCGTGGTTGATCATTGTCACACTCTTACGGCCTGACACAGCAAAAGGAGCGGCTCATGGAATACCGTTTTACTCTACGATTTAGTCTGCCAGCGGATCATGCCACGCAGGATGAGATGCTGGAGAGTCTGGCAATGGCGGGCTGTGATGATGCGCTGGTCGGGCTGGGTATCCCTGGCAGAATTGCGCTGGAGTTTAGCCGTGAGGCCTCTTCTGCCGGTGAGGCACTGAAACGCGCAGAGGAAGAGGTCGTGAACGCGATACCCGGCGCGATGCTGGCAGAAGCGGCACCCGATTATGTCGGGCTGACGGATGTGGCGGAACTCACCGGGATGTCGCGGCAGAATATGCGTAAACTGATGCTCAGCCAGCGGCCACCGTTTCCGTTGCCGGTGCATGACGGCAAGACTGCAATCTGGCATCTGGACGATGTGCTGGCGTGGTTAAGCCAGCGCGGCACTTATGCGCTGCCCGCCGCCATCGGTGAACTGGCGCAGGTGACGCGCCAGCGCAATCTCAAACGGGCATTACAGTGCAACGAAGGCCGCGCCTGAGGCTTAGTGCGGCAGCAGGAACAGCGTCGCCAGTCCCAGAAAGATGAAAAAGCCGCCGGTGTCGGTGATGGCGGTAATTAATACGCTGGAGCCGACGGCAGGATCGCGCTTCATTTTGGTCATCACCAGCGGCACCAGAACTCCCATCAGCGCCGCCAGCAGCAGATTCAGCGCCATTGCCAGCATCATCACGCCGCCCAGCGCCAGGTTGTCATACATCAGCCAGGTGATGCCGCCCATAATTCCGCCCCAGAACAGGCCGTTGATCAGTGCCACGCCGAGTTCACGGACAATCAGGAACGAGAAGTTTCCCGGTTCGACCTGATGCAGCGCCAGCGCACGCACAATCATGGTGATGGTCTGGTTACCGGTGTTACCGCCAATGCCCGCGACAATCGGCATCAGGGTAGCGAGCGCCACAATTTGCGAAATGGTGCCTTCAAACAGCCCAATGACCCGCGAGGCGACAAAGGCGGTGCAGAGATTAATCGCCAGCCATGCCCAGCGCTTGCGCACTGATTTACGCACCGGGGCGAACACATCCTCTTCCTGACTGATACCGCCCATTTTACGGATATTGCTTTCGTTTTCGGCGTTGACCAAATCGATAATATCTTCAATGGTAATACGACCAATCAGGCGGCCCTTTGCATCGGTAACGGCAGCGGAAATCAGGTTATAACGTTCAAAGGCGCTGGCGGCATCTTCAGCCTTATCGTTGAGCTGGAAGGTCGTAGGGCGGCCATTCATCACCTCACTGACCAGCGTTTTCGGCTTGTTCAGCAGGATGTCAGTCAGCATCAGCTCACCCAGCAGCAGATTATCGTCATTGGTGATGAAGATTTTATCGGTGCCGCCCGGCATGCTTTTGTGCTTACGCAGATAACGCTGTACCGTCGCCAGCGTCACGTCGTCGCGCACTGTCAGGATATTGAAATCCATCACCCGGCCGACGCGGTCGCGGTCAAATTCCACCATGCTGAGCATCCGGGCGCGCAGGCCAGGCTCTACCGTCGCCAGCAGGCGACCGGTCAGGTCACGCGGCAGATAGCGTGCCAGCCATACCTGGTCATCGATATCCAGCGGTTCGATGGCGCGCAGAATATCGCGGTCGCTCATCTCTTCGGTCAGGCTCGCCCAGACGGTTTCCGAGGCTTCCACCAGCACCAGGCCGCGTCGTTCGTTCGGCACCAGCCGCCACAGCGCCTGACGTTCTTCTTCCGGTAAGGCTTCGAGGATATCGGCAAGGTCAGCCGCGTGCAGCTGACGGATGTCCTGTTCCAGCGCGTCACGCTGGGTCGCATTTTCACGTTGCTGTTCAGGGCTGAGGTCACTGGCTTTATCCAGCAATGCATCAACCAGATCGTGCTCATTGAGCAGCAGCGTCAGAATGCGATGACGTATTTCACTTAAACGTTGAGTGTGTGAGGCAGACACGTTGAATCCCTTTAGTCTGAAAGCACCAGCACGAAGTGTAGCGTTTCGCCTGAAAAAGGGATGCAAAAAATGACGCAGTCAATGCCGACGGCGTGGCAGTTTTTTCAGGCGAATAAGTCGTGTTCGCTAACGCGTATCGCCAGAACTGACGGCAGTGGGTTCAGATAGCGATTTCTGTTGCTGGTGATGTTCGAAGGCAGCAGGCAGGATAAAAATCAGGCGGCTAAACAAAATGATAAAACTGATCAGCAACACGATGCGGGTCATGGTGCCGGTTTTTTGACGTCTTCGGGGAGAAATAGCGCTGTTCACGCGGGGTGGTTCCTGTAATGACCCATGCTGGGCGACTGCAATATTTAGTCACAGTCGCCAGATGAAATCAATCACTGTTGAAAAAAACAACAAGCAAAAATCAGTAACTGGCTTTCTGCGCCAGCAGGGTGGCGAAGCGGCAATTAATACGGTTGCCGTTTTCATCTTTACGGTGCAGCTGGCCGGGATGTTCGTTGTATTTCACGATATGCCAGTTACGGTAGTAATGACTGAGCTCACCCGATTTGAACGCAAAGGTAAAGTCGCCTGGGCAGGGCATATCGTCGGTGTTCATCGCTGCCACGATCAGGTTGTAGCCATCTCTTACCGTGCAGGCCTGCATATCGGCAATCAGCTGCGGAATAGTCTGCGGCTGCAGAAACATCATCACCACGGTCGACAGCACAAAATCATACCCGCCATTAAAGCGCGTGTTGTTCAGATCACGTTGCTCGGTGTGGATGCCGCTCAGGCCTTCCCGTCCAATGATGTCGTGCAGGCGAGCCAGGCTCTGCGGATTGTGATCCCAGGCGGTCACCTCGAAACCCTGCTGGTTAAGAAACAGCGTATTACGACCGCCGCCACAGCCGAGATCGAGCGCCTTACCGACGTTGAGCATCGGCAGCGCCGCAACCACTTCAGAATGCGGCGGCGTCAGGCCGTAGGTTTCGGCAAAATAGTTTTCGTCACGCAGACGTTCGGTTTGTTGTGTCATGGTTATCAGTTCAGTTGGATGGGCGCCTGGCGCCCATGTTATCAGGCTTCTTCGAGAATCAGTTTCCATCCGGTGACGTCATTCCAGTACCCCTGTTCGCGCTCAAGATCGAGCTGGACCAGCGTGTTCTGGCTGAAGTAACCCGCAGGGAATATCAGCGTCCAGTGGCCGTCATCGCATTTCAGGACCAGCGTATCCGGCCTGGTGGTTGCCTGGCGCTGATTGTTCAGCAGGGTACCCAGACGCAACAGGAAGATCAGCGGCACGAACTGCTTTTTCTTAAACAGCGTCACCCGCGGCAACTCATCGAGCTTCACCGCTTTACGGTGGAATCTTACCAGCGCCGCCAGCAGCATTTGCTGATCCTGGTTAAAGCCCGGCATATTGGTGTTTTGCAGGATGTAGGCGGAGTGGCGCTGCAGACCGCTATGGTTGATGGTCAGCCCGACTTCGTGCAGCATCGCCGCCCACTTCAGCAGCGCCGCCAGCTGCGGGTTCGCCAGTTTCGGATTCTGATCGCGCCATTGCAGATAAAGCTGTTCGGTGGTGTCGAGCACGCGGCGCGCCTGATCGCTGTCGATGGCATAATGATTCGCCAGACTCTGCGCGGTGCGGCTGCGGATATCCTGATGCCGGAAACGGCCTTCCATTTCATACAGCACGCCTTCGCGCAGCGCGCCATCGGACAGGCGCAGCTCGCGAATCGCCAGCGCATCGAACACACCACACAGAATCGCCAGACCCGGTACAAACACCCCTTTGCGCTCTTCCGACAGGCCGGGCAGACTCAGCGCGGCAAACGACTTATGTTTGATCACCTCGTCATACAGTTTGTCGAGACGCTCAGGCGTAATCAGCTTCTCTTTCTCATCCATCGCCTGCAGCACTTCGCAGGCGGCCTTGATGGTACCGGAGGCGCCCAGTGCATATTGCCAGCCGTGCAGGCGGTACTGCCACGCCAGCGTCTCCAGCTTTTGCGCTGCGGCTAAGCGGGCGCGACGGAAATTTTCGCGGCTGATTTCGCCGTTGGGGAAATAGAGCTGGGCGAAACTGACGCAACCCATGCGGCGGCTTTCCACCAGCTGCGGCTCAAAATCCTCGCCAATCACCAGTTCGGTTGAACCGCCGCCGATGTCGATCACCAGCTTGCGGCCTTTCTCCGGCTGAGTATGCTCCACACCCATAAAGATCAGACGCGCCTCTTCATGGCCCGAAATCACCTCAATCGGGTAGGGGATCACCTCGGCGGCACGCTGCAAAAAGGTCTCGGCGTTGACCGCCTGGCGCAGCGTATGGGTGCCGACAATGGTGACGTTGCTGGGGCTGAATCCCTGCAGGCGCTCCGCAAACAGCGCCAGGCAGGTTAATCCCCGCTCCATCGCCTCTTCGCTCAGGCGATTACTGGCATCCAGCCCGTCAGCCAGATGGACGCGCTGTTTAAGGCGACCTAATACCTGCATCGCGCCATCCACCACCCGGGCGATGACCATGTGGAAGCTGTTCGATCCGAGGTCGATCGCCGCAAACTCCTGGGGCTTTGGCGTACTTTTATGGGAAATTGGCATAGGATTTATTCAGGTTGTTCCAGGTTCTTGATGTAATCATAAATGGCCAGCTGCGATCGCACTTTGCGACGATTGCCGCGCTGGACGTAATGGTTACTCAACTCTTTATCGACGATGCGGGCTTTTACCGTATCACTTAACTGAATAGCAATAATGTCGAGTATGCGCTGCTTAATGCGTGGGTCGAGAATCGCCACCGCCACTTCGATGCGGTAATCAATGTTACGCGTCATCCAGTCAGCCGAGGAGAGGAACACTTTTTTGTCGCCGCCATTGTCAAAAATATAGACGCGATCGTGTTCCAGATAACGGTCAACAATACTGATGACGCGAATATTTTCACTGATTCCAGGCAAGTCGGGGATTAATGAGCACATGCCGCGTACCAGAAGATTAACCTTAACCCCCACGCTGGAGGCTGTATAAAGCCGGTCAACCAGTCCTTTGTCCACCAGATTGTTAATTTTCAGAGTAATGCCGGACGGCTTTTTCTGCTGCGCATTGGCAATTTCGGTGTCGATCAACTCATACAGCATCCGGCGCGAGTTTTGCGGCGACACCATCAGATGATCGAAGGTCACCGGGCGATAAGGGTTCTCAATAAAGTTAAATACCCGGCGCACTTCGTTGGTGATACGCGCATCGGCAGTCAGTAACGAGTAATCGGTATAGAGTCGGGCGGTTTTCTCATTAAAGTTGCCGGTACCGATATGCGCGTAACGTACAATCTCTTCACCCTCACGACGGGAAATCAGGAACAGCTTGGCGTGGATCTTCAGTCCTGGCGCAGAAAAAATGACGTGTACACCCGCTTCGGTCAGGCGTTTAGCCCAGTAGATGTTCGCCTCTTCATCAAAGCGCGCCTGCAGCTCGACGACTACCGTGACCTTTTTGCCGTTATAGGCGGCATGAATCATCGCATCCATGATGCGTGAGTGTTTGGCGACGCGATAGATGTTGATCTTGATCGCCAGCACGCTGGGGTCGAACGACGCCTGACGCAGCAGCTCCAGCACATGTTCAAAGGTATGGTAGGGGTAGTAGAGCAGCACGTCGCGATCGCGAATCGCATCAAAGCCGTTACGGAAGCCGTCGAAGCCGATATGGCGTATCTGCGGCAGCGGCCGGTTTACCAGGTTGTTTTTACCGACGTTCGGGAAACCGATGAAGTCTTTAAAGTTGTGATAGCGACCGCCGGGTAATATCGAATCGAAGTTGGAAATGGAGAGCTTATGACACAGCAATTCAACCATCGAATCCGGCATATCACGCTGATAGACGAAGCGCACCGGCTCAGCGGTCAGACGCTGCTTCAGGCTGGAGGACATCAGCTCCAGCAGGCTTGATTCCATCTCCGTCACCAGATCGTACTCGGCGTCACGCGTCATTTTCATTGAGTAGGCGTTGAGCGCGTCGTAGTCGTAGAAGCCTTTAAAAATGTCGTCCAGGCAGTAACGTAGTATGTTATCCAGCAGAATCATCGGTTTACGGCGGCGCGGTGGCTCAGCTGGCAGATTAATGAAGCGCGGCACTTTATCGGACGGGATCTCCAGCAGCGCATAACGAATGTTATCGCCGCGAATAATTTCCACCGCCAGATAGGTGTAATCGTCTTTCAGAAATTCGGTCAGGTTCGTTTCATGGGTGATCAGAATCGGCGAGATATGCTGACGCAGTTCATGCTTGAAATAGTGGCGCAGCCACGCCTGCTGATTGGGCGACAGCTGGCGTTCGTTAATCAGGAAGATCTGATTACGCGCCATCTCCAGCAGCAGATCGTTATACAGCGCGTCAAACTCCTGGTCAGACTTAAGCACCCGCTGCTGGATCTTCTTAAATAAATGACGTGGCGTACTGGCGGAACCCTGCTCTTCACCAATCAGAATGCGGCGTTTCAGGTCGGCGAAACGCACCTTATAGAACTCATCAAGGTTGTTGGAGTAAATGCCGAGAAAACGCATCCGCTCAATCAGCGGATTACTTTTGTCCGCCGCTTCCTGCAATACCCGTTCATTAAAGGATAACCAGCTTAATTCTTTTTCAATATAAAGCTTTACCTGACCCATTCTCACTCCATATAGCGGTTGCAGGACTGAAGATCCAGTGTCCGTGATCATTATGGCGAGAGTATGGCAGCGTTGTCCAACGTCAATAGTTGTCTTATCAACCGGCTACGGGCAACATAGCGGCTTGTTTTAGCCTGCTACCGGAACCGCATGAGCGTAAACTACATCCCCGTCCAGTTTAGCGACCGAAAGCGTCGTGCCGTTGACCGCCTGACGCGGCGACTGGTCACGTCCTGTGGCATTGCGATTCTGCTGCTGATGCTATTGCTGTTTTGCTGGCTGATTGGGGTGGTGTTACCGCTGTTCAGTGCGCCACAGCTTCACATCGCCAGTCAGCAGCAGTTGTGGGACCGCGCACCGGCATTAGCGCTCGGCAATGATGGCAGTACGGGCTGGCGCATCAGTACACGCGGGGCGGCACGGTTTATTCCGCTGAATGGCCAGCCGGCAGAACCGGCACTGGCCTTATCCCCGACGGCGCAACAGGTGGTGCGCAGCGCTGACGATCAGACGCTGCTGCTGAATATGCAGGGCACGCTGATGCTGATGCAGCCGACGGCGGAACAGCAGTGGCGTTTTCCGCTGGGCGACAAACCGTTTCACCTGCCGCACGGCGCGGTAACAAAAATGGCGCTGGCGACCCGCCATCCGGGACAGTGGCGTATCGCCGCGCTGACCGATGCCGGACTGACGGTGCTGACGCTCGGCACCGATCAGCAGGCCGCCACCATTGACCTGCCGCAGCAGCACCTTGATCTGCTGGCACTTTCTCCGACCGGCGATCTGCTCTATACCACCGAGGGCAACGTGCTGCGCGTCTGGCAACTCAATGATGACCAGGCGTTGCTGCGTGAAACCCAGACGCTGCCGCAGCGTCCGCAAAGCCTGCACCTGCTGGTGGGCGGAAAAAGCCTGCTGATTCAGGATCAGAATGGCATTACCCAGTGGTTTGCCATCGCCAGCCCGCAGGGTCCGCGGCTGCAACGCATCCGTACCTTTACCCACAGCGACGGACCGGCGATTGTCATCACTGAAACGCAACGTCGGGTCTTTGCCACCCTCAGTGAAACCGGCCTGCTGCGGCTGTTCGCCAGCAAGCAGGATGGGCCCATTTTGCAACGTCAGCTGGCGCCAGGCATTCTGCAGGCGCAGTTTTCACCACGCGGCGACAGTCTGCTGATTGAGCGGGCGGGCAGCTGGCAAACCCTGCGGCTGGATAACCCGTGGCCGGATGTCACCTGGCGTAACTTCTGGCAGAAAATCTGGTACGAAAACTACCCGAAACCAGACTATATCTGGCAATCCACAGCGGCAGGCGACAGCTATCAGGGCAAGTTCAGCCTGGTACCGATGGTGGTGGGCACGCTGAAAGCCGCCAGCTTAGCGCTGCTGTTTGCGACGCCGCTGGCGCTGGCGGCAGCCATGTATACCGCATTTTTTATGGCGCCGGGCCTGCGCCGCTGGGTTAAACCGGCTATCGAAATGATGGGCGCGCTGCCGAGCGTGGTGGTGGGCCTGATTGCCGGTGTCTGGCTGGCCCCGCACATCAGTCAGGCGCTGGTTGGCGTGCTGTTACTGCCGCTGACGCTGGCTGGCAGTCTGTTGCTGTGTGGTGTGCTCAGCGCACGTTTGCCGGCGCGCTGGCGACAGCCGGGCCGCGAAGTACTGATCCTGCTGCCGCTGTTACTGCTGGTCACCTTACTGACGCTGTGGCTGCCGACGCTGTTTATTCCCGACGCGGGCGACTGGCTGCCGCATTACGAACAGCGCAACCTGCTGGTGGCAGCGCTGGCGATGGGCTTTGCGCTGGTGCCGCTGATTTTTACGCTCTCTGAAGATGCGCTGTTCAGCGTGCCTGCGGCGCTGGGGCAGGGATCGCTGGCGCTGGGGGCGACACCCTGGCAAACCCTGACCCGCGTGGTGCTGCCTGGCGCCTCGGCCGGGATCTTCGCTGCCCTGATGATCGGTCTGGGGCGCGCAGTGGGAGAAACTATGATTCTGCTGATGGCCACCGGCAACACGCCGCAAACCAGCGGCGGATTGTTCAGCGGGCTGCGCGCCCTGTCGGCCAATATCGCCATTGAAATGCCGGAAGCGGCCGCTGGCAGCGCGCATTATCGCATTCTGTTTCTCAGCGCCCTGATGCTGCTGCTGTTCACGCTGGTGATCAATACCGTGGCAGAGCTGATCCGTCAGCGGCTGTGCCAGCGCTACAGTCAGCAAGAGGAGCAGGTATGACGGTGATGCGACAGAACGATCGCTGGCGCTGGCTAACCGCCGGTGCGGTGGCGGTCTGCCTGCTGGCCTTTACGCTGCTGATTGGGCTGCTGGCCTGGCAGGGCGTACGGGCCTTCTGGCCGCAGCGGGTTGATCTCTACAGTTTCAGCCAGCCCGACGGGCGTGAGGTGCGGCTGCTGGGTGAAACGCTTGAGCATCAGCCACGCTTTCCGGCTCCGGCGGATGAGCAGGGCAACAGCGGCGGACAGGTGCATCGTTATCTGATTAAAACCGGCAACCGCGACTGGGATGCGCCCGATTTCCGCGTGGTCTATAGCCGGGAAGCGGCCAGCATCAGCCAGCCAAAAGCGATCATGGTGCTACAGCGCCGCAGTCACGGCCAGGCCTACGGCTGGTTTGTTGGCCTGCGTGAGGATAATGAAGTCTTAACCGCCCAGGATCCCAACGCGCTGCTGCATCAGCGGCTGGCGCAGGTGCAACTGCTGCTGCGCCAGGCCAACCAGATTCGCCGGGTTGAGATGGCTCGCGTCAACAGCCAGCGTGAGCAACTCGATGAGCAGGCCGCAAAGCAACGCGCCACCGGTCATTTTGATCTCCAGACCGAGTCGGAATACCAGGCAAATCAGGCGGCATTGCAGCGCCGCTTCGATCACCTCAGCGAGACGCTGGCCAGCCTGCAACAGCAGAGCCTGCGGGATGTCCTGATCCTGCGGGATGTACACGGCATCGATCACGCCATTCCGTTAACGGAAATTGTCGATAGCTGGAAACCCAACGCAATGACGGCAGGCGAAAAAACGGTGCATTTCCTGCATCAGCTGTGGCGTTTCGTCAGCGACTCACCGGCAGACGGTGAAAGCGAATCGGGGGCTTTCCCGGCGATTTTTGGCACCGTGCTGATGGTGTTACTGATGTCGATTGTGGTGATGCCGCTGGGGGTGATCGCTGCAATCTGGCTGCATGAATATGCCGGACGTAATGCCCTGACCCGGCTGGTGCGGATTGCAGTGGTCAATCTGGCCGGGGTGCCGTCGATTGTCTATGGCGTCTTTGGCCTGGGCTTTTTTGTCTGGCTGGTCGGCGGCACGATCGATCAGCTGTTCTTCGCCAGCGCGCTGCCGAATCCGACCTTCGGTACGCCGGGCCTGCTGTGGGCGGCGTTAACCCTTGCGCTACTGACGCTGCCGGTGGTGATCGTGGCGACGGAAGAGGGACTCTCGCGTATTCCCAACACGCTGCGCCAGGGATCGCTGGCGCTGGGTGCCACTCAGGCGGAAACCCTGTGGCATGTGGTGCTGCCGCTGGCGGTCCCGGCCATGCTGACTGGCCTGATCCTTGCGGTGGCACGGGCGGCGGGTGAAACCGCGCCGCTGATGCTGGTCGGGGTCGTGAAGATGGTGCCGGAATTACCGATCGACGCGGTGTTCCCCTATCTGCATCTGGACCGTAAATTTATGCATCTTGGCTTCCAGATTTACGATCTGGCGTTTCAGAGCCCGAATATTGAAGCTGACCGGCCGCTGGTGTTCGCCACCGCGCTGCTGCTGGTGCTGATTATTCTGTCGCTCAATTTGCTGGCGATGAGCCTGCGTCACCGTCTGCGTGAACGCTATCGCCTTATGACTCAATAACAGGCTATGACTATGACGCCCGACACTGACATTGCGCTCACCGTGAATCATCTCTCACTGTGGTACGGCGAGCGCCAGGCGCTGCAGGATATTTCGCTACAGGTGCCGAAGAACCGCATTACCGCGCTAATCGGGCCATCGGGCTGCGGCAAATCGACCCTGCTGCGCTGCTTTAACCGGATGAACGATGTGATCGATCACTGCCGGGTTGAAGGTGAAGTGCTGCTGGGCGCGCTGCCGATCATGCGGCCGGATCAGGATCTTTCCGCGCTGCGTCGTCGGGTTGGCATGGTGTTCCAGCGACCCAATCCATTTCCCAAGTCGATCTATGAAAACGTGGTATATGGCCTGCGGTTGCAGGGCGTGCGCGATCGGCGGGTGCTGAACGAAGCCTGTGAACGTGCGCTGCGGGCGGCGGCGTTATGGAGTGAGGTGAAGGACCAGCTGGGACAGAATGCGCTAACCCTGTCGACCGGACAGCAGCAGCGGCTGGTGATTGCCCGGGCGATTGCCATCGAACCCGAGGTTTTGCTGCTGGACGAGCCGACCTCGGCGCTGGACCCGATCTCCACGCTGGTGATTGAAGAGCTGATGACCACGCTGAAGCAGCACTTTACCCTGGTGCTGGTGACCCACAATATGCAGCAGGCATCACGCGTCTCGGACTACACTGCCTTTATGCATCAGGGCGCGTTAGTGGAGTTTGATGATACCGATCGGATCTTCACTGCCCCAAAACAGCGGCGCACCGAAGATTACATCACCGGTCGCTACGGTTAAGAAGAGGGAGAAGGGCGAGGCTTTTGGCAGACGGCTCATAAACGCAAAGCGATGGGAGTCTATGCCCGTAGTAGAGCATCGCGGGCCAGGGACGGCGTTTTTTGCGTCCTTGCGGAGGACGCAGGTTCCCTGAGCCTTTACTCCACGACTCTTTCAGGAGAAGCCCGGGCTTCTCCTTCCAGGTCAGTCGTGGGCGTAGCCTTGCGATGGCAGGGGTTCCCCATCCAGCCAGGCTTTGCCATCGCGCATTTTGAGTCGTCCGTCGATAAACCAGCTAATCACCAGCGGATAGATCGCGTGCTCCTGATGCTGCACCCGCTCAGTTATCTCCGCTTCGCTGTCGTCAGGAAACACCGGTACTTTGGCCTGCAAAATCACCGGGCCGCCATCCAGCTCATCGGTGACGAAATGCACCGAGGTTCCATGTTCGCTGTCGCCATTCTCCAGCGCCTGACGATGGGTGTGCAGGCCAGGGTATTTCGGCAGCAGGGAAGGGTGAATATTCAGCAGGCGGTCGTGGAAATGGGCGACAAAGGCACCGCTGAGAATGCGCATGTAGCCCGCCAGCACCACCAGATCCGGCGAAAACGCCTCGATTTCAGCGATCAGCTGCTGATCAAAAGCGTCGCGGTCAGCAAAGTCGCTGGCCGCCAGCGCTTTCGCGGGAATACCCGCCTCCTGCGCCCGGGTCAGACCATAGGCGGCAGCGCGGTTGCTGATGACGGCAGCAACGCTGCCGTCAATCCGCCCGCTGGCGCAGGCGTCGAGGATGGACTGAAGGTTGCTTCCGTTGCCGGAAATCAGGACAACCAGCTTTTTCATCCGTTAATAACCACACGCTCTTCAGCATCGGAGGCTTTGATCACGCCCAGCTTCCAGGCTTTCTCGCCTGCCGCCTGCATCAGCGCGACCGCTTTATCTGCGTCATCCGGGCTCAGGGCAATGATCATCCCGACGCCACAGTTAAAGGTGCGGTACATCTCAAAGCGGCTGACGTTGCCCGCCTGCTGCATCCAGCTGAACACCGCTGGCCACTGCCAGCTCGTCTCGTCAATCACCGCCTGGGTGTTGTCGGGCAGCACGCGTGGAATATTTTCCCAGAAGCCGCCGCCGGTCAGGTGCGCAATGGCATGCACATCGACCTGCTCAATCAGGCTGAGAATATTTTTCACGTAGATGCGGGTCGGCTCCAGCAGATGATCGGCCAGCGGTTTGCCTTCCAGCTGTTCAGTCAGCGGATCGGTATTGCTGACTTCCAGTATCTTACGCACCAGTGAATAGCCATTGGAGTGCGGACCGCTTGAGCCCAGCGCGATCAGCACGTCACCATCCTGCACTTTACTGCCGTCGATGATTTCAGACTTTTCAACCACGCCGACACAGAAACCGGCCACGTCGTAATCCTCACCGTGGTACATGCCCGGCATTTCGGCGGTTTCGCCGCCGACCAGCGCACAGCCCGACTGCAGACAGCCTTCGGCGATGCCGGTGATCACTGCAGAGGCGGTATCAACATCCAGTTTACCGGTGGCGTAGTAATCGAGGAAGAACAGCGGCTCGGCACCCTGTACCACCAGATCGTTGACGCACATGGCGACCAGATCGATGCCAATCGCATCGTGGCGCTTGAGGTCCATCGCCAGACGGAGCTTGGTGCCGACGCCATCGGTGCCGGAGACCAGCACCGGTTCACGGTATTTTTGCGGCAGCGCGCAAAGCGCACCGAAGCCGCCCAGTCCACCCATCACTTCCGGGCGACGCGTCTTTTTCACTACGCCTTTAATACGGTCAACCAGGGCGTTACCAGCATCAATATCAACACCGGCGTCTTTATAGCTGAGAGAGGTCTTGTCGGTCACTGCGAGGTCCCCACGCGAGTTGCGGTTGGTGGTTTAAATAAAGCGCGGCAATTCTACCAGCGCAGGCAAACGTTTGCGAGTCTGGGATTGCGCACCAGGCGATTTTCATCAATCCTTAATTTGTCCCGGTAAAAGCTGCCGCTTTGCGCAAGGATAAGTGGCGCAGAGGCGAAAAGGCGGTATAATCCCGCGATTTTTTTTAGCTCAACTCACTCCGGGAGAACACCAATGAAGATCGTGGAAGTCAGACACCCGCTGGTCAAACATAAACTGGGCTTGATGCGTGAGCATGATATCAGTACCAAGCGTTTCCGCGAGCTGGCATCAGAAGTGGGCAGCCTGCTGACCTACGAAGCCACCGCCGACCTGGAAACCGAAAAAGTGACCATTGAGGGCTGGAATGGCCCGGTGCAGATCGATCAAATCAAAGGTAAAAAAATTACGGTAGTCCCGATTCTGCGTGCCGGTCTCGGCATGATGGAAGGCGTGCTGGAGCATGTTCCCAGCGCCCGCATCAGCGTGGTGGGCGTCTACCGCGATGAAGAAACCCTGGAGCCGGTCCCTTATTTCCAGAAGCTGGTCTCGAATATTGAAGAGCGTCTGGCGCTGGTGGTTGATCCGATGCTGGCGACCGGTGGCTCGATGATCGCCACTATCGACCTGCTGAAAAAAGCCGGTTGCAGCAGCATCAAAGTGCTGGTGCTGGTGGCGGCGCCAGAGGGGATTGCGGCGCTGGAAAAAGCGCATCCTGACGTCGAGCTCTATACTGCGTCAGTCGATCAGGGACTGAACGACAAAGGTTACATCATTCCCGGGCTCGGTGACGCCGGGGATAAGATTTTCGGAACCAAATAAATCGCATAGCCGGCCGGAGAGTCGGCTTTTTTTTGGCAAAAAAGCATCATCCCCAATCCGATAGCCTCTGCCGCGGGCGACAGATTCACGCATGCTGCGTGGATGTGCCTCGTCGCGGCTGTCAGCGCGGAAGGGGATGTATAACATAAGGGGATAAATGATGACTCGTCGCGCCATTGGCGTCAGTGAACGACCACCGTTACTGCAAACCATTCCACTCAGCCTGCAACATCTGTTCGCCATGTTTGGTGCCACGGTGCTGGTACCGATTCTGTTCCACATCAATCCGGCTACCGTGCTGTTATTCAACGGCGTCGGCACCCTGATCTATCTGTTTATCTGTAAGGGCAAAATTCCCGCCTATCTCGGTTCGAGCTTTGCTTTTATCTCGCCGGTGCTGCTGCTGTTGCCGCTGGGCTATGAGGTGGCACTGGGCGGATTTATTCTGTGCGGCGTGCTGTTCTGTTTCGTAGCGTTGATTGTGAAGCGGGCCGGTACCGGCTGGCTGGATGTCATGTTCCCGCCAGCGGCGATGGGTGCGATTGTTGCGGTGATCGGTCTGGAACTGGCGGGCGTCGCGGCGAACATGGCAGGTCTGCTGCCGGCTGAGGGCAGTGCGCCCGACAGCACCACGGTGATCATCTCGCTGGTCACGCTGGCAGTAACGGTGTTCGGATCGGTGCTGTTTCGTGGTTTCCTGGCGATTATCCCGATTCTGGTCGGGGTGGTGGCGGGTTATCTGCTCTCTGCATTTATGGGTATCGTTGACTGGAGCGGCGTGGTCAAAGCACCCTGGTTTGCGCTGCCAACTTTCTATACGCCGCGCTTTGAGTGGGTGGCGATGCTGACGATTCTGCCCGCGGCGCTGGTGGTGATTGCCGAGCACATCGGGCATCTGGTGGTCACCGCCAACATCGTGAAGAAAGATCTGATTCGCGACCCTGGCCTGCATCGTTCGATGTTCGCCAACGGCTTATCAACGGTGATCTCCGGCTTCTTTGGTTCAACGCCTAACACCACCTACGGTGAAAACATCGGGGTGATGGCGATTACCCGCGTCTACAGTACCTGGGTGATTGGCGGCGCGGCAATTCTGGCGATCCTGCTTTCCTGTGTCGGCAAACTGGCGGCGGTGATCCAGGCGATCCCGGTACCGGTAATGGGCGGCGTCTCGCTGCTGCTCTACGGCGTGATTGGCGCATCCGGTATCCGGGTGTTGATCGAATCCAAAGTGGATTACAACAAAGCGCAGAACCTGATCCTGACTTCGGTAATTCTGATCATCGGCGTCAGCGGCGCGAAGGTACATATCGGGGCGGCGGAGCTGAAAGGCATGGCGCTGGCCACCCTCGTTGGTGTGGGACTGGCGCTGATCTTCCGCGTGATTTCACTGCTACGCCCGGAAGAAGTGGTGCTGGAAGCTGAAGATCGTCAGGATTCCTGATCGTCGGCACGGGCATCAGATCGGGGCAGGGACGCTCCATTCATCTCTTTCTGAAAACTGTGGTAGACTTCCCCGGTTTTTTGCTTGTTCTCTTGCTGAGGTGCTTCTGAACACGCCGGCACAATTGTCATTGCCACTCTATTTGCCTGACGACGAAACCTTCGCCAGCTTCTGGCCGGGGGAGAACCCGTCGCTGATTGCCGCGCTGAAAGGTGCTCTCAACCAACAACATGGCAGCTATCTCTACTTCTGGTCGCGTGAAGGCGGTGGCCGAAGCCATTTGCTGCATGCGGCGTGCGCTGAAATGTCTGCACGCGGTGCCGCGGTCGGCTATGTGCCGCTGGATAAGCGTACCTGGTTCGTGCCGGAAGTGCTGGAAGGGATGGAGCAACTGTCACTGGTCTGCATCGACAATATCGAGTGCATCGCTGGCGAGCCGGATTGGGAGATGGCGATCTTTGATCTCTACAACCGCATTCTTGAAACCGGCAATACCCGCCTGTTTATTACCGGCGATCGTCCGCCCCGTCAGCTTAACCTGCAGTTGCCCGATCTGGCTTCGCGTCTCGACTGGGGCAGATTTATCGTCTGCAGCCGCTCTCCGACGAAGATAAACTGCAGGCGCTACAGCTGCGTGCCGGGTTACGCGGCTTTGAGCTGCCGGAAGATGTCGGCCGCTTTCTGCTGAAACGGCTCGATCGCGAAATGCGCACGCTGTTTGATACGCTGGATCGGCTCGATCGTGCCTCGATCAGCGCCCAGCGCAAACTGACCATACCTTTTGTCAAAGAGACGCTCGGCCTTTAAAGAATGTCGAGCACCGCTTCCGGCGGGCGGCCAATACGCGCCCGATCGCCATTAATCACGATGGGTCGCTCAATTAAAATGGGATGGTTTACCAGCGCGGCGATCAGCTCTGTCTCGCTTTGGCTCCCTTCTGCCAGCCCCAGCGTCTGATAAAGCGGCTCTTTGGTCCGCATCAGCTGGCGTGCGCTTTGCATCCCCAGCTTTTGCAGCAAAATGTGCAGCGTATCGTTCGCGGGTGGCGTCTGCAGATAGAGCACCACCTCCGGCTCAATACCGCGCCCCTGTAACAGCGCCAGCGTTTCACGGCTCTTACTGCAGCGCGGGTTGTGATAAATCGTCACCATTTCCGGCGATCTCCTCTGATTCCTGCCATTTAACCTTTCTGATATTGCTTAAAGCGCTGTTGTAACTGACGCAGCTGATCAATACGGGCATCGTAACGCGCCTGTTTCAGGCTGCCGAGCGGCACCTGGGCGCTGGCACTGCTCAGCGTAGTGATCGCCTGGTCCAGCTTGCCGTTGAGTGCCAGGCTTTCAGCGCGTGCTGACAGCTCTTCATCGTTCAAACCCTGCTGCGCTGAGGCCTGTGCCAGTAAATCCCAACCGTTGGGATCGTCCTTATTGTTCCAGGTATAGCGATTCAGGATCCGGCTGGCGTTGGCGGGCTGTTTCGCTTCAACGTAGGCGTTGGCCAGGTTGAGCTGCACCACCGGACTGTTCTTCGCGCCGGTGGCGGCGGTCAGCATAGCGATCGCCTGCTGCGGCTGATTCAGCCCGATATCAATATCCGACATGATATCAAGGAACCAGACATTGTCCGGCTGCTTCGCCAGCAGCGGGGTGATGATCCGCTTTGCATCGGCAAAGCTTTTGGCCTGCAAAAACTGCACGGCCTTGCCATATTGCGACGCCAGCTGCTCGCGCGCGTTGCCGCTGGCGTACTGGCTCAGCAGTTCATCGGTCAGCTGATTGCGGCCGGTTGAATACATCCCCAGCGCACGCATTTTCGCCAGATAGAAATCCTGCGTGGACTGGACCACTACCGGCCGCATCTGATTGGCGCGGTTACGGGCATCAGCCAGGCGGCTGTCGGGCAGCGGGTGCGTCAGCAAAATCTCCGGCGGCTTAGACGAGAAGCGGCTCTGGTCGGCCAGCTTCTGTAAGAAGTTCGGCATCGCCTGGGGATCAAAACCGGCGCGCTGCAGCACCTGAATCCCGATGCGATCCGCCTCCTGCTCGTTGCCCTGCGTGAAGCTGATAATGCCCTGCTGGGTGCCCGCCAGCGTCCCGGTCAGCGCCGCCATACCGGCCTGAGGATTGGCCATCGCCAGCAGGATTGAGCCGAGCGCGCCAACCCAGGTGAGCGGCGCATTGCGTTTCTGATCTTCCATCGCGCGTGCCAGATGGCGCTGGGTCACGTGCGAAATTTCATGCGCCATCACCGAGGCCAGCTGGCTCTCATTCTCGGTGAACCGGAACAGCGCAGAGTGCAGCACCACATTACCGCCAAAGAAGGCAAAGGCGTTAAGTTCGTCATTCTGGATCAGAAAGAAGTGGAACGGCGTCTTAACCGAGTCGGCGTGCGATACCAGCCGCTGGCCGAGCTGATTAATGTACTGATTCAGTAGCGGGTCGTTGATCAGGGGGGCGCTGGCGCGCAACTGGCGAACGTAGAAGTCGCCCATCTGTAATTCCTGATTAATCGACAGGGTCGAGCCCGCCGTAGTCCCCATGTCGGGCAGTGAATCGCTGACGTCAGCATAAGCCGGCGTCAGACTGGTCACTATCAGCGTCGGGAGCAGTGCGGCGATCAGCGTTTTCTTTAACCGGTTCAACATGCCTTAATCCTGTAAAGAGGTCCTGAGACGGGACAGGTGCGCAGCGGTAACATTCCGTTATTTCGCAGCTAATAGCGGTTCGTAACCATCTTAACCAGAGCATGATAAGAAAGAAATGGGGTTATCTGCGCAGAATGGTGAGTGATTTGTGCAAGATCGCCTTTTCTGACGAAAAAAATTGAATGTCTCAAAAACCTAAACCAGAGCTAAACGAAAAGAGGCGTGCCGCCTGCGCTAACGATAACTGACGGCTCTGTTTCCGCTTATTACTGTTTTCCCGATGCAGCGGCGTAAAATAAAGCAGTTTATGCTGAAGGCAATATTCGCCTGTTCATCTTATTAGTTTAAAGTTATGTAAAAACGCTCAAAAAAACTGAATGTGGCATGATTTTTTCCAGGTATTCTCCGAAAATAAAGGGTGTCCCGTCACTTTCTGCTCTACTTTTCGATAAAGGTATTAAATCGTTCTCAGTGAAAGTAAATCTTTTTTTCCACACTCCGATGGTCTTGAATTTATTTCTGTCTGCAGCATGCTGAATAAAAAAGTTGCGTTTATTAAGGGCCGTCTAATCCTGTTCTCCCGCCTGAGAATGATGAAACCTTTCTATTGATTCCGTGAATTCATTATTCCTGCCGTCGCGTAATATGCGCTGACCTGAATTTACTCAGGCGCTGAATGTTGATGCGCTGTGATATAGATATGGCCGCGATTCAGAATCAGGATCGATAACGCGTTATTTAGCGGAGAGGAGTGTTATGCGTTCAGCGGTTTCGTACGTATTAATCGCCATTATCGGCGGCGCGGTTGGCGCGGCTGTCACCCAAAGTGGCAATATTTATGACAAAGTGGCGCGTCATTTTTCAACCGATCCGCAGGAGCCGGCTGGTTTCTGGAGTACGCCAGCCATTGCGGGCTACGGCAAAATTCATTATGAAGCTGACGCAGCTTTTAAACCGGTGGCGGGGTTGAGCAATAAAATTGTTTTCCAGATTACCCGCAGTGACGGGGCCATGACCGCACCCAATCTGGGCCTGGAACGGGTCGCGCGGGTGGTGAACCTTTATATCGCCTCCGGCATTCCGGCTGACCAGCTTAAATTTGTGGTGTCAGTGACCGGCGACGCCACACCGGCGATGCTGGATAACGCCCATTTCAGGCAATTTTATGGCA
This sequence comes from Pantoea conspicua, assembly GCF_002095315.1. Classification (GTDB taxonomy): domain Bacteria; phylum Pseudomonadota; class Gammaproteobacteria; order Enterobacterales; family Enterobacteriaceae; genus Pantoea; species Pantoea conspicua. The sequence continues at coordinate 25,242 of NZ_MLFN01000052.1, forward strand.
TCGATAACCCGAACCTGAAACTGATTGATGAGCTGAATAAAACCGGCGTGAAAGTGTCGGTCTGCGATCAGTCGGTGGCATTCCACCATTATCCCAATAACTGGATTGATAAATCGGTGGTGCATGCACTTTCCAGTCCGACCACGGTATCGACTCTGCAAAATCAGGGCTACGCGTGGCTGGCAATGTAATTAACGTCTTGTCTGAAAAATCAGGAGAAATAAGTCATGCGTCCAGCAGCCTTTATTGTGGTCGCCGCGGTGGCGGGTTTTATTGGGGGTAATGTTTTACAGTTGCCGGAATTGTTCGATAAGGTCAGCGGGAAAATGGCGGATAATAAAACGCAGCCGGCTGATTTCTGGAGTACGCCCGCCATTGATGGCTACGGAAAAATACATTATGTCGATACGCCCGCATTTAAACCAGGCACCACGCCAGGCCTGAGTAATAAAATTGTTTTCCAGATCAACCGCAGTGAAGGCGATATTCGTCAGCCCAATCTCGGTCTGGAACGGGTGGCTCGCGTGACCAACCTCTATTACGCTGCGGGCGTGCCGCTCAACCAGCTCAAATTTGTCGTTTCGATTAACAGCGATGCGGTGCCGGCTGCCTTAAATAATACCCAGTTTCATAAAGCCTACGGTGTCGACAACCCGAACCTTAAACTGATCGACGAACTGAAAAAAGCCGGTGTTGAGGTGTCGATTTGCGATCAGTCGGTGGCATTCCATCAGCTTGAGCGTGAATGGATCGATCCGAGAGTGACGCACACCCTCTCCAGCGGCACTACCGTCGCCACGTTGCAAAATGAAGGGTACGCTTTTCTGATGCTCTGATTCTTCCGGCGGCGGCAACGCCGCTGTCATCTTTCCGTCACCTCACCGCGATGCGCCTGTCATATCTCGCCGTTAGCTTACGCCTCAATGAGATCGATCTCATCGACGATAAACGAGGGCGTAATGACCGATTTAATCAGCGTGGCCAATCTGGCGGGTGTCTCCCGCGCCACTGCCGCTCGCGCCTTCTCTGATCCTCATCTGCTGAAACCCGACACGCTGCAAAAAGTGCTGGCGTCGTCGGCCGAGCTCGGGTTTCGCCCGAATCATATTGCCCGTCAGCTCCGCACCCAGCACTCCACCACGCTGGGCGTGTTGCTGCCTTCGCTGCTGAACCCGGTTTTTGCCCAGCAGCTTCAGGCGATGGAGCAACAGGCCCGGCGTGCCGGCTACGGTTTGCTGGTGGCGACCAGTGACTATCAGGCCGATCGGGAAGCGGCGATAGTCGAACATATGCTGCGCCAGCGCGTGGCGGGTCTGGTACTGACGGTGGCGGATGCCGACAGCAGTACGCTGTTACCGACGCTGGCGGCAGCAGAGATGCCGTTTGTCCTGACGCATAACGTGCCGCAGCAGCATGACTGGCCCTGCCTGTGTGTGGATAACCGACGAGCCATTGCCGAGGCGACCGGGCATCTGCTGGCGCTGGGCCACCGTCATATCGTGATGATCGCCGGGCCGATGCGTCAATCTGATCGGGCGCGCCAGCGCTATCTTGGCTATGGCGATGCCATGCGGCAGGCCGGTCTGATGGCGCATCCGGTCATCGAAATGCCGAGCCATACCCAATCTGATTTTCAGCCGCTGCTGCCGCTGATACACGCCGCATCGCCGCTGACGGCCGTGATTTGCAGCAACGATCTGCTGGCCATCAGCCTGATGGGGGCGGCTGCGCGTGCCGGTATCAGCGTGCCGCGCCAGCTCTCCGTGATGGGTTTCGACGGCATTGCACTGGGTGAACAGCTCTCGCCTTCACTGGCCAGTGTGGTGCAGCCGGGCGCGCTGCTGGGGACGCGCGCCATCGATCGGCTTTTACATCCTTCCTCCGGCGGCGGCACAGAGCGGCTGGAACATCATTTGCGGCTTGGGGAGAGTGTCGCCCCGGCATTTTATGGCTCAACTTCAGGGAAACATCATGCTACTCACGGTTAATATCAAACAGCTTTTCAGCGTCGCGCTGCTGGCGGGCTGCACGCTCACCAGTCACTGGGTCCAGGCGGCGGATAATGCCATCTGCTACAACTGCCCGCCCGAGTGGGCTGACTGGGGTACTCAGCTGAAAGCGATCGAAAAAGCGACCGGCATTCAGGTGCCGCAGGATAATAAAAATTCCGGTCAGGCGCTGGCGCAGCTGGTGGCTGAGAAAAACAATCCGGTTGCCGACGTGGTTTACTACGGTGTCAGCTTCGGCATCCAGGCAGCCGGTGCCGATGTGATCGCCGCCTATAAACCGTCCGGCTGGGATCAGATCCCGGCGGGGATGAAAGATCCGGCCGGTAAATGGGTGGCGCTGCACTCCGGGACGCTCGGCTTTATGGTCAATGTGGATGCGCTGGCTGGCGCGCCGGTGCCCCGTTCCTGGGACGATCTGCTGAAGCCGGAATATAAAGGCATGATTGGCTACCTCGATCCCGCCAGTGCTTTTGTCGGTTACGTGACGGCGGTGGCGGTGAATCAGGCCAAAGGCGGCAATCTGCAGGATTTCACTCCGGCGCTTAACTGGTTTAAAGCATTGCAGCGCAACCAGCCGATTGTGCCGAAACAGACCGCCTATGCCCGCCTGATTTCCGGCGAAATCCCGATTCTGCTCGACTACGACTTCAACGCCTATCGCGCCCGCTATAAAGATCACGCTAACGTCGAATTTGTTATTCCGCAGGAAGGCACGGTGACGGTGCCTTACGTCATCAGCCTGGTGAAAAACGCGCCGCATCCGGCGAACGGTAAAAAAGTGATCGACTATGTGCTCTCCGATCCCGGTCAGGCGATCTGGGCGAATGCATATCTGCGCCCGGTACGCCCGGCGGCGATGTCAGCAGAAGCCAAAAAACATTTTCTGCCGGACAGCGATTACGCCCGCGCCCATACCGTCGATTATCAGCAGATGGCCGATGCTCAGAAAGCCTTCTCAGCGCGTTACCTGAGTGAGATCCGCTGATGGCACTCGCTGAAACCGGCCACGCCTTAGCCCGTGTCGGCCGTGCTCGGGCGCGTGCCGGGCAGCCGGACGCGAACTGGCCGTGGATGTTGCTGCCTGCGCTGCTGTTCTTTGCTGCCTTCTGGCTGCTGCCGTTTGCCCGCCTGTTGCAAATCGGTATGACAGCCGATCGCAGCAGCCACCACAGCGGCTACTGGACGGTCATCAGCCAGCCGCAGTATCTGCAAAGCCTGTTTAATACCGTGCTGCTGTCGCTGGCGGTTACCCTGGTGACGCTGCTGATTGCCGCCGTGGTTGGCTGCTTTCTGGCGCGGCAGCGTTTTAACGGACGCGGCACGCTGCTGGCGCTGCTGACCTTTCCGCTGGCCTTTCCCGGCGTGGTGGTGGGGTTTCTGGTGGTGATGCTGGCGGGACGGCAGGGTGTGCTGGCGCAACTCAGTCTTAGCCTGGTGGGGGAGCGCTGGGTGCTTGCTTACTCGCTGAGCGGGCTGTTTATTGGCTACCTTTACTTCTCGCTGCCACGGGCCATCGTCACGCTGGTGGCGGCCAGTGAAAAGCTGGATCGCTCACTGGAAGAGGCGGCCCGTTCACTGGGTGCCAGCCAGTGGCGCATCATCCTTGATGTGATTATTCCGGGTCTGAAACCGGCGCTGCTCTCCTGCGGTGCGCTCTGTTTCGCCACCAGCATGGGCGCCTTTGGCACCGCATTTACTCTCGGGACGCAGCTGGCGGTGCTGCCGCTGACCATCTACGGCGAGTTCACTAATTACGCCAATTTCGCCACCGCCGCCGCGCTCTCGGTGGTGATGGGAGCGGTCGCCTGGCTGGGCCTGATGCTGGCACGCTGGCTGACCGCCAGCCGCGAGGAACGCACATCATGAAGCGCCGGGGGCTGTTTTATCTGCAGATCTCCATCACCAGCCTGACCGCGCTGTTTATGATCGTGCCAGTGCTGTTATCGATGCTGGCGGGCGTGACGCAAAACTATTTTGTCGGCCTGCGCAGTGGCCTGACGCTGAAGTGGGTGGCGCAGGTGTGGCAGATGTATGCCGATACCTTCTGGCTGTCACTGCTGATCGCGCTGAGCTGTTTAGCGCTGACGGTGGTGATCGGGGTACCGGCAGCCTGGGGCCTGCTGAAGTCGCCCTCACGCTGGGCGGCGCGGATTGAAGAGTGTCTGATGCTGCCGGTGGCGCTGCCCGGTCTGGCGACCGCGCTGGGTATTATTCTGCTGTATGGCCAGTTCAGTAGCCTGCGTGACAGCTGGCTGTTCATCCTGATTGGTCATGTGCTGTTCACGCTGCCGTTTATGATCCGACCGGTGCTGGCGGTGATGCAGGCGATTCAGCTACCGCGCCTGGAAGAGGCCGCCGCCAGCCTCGGGGCCGGTTTCTGGCACCGTTTCTTTACCGTGGTGGTTCCCAACTGCCGCAACGGCATCCTGGCTGGCGCTTTTATGGTGATTACCCTGTCGGTCGGGGAGTTCAACATTACCTGGATGCTGCACACCCCGCTGACCAAAACGCTGCCGGTCGGACTGGCGGACAGCTACGCCTCGATGCGGCTGGAAGTCGGGTCCGCTTATACCCTGATTTTTATTCTGATGATTTTACCGCTGCTGCTGTTGCTCAATGCCTGTAATCACTGGCTGGAACGACAAACCCGGCGGCAGCAACGTGAGGAGCAAGCATGAACGAGGCGGTAAACGTAACGCTGCGCGGCTGTTCGCGCCGCTTTAATCAACATGTGGCGCTGCATCCGCTCGATATGCAGGTGCAGGCGGGTGAAACGCTGGTGCTACTCGGTCCGTCGGGCTGCGGCAAAACCACGACATTGCGCATCATCAGCGGGCTGGAGAGCAGCGATCGGCCGGGCGAAGTCTGGTTTGATCAGCGCAACGTGACCAATTTGCCGATTGAGAAACGCAATGTTGGCATGGTGTTCCAGAACTACGCGCTGTTTCCCACGCTCAACGTGGCGCAGAACGTCGCCTATGGCCTGAAGGTGCAGGGCGTGCCGCGCACCGAGCGTGAGGCGCGGGTGGCGGAGATGCTGGCGCTGGTGGATTTGACGCATCTGGCGCAGCGCGGGATTGATAAATTGTCCGGCGGGCAGAAGCAGCGGGTGGCGCTGGCGCGTGCGCTGGCCGCCCGACCCCAAAGTGTTGCTGTTCGATGAGCCGCTGGCGGCGCTCGAC
>NZ_MLFN01000053.1 GCF_002095315.1 Pantoea conspicua
GCGAAAAGCGGACTTTTGTCTATGTATGAAGAGAGAAGGAGATAGCAGATCGTCTGAAAGCAGAGGAAATAAGTCCAGAGCGTGGCAGCGAACTAAATCATAGAGTGGTCATGAATACGAAAAGTCGCCTGAAGAAGTGGGGCTACCTGGACTAATTGTCGGATATGGTTAAGTGATATCCCGGCTATCAACCGGGAATTGATTTATGCTTTCGCACCTACATTTTCAACGTTCGTAAATTGTCCCGTTCGGGCGCATGTACATACCATCACTCAGATAAACGTCTTCGCCATCCTCAACACATAGGTCAGAATAAATATCGACCATGCCAGGTTCGACAATATTCATCGAAATCCCATGAGCATCGAAGAGCTCAAAGAAGCGAGTGACCCATTCCTCGTTGACCTCATCTTGTATAGTTTTGCCGTGATCTATAGTAATGGAAAACATGGAGATGCAATTATTCTGAAAGCGGTCTGCTTTATTCTCAGGTTGAAGATGATTTTCTTGGGCTAACGTCTCAGCGACCGAAAAAAGGAGCTTCTGGTTTACTGGCAGCTTGTATCCGATAGTCAAACCATTCCCTATGCGAATTCTCTCTTCGGGCCTCGTTGGTGTCTGCACTTCAAAAGAATTACCATCATCATTTTGAGCTAAAAAGCGGACGAAAACCGTGTCTCCACGGACTAACATCCAATCCTTTCCATGTTTTGGTTTCATTGCTTTAACTATCTGCGGTTGTAATGCTGACATGCTCATGGTGTTAGATACTGAAAAGAAAAACATGAAAGAGATTATACCGACTAGAGTGTTTTTTTATAGCTCCGCTACTCTTGGCGAGCATCACAGAAAATGACGCTTCGAGCCAACGTCCGCTCCTGGCACAGAGCAGACCGTCAGAGCTCTTTGGACACCCTCTCGCTTCGAGCCGACTTTTAGATGCTTGTTCTGAATACCCGTCTTTTGCAGAGAACCTCGTGGCACGATCAGCGATGAAACGAAATTTTTAAGCCTGTTTTACGTAACGAGAAACTATTGGTGGTCATTCTGGTGGTATTGACAGAAAGAAAACTCAGGTTTATCTTTTTTATCAGATAGTTACTGGCAAAGGTGATCCCAGTCAGAGGAGCCAAATTTGAGAAGCCCGCTCAGGGAAACCTGAGCGGGCTTTTTGCTTTTATGAATCTGAAATCACATCGCGGCGTTAGCGTAAAATGGCTTCCAGCCTGGCCAGCACGTCATTGACGATAACATCAGGTAACCTTTCCAGACGCTTGCCACTGCGCGCGTCCGGATCCAGGGTTTGCGGCTGGTCGCAGCGGATTACGCCCCTGGTTTTTGTTCCTGCCTCCTCCAGTGAAACGGCAAAGCCCGCTGTACGGGCAAAGTCACCCCCACTGGTGACCGGAACCACAATCGGTAATCGGGTTAACTTGTTGAATGATGCAGAAGAAACGTTTACTACCGGGCGCTTTCCCTGTTGTTCATGCCCGATAGTCGAATCGAGCGAAACCAGCCAGACTTCTCCTCTGTTCATTTACAGTATCTCCCTGCCCACCGCAGGCGCATCAATCCATTCCTGATCCTCTTCACTCCTTTCGGCGTGTGAATCGCACTGTGCCAGCAGTTCATCAAGCGAATTGCGAGGCCGTTACTGAGGTTCGATAACCAGGCAGCCATTATCATTGGTCATGCCCACTTCGCTGTCCGATGACAGTCCCAGCATCTTCAATAAGGCGGGAGGAACCGCCAGCATGACCGATCCGCCGACTTTTTTCAGGCGCGTGGTGTACATAGAACCCCTCCATAAATTATATTTTGATATAACCTCAGCGGAGAGCGGCGCGCAATTTTTTGCCAGGTTCATGCTGGCTTCCTTAGTGTGATTCAACGTGGAGAAGCCTGAATCCATCCGCAGAGAGAGCCGACCGTTTTCACCGACGGCACCGCCAGAAGAAAGCCCATCCCTCTGGTTCTCCTGGATCGTGCCTGTGGCAGCTTAGCTGACGGAAAAGCAGAATAATCAGAGATAACTTTTTGTGCGACTCAAAGGATTATTTTGAATCGGATAAACAAATGCGGCGCAGCTTCCGGGACATACCTGCGCCGGAAAGAGTTAAGCGTCAGGGCAAGTCAGAATTCGGGCAACGGCTTCACTGTCAGCGTTGGGATAAAAAAACCCGCTTATCGCTAAGCGGGTTTTTGCTTTTCAACCGTTAACAGCGGACGATCAGAGTTCGAAGCGATCCAGATTCATCACTTTGGTCCAGGCCGCCACGAAGTCTTTAACGAACTTCTCTTTCGCATCGCTGCTGGCATAGACTTCCGCCGAGGCGCGTAATACTGCATTGGAGCCGAACACCAGATCGGCGCGGGTAGCAGTAAAGCGAACTTCACCAGTCAGGCGATCGCGACCTTCGAACTGTTCGCTGGAGCCATCGACGGCTTTCCATTCAATACGCATGTCCAGCAGATTAACGAAGAAATCAGCGTTCAGTTCACCAACGCGGCGGCTGAAAATGCCGTGCTGGCTGCCGTCGTAGTTGGTGCCCAGCGCGCGCATTCCGCCAATCAGCACCGTTAATTCCGGCACCGTCAGCGTCAGCTGCTGGGCCTTATCAATTAACAGGTTCTCGGTGGTGGTTTTACCGTAGCCGCGACCGTAGTTACGGAAGCCATCGGCACGAGGTTTCAGCAACTCAAACGACTCGATATCAGTCTGATCCTGACGCGCATCGACCCGGCCCGGAATAAACGGCACCTCAATCTCAACGCCAGCCGCTTTCGCCGCCTGCTCAACCCCGACCACACCGGCCAGCACAATCAGATCGGCCAGCGAAACCTTGTTAAATTCACGCTGCAGCGCTTCCAGCGTCGGCAACACCCGGACCGCAATAGCGTTTACGTCCCACTCGCGTTGCGGCAGCAGCGCCAGGCGCGCTCCGTTGGCACCCCCGCGTTTGTCACCGCCACGGAAGGTGGAGGCTGATGCCCAGGCTACCGAGGTCAGTTCGCTGACGCTCAGGCCCATGGCGGCAATCTTCTCTTTCAGCTGAGCGATATCAGCACCGGTCGGATGGTAAACCGGTACCGGCAGCGGGTCCTGCCAGATCAGATCTTCTTTCGGCACTTCCGGACCGATATAACGCGCTTTCGGCCCCATATCGCGGTGCGTCAGCTTGTACCAGGCGCGGGCAAAGGCTTCATTGAATGCCTGCGGATCGTTGTAAAAACGACGCGAGATTTTCTCGAACTCCGGGTCGAAGCGCAGGGTCAGATCGGTAACCAGCATGGTCGGTTTACGTTTCTTCGTCTGGTCGAACGGATCAGGAATGATCTCTGACGCATCGACCGCTTCAAACTGGATCGCGCCCGCCGGGCTGCGCGTCTGGACCCACTCATATTTGAACAGGTTCTCGAAGAAATAGTTGCTCCACTGGGTCGGCGTCTGCGACCAGATCACTTCCAGACCCGAGGTAATCGCATCAGCACCAACACCGGTGCCGTGGCTGCTCGCCCAGCCCAGACCCTGGGCTTCAAGCGGTGCGGTTTCCGGGTCAACGCCAACGTGGTCGGCCGAACCGGCACCGTGAGTTTTGCCCAGCGTATGGCCACCGGCGATCAGGGCGACGATCTCTTCGTCGTTCATGCCCATGTTGCCGAAGGTGGCACGAATGGCCGGGGCAGCCGAAGCCGGATCGCCGCTGTGTTCCGGGCCTTCCGGGTTGACGTAGATCAGCCCCATTTCGGTCGCGCCCAGCGGTGACTGTGCCAGCGCTTCCGGGTGACGGTGTTCCAGCCAGGTGCTTTCGTCGCCCCAGTTGACATCCATATCCGGTTCCCAGACATCTTCACGTCCGGCACCGAAACCAAAGGTGCGGAAGCCGGAATTTTCCAGCGCCACGTTACCCGCCAGGATATAGAGGTCAGCCCACGAAATTTTCTGTCCATACTTCTGCTTCACCGGCCACAGCAGACGACGCGCTTTATCCAGGCTGACGTTATCTGGCCAGGAGTTTAACGGGGCGAACCGCTGCTGACCGCGGCCTGAACCGCCGCGACCGTCAACGGCGCGATAGGTGCCGGCGCTGTGCCAGGCCATACGGATGAAGAGACCGATGTAGCTGCCCCAGTCGGCAGGCCACCAGGCTTGTGACTCAGTGAGCAAGGCTTTGAGATCCGCTTTCAGCGCAGCGTAGTCTAATTTGGCAAATTCTTTACGGTAGTCGAACGACTCGCCTAATGGGTTAGAGCGGGATGAGTGCTGGTTCAGCAGGTCGACACGCAGCTGGTTAGGCCACCAGTCACGACTGGTCGTGCCGCCGCCTGATGTCTGATTCCCTTTTCCTGCGTGAAAAGGACATTTACCCGGCGCAGCTTCGCGATCGGCTTCGACAATAGGCTTTGCTTCTTTTGCATCTTCATCAATAGAATTGCTCATGGTCACACCTCTTTTATGTATTCTCAGCGCTACTCTATAGTGGCTTTTGAAAAAGGCACACCTGTCTCACCCTATACCTTTGATAGCCTGCCCCTTTGAATATGCTTAGCTGAAAAGGTTTTAACGATGGAAAGCACCGCACCTGTCAACAGGCACGGCGTAGCGCAGGATGATCAGAGGGGCAGTTTTCACCGCCCACCGGTTACTCCGCTACCGGACGGATCCGGAACCAGATGGCATACATCGCTGGCAGGAAGACCAGCGTAATAATGGTGCCGCCCAGCGTACCGCCAATCAGGGTATAGGCCAGCGTGCCCCAGAATACCGAGTGCGTCAGCGGGATAAACGCCAGAATGGCCGCCATTGCCGTAAGCAGAACCGGCCGGGCGCGCTGCACGGTCGCCTCAACCACCGCATCAAACGGGGCCAGCCCCTGCTGCTGATTGTGGTGGATCTGGCCAATCAGGATCAGAGTGTTACGCATCAGAATGCCCGACAGCGCAATCAGCCCGACCAGCGCATTGATACCGAACGGCTGATTAAACAGCAGCAGCGTCGGCACCACACCGACCAGTCCAAGCGGAGCGGTTAAAAATACCATCACCATTGCCGACATGGATCGCACCTGCAAAATAATAATCAGCAGCGTGATAGCGATCATGATTGGGAACAGCGGCGCCATCGCCTGGGTCGCTTTACCCGACTCCTCTATCGAGCCCGCCAGCTCAATCCGATAGCCCTCCGGCAACGATGCGATGATCGGCTGCAGGCGTTTGCCGAGGGCGGTCGAAACATCCGGCGGTTGCAAAGCGTCAGCGATATCGCCGCGTACGGTGATCACTGGCGTGCGGTCGCGCCGCCGCAGCAGTGGATCTTCCATCTGCACCTTAACCTCGCCAATCTGCGACAACGGGATACGCTGACCCGCCGCGCCCACCAGGGTAAAGTCGCCGATCCGCGCCGGATCGAGCCGGATATTGCCAGCCGCCCGTCCGACCACCTGCACCGAACGAATATCTTCCCGCACCGCAGTGATCGGCACGCCCGACAGCAGAAACTGCAGCTGGCGGGCCACGGCGCTGGAGGTCAGTCCCACCGCCTGCAAACGGTCCTGATTGAGGGAGAAATGCAGGGTCGGCACCTGTGAACCCCAGTCGGTATTGACCGTTCTCATCATCGGGCTGGCCTGCAGTACCGCTTCCACCTGGTCGGCGATAACCCGCAGCCGCGCAGGATCGGGTCCCATCACCCGCCAGGCCACCGGATAGGGAGAATAGGGGCCAAACACCAGTTGGGTTACGCGCACCCGCGCCTCAGGGGCCAGGCCGCTGGCCGCGGCCGCCCGCAGCCGTAACTTCAGCGCGTCACTCGCCTGCTGGCTGTCGGTCAGCACCACCAGTTTGGCAAACGAGGGGTCGGGCAGTTCCGGTGCCATCGCCAGATAAAAACGCGGCGGCCCCTGACCGATATAGGCGGTGACAATTTTCGCCTCCTGCTGTTTTTTCAGCCAGGTTTCGATTTTTGCGGTGGCCGCCGCGGTCTGCTCAATTGAACTGCCGTAGGGCAGCTGAAGTTCCACCAGCACTTCCGGTCGATCGGAGGTCGGGAAGAACTGTTTTTTCACCAGCCCCATGCCAGACACCGCCGCCACAAACAGCACAATCACCGCGCCCGCCACTGCCCATTTGCGGGCAATCACTCGCGTCAGCAGATGGCGAAAGCGATTGTAGTGACGGGTGTTGTAGATCACCGTATGGCCACCCTCGACGGTTTTGATGGCCGGCAGCATCTTCACGCCGAGATACGGGGTAAAGACCACCGCCACTACCCATGAGGCGATCAGTGCAATACCGACAATCCAGAACATGTTGCTGGTGTACTCACCGGCAGTCGACTGAGCGAATCCGTTGGGCATAAAACCCACCGCGGTGACCAGCGTACCGGCCAGCATCGGTGCGGCGGTGTGGCTCCAGGCATAGGCGGAGGCTTTAACCCGGTCGTAGCTCTCCTCCATTCTGACCACCATCATTTCGATGGCGATAATCGCGTCATCCACCAGCAGTCCGAGCGCCAGAATCAGCGAGCCCAGCGTAATCCGATCAAAGTTTTTCCCTGTGGCCTCCATCACCACAAACACCACCGCCAGGGTTAACGGCACGGCGGCCGCCACCACCACACCGACACGCCAGCCCATGCTGACGAAGCAGACCACCATTACCACCAGCAGCGCCACGAAAAACTTCACCATAAACTCATCGACCGCCGAGCGGATATTCACCGACTGGTTGGTGACCTGAATCAGCGACATGCCGAGCGGCATCGCCTGGTTAATTTTGATGGTCTCCGCCGCCAGCGCCTTACCGAGACCCAGCCCGTTCCAGCCGTCACGCATCACGATACCGAGCAGCAGCGCCGGTTCGCCCTGATTGCGCACCAGAAAGGTGGCCGGATCGTCATAACCGCGTTCGACCGTTGCCACATCCGCCAGCTTCAGGCTTCTGCCCTGCACCACAATCGTCGTTTCACGGATCTTTTCCAGCTTATCGAAGGCACCCTCCAGCCGGATAAACACCTGCGGCCCGGCGGTATCGATGGAGCCGGCTGGTGTCAGAACGTTCTGGTCATTCAGAGCGGCGAAAATATCCTGCGGCGAGATGCCCAGCGTCGCCAGACGATCGTGTGAGAAGGAGACGTAAATGCGCTCGGCCTGTTCCCCAATGATGTTGACCTTTTTCACCCCCGGCAGATGCAGCAGCCGCTGACGCAGCGCTTCGGCATCACGCACCAGCAAACGCTGCGGTTCTCCTCTGGCCTTTAGCGCCAGCAGCGCAAATGTCACATCGGAGAACTCGTCATTGATCATCGGGCCAATCACCCCGGCAGGCAGATTGCTGACCTCATCCCCGAGCTTTTTACGCGCCTGATAGAACTGCTCCTGCACCTGTGACGGCGGCGTTTTGTCCTGCAACGACAGCATGGTGTAGGCCATGCCAGGACGGGTATAGGTTTCGCTGCGGTCATACCATTTCAGCTCCTGCAGCCGCTTCTCCAGCGGTTCCGCCACCTGATCCTGCATCTCCTGCGCAGTCGCGCCCGGCCAGGCGGTGATAATCGTCATCTGTTTAACGGTAAACGGCGGATCTTCCGCCCGGCCGAGTTCAAAAAACGACAGCACTCCGGCGACGGTAATCAGGATGATCAGGAACAGCGTGATGGCGCGCTCATGTACCGCCAGCGCCGACAGGTTAAACCGTCCGTGACTCATGGCTGGCTCCCGGCTGCGTCAGCCTGGCTGAGACGGACGCGTTCGCCTTCATGGAGCAGGTGCGCACCCAGCGCCACAATCGGCTCTCCCACCTGGAGTTCACCGCTGACGGTAGCCGACTCATCGCCGAGACGGATGACTTTTACCGGACGCCAGACGACGGTGGCGGGCGGCCCGGCAATCTGCCACACGCCAGGGCCTTTGCCTGCATCGTATAGCGCGGCCAGCGGTACCTGCAGCAAGGGCTGTGTGGCCTTGTTGGGGATCGCGAGGTTGACGGTCGCGCCAAGTGGTGCAGCGGCCAGCGCCCCTTCCAGTACATATAGGGCTTCAAAGGTGCGGGTCAGCGGGTCCGCTGCATCCGCCAGCTGCCGCAAACGGGCCGGAACCGCCGCACTATTGCGGCCATACAGTGTTGCCATCGCTTCGCTGCCCAGCGGCGGACGCAGCGTTTCCGGCAGCTGGACCCCGTGCCTCACGCTGACCCGCGCGGGCCAGTCGGATCACCGGTTCGCCCGCGCTCACGACCTGCCCCGGCTCGGCGAAGGTAGCCATCACTACGCCATCGGCGTCCGCCAGCAGCAGCGCATAGCCGCTGGCGTTTCGCGCCACATCCGCCTGCGCTTCAGCTGCCCGCAGTTCAGCTTTCGCCGTCTCTGCTGCCGCGCGTATTTGATCGTAAGCCGACGCAGACACCGCCCCGCTGGTCAGCAGAGTGCGGTAACGCGCCTGATCGGCCGCGGTCTGTCTGACGCGTGATTGCGCCGCAGCAACGGCCTGCTGCCGGGCCTGGACCTGCAACTGCAGATCGATCGGGTCGAGACGCATCAGCGGCTGGCCACGTCTGACGCTCTGGCCGTTATCCACCAGACGTTCAAGAATTTTGCCCGACACCCGGAAGCCGGGATCGCTCTGGACCCGGGCCACCACCACCCCGCTGAAGGCGCGTGCGGCGTCAGTGGCGCTGATTACTTTTGCGACCCGGACCTGAGGCGGCTGGTTGCGTGGATCGTCATCGCGGGCAGTGTCATGACAGGCAGCCAGCGCCAGCGGCAGAAGACAGACAGCAACGGTGGCAGGATTAAACCTGAACATAGGTGACCTTTATCAGTGAATGGGGAGTTCGCGCCATTCTCTTATCAAGTGACCAATATTGTCAATGGTCACTAAATAGCGATTGAGGGCCCTTTTGGCTGTGCATGTGCAGATTGACATGTCAGCAATGTTACTAAGCCAACAGGCGGTCAGACTGGTGGTAAGCGAGGGGGTCAGAAAACAGATAAAAGGGTGACTACTGATAATTTTCGTCACGCGATGCGGATAGCGAACAAAGGCGGTATTGGCCGTCTCGCCAGAGGGCGACGCTGAGGAGGTCAGCAGTGCATAAAAGCGTTAAGCGACTGATGCGGAAGGGTCGCTGAAGGCGAAAGTCAGCGCCTTATTACTAAGGCGCTGTGTCGGAAAAGGGATTAACGCCAGCCAAGTTCCGGTGCGACATATTTCAGTATCGACTCAATCACATGCGCGTTATACGCCACGCCCAGCTGATTCGGTACGGTCAGCAGCAGCGTATCGGCTTCAGCGATCGCTTCATCCTGCGCCAGTTGCTTAATTAACTGCTCCGGCTCGGCGGCATAGCTGCGGCCAAAGATGGCGCGGGTTTTTTCATCGAGGAAACCCACCGAATCCTGGTCGCTGCCGCTGCGGCCAAAGTAGGCGCGGTCCATGTCATTCACCAGCGCAAAGATGCTGCGGCTGACTGAAACCCGTGGCTCACGCTGATGGCCGGCGGCTTTCCACGCTTCACGGTAGGCGCGGATCTGCTTCGCCTGCTGAATATGGAAGGGCTCACCAGTTTCATCATCTTTCAGGGTCGAACTTTGCAGGTTCATACCCATTTTTGCCGCCCACTCTGCAGTGGCGTTGGAGCCGGAGCCCCACCAGATGCGATCACGCAGCCCTTCTGACAGCGGTTCGAGGCGCAGCAGACCCGGCGGATTCGGGAACATCGGCTGCGGGTTCGGTTTGGCAAAGCCTTCGCCGCGCAGCGTTTCCAGAAACTCTTCGGCATGACGACGGCCCATATCGGCGTCGGTCTCCCCCGCTTTTGGCTCAAAGCCAAAATAGCGCCAGCCATCCACTACCTGTTCAGGCGAGCCACGGCTCAGGCCGAGCTGCAACCGGCCGTTGGAAATCAGATCGGCTGAACCGGCATCTTCCACCATATAGAGCGGATTTTCATAGCGCATATCGATCACGCCGGTGCCGATCTCAATTTTTTTGGTGCGGGCACCGACCGCCGCCAGCAGCGGGAATGGGGAGCTCAGCTGGCGGGCAAAATGATGCACGCGGAAGTAGGCACCGTCTGCGCCCAGCTCTTCAGCCGCCACCGCCAGGTCGATCGACTGCAATAACACATCCTGCGCCGATCGGGTGGCTGACTGTGAAGAGGGTGTCCAGTGACCGAAGGATAAAAAGCCAATCTTTTTCATCTGTTACTTCTCCTGGCGGGCAACGTTGGCCCGCACATGCTAAGGCGGTTTTCGATAAGCAAAGGTTACGCCGTCGTCGCCACCACTGATAGTCAATATCTTTCAGCGCTATATTCAGGATTTTCGACATAGCTAAGAAAAATAACGTCTTTGTCTTTGCGCCGCGTTTATTTCACTGTGGTTCTCTGTTCCTCTTCTGCCAGGTTGATCATGCAAAAAAGCGGTGCCGGTTACCTTCACCCGCAGCAGCGCGCCCTGCTGCAACAGCTGTCGCGTAGCGCGTTATGGCGTACGGAACTGCCCACCTGGCTGCTGATCATCGCGGTCTATGGCGGCTGGTTCGGCACGCTGCTCGGCTGGCAGAGCCTGGGAAGGCTGCCCGCTACGCTGCTGCTGACTGGCTTCACCGCCTGGTACATGTCGCTACAGCATGAGCTGATCCACGGTCATCCGACGCGCTGGCCGCGGGTCAATCAGCTGTTCGGCACCCTGCCGCTGGCGGTATGGTTTCCGTTTGGCCTCTACCGCGATTCTCATCTGGCCCATCACCGCAATCACACCCTGACCGAACCGGATGACGATCCGGAAAGTTACTATCTCTCCGCCGCACGCTGGGCGCAGCTGTCGCCGTGGCAGCAGCAGCTGATCCATCTGCGTAACACTTTTTTTGGCCGGTTGCTGCTGGGTCCGCTGCTGGATATCGGCGGTATCTTCAGAGCGATGTGGCAGGCGATACGCCACGGCGACCGGGCCGCAATTGGGATGTGGCTGCTGCACGGCACCCTGCTGACGCTGCTGTGGTGGTGGATGGCCCAGCGCGGTTTTCCCCCGCTGTGGTATCTGCTGGCGGTCAGCTACCCGGCGCTGGCGCTGACCAAAGTGCGCTCTTTCTATGAGCATCGCGCGGCTGACGATCCGCTGGCGCGTTCGGTCAATAATGAAGCGGCGCTGCCCTGGCGGATCCTGTTTCTGAATCTGAACTACCATTCAGTGCATCACGATCTTCCCGGCGTGCCCTGGTATGGCCTGCGCCGCCTCTATCTGCATGACCGCGAACGCTACTATCAGCGTAATCACGGTTTTCGCGTGGCGGGCTACCGGGTCTGGCTGCGTCAGTTCTGGGCGCGGCCGGTTGGGGTCAATGCCCATCCGGGGCGTTCAGAAGAGGCACGCCATGACTCATTTGCTGGCATTACCGATGTATGACATTGATCGCCCCACCTCCGTGGCGCTCAGCCAGGCCATCGTGACCCTGCTGGCGCAGCACGGCACGACGGCACAACCGATCTGGCCCGACGATCTGCTGGCCCACTGGCAGGACGATCGGCTGCTGCTGAGCCAGACCTGCGGCTATCCGCTGGTGACGCGGCTACCCGCGGTGCAGCTGGTCGGCACGTTTCACTACAGCGCGCCAGGCTGCAGCGGCCCCGATTATCGTAGCTGGCTGGTGGCACGGGATCAGGGCGCGACGCTAAGCGATTTTCATGCGCGTCGGGCGGTAACTAACAGCGTGGATTCGCACTCCGGCTATAACGCGCTGCGCCTGGTGGCGGCACAGCAGGGCGTGGTGTTTTCACGGCTGGTGCTGAGCGGCGGACATCGTCAGTCCCTGGCGGCGGTGCGCCAGCATCAGGCGGATATCGCGGCGATTGATTGTGTCAGCTGGGCACTGATCGCCCGGTATGCGCCAGAGGAGCGACAGGGACTGCACATTATTGGCGAAACCCCGCCTGCGCCAGGGCTGCCGCTGATCACCTCCGCCACGACCTCCGCGCAACAGCGCGAGACGCTGCAGTCGGTGCTGGGTGAACTGGTGACCGATCCGGCGTGGCGGGAAGTCTGTACGGCCAGCCTGATCAGCGGATTCAGCCCGCTGCAGCGCCAGGATTATCAGACGATAATCCGCATTGAACAGCAGGCAGCAGCGCTTGGGGTGACCCGGCTTTGAGTTGATGGAAAGGCGGCTTCCCTGCCGCATCGCCCTATTTACGGGCGGCAATGATCTCATCGGCCACGTTGCGCGGTGCCTGCGCGTAGTGGCTGAACTCCATGCTGTAGGTGGCGCGCCCCTGGGTCAGCGAACGCAGGCTGGTGGAGTAGCCGAACATCTCCGACAACGGCACTTCGGCGCGAATAATCCGGCCGCCAAAATGCTCATCCATGCCCTGCACCGCGCCGCGACGTGACGACAGATCGCCCATAATCCCGCCGGCGTACTCTTCCGGCGTCTCCACTTCCACCTTCATTACCGGTTCCAGAATCGCCGGATCGGCCAGTTTTGCCGCCGCACGGAAACCGAGAATCGCTGCCATGCGGAACGCCATCTCCGAGGAGTCGACCTCATGATAAGAGCCAAACGTCAGGGTCGCTTTGATATCGACAATCGGATAGCCCGCCAGCACCCCGCTGTTCAGCGCTTCGCGGACCCCTTTCTCCACTGACGGAATATATTCCCGCGGCACCACCCCGCCTTTGGTGGCATCTTCAAAGACAAAGCCGCTGCCCGCTGCCCCCGGTTGCAGGCTCAGCACCACATGGCCGTACTGCCCTTTGCCACCCGACTGGCGCACAAATTTACCTTCCACATCCTGCACCGCTTTGCGCAGCGTTTCGCGATAGGTCACCTGCGGTCGCCCGATATTGGCCTCTACGCCAAATTCACGTTTCAGGCGATCGACGATAATCTCCAGATGCAGTTCCCCCATGCCGGAGATGATCGACTGCCCCGACTCCTCATCGGTGTGCAGCCGGAACGAGGGATCTTCTGCCGCCAGCCGTTGTAACGCCAGCCCCATCTTCTCCTGGTCCGCTTTGGTTTTCGGCTCGATCGACAGCGAAATCACCGGTTCAGGAAACTCCATCCGCTCCAGAGTAATGATGGCGTGCGGATCGCACAGGGTTTCGCCGGTGGTGACCTCTTTCAGCCCGACGCAGGCGGCAATGTCTCCGGCGCGTATTTCGTCGATCTCATGACGGGCGTTAGCGTGCATCTGCACGATACGGCCAATGCGCTCTTTTTTGCCTTTGACCGCGTTAAAGACGCTGTCGCCCTTGCGTAACACGCCCGAGTAAACCCGCACAAAGGTCAGCTGCCCGACGAAGGGATCGCTCATCAGCTTAAACGCCAGCGCCGAAAACGGTTCATCATCATCAGCATGGCGTTCGGCGTGGTTTCCAGCCTCATCCACGCCGCTGATCGCCGGCACATCAGCCGGTGACGGCATCAGTTCAATCACCGCATCCAGCATCCGCTGTACCCCTTTGTTCTTAAACGCACTGCCGCACAGCATCGGCTGAATCTGGTTGAGCAGCGTGCGCTGGCGTAAACCGGCAATCACCTGCTGCTCGCTGAGATCGCCCTGCTCCAGCCAGGCTTCGGTCAGGGTTTCATTGGCTTCCGCCGCCGCCGCGACCATTTTTTCACGCCAGCTCTGCGCCTCGGCCAGCTGGTCAGCCGGGATTTCGCCATAGCTGAAGGTCATTCCCTGGCTCTCTTCATCCCAGTAGATCGCCTGCATACGGATCAGATTGATCACCCCGACGAAATGCTCTTCGCGACCGACTGGAATCACAATCGGCACTGGATTAGCTTTCAGCCGTGACTGCATCATGGTGACGACGCGGAAAAATCGGCGCCCTGACGGTCCATTTTGTTGACGAACGCCAGCCGCGGCACATGATATTTATTCGCCTGACGCCAGACCGTCTCCGACTGCGGCTGTACGCCGCCCACCGCGTCGTACACCATCACCGCGCCATCCAGCACCCGCATTGAGCGCTCGACCTCAATGGTGAAATCGACGTGGCCTGGGGTGTCGATAATATTGATGCGGTGCGGCTCAAAGCGCTTATCCATGCCCGGCCAGAAGCAACTGACCGCGGCAGAGGTGATGGTAATCCCGCGCTCCTGCTCCTGTGCCATCCAGTCGGTTGTTGCCGCGCCATCATGCACTTCCCCCAGCTTGTGACTCATTCCGGTGTAAAACAGAATGCGCTCGGTGGTGGTGGTGGTTTTACCGGCATCGATGTGCGCGGAGATGCCGATATTGCGGTAACGTTCGATCGGAAGGGGTCGGGGCATGATGTATCCTTAGTCAGATTGACGCAAATGCAGTGCGCAATATTTGCGCAGTTGTGTTAACAAGCTTAGATCAATGGTACGACTCTATGCGAACAGTTTGAGCTATTATTAACCCGCTCATTCTCAACAACAGGAAGGTTATGTTGAATCATCACCCTGAAACCGGAGAGTTACGGCTGGAAAATGTGTTGTTTGCACTGGGCAATCCGCTGCGGCTGGCGATCGTGAATACCCTGGCACGTGAAGGTGAACAGCCCTGCGGCCTGTTGCGCGGTGAAGTGGCGAAATCGACCATGACGCACCACTGGCGGGTGCTGCGTGACAGTGGCGTAATCTGGCAACGACCACTGGGGCGGGAAAATCTGATTTCGCTGCGGTGTGAGGATCTCGAACAACGCTTTCCCGGCTTACTCACCAGCGTGCTGACCGCCATCCACCAGGATGCCGCACCGCACGGACCGGCTGGCAAGTCCGGCGACGACGTTTTAAGGTAACGGTTTTCAATTAAAGGGAAATTCTATGCGGATTCTGATAGCAGGCGCTGGCGCGACGGGTGGCTATTTTGGCGCGCGACTGGCTCAGGCGGGCCAGGACGTAACGTTTCTGGTGCGCGAACGGCGTTTCCTTCAGTTGCAGGAAAAGGGGCTGGTATTACAGACCCCTGCCGGCACCGAAATGCTGCAGCCACAACTGGTGCAGGCGGCATCACTGAACGGTCACTACGACCTGATTATTCTGACGGTAAAAAGTTTTGCCCTTGAGCAGGTGATGGATGACATTGCGCCCGCTGTCGGCCCGCAGACGCTGATCATGCCGATTCTGAACGGCATGCGGCACATTGAAACGCTGCAGCAGCGCTTTGGCCACGATGCGGTGATCGGTGGGATGTGTAAAATCAACGCCACGCTGGGCGACAACGGTGAAGTGATCCAGATGACAGCGCTGCATCAGCTCTATTATGGCGCGCTCGATGGTAATAATGATGCGCGCCTGCAGCGGGTTGATGCGGCGCTGCGCGATGCGCAGGTCGATACCCGTTTCAGCAATAACATCATGGATGAACTGTGGGAGAAATGGCTGCTGCTCAGCACGCTCGGCGCGGTCTGCTGTCTGGCGCGCGGTGATACCCGGCAGGTGCTGCAATCCCGTGGCGGCGAGGCCTTGCTTCAGGGAATTTACAGCGAGATCCTGACGGTGATCAGCGCTGCGGGTTATCAGCCGCGCCCGGCGGTAACCGCCAAAATCTTCGAACTGCTGAACGATCCTGCCACACCGATGACCTCCTCCATGTACCGCGATTTACGCCAGGGATTCGATATTGAAGCCGACCAGATCATCGGCGATCTGCTGCTGCGTGCCCGCCACTCCGGTCTGAGCACGCCCTTACTGAATGCGGTGTATGTCAATCTGCAGGTCTATCTGCAGAGCCGTTAATCGCCAGCGGGCTGCATCACGCCAGCCCGCCGCTTTTCAGCTCCCCTGAATCCGCTGTTGTACACCCGCGAGACGCATCAGGCGCTGCCACGCCGCCTCAATCTCATCAGGCAAGGTCACTTCGGCCAAGAACCCTTTGCCGCGCGGCCCATAGCCCTGCTCATCGTTACGCAGCCGCTGGACCTCGCCCATCAACAGCGACATAAAGCGTTCCAGCGACCACAGCCCCTGCGGCGCGGCACCGGTAATTCGCAGCTGGCCCGCCTCTGCGGTTAACTGCGGCACAAAAACTGGCCAGCTGATAAAGCGGGGAGCCACCGGCCGATCGCGCCACTGCCAGCGGAAGGTGGCGTCGGTGCGCCGTTGCAGCAACGGATCCTGAATCAGAATCACCTGCTGCGGCCGGATGCCTCGGCTCTCCAGCAGCCGCTGACTGAAAGCCGCGTTTTCGCCGCAGTTGCGCGATTCGCCCTCCAGCAGCAACCGATCGTCCGGCAAATCGGCAAAGGTCCGCGCGATAGCAGCCAGCATCTGCGCCTCGCTTTTTCCCAGCGTATCAATCTGGCGGTACAACGGATGGGCTGCCATCGCCCCGGCAAGCAGCGGCGTGGCATGGCCGACGCCACCGCTGATCAACAGCGGTAAGCCTGACGTTTTTGCCAGCGCCACTGCGCCTTCAATGTTAGGCAGCACCGCATGGCCCGCCAGTATCAGCAGATCGGCGTGGATCTCATCCTGTGCGGAGAGCTGATCCAGCGCCAGCCAGTTGGCAATCAGGTTGATGTCATCAATATCACGGTCAGTAAGCTGCATTTTTTTCTCCTTATTGCTGAGCAGTGTAGCGCGCAGCAGCAGCGCCGCAGCCAGAAAATTTGCTACAATCGCCACTTCATCTACTGGAGAGATCAATGACTTCCCGCTCTGTGACCCTTGATGATGTCGCTCAACTGGCTGGCGTCTCTTATCAAACCGTTTCACGTGTGCTTAATCGTTCTGAACAGGTCTCTGTCCGCACCCGGGAACGGGTGGAAGCGGCGATGCAGCAGCTCAATTATGTGCCAAATCGGGTGGCACAACAGCTGGCGGGTAAAGCGACCCGCACCCTGGGTCTCGCCACCAGCGATCTGGCGCTGATGGCACCGGCTCAAATTGCCTCGGCGATTCAGCGACGCGCGGCGGCGGCGGGCTACCATCTGGTGATCGCCATGGAGAGCGGCAATGACGCCGCGGCGACGGTCAACGAACTGCTGGCGCAGCGGGTAGATGGATTACTGATTAACCTGCCGCTGCAGGCGGAGGATGCACAGCAGATCCAGGCGTTGTGCGGCGCAAAACCGGCGCTGTTTCTGGATGTCGAGCCGCAGGCGGCCGTGGCGCAGTGTCAGTACCCTAATCATTACGGGGCGCGGGCGGCGGTCGAGCATCTGGTGGCGCTGGGACATCGTCAGATCGGCTTGCTGAACGGCCCGGAACGATCGGTGTCGGCACGTCAGCGGGAAGCTGCCTGGCATCAGGCGCTGGCGGATCATCAGCTGACACCTCATTGCTCGCTACGCGGCGACTGGAGTGCCCAGTCAGGCTATCAGGCGTTACTGGCGCAATTGCCCGATGCCTTGCCTCAGGCGCTGCTGGTAGCCAATGACCAGATGGCACTGGGTGCGATGCGGGCGCTCCATCAGCACGGAGTGGCGATTCCGGGGCAAATTTCGGTGATTGGCTATGACGATACCGCAGAGAGTGCATGGTATCAGCCACCGCTGACCACGGTGCGTCAGGATTTACAGCAGCTTGGCGTGCTCAGCGTTGAGCGATTGCTGGCGCAGCTACAGGGCGAAACAGTCAGCGATGCGGCGCTGGAAACCGCACTGGTGCTGCGGGAAACCACCGCCCCACCCGCCCGCTCTGGCGTCGATTTAGCCGTGCTGGCGCAGCAGCTACAGGCAATTGCCCGTCAGCTGACAGGAAAATAGCGCAGCCCGTCCGGCAGATACACGCTGACGGCGCATGTCGGGATCTCATCGCCCATAAAAAAACCCGCCCCCGGAAACGGGAGCGGGTCTCTGTTAACGAAGCGGAGCAGACCGCCTCTGTTATCCGCCTCAGGCTTTCGGGTGTTCGCCGACGCCCATGGCTTTGATTTTTTTCGATAGCTCACGACGCTCTTTCGACAGATCGGCGTTTTTGATGATGTACTCATCGACGCGATCTTCATAATCCACACGCATGCTGGCGATGATTTCCTGAATCGCCTCCACGCTCATGCCGGGTTTGATATATTCGCTCAGGTTGTCTAACAGCAGGACGCGCTTCTGGTTGTCGCGAATTTTCTTCTCGTTATCGACAATTTCACGCTGCAGTTTGTTTTTGCGGCGGAACATACGCACGAACTCCAGGACGT
The DNA here is from genome assembly GCF_002095315.1 of Pantoea conspicua. Lineage (GTDB taxonomy): Bacteria > Pseudomonadota > Gammaproteobacteria > Enterobacterales > Enterobacteriaceae > Pantoea > Pantoea conspicua. The sequence goes on from NZ_MLFN01000053.1 coordinate 18,112, forward strand.
CCTGAAATGATTGCTTGGCATTTTCCATGATGGCACCTTTCTTTGAGCCTGCTGACGCAGGGAGAGAGACAAAACGATCAGCTTAGCGGCTAGCCAGCCTTATACGCAATTTTCACAGCTAATTTCGGACTGGCCCTTATCTTAGCGCAAAGAAACCCGGTTTCACATTAAGTCATTGTCTGAGGTGATTATTTGCGCAGCGCCATCCGCATCAGATCGGTCATCCGTTCCAGTTGTTTTGCCAGCTCAAGGCTTAACCAGACGTAACCGTAGATCGGCGTCTCCTCCAGCCTTTCACTGCCGGCTTCAGCTATCAGCCGCCGCAGCTCGTCGCTGATTTCGGTCAGCTCGTGGCTGTTAGCCAGCACCTCGTCGGTCTCGCCTTCAATCGCCATCACCGACAGCGCACGCAGGGTGTTTTCGGTCATCTGCTGGGTGCGACGTAACGCCGGCGCATTGAGCAGAATCAGATGGCTCTCTCGTGACGCCCACCAGGCATTAATCTGCATCTCAATGGTGTACACCATATTACGGTTTATGGTCTGAATCGCTTCAAGCACCGATTTTGGAATGCGCGTCTCTTTGCTCGACGGCTCCAGCAGCGCCCGCATCCTGATCACACTGGTCAGCAACTTGCCCAGCGGCTTGTTCAGGCGCGGCTTATCCACCAGGTTGGGTGAGAAACCGGCGTGGTAGATTTTCGCCATCTCCGCCAGCGTGTCCGAGAGCTGAATTCGCCAGTGAATGTAGGCGCGCTGCGCCCAGATGGCGGTAAACAGCAGCGCCATCAGCGAGCCGAGGATCACATCGCCGCCGCGCCACAGCGCCATGGTGAAATCGCCGGTCGCGCGCCGACCACCACGCTGAGGGTAATACCGATCAGCAGTGCCATATAGGGATGCTTGCCCAGCGTCAGGTAGCCGCTGATAAACATCACCACGCCACACCATGCCAGCATCATCGGCATGGAGATCAGTTCCAGCTTCAGGGCAATCAGTCCCGAGATCGATCCCGCCACCGTGCCGCTGATGCGCTGCAGGGCGCGCGGGAAGACATTTCCCCAGGTTGAGATCGGCCCCATCACCACCACCAGGGTAATCAGCGGCCAGGTGCCCTCCGGAATGTCGGTAGCCCGGACGAAAATAAAGCAGAGTAAAAAAGCGATAGCGATGCGCACGCCATGAACACTGCGGTAGTGACGATAGAACCAAAACTCAAGTTTTGATATGGGCTTATCAGATCGCAAAGTCGTTATCCGGTTGGTGGATCAATTCGTGCGCTATCTTAACCCCTGATGTTGCTAAGGCTTAGCGCGCCATCTACATTTCAAAACAGTTTTGACGTTCCCTTACAATTATCAACATCGCCTTTACATACGGCCCCGAACTCAAAAAACAAATTGCCAACAGTTTTTAACCTTTCGCTTTTGTTAGTAACACTTGAGAAGGAAGCACGATGAGAAAAAGAGCAAAAACCCTGCCGGGCGTCACGCGGCGGCAGGTTCTGACATGGTCGACGCTGGGCGTTGCTGCTACTGTCAGCCAGGTCGCCGATGCCGTTTCTCTGAAAGGCAGTCCAGGCTGGACGCCATTCTCCGATAATCCCCCAGAAACCTACCCACAACAAGGCTGGCTTTTTTTTACTGATGCTGAAGCAAAGACCATCGAGGCGATGGTTGACCGGCTGATCCCGGCCGATGACCTCAGCGTGGGCGGCAAAGAGGCGGGCTGCGCGGTCTTTATCGATCGTCAGCTGCACGGCTCCTACGGCACTTTTGAGCGCCTCTATATGCAGGGCCCGTTTCAGCAAGGCACCACTGAACAGGGCGACCAGTCACCGCTGGTGCCGCGCCAGCGCTACCGCAAGGGCATCGCCGCACTTAACCGCTACGTTCAGCAGACCTCGAACAAAAACTTCACTGATCTGACACCGCAACAGCAGGACGAACTGCTGCAGGCGATGGAAGCCGGTAAGGTTCACTTCAGCGATTTCGATGCGCAATCCTTTTTTCTCGAAGTGCTCAATAACACCATGGAAGGCTTTTTTGCCGATCCGGTGTACGGCGGCAACCGGGAGATGGTGTCGTGGAAAATGCTCGGTTTTCCAGGTGCGCGCTATGACTACCGCGATTACATCGAGCGGCATAACGAAGATCTGCACTTCGAACCCATCAGTATTGCGCAATGGAAGGCAAAGGACGAATCATGAAAAAACTTCCCAAAACCGATGTCGTGGTGATTGGCCTCGGCTGGGCCGGATCGATTATCGCTAATGAGCTGGCCGATGAAGGCCTGGAAGTGGTCGGTATTGAACGGGGTCCGTGGCGCGATACCGCTCGCGACTTCAATATCGGAACCGTCACCGATGAACTGCGTTATGTGATGCGTGAAGAACTGATGCTGCGCACTCGCCAGAACACCTGCACCATGCGCAACAACCCGTCGCAGACCGCCTTACCGATGCGCACCTGGGGGTCATTTCACCCCGGCAACGGCACCGGCGGCGCAGGCAACCACTGGGCTGGCATCACCTTTCGCTTCCAGCCAGAAGAGTTCCGCCTGAAGAGCCATCTGACCGAGCGTTACGGTGCCAGCGCCATTCCTGATGAGCTGGTGCTGCAGGACTGGGGCACCACGTGGGAGGAGATGGAGCCGCATTATATGCAGTTTGAGCGGGTGGCTGGCACCTCGGGCCGCGCCGGTAACCTTAACGGTGAGAAACAGCCGGGCGGAAATCCGTTTGAGGGCGCGCGTTCCGGCGACTATCCGACGCCGCCGCTACGTCAGCCTTATGCGCCAACGCTGTTTGCCGATGCAGCAAAAAATCTCGGCTATCAACCGTTCCCGGTCCCCTCCTCGCTGGTCTCTGAGGCCTATACCAATCCGTATGGCGTCACCATGGGGCCCTGCACCTTCTGCGGCTTCTGTACCAACTACGGCTGTGCCAACTACTCCAAAGCCAGCGCCATCACCACCGTGCTGCCAGCGCTAATGCGCAAGCCTAACTTCACCGCCTATACCAACAGTGAAGTATTGCAGGTACTGACTGACTCAACGGGTAAAAAAGCCACCGGCGTCACGTACATCGACTCGTCAGGCGACGAGTGGGAACAGCCGGCCGATCTGGTGATCGTCGCCGCCTTTACCTTTGAAAATGTGCGCCTGATGCTGTTGTCAGGCATTGGCGAGGCCTACGATCCGGTGACCAACAGCGGTACCACCGGGCGCAACTACGCCTACCAGACCGCCAACAACGTCACGCTGTTTTTCGATAACAAAAACTTCAACCCGTTTATCGGCGCAGGCGCGGTCGGTATGGGAATCGACGAATTTAATAACGATAACTTTGACCACAGCGGCCTCGGCTTTTTCGGCGGCGGCAGCATCCGCGTAACGCCGATTGGCGCAGCGCCGATTGGTTATCGACCCTTGCCGCCCAACACGCCGAAGTGGGGGTCGAAATGGAAACAGACGCTGAAAGATAACTATCTCAGCACCATGTCGATTGGCTGTGAAGCCAGCAGCTATACCACCCGCACCAACTACCTGTCGCTGGACCCCAACTACAAAGATCCGCATGGCCGCCCGCTGTTGCGTATTACCTTCGACTTCGCGCAGAACGACCTGAAGATGGCGCAGTACTGCACCAACAAAGTGGCTGAGATTGCTAAGGTGATGAACCCGCGCGAGATGATCGTCAAGCCGATGACCGGCCACTGGAGCAGCGTGCCCTATCAGTCTTCACACGTTGTCGGCGGCTTTATCATGGGAGCCGATCCCCGTACCAGCTCGGTGAATAAACATCTGCAGGTGTGGGATGTGCCAAATCTGTTTGTGGTCGGCGCTTCCGCCTTCCCGCAGAATCCCGGCTATAACCCGACCGGCACAGTGGGCGCGCTGGCCTTTAAAGCGGCACATGATATCCGTCACTACTACCTGAAACGTCCGGGGGAGATGATCAGCGCATGAAAACCTTTCCGCTTCTCTCCGCCGCCGCGTTGTTACTGGCCGCAAGCTTCAGCAGTCAGGCGCAGCCGGAATATGATCAAATCGCCCGCGGCAGTTATATTGCCACGCTGGGCGACTGTACTGCCTGCCACACCACCGATGAGAAACAGCCGTTCGCCGGTGGCGTTAAGCTGCAAACGCCGTTTGGTACTCTGGCTGGCGCGAATATCACCCCTGACCGTGAAACCGGGATTGGTGACTGGAGTTACGATGATTTCCGCCGCGCCATGAATACCGGTGTCGGCCATAACGGTAAGCGGTTATATGGCGCGATGCCATTTACCGCCTACACCAAAATGTCGGAAAAAGATCTGCAGGATCTGTGGGCCTGGATGCAGACGCTGCAACCGATCCATCATCCGGTTGAAACCAACCAGCTCCCCTTTCCGTTCAACATCCGTACCAGCCTGATAGTCTGGAACTGGATCAACTTTGATAAAGGCGAATTCAAACCGAACCCGGACAAATCGGCGGAATGGAACCGTGGCGCCTATCTGGTTGAGGGACTCGGCCACTGCGGCACCTGCCACTCCCCGAAAAATCTGCTGGGCGGCGACAAAAATGGCCGTTTCCTCGGCGGCAGCGAGGTTGAGGATTGGTATGCGCCGAATCTGGACGCCAGCGACCATACCGGGCTGGGTAAATGGACCCAACAGGATATCGTTACCTACCTGCGGACCGGTGTGAACCGCTATGCCATCGCGTCCGGCCCGATGGCCGATGCGGTGCGCCATTCAACCCAGCACTGGCGCGAGGGCGATCTGAATGCGGTGGCGGTTTATCTCAAGGAGGGCGATAAAAAAACCGATGAGAAGCCCAAACCGCTGGATGCCGGTGATGACAGGATGAAGCTCGGGGCGACGATCTATGAAGCCAAATGCTCGGCCTGCCATAGCCCGGGTGGCCGCGGTGAGAAGAATATCTTCCCGCAGCTGGCGGATAATCCGCTGATCAATCAGCCGAATGCGACATCACTGATGCATGTGGTGCTGGCGGGCAGTCGCGGCGTGGATACCGACGCACGGCCAACGGCACCGGCGATGCCAGCCTTTGCCGGTACGCTGAGTGATGACAATATTGCCGCGGTGCTCACCTACATTCGCAACAGCTGGGGCAATGCTGCGCCTCCGGTTGAGGCGAGTGAGGTGAAAAAGATGAAGGAAGATCTGCGCTAAACCTCCGTGGGGCAGCCTGACGGCTGCCCCCGGTTATGAGGCCAGCAATGCCGATCAGAACTTCTGCCTGAGATAGTCGGTGATGCGGGTAATCACGCCAGCAGGCTCCACGGCGCTCAGCGCCACCAGCGGATAGTGGGCAATCTGCTGATCTTTATCCATCACCTGAATTTCACCAATTACCTCATTGGCTTTTAGCGGCGCTTCCAGATCGCTGCGGTTTATGATGTATTTCGCTTTGACGTTCGGCACTTCACTGCGCGGCAGCGACAGATAGACATCATTCGCGGTACCCACTTCAACCTGATGCGGATTGCCATACCAGACGTTCTCGCTGCCAATTTTCTTACCGGCATGGAACAGCTGCACGGTATCAAAAGTATTCTGTCCCCATACCAGCAGTTTACGCGCCTGCTCTTCCCGACCTTTTGCACTCTTGCCACCCATCACCACTGCGATCAGGCGGTGCTTGCCCACCAGATTCGAGGCAATGATGTTAAAGCCCGCGGTTTCGGTGTGGCCAGTTTTCAGCCCATCGACATGGAGGTTATTATCCCACAGTAAGCCGTTACGGTTGTTCTGGGTGATACCGTTCCAGGTCAGGGTTTTCTCACTGTACATGGCATAGAAGTCAGGCTCACCGTCGATAATCGCCCGCGACAGTTTCGCCATATCCCGCGCGCTGGAGAACTGGCCCGGTGCGTCCAGACCGTGCACCGTTTCGAAGTGGGTATTTTGCAGGCCGAGTTTATCGACATAGTGATTCATCATTTTGACGAAATTGTCTTCGCTGCCCGCCACGTAGTCCGCCAGCGCCACACAGGCATCGTTACCGGAATCGATGATCACTCCACGGCTGAGATCGCGTACGCTGAGCTTATCGCCTGGCTTGAGGAACATCAGCGATGACCCTTTGAACACCGGATTACCGGCAGCCCAGGCATCTTTGCCGACTGTGACCATATCGTCGCGGCTGATTTTCTTTTGATCGATAGCGCGATCGACCACATAACCGGTCATCAGCTTGGTCAGGCTGGCAGGATTGCGGCGCGCATCCGGATTACCGGCGGTCAACACCTGGCCGGTGGTGGCATCCATCAACACCCAGGAGGCCGCATCAATCGCCGGTGGCGTCACGGGAAATGGCATGTCGTCAGCCTGTGCCAGCGAAGCCCAAAAAACAGTAGCGGTAACGGTAATCAACAGACGCCTTTTCAACACTTCATCCTTACCTGCACGGGAGAAAAAATTTATTTATGAAACGAAACGGAAACAGCCGCACCTTTTACGGCAAAAGCGTTGTGAAGGTTTGAATAAATTGAAAAAAAGTATGAACTGCGGCGATAACGCTCGCAGTCTTTCGGTGACACAGTTGTGCTGCTGGGCGCAGAAGACTATCCTGAACATTGAATTTTTTGCCGACAGGACAGCGACGTGCCCGCCTCTGAATTAACCTTCCTCTTCCACGATTACGAGACCTTCGGGACCAGTCCTTCACGCGATCGGCCGGCGCAGTTTGCCGGGCTGCGCACCGACAGCGATTTTAATCCGATCGGCGAGCCGCAGGTCTTTTACTGCCGTCCGCCGGATGATTATCTGCCGCAGCCGGAAGCGGTAATGATTACCGGGATTACGCCGCAGGTAGCGATGGCGCGCGGCGTCACTGAAGCGGAATTCGCTGAACGCATCCATGCCCTGTTTACCGTCGAACAGACCTGTGTGGTGGGGTATAACAACGTCCGGTTTGATGATGAAGTGACGCGCAATATCTTCTATCGCAACTTCTACGATCCCTATGGCTGGAGCTGGCAGAACGGTAACTCACGCTGGGACCTGCTTGACGTGATGCGGGCCTGCTACGCGCTACGCCCGGAAGGCATTCACTGGCCAGAGAATGAAGAGGGTTTTCCCAGCTTCCGGCTGGAACATCTGACCAAAGCCAACGGCGTGGCACATGAAAATGCCCACGATGCGATGTCAGATGTCTATGCCACGCTGGCGATGGCCCGGCTGGTGAAAGAGAAACAGCCAAAGCTGTTTGAGTTTTTGTTTACCCATCGTAACAAAAACAAGCTGATGAACCTGATTGATATCCCGCAGATGAAGCCGCTGGTACACGTCTCCGGCATGTTCGGCGCGGCGCGCGGCAATACCAGCTGGGTGATTCCACTGGCCTGGCATCCCGATAACCGCAATGCGCTGATTGTGGTCGATCTGGCCGGTGATATCTCACCGCTGCTGCAACTCGATGCCGATACCCTGCGCGAGCGACTTTATACGCCGAAAAACGATCTCGGCGATCGGCCAGCGGTGCCGGTAAAGCTGGTTCACATCAACAAGTGTCCGGTGCTGGCCCCGGCCAATACTTTGCGTCCGGAAGATGCCGCCCGGCTGGGTATCGATCGTCAGCACTGTCTGGCAAATCTGGCGTTGCTGCGCCAGCAGCCTGAGGTGCGGGAGAAGCTGGTCACGCTGTTTGCCGAAGCGGAGCCGTTTACCCCATCGGACGACGTCGATACCCAACTGTACGATGGCTTTTTCAGCGATGCCGATCGCGCAGGCATGAACATTATTCGTCAGACCGCACCGGCCAATCTGCCAGCGCTGGATTTGACCTTCGACAGCGCGCGTGTGGCGAAACTGCTGTTCCGTTATCGGGCGCGTAACTTCCCCGGTACGCTGGATGATGCTGAACAGCAGCGCTGGTTGCAGCATCGGCGTGAAGTGCTTAATGCTGAGCGGGTACAGGCGTTTATGCAGGAACTGGAATCACTGGCGAATCTGCATGAAGCCGATCCGGAGAAGCTGGGCCAGTTGAAAGCGCTCTATCTCTATGCGCAGGAACTGGTCTCTTAACGCCGTCTCTGTCCGGCCTTCCCTGCTAACCTTAAGGCCGGGTCCCGCTATCCTCAGCGGTCCCGGCACCTTATGCTTTAGATCATCACCCAGACCAGCCAGGTCAGCGCAAAACCGCATAATCCCATCAGCGTGGTCAGTATTGTCCAGCTGCGTAATCCATCAGCGACCGACAATCCAAGATAACGGGTGACCACCCAGAAGCCGGAATCATTAACGTGTGACAAGCCCAACGCACCAAAACAGGCTGATAACGCTACCAGCACCAGTTGCATTTCACCCAGCCCCGTCACCGCTGTACTCAGCAAACCACAGGTTGTGACAATCGCCACCGTTGCCGAGCCTTGCGAGGCGCGCAGCGCCAGTGAAAGAATAAAAGCAGCCGGGATCAGCGGCAGATGAATCGTCTGCAGTGAGCTGGCCAGCGCTTTGCCTACGCCCGATTCCACCAGCACTTTGCCGAACGCGCCACCGGCACCTGAAACCAGAATCACCCCGGCAGCGGTCGAAATCGCGTTGTTTGACAGCGTTTCCAGTTTCTCTGTGGTCCAGCCACGGCGCAGCCCCAGCAGCCATCCGGCAAGCGCCAGCGTAATCAGTAATGCCACCGCGGGCGATCCCACCAGCGTCAGGATCTTCAGCAGCAGGCTGTCGGGTGTAAGATGTGGCGGCAGCAACGAGCCCAGCATAATCAGCAGAATCGGCAGCACAATTAAGCCCGAAATCAGCAGTGCGCCCGGCGCATTTTTATTGCTGGCGGATGGTGCCTGCGCGGTCGGTTCGGTAAGCTGCAACTGCTCCAGCACCTGAACGGAAAGGTGATACTTTTTAAGGTTAAGTGCTTTCGCCACGAAATAGCCGACAATGCCTGTCGGTATCGACAGCGCTATTCCGGTTATCATTAACCAGCCCGTATCGACATTCAGCAAACCGGCGGCCGCTGCCGGTCCCGGATGGGTGGGCACCGTAACATGCACCATCAGCATCATGCCTGCCATCGGCAAACCAAACTTCAGCGGCGATACGCGCATCACTTTGGTAAAGCCATAGATCAGCGGGATCACGATAATAAACCCAACGTCAAAGAATACCGGCAACCCCAGAATAAAGGCCACGGTGGTCAGTGCCGCGACCATGCGCTGCGGTCCGCACAGCTGCGCGAAGCGGTTTGCCAGTCGATCGGCGCCGCCGGACGTTTCAATAATCGCGCCGAGAATCGCACCCAGCACAATGATGGCGGCAATGCTGCCGAGCAGGCTCCCCATACCGCCGAGGATCACTTTCATGATGTTTTCGGCCGGGATTCCGGTGGTGATGGCGACAAACAAACTGGCAACCAGCAGCGCAATAAAAGGATGGACTTTGGCTTTGATTACCAGCAGCAACAGCAGAATCACGCTGACCAGCGCGATGGATAACAGCAGCGTAGTGGACATCGGCAGACCTCTGATTAATTATAATTTTCAGTACGTTATATTTTTATTGATTCAACACTGGTGTGATTAAGCTGCAGCAGGACTCACACCGTTTGCCTGACAACCGGTGTGAGTGAGCATGCAGATGATTAGCGGCGCGTACGCCAGGGCGCAAACCAGCCGAGGCCGGCGAGGGTGCTGCCTCGCGGAATATATTCGCAGCCGACCCAGCCGCGATAACCAACCTCATCCAGCAGATTAAACAGCCACGGGTAGTTAATCTCCCCCTCATCCGGTTCATGGCGATCCGGTGCCGAGGCAATCTGCACGTGGCGATAACGTCCGGCATAGTGGCGAATCAGGTGGCTGAGGTTGCCATCCACTAACTGCGCATGGAACAGATCGAGCTGGGTAAACACATTGGGCCGATCGATCTGGTCCACCATCTCCAGCGTCTGATACTGACTGGAGTAGAGATAGCCTGGCTTGGTGGTCGGATTCAGTGCCTCAATCAGCAGGGTGGTGCCATGCGGCGCAAAGCGCTCAGCGGCATAGCGCATGTTGCCGATGAAGGTCTCAGCATAGCGCTGACGATCACCACCCGGCGGCACGGTCGCCGCCATGATATGGACCTGCGGGCAGTTGAGCGCCAGCGCATAGTGCAGCGCACGATCGATATCTGCCTTCGCTTCCGCTTCACGTCCGGGAATGGCGGATACGCCCCACTCGCCCGCCGCGACGTTGCCGGGCGCGGTATTGAACAGCACCAGCTGCAGCTGATTCTCATCCAGCCACTGCTTCAGCTGTTCCGCCGGATAGTCATAGGGAAACAGAAACTCCACCGCCTCAAAACCGGCGGCCGCGGCGGCGGCGAAGCGTTCCGCAAACGGCAGTTCGGTGAACTGGGTCGACAGGTTAGCAGCAAACTTTGGCATTATCGGCTCCTTAATTCCGCCACTTCGGCATCATTGAGATAACGGATGGCGCGGTCGCCGAGGGTAAAGATTAGCCGGGCCGTCTCTTCCAGCTCCTCGGTGTTATCTGCCGCCTCACGTAATGATTTTCCTACCACCACCGGCCCGTGATTGGCCAGCAAAAAGGCGCGGTAGCGCGGGGCCAGCTGCGCCAGATCTTCCGCCAGCCGCTGATCGCCCGGCTTGTAATAGGGCACGACCGGCACATCCCCGACCCGCATTACCACATAGGGCGTAAACGGGCGGATGCAGTTTTCCGGATCCAGCCCCTGTAAACAGGAAAGCGCCGTCAGGTAGTGACTGTGCAGATGCACCACCGCTTTGCAGTCGGGATTGTTCAGGTAGAGCGCCCGGTGAAACGCGATCTCTTTGGAGGGTTTATCGCCTGAGAGCCACTCGCCATCAGGTGTCACTTTCGCCAGCCGGTCACCCTGTAATTCACCGAGGCAGGAACCGGTTGGCGTCGCCAGCAGATTGCCATCATCCAGCCGCACGGACAGATTGCCGGCCGAGCCAGTGGCGTAGCCGCGCTGAAAGAAAGAGGCACCGAGCCGGACCATTTCGTCACGCGCCTGCTGCTCGGCTAAAGAAAAGGATTCAGACATGGGAAAACTCCGTTTGCGCGCGGCGGAAAAAATCCTGATCGCCAAAATTACCGGACTTCAGCGCCAGCGACAGCGACTGGTGGATGTCACGTACCCACGGTACGCCAGGCGAGATGGTCGGGCCGATATGAAACGCGGTGACGCCCAGGCTCTGAGCCACCACGCCGGAGGTTTCGCCGCCCGCTACGATAAAGCGTTGCCAGCCGCGCCGCTTGAGCTCACGGGTAACTGCAGCAAATAGCTGCTCCACCGCCTCGCTGCTGCGCCGGGCACCGTGTTGCTGCTGGATCGCCTGCAATTGTTGTGCGTCAGCAGTGGCAAACAGCAGCGGCGCCAGTACCTGATGACTGTTGGCTTCCACCCAGTCACACAGCTGTTGTGCGTAACCGTCTGCGTCCTGCAGACAGCGTTCGATCCGCACTTCCTGAGCGGGTGCCAGCTGGCGGTACGCGCTGACCTGAAGATTGGTCATCTGCGAGCAGGAGCCGGAGAGCACCACCGCACGATCGCCCTGCGGCCGTCCCGCCTGCTCCGCCGCCTGCCGCACCGCACCGGCCGTC
>NZ_MLFN01000054.1 GCF_002095315.1 Pantoea conspicua
CAGGCTGCGGGCATGGCGATCGACCGTCGGCCCTTGCAGCACCAGTCCCGCTACCGCCTGCGGATATTTCACCGCCAGCGCCGCCAGAATCTGACAGCCAAACGAGTTACCCACCCAGATGGCGCGCTGAAAACCGTTGTGCTGCAACCACAGCCACAACGCGTCCGCCAGCTGATCCACCGACATCACCGGCGCTGAAGCAGGCAGCGCACTGGCACCGAAACCCGGCAGGTCAGGCACCAGCACATGGTAATCGCGGCTCAATGCCAGCGCCAGCGGCTCCATTGCCCGGCCGGACAGCACCAGGCCGTGAATCAGCACCACCGGCAGCCCCTGATTTTCATTTGGCGTGACGCGGGTAAACATCCGCCAGTCGCCAATCTGCTGATAATAACCGGCCAGCCCGGCATGATGGCTGCGTGGCGAGACGGGCGGCGTCTGTTTCAGCTGCTGCCAGCGTTTCATGCCCCACAGTGTGGCCGCCACACCTAACCCAACGCCTGCCACGATAGCCGCCTGTTTTCGTCGATGTTTCTGGATCATCCGCTGCTCCTGTTTCGGGGGGATAACTCAGTGTAGGACGGGATCAGGCAGCAGGCGGGTTATCCGGTTAACGGTGTGACAAATTGCGCTTCGAGGTAAGCCGGTTACGCAATAACATTGCGCAGACGTCCAATCTTCTCAATCTCTACTTCAACCACGTCGCCGGTGAACATAAACAGCGGCGGCGTGCGTTTCTTACCGACGCCGCCCGGCGAACCGGTGATGATCACATCGCCCGGCGACAGCGGGCTGAAGGCCGAAATATATTCAATAATTTTTGCCACCGGATGCACCATGCTGCCGGTGGTATCGTTCTGCACTTCCCGCCCGTTCAGCCAGGTTTTGATCGCCAGCTGCTGCGGATCGGGGATGGCATCTGCGGTGGTCATCCAGGGTCCGAATCCGCCGGTCTGCGGCCAGTTTTTACCGGCAGTAAACCAGGTAAACTGCATGTCGCGCACGGTTGCATCCATAAAGCAGCTGTAACCCGCCACCACCGCCAGCGCATCGGCGGCGCTGACCTGATGTGCCGCCTTGCCGATGATCACCGCCAGCTCGCCTTCAAAGTCGAACTCCTGCGTGGTAACCGGTTTTTGCAGCGGCCGATCGTGTCCGGTGAGCGAGTCGGCGAAGCGCACAAACAGCGTCGGCGCATCCAGCGTTTCGGCGAACTCCTTCCGTTTATCGGCGTAGTTCATTCCGACACAAAACACCTTGCCTGGATTCTCAATCACCGGCAGAAAATGGATCGCGCTGAACGGATAATCGACCGGCATGGTGCGGAACGCCGCAAGATCGGCCAGCGATGAACGGGTGAGAAAGCTTTTGAGATCGGGGCAGGCGGCACCGAACCGCATCCCCAGATCGATCACGCCGTGCTCCAGCACGATACCAAAACTTTTTTTATCCTGGTCTGGAAGAGAAAAACTGCAAAGCTGCATTGCTGCCTCGTTGTAATGGCGTTTTTTCAGAATTTACTGAGCAAAGAGGCGCGCAGGGTAACAAATGTCGTCAGCAAAAGCGTATACCGTTCTGCTCATCGGATCTGCTGCGAATAATTTAGCGGCGTGATAAGCGTCTGGACAAACATCAGAAAGGGTTTCAGGCCCCTCTCCTTCAGTCATCTGTGTTATTGGGAAAGGGAGGCAGCGACAAGGTGAGGTATCAGATCTTAGCGGGAGTCTGAACAGAAGAAAAAGTGATAATCATCGGTCGATCCCTGACCGCGATTATCGAGGGTTGCTTGCGGGGTGCGGTTTAGTACATGGCACCCGGCGGTACGTGTTTGAAGGTCTCGACGTAAGCGCGGAACACGTAATTAAAAATGCGTTTCATGTGTCACCTGGTTCAAATTTAGTTGAAGAAATATCGTAAAAGTATAACTTCAGCGCGTTTTATCAGCAATAAATTTTGAACCAGATCACAAAATTGCGCTTTTTATGCGCAAAAACCCGTCAGGCGCTGTAGCCGAGGTGTTGCAGCAAAATGGTGGAACCGACGGCAATCAATACCAGTCCGCCCAGCACTTCCGCCCATTTCCCCAGCACCGGACCAATAAAGCGGCCCACCAGCACGCCGGTCGTTGCCATCACGGTGGTGGCTGCGCCAATAGTCAGTGCGGTAGTAATAATGTTGACCTGTAAAAACGCCAGACCGACGCCGACTGCCAGTGCATCAAGCTGGTCGCCACGGCGGTGGTGGCCAGTACCATAAAGCCATGACTCTGCGGCGCTTCACAGGGTTCGGTTACCGCAGTCTGACGGAAGCCTTCCATCATCATTCGGCCACCTAAAAACGCCAGCAGAATAAAGGCCACCCAGTGGTCCCACGCCATGATGTAACGACTGGCGGCCAGGCCAAGCGCCCAGCCAATCAGCGGTGTTAAGGCTTCAATCGAGCCAAAAATCAGACCGGTGCGCAGCGCTTCTTTAAAACCAGGACGATGCAACGTGGCACCTTTGCCCAGTGCAGCAGCAAACGCGTCCATTGACATACCCAGTGCAAGAATTAAGGTGGCAATAAAGGTCATGATTTATTCACCTGGGGCAAAAAAGCGGCAATTCACGCTGTATTCACCACACAAAGTGTTCAGTAATGAAAAAGTGCGCGCAGTCTACCATGCAACCGCAAAGATAAAAAGACAGTAAAATCAGGGATTTAAGTATAGCAAAGGCTATAACTTTTATCATTCGCTATGTTTCGCGCTAAGTCGATGGTGGCAAAGCATTTTCTGGTGGTTTTCCTGACGAATAGCGGGCAGGTTTCGCCCGGTCACCGGCATTCCCTGATTGAACCCTGGCGCGGATTGCCGGAAAATGCCGGGCTTGTTATTACCGGATGCCCGTTATGAATAACCCGTTTGAATCGTTGATCGTGCCTGGCGGCATTTTGCTGCTGGGGTTTCTCTCTGCCCTGCTGCTGCCTGCGCCAGCCTTTAGCCTGTCGGTGGCGCAACATCTGTTGCAGACATTCCATCTGCAGGATCTGAGCCAGCTCTACACTGTGGTGTTCTGCATCTGGTTTTTACTGCTGGGCACGGTGGAGTTTTTTGTCATTCGCTTTGTCTGGCGTCGCTGGTTCAGGAGCTGAGTCAGACCCCGGGGTAAGCCGGCTGAACGACGATCATCTTTTGCAGACCTGGCGTGTTTTGCCGCTTGCCGTTAACGACGGCTCACAGGTCTGCTGTGCATTTTACTCTCACAAAAATGTAACATTATTTTTACACTGAGCGTCTGAAACCGCTGCTGCTGAACTTTTAGACTATTCCTTACCTAACAATAACTGCCTTAAATTCAGTGAATTAAATAATTCGTCTTCTTCATGCCCTGTGCGAGCGCTGCACCATAATGGCGCTTTCCTGCAACAACCCATTCAGTTAAACCACTGAGTTATCGACAAAAAATCACTTATACCCTTCGTGCCGCTATGATTAATTCTTATGCTGAATCATTTCTGCATTTAAAAAATAAACAAATGTTTAATTCAGATGCGAGAATGTTATATTCGGATGACAAAGCATAACGTGCAGTTAACCCGTTATCACCGCTTTAACCTATACCTGACTCTTAACCTTTGAGAAATAGCGCAACGCGCTCGAAAGAAGCGTGACTATTTCGCCTGCAAAACTGTTGAGCTTCAGGTCAACAGAAGAGGAGATGTCGCCTCATGTGCAATTCAGCTGTAAACCTTGCGCTCGCGATGAGTGCCATGGCAAAGGACACCACTACCGCGCAGGAGCGCAAAGACGTTGACGTGTTGCTGATTGGCGCGGGCGTGATGAGCGCCACCCTTGGCGCATGGCTGCAGGAATTAGAGCCGGACTGGTCTATCGAAATGGTAGAGCGGCTGGACAGCGTGGCTGAAGAATCATCCAACGGCTGGAACAATGCAGGCACCGGCCATGCCGCGCTGGCTGAGCTGAACTATACGCCACAGCAGGCCGATGGCAGCATCGACATCTCCAAAGCGGTGACGATCAACGAATCCTTTATGATTTCCCGTCAGTTCTGGGCCTCTCAGGTGCAGAAGGGCAATCTGCGCAATCCCAAAAGTTTCATTCACAGCACGCCGCACATGAGCTTTGTCTGGGGCGACGACAATGTCAGCTTCCTGCGCAAACGCTTCCAGGCGCTGCGGAAAAGCACGCTGTTCCGTGGCATGGCCTACTCCGAAGATCCGCAGCAGATAGCGAAGTGGATCCCACTGGTGATGAATGGCCGCGATCGCAGCCAGAAAGTGGCGGCGACCTGGACCGAAATGGGCACCGACGTCAACTTCGGTGAAGTCACGCGTCAGCTGATCGCCTCCTTAGAGAAGAAGGCCAATTTCCGTCTGCGTCTGCGTCAGGAAGTGCGTGAGCTGACGCGCCTGAGCGACGGCCGCTGGCAGGTTACCCTGCAGTGTCTGGCAAACGGTTCCCGCCGCACGCTGATCGCCAGAAATATCTTTATCGGTGCGGGCGGCGCGGCGCTGCCGCTGTTGCAGAAAGCAGGCGTCCCGGAAGCCAATGGCTATGCCGGTTTCCCGGTCGGCGGCTCATTCCTGGTAACGGAAAATCCGCAGGTTGTGGCGCAGCATATGGCCAAGGTTTATGGTAAAGCCAGCGTCGGCGCACCGCCGATGTCGGTGCCGCATGTCGATACCCGCGTGCTGGATGGTAAACAGGTGTTACTGTTTGGGCCGTTTGCCACCTTCTCCACCAAATTCCTCAAGCAGGGTTCACTGCTGGATATGTTCACCTCGCTCAACAGCAGTAACATGCTGCCGATGGTGAAAGTGGGGCTGAAAAGTTTTGATCTGGTGAAATACCTGATGGATCAGGTGCTGCAAAGCGATCGCGATCGAATGGATGCGCTGCGCGCCTATGTGCCGCAGGCGAAGCAGGAAGACTGGCGTTTAGTCACTGCCGGTCAGCGCGTGCAGATCATCAAAAAAGATGAGAAAGAGGGCGCGGTACTGCGGCTGGGTACCGAAGTGGTCGCCTCGCAGGATGGTTCGATCTCAGCGCTGCTGGGTGCTTCGCCAGGTGCTTCAACGGCTGCCCCGATCATGCTGGAACTGCTGCATAAAATCTGTCCTGAGCAGATGGCCTCGCCAGAATGGCAGAATAAAATCCGGACCGTTATCCCTTCCTGGGGACGCAAGCTGAATGGCGACGTGGCGCTGACCGAGAAAGTGTTAGCCGAAACCAGCCGTATTCTGCAGCTTGATTACACGCCGGTGACGCCAATGGCGGCCAACGATGAAGGACGTGAAACCGCCTTTGTTGTTGGCAAGTAATTTCCTCTCTGCTTAATCAGGGCCCCGCACTGCGGGGCCTTTTTGTTTGCCACTGGCCTGGTTGACTGCCCTATTCTCTATTAGGGTTAAAAGATCGTTTAGCTGAACTTTCAGAAGGAAACGGCATGTCCCAACCCAACCTTGCACCGGAATTTGAACTGCTTGACCGCTACTGGCGCGCGGCTAACTACCTGTCAGTCGGGCAAATTTACCTGATGGACAATCCGCTGCTGCGCGAACCGCTGCAGCCGGAGCACATCAAACCTCGCCTGCTCGGCCACTGGGGTACCACACCAGGGCTGAATTTTATTTATGCGCATCTCAACCGGATTATCCGTCAGCGCGACCTGAATCTGATCTACGTCTGTGGACCGGGCCACGGCGGTCCTGGCATGGTGGCCAACACCTGGCTGGAAGGCAGCTACAGCGAAATTTATCCCCATATCAGCCAGGATGCCGCCGGTATGCAACGGCTGTTTAAGCAGTTTTCCTTTCCGGGCGGCATTCCCAGTCACGCGGCACCGGAAACCCCCGGTTCGATTAATGAAGGCGGCGAACTGGGCTATTCGCTGTCACATGCGTTTGGCGCGGCGTTTGACCATCCCGACCTGATCGTACCGTGCGTGATTGGCGACGGTGAAGCGGAAACCGGGCCGCTGGCCTCCAGCTGGCACGGGATTAAATTCCTCAATCCGGCGCGTGATGGCGCGGTGCTGCCGATTCTGCATCTCAACGGCTATAAGATTGCTAATCCGACTATTCTCGGCCGCAGCAGTGATGAAGACCTGCGCCAGCTGTTCAGCGGCTACGGCTATGAGCCGTTGTTCGTCAGCGGCGATCAACCTGAAAAGATGCATCCGCTGATGGCAGACGCGCTGGATAACGCCTTCAGTAAAATTGCGGCGTTTCAGCGTGAGGCGCGCGCAGGCAACGCCAGCAGCGGCATACCGCGCTGGCCGATGATTAT
Organism: Pantoea conspicua; assembly: GCF_002095315.1. GTDB lineage: Bacteria > Pseudomonadota > Gammaproteobacteria > Enterobacterales > Enterobacteriaceae > Pantoea > Pantoea conspicua. The sequence continues at coordinate 6,290 of NZ_MLFN01000054.1, forward strand.
TCTGCGTAGCCCAAAAGGCTGGACCGGTCCGAAAACCGTTGACGGCAAAAAAGTGGAAGGTTTCTGGCGGGCGCATCAGGTCCCGGTGGCCGCCTGCCGCGAGGATGAAGGGCATCGCCAGATTCTCGAAGCCTGGATGCGCAGCTATCAGCCGGAGGATCTGTTTGACGAGCAGGGACGGCTGAAACCGGAACTGCAGGTGCTGGCTCCGCAGGGCGATAAGCGCATGGGTGCCTCTCCGTATGCTAACGGCGGGTTGCTGCGTCGTGAGCTGGATACGCCGGATATCGCTGAATTTGCCTTCGACACCGGCGAGCCCGGATCACAGATGACGCAGGCCACCGAGCAGCTTGGCCGCTACCTGCGGGTACTGTTCGAGCGTAACCAGCATAACTTCCGCCTGTTCGGTCCGGATGAAACCGCCTCCAACCGCCTGACGCCGGTGTTTGACGCCACCAGCCGCACCTGGCTGGAAGCCATTGAACCTTACGATGAGCAGCTGGCGCGTGATGGCCGGGTGATGGAGATCCTCAGCGAGCATCAGTGTCAGGGCTGGCTGGAGGGCTACCTGCTGACCGGCCGTCACGGTCTGTTTAACTGCTATGAAGCCTTCATTCACATCGTCGATTCGATGTTTAACCAGCACGCCAAGTGGCTCAAGGTGACGCGCAAGCTGGGCTGGCGTAAACCGGTCTCTTCACTCAACTATCTGCTCTCTTCGCACGTGTGGCGTCAGGACCACAATGGCTACAGCCATCAGGACCCGGGCTTTATCGATCACGTTGCCAACAAAAAAGCCGATATCGTGCGCATCTACCTGCCGCCCGATGCCAATACGCTGTTATGGGTGGGTGATCACTGCCTGCGTACCTGGGACCGCATCAACGTGATTGTGGCCGGTAAGCAGCCGGCACCGCAGTGGCTGGATATGGCCAGCGCCATTCGCCATTGCGAAGCGGGCATGGGAGAGTGGCGCTGGGCGGGTACCACACCGGACGATGAAGAACCGGATGTGGTTATGGCCTGTGCCGGGGATGTGCCGACCATGGAGACCCTGGCGGCGGTCGATCTGCTGCGCGGCTATTTGCCTGACCTGCGTATCCGGGTGGTCAACGTGGTCGATTTAATGGCGCTGCAAACTCAGGATCAGCATCCGCATGGCAAGTCGGACGAAGAATTTGATGCGCTGTTTACCGGGGATAAGCCGGTCATTTTTGCTTTTCACGGCTATCCGACGCTGGTGCATCGCCTGACCTATCAGCGCAATAATCATCGTAACTTCCATGTGCGCGGCTTCATTGAGGAAGGCACCACCACCACGCCGTTTGATATGACGGTACTGAATGAACTTGACCGTTATCACCTGGCGCAGGAGGCGATTCTGCGCGTGCCGGGGCTGGCCGATGCGCATCCTGAGCTGCTGGACGATCTGCAGGAGCGCATCGCGGAACACCATCGCTACGTGCGGGAGCACGGCGAAGATGTGCCGGAGGTGCAGAACTGGAAATGGCCCTCAGCCACCGCGGCAGGCACACCGGATTAAGCGGCCAGCAGGGCGTCAGTCAGCATCCAGATGGTGGTCGCCACCAGCGACAACGCCATCAGGCTGTTGAACAGCTGACGCTTCCAGGCAATTTGCAGATGGCTGCGCAGGCGATCGCCGAGTGCAGCCCAGATCAAAATGCAGGGCAGGTTCAGCAGCATAAAGCCGATCATCACCGTCAGCACGCCGCTGCTGGCGCTGTACAACAGGGCGACATTGGTGGCCATCAGCCAGGCTTTGGGGTTAATCGCCTGGAAACAGGCGCCGCCCAGCAGCGTCATAGGCTGCGGTTTGCTACGTTCTTCAGGTGCCGCCGCGCGGAAAATCTTCCACGACAGCCATAACAGATAGGCACAGCCTGCCAGCGTCAGCGGCAGGCGAATTGCCGCCATCCAGTGCAGTAATACCTCCAGCGCGACCCCGGCGATCACCGTTTGCAACGCACAGCCCACCAGAATGCCAAACACCATCGGCAGGGTGCGGCGCATGCCGAAATTCACCCCGGAAGTGGCCAGTAACAGGTTATTCGGGCCGGGCGTAATGGACATAACGGTCACGTAACTGAAAAAAGAGGGATCGAGCATGATGGCACTCCTGATAATCAACAGAACTTCATGCTACGGCGAGAAAAAGAATGGTAACAGTGACACAAAATCACTATTGTGATGGTTACAGTTACGATTTACAGAAATTGTACCCATCGAATCCGGAGGCGACTGTGTCCCTTGCTCCTTCTCCCGATCAGCGGCTCTATCAGCAGCTGGCAGACCACTTCGCTGAGGCGATTCATCAGGGCACGCTGAAGCCCGGCAAACGTCTGCCCGCCATCCGGCGCGTGGCGCAATCGCATCAGGTCAGCGTCAATACCGTGCTGAATGCCTGGCAGTTGCTGGAAGATCGCGGCCTGATTGAGGCGCGACCACAGTCGGGCTACTACGTGCGCGGCGTATTGCCAGCGGTCACCCGGCACGATCCGCATAAAGCCAGGGTGCGCGATCCCAGCAGTGAAAAGCTCGACCTGATCGATAAAGTCTTCGCGGCACAAAACCATCCCGACTACATCAATATTTCACTGGCCTGTCCGCAGGATAGTGAGCTGTTTCCTGCGGCGCGTATTGGCCGGATAACCGCTGCGCTGCTGCGTCGTCATCCCAACATGATTGGGCGCTATGCGCTTCCGCCCGGTAGTGAGCGCTTACGAGAGGAGATCGCGCGGCGGGCATTGCATGCCGGACAAACGCTAACCGCCGATGAGATCACCCTGACCCACGGCTGCATGGAGGCGTTGCAGCTGGCGCTGCGGGCGGTGACGCAACCCGGAGACTGCGTCGGGCTGGAATCACCGACCTACTTCTTCCTGTTTCCACTGCTGGCGTCGCTGGGGCTGAAGGCGCTGGAAATCCCGACCGATCCGCAGCATGGCCTGTCGCTGGATGCGCTGGAGATGCTGTTACAGGAGCAGCGTATCAAGGCGCTGATCGCCATGCCGAGCGCCCAGAATCCGCTGGGTTACTGCATGTCGCTGGCCAACAAGAAGCGACTGGCGAAGTTAGTGAATACTTACCACGTTCCGCTGATTGAGGATGGTCTGTATGATGAACTGCAGTTCGACTGGCCGCTCTCTCCAGCGGTTAAGGCGTTTGATCGCGACGGCTGGGTGCTCTACTGCACCAGCTTTACCAAAACCGTGGCACCCGATTTTCGTATCGGCTGGATCGCTGCCGGGCGGTTTCACGACGCCATCGCCCGGTTAAAAGCGGTGTCGTCGATGGCGGAATCGGCCCTGCTGTCAGAAACGCTGGCGGAATTTCTGGCGAACGGCGGCTACGATCACCATCTGCGCACCCTGCGCCGTCGCTATGCTGCCAATCTGGATCAGGCGCGGGGGTTAATCGCCCGCCACTTCCCGCAGGGCACCCGCGCTACGCTGCCACGCGGCGGCTTTGTCTTCTGGGTGGAGTTACCCGGCGACGTGAATACCACCGAGATGTTTGACCGGCTGTTGCAGGAACAGATTTGCGTGACGCCTGGCGCCCTTTACTCGCTCAGCGAACGCTACAATCATGCGTTGCGCCTCTCCTGCTGCTATCCGTTTGACGATCGCTACAGCTGGGCAATCCGGCGCGCTGGCGAGATAGCCTGCGAGTTAGCCGGATTACCGTCTGGCGAGGATCAGGGCGTACCGTTGCGGCCCCAGACGGTGTAGCGTGGCGCTCGGTCAGACGCTCGTAATAGTGGCGCACCGCCGGATAATCGGGATGATCCAGCGGCGTTTCAAACCAGCGGTTGACCGCCAGGCCAATCGGAATGTCCGCCAGGGTGAAGTTGCGCCCGGCGACATAGCGACCGGTCTTTTCCAGCTGCTGATTGAGGATGCTCATGGTATGCGACCACCCTTTGCAGGCCGCCGCCAGCAGACGCGGGTCCTGATGGGCTGGCGAGTGACGCACCAGTGACATAAACGCGTAGCGCCATGAGGTGTTGAGTTCGGTGGACTGCCAGTCCATCCACTGATCGATCGGTGCCCGCGACTGCGGATGGAGCGGGTAGAGCCATTCACCGCCATAGGCGTTAGCCAGATAGCGCAGGATGGCATTGGATTCCCAGATGACCAGCTCGTCATCTTTCAGCACCGGCACCATCGCATTCGGGTTAAGCGCCATAAATTCAGGTGAGTGGGTCGACTGGAAGCCATCGCCCCACTCTTCCCGCAGGTAATCGAGATCCAGCTCGTCGCAGAGCCACAGCACTTTGCGCACGTTGATGGAAGAGGTACGTCCGAGAAGGGTTAACATTCACAGTCTCCAGTGAAATCTTTAACTTATTCATAGCCCTGTTACCTGCTATAAGCAATCATCCGGCAGAGAAAAGGCCATTATGACCACAATAAGCAAGGAGTGACAATGAAGGTTGCGTTTAAGCAAGTCGATGTGTTTACCTCTTCCGCCTTTAACGGCAACCCGCTGGCGGTGATTATGGATGCACAGGGGTTAAGCGACAGCCAGCTGGCGGCCATTGCCCGCTGGACTAACCTGTCGGAAACCACTTTTGTGCTGCCGCCCCAGGATGCGCAGGCCGATTATCGGGTGCGTATTTTTACTGTTGAGGGCGAACTGCCGTTTGCCGGCCATCCGACGCTGGGTACCGCCCATGCGCTGCTGGAAGCGGGCTGGCCAACGCGCACGCCGGGTGAAATTGTGCAGGAGTGTGGCGTCGGTCATGTCCGGGTGAAGATAGGTGCAGACGGCTCGCTGGCGTTTGCGGCCCCGGCGGCCACCCTCACGCCGTGGCAGGATGCGCTGATGAGCAACGCGTTAAACAGCGACGCCTTCGATCTTACCCAAAGCCCGACGGTGGTGGATATGGGGATTCGCTGGCTGCTGGTGCCGATGGTCAGCGCCGACGCGGTGCTGGCGCTTCAGCCCAACGTCAGCGATCTGCAGCGGCTGATTAAACATGCAGGCGTGACGGGTGTGATGCCGTTTGGCCGTTTACCGCAGGGCGAAACGGAGCAGTATGAAGTGCGCGGCTTGCTGGTTGAATATGGCAGCCTGACCGAAGATCCGATCACCGGCAGCGCCAACGCCTGTCTGGCCCGTTACTTCGCGGCGGCCGGTCAGACCACTGATTACCGGGTGCGTCAGGGCACTGTGCTGCAACGCGCGGGTCGGGTGCAGGTTACGTTTGCAGAAGGTGAGATCTGGATTGGGGGCACCACCGTAACAGTGATTGATGGCACTCTTTCGCTGTAATCCGTCAGCGGGCGTTCTGCCCGCTGACGCTGCCTGCGTTTAAATTGCCTGGCCGCCTGACGCTTCGATACGCTGGGCGGTAATCCAGCCGGTTTCCTCACTCAGAATCGCGCTGATGGCATCACCGATGTCATCCGGCAATCCGACCCGACCCAGTGCGGTCAGGCCGGCAATCTGATCGTTAATCTCTTTGGTATCACGCACCCGGCCACCGCCGAAGTCGGTTTCTATCGCACCCGGCGCCAGGATGTTGACGCGAATACGCCGTGCGCCCAGCTCTTTCGCCTGATAACGCGTCAGGACCTCCATCGCCCCTTTCATCGCCGCGTAGGTGCTGGAACCCGGATAGACCAGCCGCGTCAGGCCGCTGGAGATGTTCAGGATGCGCCCGCCATCATTGATCAGTGGTAGCAGCTTCTGCGTCAGGAAATAGGGCCCTTTGAAATGGACATTCACCAGCGCGTCAAATTCCTGTTCCGTGGTGTCGGTGAAGGGTTTGTAATGACCATGTCCGGCGTTGTTCACTAAATAGTCAAAACGTTCACACTGCCAGTGCTGCTGCAGTACCTGACGAACCTGCGCGACAAAGGCGTCAAACTGACCCGTTTCACCGACATCCAGCGCCAGCGCCACTGCGCGGGCACCCAGCGCTTCAATCTCTTTCACCACCGACTGCGCCTCGTCAGCGTGACTGCGATAAGTCAGAATGATATCTGTGCCTCTGGCAGCCAGTTTCAGCGCACCATTGCGGCCTAAACCGCGGTTAGCGCCGGTAATTAACGCAATTTTTTGATTCATGTTGCACACCTGTTGGAAAATTGAACAGGGTTTAAAGATATTCCTGAATAATTGATCTATAAACAGATCGAAACAGAGATCACTGTTTCAATAACAACAACAATCGGTGTACAACATGGATAAAATTCACGCAATGCAGGTTTTTGTTCGGGTTGCCGAAATGGGCAGTTTCACCCGCGCTGCAGAGAGTTTAGGCTTGCCGAAGGGCAGCGTGTCACGGCAGATTCAGGCGCTGGAAAATCAGATGGCGACCCGGCTTCTGCATCGTACCACCCGTCGGGTCCAGCTGACGCAGGATGGACTGGTCTATTACGATCGCTGTCTCGATTTGCTGTCGATGATTGACGATATGGACAGCCTGTTTCAGCACGATCCCGCCACGCTCAGCGGAAAACTGCGGGTCGATATGTCGGTAGCGATGGCAACCGGCTTTATCCTGCCGCGGCTGCCGGAGTTCCTGCAGCACTATCCGGGCGTGGAGATTGAGCTGAGCAGCAGCGATCGTCAGGTCGATGTGATCCGTGAAGGATTTGACTGCGTCATCCGGGTCGGCGAGCTCAAAGATTCAGGCTTAATCGCGCGGAAAATTGGCACCTACTCCTTGATCAACTGCGCCAGTCCTGGCTACCTTTCGCGCTTTGGCAGGCCAATCCGGCTGGAGGAGCTGTCACAGCATGCGATGGTGCACTATAGCCAGCAGCTGGGTCAGCCGTCGCCGGGGTTTGAATATTTTGACGGCAGACAGTGCCACTATGTGCATACCGGCGGCGTGGTGACGGTGAACAGCACTGAGACCTATCGCGCCGCCTGTCTGGCCGGGTTAGGCATTATTCAGGTGCCGGCCATCGGTATCCAGAAACTGCTGGAAAGCGGTGAACTGGTGGAAGTGCTGCACCACTTTCCCGCCCGGCCGATGCCGATCCATCTGCTCTATCCGCATCGGCGCAATGTCGCCCGGCGGGTACGGGTATTTATGGAGTGGCTGAGTCAGGTGCTTCAGGAGTACGTCACCTGAGCGGCTATACTTTGATTTTAATGATAAACAGGACAGTGAAGGTCTATGACAGACAAGCAGGAAAATCCACAGGATACGCAGCCGCCGAAGCCGCTGATCGATATTAAAACCGGCAACCATTCTGTTGACCAATCGATTGTGAAGGTTTCGCGCTTTGCTGCCTGGTTTCAGGCGATACCGGCGGTGGCGCATTTTATCCGCGCACTCGACCGTTTTAACGATCGGCTCGGCAGTCAGTTTGGTGCAGCGATTACCTATTTCTCCTTTTTATCGCTAATTCCGATCCTGATGGTGTCGTTTGCCGCCGTGGGTTTTGTGCTGGCATCGAATCAGGATCTGCTGACCGATATCATCAACAAAATCGTCAGCAGTATCAGCGATCCGACGCTGGCGACGACCCTGAAAAATACCGTCAATACGGCGATTCAGCAGCGCGCCACCGTGGGGATCACCGGGTTATTGCTGGCGCTCTATTCCGGTCTTAACTGGATGGGTAATCTGCGGGAAGCGATTCGTGCCCAGTCGCGCGACGTGTGGGAACGCAAGCCGGACGATAAAGAGAAAATCTGGAAACGCTATATCCGCGATTTCCTGTCGCTGACCGGCCTGATGCTGGCGCTGGTGATCACGCTGTCGCTGACCTCGGTAGCCGGTTCGGCACAGGCGATGATTGTCAGCGCGCTGGGACTGGATGGTATCGACTGGCTGCGTCCGGCGATGACCATCATCGCCACCTCCATTTCAGTGCTGGCTAATTACCTGCTGTTCCTGTGGATTTTCTGGATCCTGCCGCGTCATAAACCGCGCAAGAAAGCGCTGTTCCGCGGCACGCTGCTGGCAGCGATTGGTTTTGAAGTGATTAAGTTTGTCATGACGCTGACGCTGCCAAAGCTGGCGACCTCCCCGTCTGGCGCAGCGTTTGGATCTGTGCTTGGCCTGATGGCGTTCTTCTATTTCTTCGCCCGTCTGACGCTGTTCTGCGCTGCCTGGATCGCTACCGCCAAATACAAAGACGATCCGCAGATGCCACAGGCGGGTCGCTCTTCCCATCCGCAGTGATACCCAGCGATTAATAACAGCGGAAAATATCACCCCGAGGCTATTTTTTATCCATATAACAGGATGAATAGCTGAGGGGTCACTTTTATTTAGCCCTTTCTCAGAGTATCCCGCCAGATTTAGCCCGGTTTACCCTGCCATCCGCCGACATTCGGCGGACCTCAGAAATTATCCTCTTTTTGCCCGCCGAAGCCAGTAACGACGCGGGTTTCATCATTGAATGACGCCAGGCAGGTGCGTAAGATTCTTTATCTGTATTTACAAATAAGAAACAGTTATGCAAGCCTCCATCTCAGAAACACTCGACAAACAGCAGGACCCCACGCCGGTTAACTCACGCAGCAAAGTGGTGATTGCCTCGCTGGTCGGCACGGCCATCGAGTTCTTCGATTTTTATATCTATGCCACGGCCGCGGTGATCGTTTTCCCGCACATCTTCTTCCCGCAGGGTGATGCCACCGTCGCCACGCTACAGTCACTGGCGACCTTTGCCATCGCGTTTATTGCGCGTCCGATTGGTTCGGCGGTGTTTGGTCACTTTGGCGATCGCATTGGCCGCAAAGCGACGCTGGTCGCCTCGCTGCTGACCATGGGGATCTCTACCGTGGTGATTGGCCTGCTGCCGGGTTATGAAACCATCGGCGTGCTGGCCCCGTTGCTGCTGGCGCTGGCCCGTTTTGGTCAGGGTCTGGGACTCGGTGGAGAATGGGGCGGCGCGGCGCTGCTGGCGACCGAAAATGCCCCGGCGAAGAAACGTGCGCTGTATGGGTCGTTCCCCCAGCTTGGCGCACCGATTGGTTTCTTCTTTGCTAACGGCACTTTTCTGCTGCTGTCATGGCTGCTGACCGATGAGCAGTTCATGCAGTGGGGCTGGCGTGTGCCGTTTATTCTCTCTGCAGTGCTGGTGCTGATTGGCCTCTATGTGCGCGTGTCGCTGCATGAAAGCCCGGTGTTTGCCAAAGTGCAGAAAGAGAAAAAGCAGGTTCGGGTACCGATTGCGGCGCTGCTGAGCAAGCACCTGACCGCCACCATTCTTGGCACCTTTATCATGCTGGCGACCTATACCCTGTTTTATATCATGACCGTCTACTCGATGAGTTATGGCACCACGCCTGCGCCCGCCGGGCTGGGCATTCCGCGTAACAGTATGCTGTGGATGCTGATGTTAGCGGTGATTGGCTTTGGTGTGATGGTGCCGATTGCTGGCCTGCTGGCTGACCGCTTTGGTCGTCGTAAAACGATGATCACCATTACGCTGATGATTATTGCGTTTTCGTTCCTGTTCCCGACGCTGCTGGGATCGGGTTCACAGGCGCTGGTGATGAGCTTCCTGCTGCTGGGCCTGAGCATTATGGGCCTGACGTTTGGCCCGATGGGTGCGCTGCTGCCGGAGCTGTTCCCGACCGAAGTGCGTTATACCGGCGCATCGTTCTCCTATAACCTGTCGTCAATTCTCGGTGCCTCTGTCGCGCCTTATATCGCCACCTGGCTGAATGCTAATTACGGTTTGCAGGCGGTAGGCCTCTATCTGGCCTCGATGGCGGTATTGACGCTGATTGCGTTGATCGCCTGCAAAGAGACGCGCAACCAGACGCTGTATGACGTTTAATCCGGTTGGATGAAGGTCAGTAAAAACCCGGCAGCCGCCGGGTTTTTTTATGGAGCAGGCTCACTGAGTACAACGGCTCTGAAAGGCTAAAAAGCATCGCCTTGTGGTCAGGCGACAGGCTCAGGGAGCATACGCCTTTCGCAAAGACGCAAAAGACGCCATCCATGACATGCTCAGCGCGGGTCATTACGCACCTCATCCCTGAGGTGCGCCCGTAAACGGGCCAACGCTTTGCGTTGTTCAAAAACGCTCCCGGCGTTTTTGTCCATGGCCCGCGGTGCTTTGCTACAGGTGTATGCTCCCATCGCTTTAAGTGGGTTAGCTGTCTGTTTGAAAAAGCTGAACCACGCTGAAAGGCGTATTGATATTGGCAGCAATGAAGGAGCTTAAGGGCACTGGCAACACGGTCAGAAGAGGAAAGCGTCCCGCGCCTGGGACAAAAACGCCGGGAGCGTTTTGAACAACGCAAAGCGTTGGCCCGGCTACGGGCGCACCTCAGTGATGAGGTGCGTAATCGCGTGGGCCGGGCATGCCAGGAATGGCGGGTTTTGCGTCTTTCCGATCTGACCGTGTTGCCTGTACACGCCTGGGTTTTACAGCAATGCAGGCAATGTTCACCAACAAAAAACCCCGGCAAGCCGGGGTTTGTTTTGCTGAAAATCGTGAGGGGAAGATTAACCCGCGACAGCGATACGCTTCATGTCGGTCATGTAGCCGCGCAGTTTGCGGCCTACGGCTTCAATCGGATGCTGACGAACGGCTTCGTTGACGTCACGCAGTTGCGCGTTATCCACCTGCGTGCCTTCAACCGCTTTACCCAGATCGCCCGGCTGCAGCGTAGTCATGAACTCTTTCAGCAGCGGCACCGCGGCGAAGGAGAACAGGTAGTTACCGTATTCGGCGGTATCAGAGATCACCACGTTCATCTCATACAGGCGCTTACGGGCGATGGTGTTGGCGATCAGCGGCAGCTCATGCAGTGATTCATAGTAAGCTGACTCTTCAATGATGCCGGCATCGACCATGGTTTCAAACGCCAGCTCAACGCCCGCTTTAACCATCGCCACCATCACCACACCTTTGTCGTAGTACTCCTGCTCTTCGATTTTGCCTTCATACTGTGAGGCGGTTTCGAATGCGGTCTGGCCGGTCTCTTCACGCCAGGTCAGCAGGTTTTTATCGTCGTTGGCCCAGTCAGCCATCATGCCGGAAGAGAATTCGCCGGAAATGATGTCATCCATGTGCTTCTGGAACAGCGGGGCCATGATGGTTTTCAGCTGCTCTGACAGCGCATAAGCGCGCAGTTTGGCCGGGTTAGAGAGGCGATCCATCATCAGGGTGATGCCACCAAATTTCAGTGACTCGGTGATGGTTTCCCAGCCGAACTGGATCAGTTTTTCTGCGTAAGCCGGGTCAGTACCTTCAGCCACCAGCTTGTCGAAGCAGAGCAGTGAACCCGCCTGCAACATGCCGCACAGGATGGTCTGCTCGCCCATCAGGTCAGATTTCACTTCTGCCACGAAGGATGATTCCAGTACGCCAGCACGATCACCGCCGGTCGCTGCGGCCCAGGCTTTGGCAATCGCCATGCCTTCGCCTTTTGGATCGTTTTCCGGGTGAACCGCGATCAGCGTTGGCACGCCGAAACCACGTTTGTACTCTTCACGCACTTCGGTACCCGGGCACTTTGGTGCCACCATCACGACAGTGATGTCTTTACGGATGGTTTCGCCCACTTCCACGATGTTGAAACCGTGGGAGTAACCCAGCGCGGCACCCTCTTTCATCAGAGGCTGAACCGCCTGAACCACTGCAGAGTGCTGCTTGTCCGGCGTCAGGTTTACCACCAAATCCGCCTGCGGGATCAGCTCTTCGTAGGTTCCTACTTTGAAACCGTTATCGGTCGCTTTGCGCCATGAAGGACGTTTCTCCGCAATCGCTTCGGCACGCAGTGCATAGGCGACATCCAGACCGGAATCACGCATGTTCAGACCCTGATTCAGGCCCTGCGCGCCACAGCCAACGATAACGACTTTTTTGCCTTTCAGAAAGCTGGCGCCATCGGCGAATTCATCGCGCGCCATAAAACGGCATTTACCTAATTGCGCTAACTGGTTGCGCAAGTTCAATGTGTTGAAATAGTTAGCCATGGGTACTCCAGTGAGGTTGTGTTTGCTTTTATTGTTCAGGAACGGCGTATCATGCAGCGCCGCGAATGACCCCATCATATGACAGGAATTCTGTTGCTTAAATTGATATATTAACAACGTCACATTGCAATAAATGCAACATCACGTTAAGGCGACGCGCATATGGATTTACGAGATCTGAAACTGTTTCTTCATCTGGCCGAAAGCTGCCACTTTGGCCGCACAGCACGTGCGATGCACGTCAGCCCTTCCACACTCTCGCGCCAGATTCAGCGTCTTGAAGAAGATGTCGGACATGCGCTGTTTCTGCGTGATAACCGCACCGTCACGCTGACGGAAGCGGGTGAACGCCTGCGTCAGTTTGCTCAGCAGACGCTGTTGCAATATCAGCAACTGCGCCACGTGATGGATCTCAACGGCCCGTCGCTCAGCGGCGAGCTGCGCCTGTTCTGCTCGGTGACGGCGGCCTACAGCCATCTGCCACCGATCCTCGACCGGTTTCGCGCCGAGCACCCGCAGGTGGAAATCAAACTCAACACCGGCGATGCCGCCGACGCGGTAGAGAAAGTGCACACCGGCGAGGCCGATCTGGCGATTGCCGGGCGGCCCGAAACGTTGCCTGCCAGCATTGATTTTATGCCGCTCGGGCTGATTCCGCTGGTGCTGATTGCGCCGGCGTTACCCTGCGCGGTGCGGACTCAGGCCACCCAGGCGGTGCCGGAGTGGTCGCAGATCCCGTTTATCCTGCCGGAGCAGGGACCGGCGCGCCGGCGTATCGATTTGTGGTTCCGCCGTCATCGCATTGCTAATCCGTTAATTTACGCCACGGTATCGGGCCATGAGGCAATTGTTTCCATGGTGGCGCTGGGATGCGGTATCGCCCTGTTGCCGGATGTGGTGCTGGAGAACAGCCCGGAACCGGTGCGCAATCGCGTGCTGATGCTGGAGAATGTTGAGTCGGTCGCACCGTTTGAACTCGGCGTCTGCGTGCAGAAAAAGCGGCTCGGCGAGCCGCTGATCAGTGCTTTCTGGAGCCAGCTGTAATCAATTGCCCGCCAGGAAGAAGCGGAACGCCGGGTTCTGGCTTTCGTCATGAAAGTCGTAACCCAGGTCGGTGAGATGCTCTTCAAAACGCGGCTCATCGTTACCCAGCTCAAACGCGGTCAGTACACGCCCGTAGTCGGTGCCGTGGCTGCGGTAGTGGAATAGCGAGATATTCCAGTGAGCACCAAGCGTTTGCAGAAATTTCAGCAACGCGCCCGGCGCTTCCGGAAATTCGAAGCTGAACAGCCGTTCACGCAGCGGCTTAGAGGGGCGTCCGCCAACCATGTAACGTACGTGCAGCTTGGCCATCTCATCATCGGAGAGATCGACAACCTGATAACCACTGCCAGTGAGCTCGCTGATGATCTCGCTGCGCTCTTCCAGACCGCGGGTCAGCCGCACACCAACAAAGATGCAGGCTTTGTCGGCGTCGGCATAACGGTAGTTGAACTCGGTAATCGACCGTCCACCCAGCGTCTGGCAGAACCGCAGGAAGCTGCCCTGCTGTTCCGGGATCGTTACGGCCAGCAGTGCTTCACGCTGTTCGCCCAGCTCGCAACGCTCAGAAACGTAACGCAGACCGTGGAAATTGACGTTAGCGCCAGAGAGGACATGCGCCAGCCGCTCGCCTTTGATGTCGTGCTGCTGGATATACTTCTTCATTCCCGCCAGCGCCAGGGCGCCAGAAGGTTCCGCCACCGCCCGCACATCTTCGAACAGATCTTTCATCGCGGCGCAGATCGCATCGCTGTCGACGGTGATGATGTCGTCGATGTAGGCCTGACAGAGCCGGAAGGTTTCGCTGCCGATACGTTTGACCGCGACCCCTTCGGCGAACAGCCCGACGCGCGGCAGATCGACCGGATGGCCCGCCTCCAGCGCCGCCTTGAGGCAGGCTGAATCTTCGGACTCCACCGCAATTACTTTAATCTGTGGCATCAGCTGCTTGATCAGCACCGCGACGCCAGCTGCCAGACCACCGCCGCCAACCGGGACAAACACCCGATCGAGATGCGCATCCTGCTGCAGCAGTTCCATCGCCAGCGTGCCCTGCCCGGCAATCACCGCCGGATGGTCAAACGGTGGTACGAAGGTGTAGCCACGCTGTTCCGACAGCTCAATCGCTTTGGCTTTCGCCTCGTCGAAGTTAGCGCCAAACAGATAAGCCTCACCGCCAAATGCGCGCACCGCATCAACCTTGATATCCGCTGTCGCCACCGGCATCACAATCAGTGACTTGATGCCCAGCTTGCTGGCGGAGAGCGCCACGCCCTGCGCATGGTTACCGGCTGATGCCGTGACCACGCCGCGCGCTTTCTGCTCTTCGTTCAGCCCGGCAATCATCGCGTAGGCGCCGCGCAGCTTGAAACTGTGCACCGGCTGACGATCTTCCCGCTTCACCAGAATAGTGTTGCCGAGACGCGATGAGATTTTTCCATAACCTGCAGCGGCGTCACCTGTGCCACTTCATACACTGGCGAGCGCAGCACTGCGCGCAAATACTCGGCGCCACAAGGCGCCTCGGGTAGCGGTTGAGACTCGGCCATTTTTAGCCTCCCAGCTTGCTCTTATCGCGGACGGCGCCTTTATCAGCACTGGTCGCAAGTAATGCGTAAGCACGCAGCGCAAAGGAGACTTCACGCTGACGATTCACCGGCGTATAGGCCGCATCACCACGGGCCTGCTGCTCTTCACGGCGGGCGTGCAGTTCGTTATCCGGAACCGCCAGCTTAATGCCGCGGTTAGGGATATCGATCTCAATAGTGTCGCCATCTTTGACCAGCGCAATGGTGCCGCCGTTGGCCGCTTCAGGCGAAGCGTGGCCGATAGAGAGGCCCGACGTACCGCCAGAGAAACGACCGTCAGTGATCAGGGCGCAGCTTTTGCCCAGGCCCATTGATTTCAGATAAGTGGTCGGATAGAGCATCTCCTGCATGCCCGGCCCGCCTTTTGGCCCTTCGTAGCGAATGACGACCACATCGCCCGCGACGACTTTGCCGCCCAGAATCGCTTCAACGGCGTCATCCTGGCTTTCGTAGACTTTGGCCGGACCGGTGAAGGTCAGGATCTCTTTGTCTACGCCCGCGGTTTTAACGATACAGCCATCTTCCGCGATATTGCCGTAGAGCACGGCCAGACCGCCATCCTGCGAGTAAGCATTTTCGCGGGTTCGGATACAGCCTTCGGCACGGTCATCATCCAGCGTGTCCCAGCGGCAGTTCTGCGAGAACGCCTGGGTGGTACGAATCCCCGCCGGACCGGCGCGGAACATATCTTTTACCGCCTGATCTTTGGTCAGCATGATGTCGTACTGATCCAGCGTTTCACGCATCGTCTGCTGCAGGATATTACGGGCGCTGCTGTCGAACAGGCCTGCACGATCCAGCTCACCGAGGATGGCAAAGACGCCACCGGCGCGATGCACATCTTCCATGTGATATTTCGGCGTACTTGGCGCAACTTTACACAGCTGAGGCACTTTGCGTGACAGGCGATCGATGTCGGAGATATTAAAGTCGATCTCCCCTTCCTGTGCGGCAGCCAGCAGGTGCAGCACGGTGTTGGTGGAACCGCCCATGGCGATATCCAGCATCATGGCGTTCTCGAAAGCGGCTTTGTTGGCGATGTTACGCGGCAGCATGTTGACGTCATCCTGCTCGTAATAACGTTTGGTCAGGCTGACGATGCGTTTACCGGCATTGATGAACAGCTCTTTGCGATCGGCGTGCGTTGCCAGCAGTGAACCGTTGCCGGGCTGCGACAGGCCAAGTGCTTCAGTCAGGCAGTTCATCGAGTTGGCGGTGAACATGCCGGAGCAGGAGCCGCAGGTCGGGCAGGCTGAACGCTCAATCTGCTCGCTGTCGGCATCGCTGACGTTCGGATTAGCACCCTGAATCATCGCATCAACCAGATCCAGCTTGATGATCTGATCGGAAAGTTTGGTTTTACCCGCTTCCATCGGCCCGCCGGAGACGAAGATCACCGGAATATTCAGGCGCAGTGATGCCATCAGCATTCCCGGGGTGATTTTGTCGCAGTTGGAGATGCAGACCATGGCGTCGGCGCAGTGCGCATTAACCATGTACTCGACGGAGTCAGCAATCAGCTCACGCGAAGGCAGTGAATACAGCATGCCGCCATGACCCATGGCAATACCGTCATCCACCGCGATGGTGTTGAACTCTTTAGCCACACCGCCTGCCGCTTCGATCTGCTCGGCAACCAGTTTACCCAGATCGCGCAGGTGAACGTGGCCAGGGACAAATTGGGTGAATGAGTTAACCACCGCGATAATCGGTTTACCGAAATCGTCGTCGGTCATTCCTGTCGCGCGCCATAAGGCACGGGCACCCGCCATGTTGCGGCCGTGGGTGGTAGTGGCAGAACGGTACTTAGGCATGCTCTATTTACTCCAGTAATAATGGCTCGCGGGCGTCAGATAACGCCCGCGCAGTATCTGCTTATGCGTTAACCGGATCTAACCAGCCCCATTTGTCTTCGGTCTCGCCAGTGAACAGACCAAAGAAGGCCTGCTGGATGCGGGCGGTAATCGGGCCGCGTTTGCCTTCGCCGACCTGAATGCGATCAACGCTGCGCACCGGCGTGATTTCCGCTGCGGTGCCGGACATGAAGATCTCATCCGCCAGATAGAGTGATTCACGCGACAGCGTTTGTTCACGTACTTCAATACCCATATCGATCGCCAGTTTGATGATGGCGTCGCGAGTGATGCCTGGCAGAGCGGAAGAGGTGAATGGCGGTGTGAACAGAATGCCATCTTTGACTTCAAACAGGTTTTCACCCGCACCTTCAGAGATGTAGCCGTTGGTATCCAGCGCGATACCTTCCTGATAGCCGTGACGACGGGCTTCGCTACCCACAAGCAGAGAAGAGAGATAGTTACCGCCGGCTTTGGCCGCTGTCGGCAGGGTGTTCGGTGCAACACGGTTCCACGAGGAGACCATCGCATCAATGCCATTTTCCAGCGCTTCGGCACCGAGGTAAGCACCCCACGGGAAGGCGGCAATGATCACATCGGTGCTGAAACCGTCTGGCGGGTTCACACCCAGGCCGACATCACCGACAAACGCCAGTGGACGGATATAGGCACTTTTCAGTTTATTGACGCGAATGACTTCGCGGCACGCTTCCATCAGCTCATCAACGCTGCTTTTAATCGGGAAACGGTAGATTTTGGCGGAGTCGTGCAGACGTTGCATGTGTTCGCGATGGCGGAACACAACCGGTCCTTTGTGAGAGTCGTAGCAACGCACGCCTTCAAATACCGACGTACCGTAGTGCAACGCGTGGGACATGACGCTAACCTTCGCCTCTTCCCACTTAACCATCTCGCCATTGAACCAAATAAAGTCTGCTTTCTTCGTGCTCATTTTTCTTCCCTCTCGCGGCTAGGCGCGGATTTGTTGTGTTGTCTGTTGTTGAATCTGAACGCAGGCGACATCGATCAGTTTGCTTAACTGCGAAGACAGTAAATCGACGGAGCGCTGGCTGGCAACGGTCATTTCGATATTAATGTTTTCAGCGTTGGCCACGGAGGCCATGTTCATTGAGCAAACCTGAAAGCCGCGGTGACGCACTACACGTAAGATGCGCTCCAATATTTCAGGGCGAAAGCGGGCTTCGATAGACAATTGATGCTGATTCATACGGTTTTCTCCATCATTTGTGCATTGCTGGCACCCGGCGGTACCAGTGGCCAGACGTTTTCATGCTCATCAATTGCAACATGCAGGAAGTAAGGACCTTCGCTGTTCAGCAGAGCATCAAGTGCGGCGTCGACCTGTTCTTTACGGGTAATGCGCTGGCCGGGGATATCAAAGGCGCTGGCCAGCGTCAGGAAATCGGGGTTGTCAGACAGATTGGTTTCGCTGTAGCGACCATCAAAAAACAGCTGCTGCCACTGGCGAACCATACCGAGACGCTGATTATCCAGCAGCACGATTTTGACCGGCAGCTTGCCGCGTTTGATGGTGCCCAGCTCCTGAATGTTCATCATGATTGAGCCGTCGCCAGAAACACAGATGACAGTGTCCTGCGGGCGGGCGACCTGCGCACCAATCGCGGCCGGTAAGCCAAACCCCATGGTGCCTAAGCCGCTGGAGGTGATGAAATTCTCTGGCGCGCTAAACGCCATGTGCTGGGCTGCCCACATCTGATGCTGACCGACATCGGTGGTGACTACCGCGCTGACGGGTTTGCGATCGGAAAGTTGCTTCAGCAACAGCGGGGCATAAATGGCGTTACCCGGATGGTCGTAACGCCAGCTGTGACTGGCTTTGAGCGCTTGCACCTCATCACGCCAGGCATCGATATTCAAGGGCTGGCTCAGCGCGGGCAGCAGATGGTTAAGATCGCCCTGCAATGAAACGTGGGCGCGACGTAATTTGTTCAGTTCAGCCGGATCGATATCAAGATGAATGACGCTGGCGTGCGGGGCAAAGGTATCCAGCTTGCCGGTTACCCGATCGTCAAAGCGCGCGCCAACCGCAATCAGTAAGTCACAGCTCTGAACCGCCAGGTTAGCCGCTTTGGTGCCGTGCATCCCCAGCATGCCGAGATAGAGCTCGCTGTCTGCATCCACGCTGCCCAGACCTTTCAGCGTTGCCACGGCAGGAATGCCCGTTTCTTCAGCCAGCGCACGCAGTGCGGGAACAGCCTGCGCCATCCCCACGCCGCCACCGATATAGAGCATCGGTTTCCTGGCCTGCGCCAGCATCGCACGCGCGTCGACTATCGCCTGATGCGGCAGATCCATCCCCTCTTCTACCGGCACCAGATGCGGCGTGGGTTCGCCCTGCGCAATCTGGATATCTTTAGGGATATCAACCAGCACCGGACCCGGACGGCCCGACTGCGCCAGGGCGAACGCTTCAGCCATGACGGCAGGCAACTCGTCTAACGACTCGACCAGAAAACTGTGTTTGGTGCAGGCCAGGGATAAGCCCAGTACGTCGATTTCCTGAAAGGCATCTGTACCAATAAACGCGGAAGAGACCTGGCCGGTCACCGCCACCACCGGTACCGAATCCATCATCGCATCGGCCAGCCCGGTGATCAGGTTCGTTGCACCCGGCCCCGAGGTAGCAATGCAGACACCGGTTTTTCCGGTTGAGCGCGCATAACCGATCGCAGCCATCACTGCGCCTTGCTCATGACGACACAGTAGGTGTTCCACGCCGCCATCGTAGAGCGCGTCGTATACCGGCATGATGGCGCCGCCAGGGTAACCGAATACGGTATCAACACCCTGCGCGCGTAAAGCCTGAACTACCCACTGTGCACCTGTCATCGCTATTCTCCTGTGTCCTGACCGGAACAACAGAATTTTATGCTACTGTTCATTGTTTGTTCCTTGTGGATTTACTAATATTTCGCCTGGTCGAAAAAAAACCCCCGGACCTTTCGGTGCGGGGGTTTTTTCGGATTCGAGGCTTGATTTTTAAGCCTTTCTTTCTCCAAGCGTAGCCCCGCACGGTAGGTTGATAATCACCACCACGCTAATCACAACCAGGCTAATCACTTGTAGAAGGGCTTTCATATGCTGTTCAATTCTTTTACGTGTTCGAAGTAATGCCTACAGAGTTAACATAGTCAGGGGGGATAGCACAACATTTTTCGTCTGCTTTTTTCGGTGACTGGCATTAAGTATCAGCCTATCGATTTGTAATAAAAAGAATAATTTCCGGATGATAAATATTCATCACTTTCGTGACGTAATAATATTCTGCTGGATTTGCGTACAGCCTCGCTCGCTTTTGACCCGCTCTGTAACGGTTACCGATCCGCTGTGTTCCGACTCGTATATCGATGATGCTCTCTTCGCTTTTCTTTTTTGCTGACCGCAGACTGGCAGCATTAAGGAGCGATTATGTCATTATCAAAAGTCCTGACCCGGGCTGCGTTGGGGGTAGAGGCGCCACTGGTGACTATCGAGGCGCATATCAGCAATGGTCTGCCCGCCCTGACGCTGGTCGGCCTGCCAGAGACCACGGTAAAAGAGGCGCGTGAACGGGTACGCAGCGCCATTATCAATAGCGGATTTATCTTTCCGGCCAAACGGGTCACCATCAACCTGGCGCCGGCGGATCTCCCCAAAGAGGGAGGACGTTATGACTTGCCGATGGCGATCGCCATTCTGGTGGCCTCTGAACAGCTGCCTGCGGATAAGCTGACTCATTATGAGTTTCTGGGCGAGCTCGCCCTTGACGGCGCGCTCTGTGGTGTACAAGGCGCGATTCCCGCGGCAATGGTGGCAATCCAGGCCGGGCGGCAGCTGGTGCTCTCCCGCCAGAACCAGACGGATGTCGGATTGATTCGCCAGGGTTCATCGTTGATTGCATCACACCTCAGTGAGGTCTGTGCTTTTTTGCATAATCAGCTCACTTTATCGCTTGCCAGCTATCCTGACGATCAGTGTGAAGCGTCGGGCGATGATCTCGCCGACATTATTGGTCAGCAACAGGGACGCAGAGCATTAGAAGTTACCGCAGCAGGTGGTCATAACCTGTTGCTGATCGGACCGCCCGGCACAGGCAAAACCATGCTGGCGACCCGACTACCGGGCATCATGCCGCCCCTGAGCGATCAGGAGGCGCTGGAGTGCGCGGCTATTGCCAGCCTGGTCAACGGCAACCCATCACACCGACAGTGGCGCACAAGGCCATTCAGGTCGCCTCACCACAGCGCCTCTCTGTATGCCCTGATTGGGGGCGGCTCACTGCCGCGGCCCGGCGAGATCTCGCTGGCACATAATGGCGTACTGTTTTTAGATGAACTGCCGGAATTTGATCGCAAAGTGCTCGACTCGCTACGTGAACCGATAGAGTCGGGACTCATTGCTATTTCCCGAGCCAGAGCAAAAGTAACCTATCCTGCACGGTTTCAGCTCATCGCCGCGATGAACCCGAGCCCTACCGGACATTATCAGGGTCAGCATAATCGTTGCTCGCCACAGCAGGTGCTGCGCTATCTCAGCAAATTATCCGGCCCTTTTCTTGATCGCTTTGATCTGTCGCTTGAAGTCCCGCTGCTACCGGGTGGGATGCTAAGCAGACAATGCCACCCGGCGGAGAACTCAGCGACGGTGCGTCATCGGGTCGTCGCCGCACGCGCTATTCAGCTGGCGCGGTCAGGCAAGATTAATGCGCATATGAACAATGCAGAAATTCTGCGCTGGTGTCAGATTGGCAAAGAAGATGCTGAATGGCTGGAGTCGGTGCTGGAGAAGCTGGGTTTATCGGTACGGGCCTGGCAGAGGATTTTAAAAGTGTCTCGAACGCTGGCTGACCTGGCGGGGGATGAGAAGATAAGCCGGGCGCATTTGCAGGAAGCGGTGAGTTATCGCTGTATTGATCGCTTAATGATCCATCTGCATAACAGCCTGCAATAAAAGAAGGGGCTTACGCCCCTTCTTTATTAGTCGTCGCTGTCGCTGAAGTCTTCAACGGTATCCATCTGCGGCTTCCCGCCAGACAGTGTGTGAAAACGCTTCGGACGCTTAATGCGTGTGATGTATTTGGTCCATACACGCTCAGCTTCCGTTTGCGGCTCACGCTGACCACGACACACTTCAATGAATAACCGTTCTTCTTCTGTTGCAGGTTCACGCTTTGATAAATCAAGCTCATTAAAGGCGAAACCGTGGCGTTCAAGAAGCTGGGCTTCTTTAATCGTAAAATCACCGTGACGTGAGAAACCACGCGGGTAATGTTTGTTATCAAAGAAACGATTTTCGGTTAAGAAGCTTTCCGCCATGTTACACGCTCCTGATTCTCTTATGCCTTACTATTTATGGCGCGGAGTATTAGATAGGCTTGACAGAGTGTAAAACAAAACATTTAAATCTATACGACAAACAAATTTTGGGAGAACGCTGTGGATACGGAATTACTGAAGACTTTCCTGGAAGTAAGTCGAACGCGCCATTTCGGGCGTGCTGCGGAAGCACTTTACCTCACGCAATCTGCTGTCAGTTTTCGCATCCGTCAGCTGGAAAATCAGCTTGGTGTCAATCTTTTTACCCGGCATCGCAACAACATACGGCTGACGGCCGCGGGCGAACGGCTATTGCCCTACGCTGAAAGCCTGATGAGTACCTGGCTGATGGCTAAGAAGGAGGTCTCCCACACCCAGCAACATCATGAGCTCTCTATCGGGGCCAGTGCCTCGCTCTGGGAAGCCTATCTCACACCGTGGCTGCAGACGCTCTATGAGAACCGGGAGAGCCTGCATTTAGAAGCGCGAGTCGCGCAGCGTCATCTGCTGGTTAAGCAGCTGCATGAGCGCCAGCTGGATCTGCTGATCACCACTGAAGCACCAAAAATGGATGAGCTGACCAGCCAGCAGATTGGTCATATCTCACTGGCATTATTTTGTGCACGGCAGAGTGGAAAGCGTGAGAAGTATGATTATATTAAGCTGGAATGGGGCGCAGATTTTCATCAGCACGAGAGCTATCTCTCCGGCGGTGATGACGTACCGGTCCTGACCACAACATCGGCTCATGTCACACGTGAGCTATTGCATACGACAGGTGCCTGCGCCTTTCTGCCTGACTTCTGGCATAGCCTCTACAGCGAGCTGATGGTGATTCCGGATACGCCGGTTGCGGTGCGCCCGCTTTATGCCGTCTGGTTACAGAACAGTGATCAACAAGCTCATATTCGTCAGTTGCTGAAGTTTCCGGTTCTGGTCAGGCAAAACAGCTGATTTTCGAACGGGAAAAGTGGGATAAAGGCGAGGGGAAGGATGAAAAGCCAGCGGATGTGAGCTGGTTTTTTGTTCTGCATTGGCTACAGGCAAAAAAAAATCCTTTGCCGAAGCAAAGGATCGTTTTCTGGCAGGGGCGGAGGGACTCGAACCCCCAACACCCGGTTTTGGAGACCGGTGCTCTACCAATTGAACTACGCCCCTAAATA
>NZ_MLFN01000055.1 GCF_002095315.1 Pantoea conspicua
TCCCGCTTCAGAGCACAACCCTTTTTTGGATCTTTTTTCTGAGTGGTTATAAATGATCCAGATTGGTGAGATCGCCAGCGATCCGGGTCAGAATTGGCTTGTCAGTTGCCTGAAATCACATCAGGCTGCAATAAATTCAGTATCAAGGAGAACATGATGACTTCCGCCTTACGCTCCTATAAACATCTCTTCCCGCAAACCGGCCAGCGCGTGATGGTCGATCCGAGTAGCATCGTCGTCGGCGATGTGATTTTGGAAGATGACGTCAGCATCTGGCCGCTGGTTGCGATTCGCGGTGACGTGAACCAGGTTCGCATTGGCGCCCGCACCAACATTCAGGATGGCAGCGTGCTGCACGTCACCCATAAGTCGGCCTCCAACCCACAAGGCTTTCCGCTGATTATTGGGCAGGATGTGACAGTCGGGCATAAAGCGATGCTGCATGGCTGTACCATTGGCGATCGCGTATTGGTTGGAATGGGGTCAATCCTGCTGGATGGCGTAATAGTAGAAGAAGAGGTGATGATCGGTGCCGGAAGTCTGGTGCCGCCGGGTAAACGGCTGGAGAGTGGCTACCTTTACCTCGGCAGCCCGGTCAGGCAGGTTCGTCCGCTCAATGAGCAGGAAAAAGAAGGTTTACGCTATTCAGCCAGCAACTATGTCAGCTGGAAAAATGATTACTCTGGCGAAGACAACCAGACCCAGCCCTGAGTATCAATATCATCCTGACGAATCGCCGTTTCGGCTTCCTCTTCCAGATCCCAGCGGTGATGCTGAAACAGCGTCATCGCGTCTCCCTCACCAAAGCGGGATCGTAATGTCGCGGCGCTGATGGCACAGGTCAACCGCATACCGTTAACCAGCACCGGAAAACAGATCGCCTGCCGCGCCGCGTCATAAATCTCATCATCGGGAAACTGGATGGCCTGATTCACGACTGCATCGCCTGCTTCAACTGAGCAATAACCGGCGTGATATCTGGCATTACGCCGTGCCATAAATGAAAAGCATGCGCCGCCTGGCCCACCAGCATGCCTAATCCATCTGCCAGATGTTGCGCACCCTGCTCCTGACACCACTGCAGGAAAGGGGTCAGACCGCGTTGGTAGAACATGTCATAACAGCGCAGTTCAGGATGAATAAGTGTTACTGGCAGAGGCGGCGTTTTTCCCTCTACGCCGCTTGAGGTCGCATTGATGACCAGATCAAAAGTTTTGTCTGCCAGTTGCTCAAAGCCACACGCATTAATTGCGCCATTCTGCCGGAACAGTTCTGCCAGTTCCTCAGCACGGGCAAAGGTACGGTTGACGATAGTCATTGAGACCCCGGCTGACAGCAGCGGCAGGATCACGCCGCGAGCTGCCCCGCCCGCTCCCACCAGCAACACATTATCGCCGGGTTTGATCATTGCCAGCCGCTGAAGATCGCTCAGTAAGCCAATACCATCGGTGTTATCGCCATAAATCTGTCCGTCGCTGAGTTTCTTCAGGGTATTCACCGCACCCGAACGGGCAGCCCGATCGCTGAGCCGATCGGCAAACTCCCACGCCTGCTGCTTGAAAGGCAGAGTGACATTCGCCCCGCGGCCTTCCTGTTCAAAAAACGCCGTCAGAGCCTGCGGAAAACCCTCAACCGGCGCGCAGATCCGGCCATAACGGTGCTCTATCCCGGTCTGTTCTGCAAAAGCCTGATGGATTAACGGTGATTTGCTGTGGTTGATTGGATTACCGAAAACGGCGAATTGGTCCATGATTTAGCCCTGACGTATGAGTTCGCCGCTGATGACATCGCGGATTTCTGAAGGGTTTTGCCGTCCACCGGTTTTGCCCGATAAGATCGGAAAATCATCCCCAAACTGGCGCTTAACCTCTTCGGCCGTGCGGCACGGAGGCTGACCCGACAGGTTGGCACTGGTTGAAACCAGCGGTTTACCAAACGCACGGCAAAGCGCCTGTACATCGGGATGATCGCTGACGCGAATCGCCAGCGAATCAAACTGCCCGGTTAACCAGCGTGGCGTCTGCGGTGGAACGGGAACCACAAAGGTCACCGGCCCCGGCCAGCAGGCAAACATCCGTTCACGCTGAATCACCGACAGTTCGCGATCAGAGATATAGGGTTCGAGCTGCGAATAATCAGCAGCAATCAGGATCAGTCCCTTCTCTACCGGACGCTGTTTCAGCGCCAGCAACGCCATGACGGCAGACTCACTGTCAGGATCACAGCCCAGCCCAAACACGGCTTCAGTGGGATAGGCGATCACCGCCTGGCGATTCAGATGACTCACGCAACGCTCAATGGCGCCAGCGAGATGTTGATTATCCATAATGTCTCAGTTCTCTTCAGCGATGGCTTTGCCACAACTCTTACTGGCACAGAAGCGTTTCACGCCCTGCGCCGTCTTCTTTTCTACTAATAGCGGAAACTGACAATGAGGACAGGTCCCGGCTACGGGTGTCAGATTGACTGCAAACTGGCAGGCCGGATAACGATCGCAGGAATGAAAGGTTTTGCCATAGCGGGAACGCCGCTGGACTAATTTACCTTGCTGACATTGCGGACACGTCAGTGTGGTTTCATCCGGTTTGTCGATGGTTTCCGTGTAGCCACATTCCGGGTAGTGGCTGCAGCCGATAAACATGCCAAAGCGACCCTGACGCAATACTTTATCCGCGCCGCAGTCCGGACAGGCATGCCCCTCCAGCACTTTAACGACATGTCCGTCAGCCTGGCTTTTTAAGGGCCGGATATAGTCGCACGCAGGATAATTTGCGCAGCCCAAAAAAGGGCCATGTTTGCCGGAGCGTATAACCAGTTCTGCCCCGCAAGCGGGGCAGGGATCCTGTTTACGCACGGTGAAGAGTGCAGCTTTACTCATAACGATGAATGCATGAAAGGAATTTTAATGCAGCATACCTTCATTGACGTCGAATAGCAGTTCTTCCATCTGCTGATAAGCATTTTCACATCCGGGGATGTTAAACAGCACCATCAGCACCACCCATTTGAGATCCTCTAAGTCAAACTCAGGGGTATCAAGCGCCATGACTCGTTCGATGACCATCTCGCGCGTTTCCAGACTCAGCACCTGAATTTGTTCCAGGAAAAGCAGGAAACCACGGCTTTCAGCATCTAAACGGTTACTCTCTTCATCGGTATAGATGCGCATAGAGAGCGGATCATTTGCCAGCAAAATTGGCGCAACCAGCCCTTCCTGATAGTCGGCCAACCTTTCTAACCAGTTCAACGCGCTGTAAATATCTTCACGATGAAACCCGGCATCCGTCAAGTCATCTGTCAATCTGTCCTGATCAACACCCATTTCTGCTTCGTTGTGGATATATGTCTCAAACAAGTACATGAGTACGTCGAACATGGCATGCCCTCCTTAATCGGACATAGCCGCCGGGTACAGCTGCGATCCATCCTGCTAACTCCAGTTCCAGCAACTGAGCTGAGATAACTGGCACAGGTTGGCCGGCACGTTCAGCGACAACGTCAACAGGTGTAACATCATCACCTACGTTAGCCAACACATCAGCAAATGGCAATGGAGCATCGTCACTGTCATCAGAATAAATTTGGTCGGTTTGTGTATCAGGCAACCAGTTCAGGACACTCGCCAGATCCTCCAGGATATTATTCGGATGCGCCACCAGCAGCGCACCCTGCTGAATCAGCCAGTTAACGCCCTCACCTGACGGATTGCCCAGCGCACCCGGCAGCGCATAAATATTCCGGTTCTGCTCCAGCGCACAGCGAGCAGTAACCAGTGAACCGCTCTTTAGCGAGGCTTCAACCACCAGCACACCAAGGCTCAAACCGCTGATGATACGATTACGGCGTGGAAAATTGTGTGGATGAGGAAGGGTGGCCAGCGGAAACTCTGAGATGATCGCCCCGCCCTGTTCCATGATCTCGCCGGCCAGCCGCAGATGACTCTTCGGATAGAGATGCTGAAGGCCGCAGCCTGACACCGCCACCGTTTTGCCACCCACGTTGAGTGCGGCCTGATGTGCCACACCGTCAATTCCGCGTGCTAAGCCGCTGGTAATGGTCAGGCCGCTCAGTGCCAGGTGCTGGGTAAACCAGTCGCACCAGTAGCGTCCAGCATGTGAACTATTACGGCTGCCGACCACGGCAAGCTGGGGTGTATTCAATACAGCGGGATCGCCCTGGATATACAGCACGGGCGGAAAGCGCGAAATTTCTTTTAGCCGGGCCGGATAACTTACATCCAGAGCGGTAAGCAGATGATGGCCGGTGCTGCTTGTCAGCCAGCGCCGTACTTCGTCCACCTGCTTTTCGGGCAGAGCCTGATACTGCAGACGTTGCGCAGCATCCAGTCTGGTGTGCAGCAGATCGCCATCCGCGGCGTCCAGCTGGGTAGCCACCTCAATCCAGCGCCTGCCGGTCATTCCACTGACCGCCGCCAGCCGTACATAGCGCGCTATTTTGTCCATTTCTGACTCCCTGATCCCGCTGGCTTCCTGCCGCAGAATGCTGTCAATCAGCCCTCAAAAAGTCTACAATATGAGGTAGTAATCTTTTCTTAACCGAATACAGATCTGGATATTTATGTCAGTTTTGCAGGTATTACATTTCCCTGACGAGCGCCTTCGCAAAATCGCTGCGCCCGTTAAAGAAGTTAACGCAGACATTCAGCGTATCGTCGATGATATGTTCGAGACCATGTATGCCGAAGAAGGTATCGGTCTTGCTGCGACGCAGGTGGACATCCACCAGCGCATCATTGTCATCGATGTTTCTGAAAGTCGTGAAGAGCGTCTGGTATTGATCAACCCTGAACTGCTGGAAAAAAGCGGCGAAACCGGTATCGAAGAGGGTTGTCTTTCTATTCCTGAACAGCGTGCCTTTGTACCACGCGCAGAACACGTCAAGGTTCGCGCGCTGGATCGTGACGGCAACAGCTTTGAACTGGAAGCCAGTGAGTTACTGGCCATCTGTATTCAACATGAGATCGATCATCTGGATGGCAAACTGTTTATTGATTATCTGTCGCCTTTAAAGCGCCAGCGAATCAAAACAAAGTTAGAGAAGCTGGCGCGCCAGAACGCGCAGGCTTCCTGAGTATCTGAGAAGGGATAAACGTGTCTGCCCCGCTAAAAATTATCTTTGCCGGCACACCTGACTTCGCAGCGCGTCATCTTGACGCGCTGCTTGCTTCTGAGCATCAGGTAGTTGGCGTATTCACGCAGCCCGACCGTCCCGCAGGTCGCGGCAACAAGTTACGCCCGGCCCGGTTAAAACGCTGGCACTGGCTCACGATATTCCGGTTTATCAGCCTAAGTCGTTGCGACCCGAAGAGAACCAGCAGCTGGTCGCCGATTTACAGGCTGATGTGATGGTTGTGGTGGCGTACGGGCTGATTTTACCGAAAGCGGTACTTGATATGCCGCGTCTCGGCTGTATCAACGTGCATGGTTCTCTGCTGCCGCGCTGGCGTGGCGCAGCGCCTATCCAGCGTGCGCTCTGGGCTGGCGACAGTGAGACAGGTATCACCATCATGCAGATGGATGTGGGATTAGATACCGGTGACATGCTGCATAAACTGGCCTGCCCGATTACCGCGCAGGATACCAGCGCGACACTGTACGACAAGCTGGCGCAGCTGGGACCACAGGGCCTGCTGGATACGCTGAGCTTACTTGCCAGTCAGCAGGCTGTGCCCGAAAAGCAGGACGAATCACTTGCTAATTACGCTGAGAAACTGAGTAAAGAAGAGGCGCGTCTGGACTGGACGCTGTCGGCTGAACAGCTCGAGCGGTGCATTCGTGCCTTTAATCCCTGGCCGATGAGTTTCTTCACGATTGATGACCAGCCGGTTAAAGTCTGGCAGGCCAGCGTGCTGCCACACAGCGATCATCAGCCCGGTCAAATCATCCGTGCTGACAAGCAGGGTATTCAGGTGGCAACCGCTCAGGGTGTGCTTAATCTGTTGCAGTTGCAGCCCGCCGGTAAAAAACCGATGTCGGCTCAGGATCTTCTCAACTCGCGCCGGGAATGGTTTGAAGCTGGAACCCTTCTCGACTGACTCTCTGGCCCGGTCATGCACCGGGCTTTTTGTTTGATGACAAAATCCTATGAATAAATCAACCAACCTGCGTAGCCTCTCCGCTCAGCTCATTGAGCGCGTTGTCGATAAAGGCGAATCGCTTAATACGGCGTTACCGGCGGCGCAGAAAAAGCTCTCCGACAAAGACAGCGCTTTAGTGCAGGAGATCTGCTTTGGTGTGTTGCGTACGTTACCGCAGCTTGAGGCCTTAATTGGCAAGCTGATGGAGCGTCCACTGACCGGCAAACAGCGTGTTCTGCATTACCTGATTATGGTCGGCCTCTATCAGCTGGAATATACCCGCGTTCCCGCTCATGCGGCCCTGGCTGAAACCGTGGCTGGCGCGGAAGTACTGAAGCGCACCAGCCTCAAAGGATTGCTTAACGGTGTTTTACGCCAGTATCAGCGCCAGAGAGAAGAGCTGCTTGCCAGCATTCAGGATGGCCCGCAGCGCTATCTGCATCCGGGCTGGCTGTTAAAGCGATTACAGCACGCCTGGCCGGAACAATGGCAGCAGATCGTTGAAGCGAACAATCTGCGCCCGCCAATGTGGTTACGCGTTAACCGTCAGCATCACGACCGTGATGGCTGGCTGGCAATGCTGAACGAAAGCGGCAAGCTCGCCCATCCCGCAGCAGAGGTGCCGGATGCCCTGCGTCTTGAATCGCCGGCACCAGTCAGCCATTTACCAGGCTTCGACCAGGGTTGGGTGACCGTTCAGGATCTCTCCGCCCAGCGTTGCGCCCTGTTGCTGGAGCCGCAGAATGGTGAGCAGATTCTCGACCTGTGCGCCGCGCCGGGCGGTAAAACAACCCATATTCTTGAAGTGGCACCCGAAGCTCAGGTGCTGGCGGTGGATGTGGATGCACAGCGTCTTAAACGCGTTGAAGAAAATCTTCAGCGTCTGGGTATGAAAGCTGAGGTGAAACAGGGTGATGGACGCACGCCACAGCAGTGGTGCGGCGAACGTCAGTTTGACCGCATTCTGCTGGATGCGCCCTGTTCGGCGACGGGCGTCATCCGCCGCCATCCGGATATTAAATGGCTGCGTCGCGATCGTGACATCGCCGAACTGGCGAAGCTGCAACGCGAAATCATGGATGCGGTCTGGCCACACCTTAAACCGGGTGGCACCCTGATTTACGCCACCTGCTCTATTCTGCCTGAAGAGAATCAGCAGCAAATTGAAGCCTTTTTGCAGCGTCAGCCGGATGCCGAAGCGAAGCCGCTGCGGGATGCACCAGCTAACGGCTGGCAGGTCTTTCCTGAGGCCGAAGGCGGAGATGGTTTCTTCTACGCTAAGCTGATAAAAAAACCGGATGCTAATTGATATGAGCGTTGATAAGCGATGAAAATAATCATTCTGGGTGCAGGACAGGTCGGCGGCACGCTGGCAGAAAACCTGGTCGGTGAGAATAACGATATCACGGTGGTCGATACCGACGCTTCGCGCTTACGTCATCTGCAGGATAAATTCGATCTGCGTGTGGTGCAGGGTCATGGTTCCCATCCACGGATATTGCGAGAAGCAGGCGCAGAAGATGCCGATATGCTGGTTGCTGTAACCAACTCCGATGAAACCAATATGATCGCCTGTCAGATCGCTTATTCGCTTTTCAACACGCCTAACCGGATCGCCCGGATCCGCGCAGCGGATTATTTGCGCGATGCCGATAAACTTTTTATTCCTGAAGCGGTACCGATCGATCATTTGATCTCACCTGAGCAGCTGGTGATCGACAATATCTATCGTCTGATCCAGTATCCGGGAGCGTTACAGGTGGTGAACTTTGCAGAAGGCAAAGTCAGTCTGGCGGTGGTCAAAGCCTATTATGGCGGTCCGCTGGTCGGTAATCCGCTCTCCATCATGCGTGAACACATGCCGCACATTGACACCCGCGTGGCCGCCATTTTTCGTCAGGACCGCCCGATTCGTCCGCAAGGTTCAACCATTGTGGAAGCGGGCGATGAGGTGTTTTTCATCGCCGCCAGCCAGAATATACGTGCAGTAATGAGTGAAATGCAGCGTCTGGAGAAGCCTTACAAACGTATTATGCTGGTCGGCGGCGGCAATATTGGTTTCGGTCTGGCGCAAAAGCTGGAGAAAAATTACAGCGTCAAGCTGATTGAGCGTAACCCCCAACGCGCGGCGGAACTGGCGGAGCATTTGCAGGACACCATCGTTTTCTATGGTGATGCCTCGGACCAGGAGTTACTGGCAGAAGAACATATTGAGCAGGTCGATCTGTTTATCGCCGTTACCAATGATGATGAAGCCAACATCATGTCAGCCATGCTGGCGAAAAAAATGGGCGCGAAGAAAGTGATGGTGCTGATTCAGCGTCGCGCTTATGTCGACCTGGTACAGGGCAGCGTCATCGACATCGCGATCTCTCCTCAGCAGGCCACCATTTCAGCCTTGCTGGGTCATGTGCGTAAAGCCGATATCGTTGGTGTCTCATCCCTGCGGCGCGGTATCGCTGAAGCGATCGAAGCCATCGCCCACGGTGACGAAACCACCTCACGTGTTGTCGGCCGTTCAATCGATGATATCAAACTGCCGCCTGGCACCATTATCGGTGCAGTGGTGCGCGGTGATGATGTAATGATAGCTAATGACAACCTGCGTATTGAGCAAGGCGATCATGTCATCATGTTCCTGACTGACAAAAAATTTGTGTCAGATGTGGAACGTCTGTTCCAGCCAAGTCCTTTCTTCCTGTAACCACAGCGTTAGCAGTAATGAAGTAAACCCAGCGGGAAACTGCCGCTTAATTCCCTGTGATTATGGCAAAAACAGCAGGGTTTGTTAGACTTTAGGGCATTGGCCAGGGCAAGGAGATAAGTATGAGTTTATTCAAAGAGTTTCGTGATTTCGCAATGCGCGGCAACGTGGTGGATTTGGCAGTGGGTGTCATTATCGGCGCCGCGTTTGGTAAGATCGTGTCGTCACTCGTCGCCAACATCATTATGCCGCCGCTCGGGCTGCTGATTGGTGGCGTTGATTTCAAGTCGTTCGGTTGGGTACTGAAACCTGCGGTTGGCGATACGCCTGCTGTTGTCATGCAGTACGGTGTTTTCCTGCAGACTATCTTCGACTTTATCATCATTGCTTTTGCCATTTTCATGGCGATCAAACTGATGAACCGTCTCTATAAGAAAAAAGAAGTCGAAAAGCCAGCGGCTAAGCCATCGAATGAAGAAGTGCTTCTGACTGAAATCCGTGACTTACTGAAGCAGCAGAATACCCGGGTTTAAATAATAAGCCGCCTGCCATGCGGTTTTTTCACCGCTGAAAGCAGAAGGCCAGTGATAAGATGCTGTCTTATCACTGGCCTCCCAGCTCTGTCCCTTAGTGTGTTTCTCTTTCCGTTTAAAACTTCCTTTCCCTTTTTGCTTCTGTTCTATGCGTTGCCGAAACAGTGGATCGTGTAACAGTGCTTCAATCGCGTTATCGCGTATCTGCCCTTTCGTGTGCTGATATTTACTCATGATTCCTCCTGTTGGAATAGCGAGATACTCTATTCCTTTGCACAAAAAAAACAATATCCTTATCTGCTGATCCCTTCTCCCCGTTCGAGCGCTTCAAGGATAGAGCACGAAACGCTACTGTGAGTGTCACCACAGCAGGCATCTGAAAGATGCTGAAGCGAGCGCTGCATCGATTCTAACTCGGCGATCATCTCCGCAACTTCCCCAAGCCGCTTTTCGACGATGGACTTCGACTCCTGACAGGTATGATGTGCCGGGTCAACGCGAATGGAAAGCAGCTCCCTGATGGCTTCAAGGCTGAAGCCGAGTTTACGGCCGTAACGGATAAATTTAAGCCGTTGCAGATCATTTTCACCGTATAAACGAAAACCGCCTTCCGTTCGTCCGCCATGGTCCATCATCTGCTGCTTCTCATAGAAACGGATAGTATCGGGTGTTACGTCGGCAAGCTTTGCCAATTGACCAATTCTGTACATCTATTTCTCCTGAGAAAAACGCTGCTGAATGGCGTCGGCATAGTCGCCGTGCAGAAAATCGGTGCGCATACCGGCCTGCTGTAGCCTGAGTTCCAGAAATTTGAGGCGGCGGCAGTGATCCTGATAACGCGGATCGCCGGGATCCAGCTGGCGAATCAGATCGTTTACTGCGATCGCTTCACGACGCAATTCCAGTTCGGGGGGTAAAAAACCTGCATTTTTTAGCAGCCGATAACCGGCACGAAGCTCTGGCGGGACATGGCTATCGTCATCAAGCTGAAGCGGTTTGCCTTCACCGGGCAACTGGCTCAGCTCCCCCTTATCCAGCGCGGCTTTAATATGTTGTTCTGCAAGCTGATCAACCAGCCACATCGTCAACTCTCCTGCACTTCTGATGACTGAA
The DNA here is from genome assembly GCF_002095315.1 of Pantoea conspicua. Taxonomy (GTDB): domain Bacteria; phylum Pseudomonadota; class Gammaproteobacteria; order Enterobacterales; family Enterobacteriaceae; genus Pantoea; species Pantoea conspicua. The sequence continues at coordinate 10,448 of NZ_MLFN01000055.1, forward strand.
TTTGGTAATAAGCACTAAAGATAGTAAATTTCGGGCAATAAAAAACCCGCCGAAGCGGGTTTTTTACATTGCTACAGATTACTCTGCGGCTGCTTCTGCTTGAGCTTCTGGACGATCAACCAGCTCGATGTATGCCATCGGAGCGTTGTCACCAGCGCGGAAGCCACACTTCAGAATGCGAGTGTAACCACCGGCACGGCTCGCGAAACGCGGGCCCAGCTCATTAAACAGTTTTGCCACGATCTCGTTATCACGAGTGCGGGCGAATGCCAGACGACGATTAGCTACGTTGTCGGTCTTGGCAAGAGTAATCAGCGGCTCAACTACGCGGCGCAACTCTTTGGCTTTCGGCAGAGTCGTCTTGATGATCTCATGACGAACCAGAGAGCCAGCATGTTACGGAACATAGCCTGACGATGGCTGCTGTTGCGGTTCAGTTGACGACCACTCTTACGATGGCGCATGACCTTATCCTTCTCAGTGAAACCTTAACCTGTGATCGGGTTATTCATCAGCAATGCTTGCCGGCGGCCAGTTCTCAAGGCGCATGCCCAGAGAAAGACCACGTGAGGCGAGCACATCTTTAATCTCAGTAAGAGATTTTTTACCCAGGTTAGGCGTTTTAAGCAGCTCAACCTCGGTACGCTGTACCAGATCACCGATGTAGTGGATAGCTTCTGCCTTAAGGCAGTTAGCAGAGCGGACAGTCAATTCCAGATCGTCAACAGGGCGCAGCAGGATCGGATCGAATTCTGGTTTCTCTTCTTTTACTTCCGGCTGACGTACATCACGTAAGTCAACGAAAGCTTCCAGTTGTTCTGCCAGGATGGTTGCCGCACGACGAATCGCCTCTTCAGGATCGATTGTGCCGTTGGTTTCCATTTCGATGACCAGCTTGTCCAGGTCGGTACGCTGTTCGACGCGCGCTGCTTCAACATTGTAGGCAATACGATCTACAGGGCTGTAGCAAGCATCAACTAACAGACGGCCGATTGGGCGCTCATCTTCTTCCGAATGAATTCGGGCAGAAGCCGGCACATAACCACGACCACGCTGAACTTTGATACGCATGCTGATAGCAGCGTTCTCATCGGTCAGATGGCAGATCACGTGCTGAGGCTTGACGATTTCGACATCACCATCATGGGTAATGTCGGCTGCAGTCACAGGGCCAATGCCAGATTTATTCAGGGTCAGAATGACTTCATCTTTACCCTGAACTCTTACCGCCAGCCCTTTCAGGTTGAGCAGGATTTCCAGGATATCTTCCTGTACGCCCTCTTTGGTGCTGTACTCATGTAGTACACCATCAATTTCAACCTCGGTCACCGCGCAACCCGGCATGGAAGAAAGCAGAATACGGCGCAGTGCGTTACCAAGAGTATGGCCAAAGCCACGCTCTAAAGGCTCAAGGGTCACCTTGGCGTGCGTCGAACTCACTTGCTCGATATCTACCAGGCGCGGTTTTAGAAACTCTGTCACAGAACCCTGCATTGTGTCCTCTCTTTGGTACTAAGCTTTACTTAGAGTAAAGCTCGACGATCAGGTGTTCGTTAATGTCCGCAGACAGATCAGTACGCTCAGGAATACGCTTGAACACACCTTCCATCTTAGTCGCATCAACTTCCAGCCAGGTTGGCTTTTCACGCTGCTCAGCCAGCTCCAGAGCGGCCTTCACGCGAGATTGCTTTTTGGCTTTCTCACGGATGCTAACGACATCATTCGGAGATACCTGATAAGAAGCGATGTTAACAACGCGGCCATTTACCAGAACAGACTTATGGCTCACCAGCTGACGTGCTTCCGCACGAGTGGCACCAAAGCCCATACGATAAACTACGTTGTCCAGACGGCCTTCCAGCAGAGCCAGCAGGTTTTCACCCGTGTTGCCTTTAAGACGTGCTGCTTCTTTATAGTAGTTACGGAACTGACGCTCCAGCACGCCGTAGATACGACGAACTTTCTGCTTCTCACGTAACTGACCGCCGTAATCAGACAGACGCGGTTTACGCGCACCATGCTGACCAGGCGCTTGTTCGATCTTACACTTGGAATCAATCGCGCGAACGCCAGACTTAAGGAATAAGTCAGTGCCCTCACGACGGCTCAGCTTGAGCTTAGGACCCAAATATCTTGCCATTTTCTTTCTCCAACTATCCTAAAAAAACGGGCGTTATACGCGACGTTTTTTCGGCGGACGACAACCGTTATGAGGGATCGGAGTCACATCAGTAATATTAGTGATGCGGAAACCAGCGGCGTTCAAGGCACGAATCGTAGATTCGCGACCCGGACCCGGACCCTTAACCATAACTTCCAGGTTCTTAATACCGTAATCTTTTACCGCTTCTGCACAGCGCTCTGCAGCGACCTGAGCAGCAAACGGAGTGGATTTACGTGAACCGCGGAAACCGGAACCACCGGCGGTTGCCCAACCCAGAGCGTTACCCTGACGATCAGTAATGGTAACGATGGTGTTGTTAAAAGAAGCATGGACATGAGCCACGCCATCTGAGACTTGTTTTCTTACACGCTTACGTGCACGAACTGGTGCCTTTGCCATTATTTACTCACCCCGATTATTTCTTGATCGGTTTACGCGGACCTTACGGGTACGTGCGTTGGTCTTGGTACGCTGACCGCGAACCGGGAGACCACGACGATGGCGCAAACCACGGTAGCAACCAAGGTCCATAAGACGCTTGATGCTCAGGGTGATTTCACGGCGCAGATCACCTTCTACAACGAATTTCGCAACTGCATCACGCAGCTGATCAATTTGTTCTTCAGACAGCTCACTGATCTTAACATTTTCAGCAATACCCGTTGAAGCGCAGATGGCTTTAGAACGAGTTTTACCGATACCGAAGATCGAAGTTAATGCGATAACGGTATGTTTTTGATCAGGAATGTTAATGCCTGCTATACGGGCCACTATGCACTCCTATAATTAAATAAGCACGTCCCATGCTGAAAAGCCCGTTTTCAGGATACTCAAATGGAAACGCACTGACATACAAAAGATTGGCTGGCTAATCTAGCCAGCTCAACCCGACTTTGCAAGAAAAATATGTGACAAAATCAGCCTTGGCGCTGTTTATGCTTTGGCTCGGCGCTGCAGATCACACGGACGACACCGTCGCGACGAATGATTTTGCAGTTACGACATAATTTCTTGACGGAAGCACGAACTTTCATTTTTACTCTCCGTAACTTCTCAACCACCTGAATTAACGGCCGTAGCCCTTCAGGTTAGCTTTCTTCAATGCCGACTCGTACTGACTTGACATCATCAGAGTTTGCACTTGAGCCATAAAGTCCATGATGACGACAACTACGATAAGCAGTGACGTACCGCCAAAGTAGAAGGGAACCTTCATCGCATCACGCATGAACTCCGGGATAAGGCAGATAAAAGTAATATACAGCGCACCGATTAAGGTTAAACGCGTCATCACTTTATCGATGTACTTCGCCGTTTGCTCTCCCGGACGAATTCCCGGTACGAATGCACCAGACTTCTTCAGGTTATCTGCTGTTTCACGTGGGTTGAAAACCAACGCCGTATAGAAGAAACAGAAGAAGATGATTGCAGTCGCATAGAGTAGCACATAAAGCGGCTGTCCTGGCTGCAAATACAGCGAAATTGTTGTCAGCCAGTTCCAACCGGTACCGCCCCCGAACCACGATGCAATCGTTGCCGGGAACAGAATAATGCTGGAAGCAAAAATAGCCGGAATTACGCCCGCCATGTTCACTTTCAACGGTAAATGTGTGCTCTGTGCAGCGTAAACACGACGACCTTGCTGACGTTTTGCATAGTTCACCACAATGCGGCGTTGACCACGCTCAACGAAAATAACAAAGAAGGTCACGGCGAATACGAGTACTGCAACCAACAGCAACAGAAGGAAGTGCAGGTCACCTTGCCGCGCTTGCTCGATGGTATGGCCAATGGCCGGCGGGAGACCCGCAACAATACCTGCGAAGATAATGATCGAAATACCGTTACCGATACCGCGCTCAGTAATCTGTTCGCCCAGCCACATCAGGAACATTGTCCCTGAGACCAGACTCACAACAGCGGTAAAATAGAAGGCAAAGCCTGGATTCATCACCAGGCCCTGCATCCCTGGCATATTCGGTAAACCGGTAGCAATACCGATTGACTGAAATATGGCCAATACCAACGTACCGTATCGGGTGTACTGGCTAATCTTACGACGGCCAGCCTCCCCTTCTTTCTTAATTTCCGCTAACGCTGGATGAACCACCGTTAATAACTGAATAATAATGGATGCCGAAATATACGGCATGATACCCAGTGCGAAAATAGAAGCACGGCTAAGAGCACCACCAGAGAACATGTTGAACATTTCAATGATGGTGCCACGCTGTTGCTCAAGCAGTTTGGCAAGTACAGTGGCATCAATACCAGGGATTGGAATGAAAGAGCCAATTCGGAAGACAATCAGTGCGCCGATTACAAACAGCAGTCTGCGTTTCAGCTCACCAAAGCCACCTTTGGCACTTTGAAAATCTAATCCCGGTTGTTTAGCCATCTGCTACTTATTCCTCGATTTTACCGCCAGCAGCTTCGATTGCAGCACGTGCACCTTTGGTGACACGCAGACCGCGAACCGTTACCGGTGCAGAAACTTCACCAGACAGAATTACTTTAACGAATTCAATCTGAACACCGACAATGTTGGCTGCTTTCAGCGCGTTCAGGTCGACGATACCGCCTTCAACTTTCGCCAGATCAGACAGACGAATCTCTGTGGTGATCATTGCTTTGCGAGAGGTGAAACCGAACTTCGGCAGACGACGGTACAGAGGCATCTGACCACCTTCGAAACCGCGACGTACGCCACCGCCAGAACGTGAGTTCTGACCTTTGTGACCACGACCACCGGTTTTTCCGAGGCCAGAACCGATACCACGACCCAGACGCTTGGTAGCGTGCTTAGACCCTTCGGCCGGAGACAGAGTATTTAAACGCATCTCTTACTCCTCCACTTTAACCATATAGGAAACCGCGTTAACCATACCGCGTACTGCAGGCGTATCTTCACGCTCAACGGTGTGGCCAATACGACGCAGACCCAGGCCAACCAGAGTGGCTTTATGCTTAGGCAAACGGCCAATAGCACTGCGGGTTTGAGTGATTTTAATAGTCTTAGCCATCGTGATTACCCCAGAATTTCTTCAACGGATTTACCACGCTTAGCAGCGACCATTTCCGGAGATTTCATATTGCCCAGGCCGTCGATAGTTGCACGAACCACGTTAATCGGGTTGGTGGAACCATAGGCTTTTGCCAGTACGTTATGAACTCCAGCGACTTCCAGAACGGCGCGCATTGCACCACCGGCAATAATACCGGTACCTTCTGAAGCCGGCTGCATGAACACGCGGGAACCCGTGTGTGCACCTTTAACAGGGTGCTGCAGGGTGCCGTTGGTCAGCGCGACGTTAACCATGTTGCGACGGGCTTTCTCCATCGCTTTCTGGATCGCTGCTGGAACTTCACGCGCTTTACCGTAACCAAAACCTACGCGACCATTACCATCGCCTACCACAGTCAGTGCTGTGAAGGAGAAGATACGACCACCTTTAACAGTTTTAGAAACACGGTTTACCGCGATCAGTTTTTCCTGCAGTTCGCCAGCTTGTTTCTCGATGTGTGCCATCTTAGACCTCTACCTTAGAACTGAAGGCCAGCTTCACGGGCAGCATCTGCCAGTGCCTGGACGCGACCATGATATTGGAAACCGGAACGGTCGAAAGAAACACCTGTGATGCCTTTTTCGATTGCGCGTTCTGCAATGACTTTACCTACTGCAGCTGCGGCTTCTTTATTACCGGTATACTTCAGTTGTTCAGTGATAGCTTTTTCTACTGTAGAAGCAGCGACCAGAACTTCGGAACCGTTCGGGGCGATTACCTGTGCGTAAATATGACGCGGGGTACGATGTACCACCAGGCGAGTAGCACCCAGCTCTTTGAGCTTGCGACGTGCACGGGTCGCACGACGGATACGAGCAGATTTCTTATCCATAGTGTTACCTTACTTCTTCTTAGCCTCTTTGGTACGCACGACTTCGTCGGCGTAACGGACACCCTTGCCTTTATAAGGCTCAGGACGACGGTAGGCGCGCAAGTCAGCTGCAACCTGACCAATCAGCTGTTTATCAGCGCCTTTCAGCACGATTTCAGTCTGAGTTGGACATTCTGCAGTGATACCCGCGGGCAGCTGGTGATCGACTGGATGAGAAAAGCCCAGAGACAGGTTAACCACGTCGCCTTTAACGGCTGCACGATAACCTACACCAACCAGCTGCAGCTTCTTAGTGAAGCCTTCGGTAACACCGATAACCATTGCGTTCAGCAGCGCGCGAGAAGTACCCGCCTGCGCCCAGCCGTCAACGAAACCTTCGCGCGGAGCGAAAGTCAGAGCGTTGTCAGCATGCTTAACTTCAACAGCATCATTGATAGTACGAGTCAGCTCGCCGTTTTTACCTTTAATCGAAATTACCTGACCGTTGAGTTTTACCTCTACGCCGGCAGGAACAACGACAGGTGCTTTAGCAACACGAGACATAGTATCCTCCGATTACGCTACGTAGCAGATAATTTCGCCACCAAGACCTGCCTGGCGCGCTGCACGATCAGTCATGACACCTTTAGATGTAGAAACTACAGCGATGCCCATACCAGCCATTACCTTTGGCAGCTCATCTTTTTTCTTATAGATGCGCAGACCAGGACGGCTTACTCGCTGAATGCTTTCCACAACCGCTTTGCCCTGGAAATACTTAAGAGTCAGTTCCAGTTCCAGCTTGGTGTCGCCTTCGATTTTAAAATCTTCAATATATCCTTCTTCCTTCAGAACGTTGGCAATTGCCAATTTCAGCTTGGAGGAAGGCATGGTGACCGCAACTTTGTTCGCGGCCTGACCGTTACGGATACGGGTCAGCATATCCGCGATCGGATCTTGCATGCTCATCTGTGTTACTCCCGTGATTCAATTGGTGACAATTACCAGCTAGCCTTTTTCAGGCCCGGGATTTCACCGCGCATGGCGGCTTCGCGGACCTTGATACGGCTCAACCCAAACTTCCGCAGGAAACCGTGCGGACGACCTGTTTGACGGCAGCGGTTACGCTGACGTGAAGGGCTGGAATCACGCGGCAGACTCTGCAGCTTCAGAACGGCACCCCAACGATCTTCGTCGGAAGCGTTCACATCAGAAATGATCGCTTTCAGTTCAGCGCGTTTAGCGAAGAATTTGTCTGCTAATTTTGCACGCTTAACTTCGCGCGCTTTCATAGATTGCTTAGCCATTAAGTAACCCTACCTTACTTACGGAACGGGAAGTCAAAGGCAGCCAGCAGAGCACGGCCTTCATCATCAGATTTCGCAGTAGTGGTAATGGTAATATCCAAACCACGAACGCGATCGACTTTGTCGTAGTCGATTTCTGGGAAGATGATCTGCTCACGTACACCCATGCTGTAGTTGCCACGACCATCGAATGACTTAGCGGACAAGCCACGGAAGTCACGGATACGTGGAACAGCAATGGTGATCAGACGCTCAAAGAACTCCCACATGCGTTCGCCACGCAGAGTTACTTTACAGCCGATCGGATAGCCCTGACGGATTTTGAAGCCTGCAACTGATTTGCGTGCTTTGGTGACCAGCGGTTTTTGACCGGAGATTGCTGCCAGGTCAGCTGCTGCGTTATCCAGCAGTTTCTTGTCAGCGATCGCTTCACCAACACCCATGTTCAGGGTGATCTTCTCGACCCGAGGGACTTGCATGACAGAATTGTAGCCAAACTCTGTCATGAGTTTCTGGACTACTTCGTCTTTGTAGTAATCATGCAGTTTCGCCATCGTACTACTCCAAATTACTTGATAGTTTCGCTGTTAGACTTGAAGAAACGGACTTTTTTGCCGTCTTCGAATCTAAAGCCTACACGGTCAGCCTTACCAGTTGCCGCATTGAACAGTGCAACGTTAGAAACCTGAATTGCAGCTTCTTTTTCAACGATGCCACCTGGTTGGTTCAGAGCCGGAACCGGCTTCTGATGTTTCTTCACCAGGTTGATACCTTCAACGATGACCTTACCAGAAGACAGGACATTCTTAACTTTACCGCGCTTACCTTTATCTTTACCGGTTAACACGATAACTTCGTCGTTACGACGGATTTTAGCTGCCATTGTTCGCTCCTTAGAGTACTTCTGGTGCCAGAGAGATAATTTTCATGAACTTTTCAGTACGAAGTTCACGAGTTACCGGCCCAAAAATACGCGTACCGATAGGCTGCTCACTGTTATTGTTTAAAATAACGCATGCATTACCATCGAAGCGAATGACAGAACCGTCCGGGCGACGAACACCCTTCCTGGTGCGCACCACTACCGCCTTCAGGACATCACCTTTTTTGACTTTACCACGCGGAATTGCTTCCTTGATGGTAACTTTGATGATGTCACCGACGCCTGCGTAGCGACGGTGCGAGCCACCCAGAACCTTGATACACATTACGCGACGTGCACCGGAGTTGTCGGCGACGTTCAGCATAGTCTGTTCTTGGATCATTTTAGTGCTCCGCTAATGTCAACTACTACTTCGGGACCTAAACCTCAGGTCGTTAGAAAGCCCCATAATTGAGGGCGCGGCATTGTAACACCGGTTCTCACAGATGGGTAGAAAAAATAAACGGCTCTCAATCGAGCCGCTGATTTTCCCTGATGACAGGGAGGGCGTATTCTAGGGAATAGTGCGAACAGTAGCAAATGTAATCTGCCTTATTTTTCGTCGCTTCCTAAATAAAGTGCCCGATTGGACTAACTTACCAACTTTCTGGCCAGTTGGTTATGCTGATGTAACACCGTTGGCAGTTCAATTCCCGCCAGTTGGCCGTTACGTACCCTGACATTGCCGTTGATGATGCTGTAAGCGACCTGGCCGGGATTACAGAAGACCAGTGACGCAACCGGATCGTGCCCTGCCCCGGCAAGTCCAATTTTATTCAGGTCAAAAACAGCCAAATCGGCCATCATACCCGGTGCAATCGTTCCGACATCATCGCGGTTAAGTACCTTTGCCCCACCAAGCGTCGCCAGTTCCAGTGCCTGTCGCGCTGTCATCGCGTCCGGGCCAAAGCCGACCCGCTGCAGCAACATTGCCTGACGCACCTCTGCAATCATATCTGAGCTGTCATTGGAGGCGGAACCATCGACGCCCATGCCAACGTGTACACCGGCATCGCACATGTGACGCACAGGCGCGATACCCGAACCCAATCGCATATTCGAGCAGGGACAGTGCGCGATCCCGGTACCGGTGCGGGCAAAGAGTTCAATACCGTGCTGATCCAGCTTTACACAGTGTGCGTGCCAGACGTCGGGCCCTACCCAGCCGAGGTCTTCCACATACTGTGCTGGCGTCATATTGAATTTTTCGCGGCTGTAACGGATATCACTGTCGTTTTCAGCCAGGTGGGTGTGCATTGAAACGCCATAATGACGTGCCATCGTCGCAGACTGCTTCATTAGCTCACGGCTAACGGAGAACGGCGAGCAGGGCGCCACCACCACCCGTAACATCGACCCGTGCCGGTCGTCATGATAGCGCTCTATGACACGCTGAGTATCTTTTAAGATTGCGGCCTCGTTCTCCACCAGACTGTCAGGCGGCAGGCCACCCAGCGACTTCCCGACGCTCATACTGCCCCGGCTGGCATGAAAACGCATTCCCATCTCTTTTGCTGCTTCAATACTGTCATCAAGCTGGCAGCCATTAGGATAGACATAGAGATGGTCACTGGTTGTGGTGCAGCCCGACAACATCAGTTCCGCCATTGAGATTTGCGTCGAGATTCGAATCATCTCCGGCGTCAGGTTCTGCCACAGCGGATAGAGGTGGGTCAGCCAGTTAAACAGCTCACCATTCTGTACGGCGGGGATTGCACGGGTCAGGCTCTGATACATATGGTGATGTGTATTAATCAGCCCTGGAATGACGATATGGCCTTTAAGGTCGATAACCTCATCAGCACGGTCTGGAAGCGAAGCTGCTTCCCCGACGGCAACGATCTGATTCCCTTTTATCAGGATACTGGCGTTAGGTATTTCACGACGGTCGGCATCCATGCAAACCACACAGTCGGCGTTCTTTAGTAATAGTGTTCGTTCCATCTGATTGCCCGCAGGTTGCTGTTATGTAGCTCCTGATAATAGCGGTAAGTTTTTCGCTGAGCTAATCGCAAGTCACGCAACAACCAGAGGCAATTTCAACCGCAGACGCCGCAAACGATCTGGCCTCTTCCTGCTCACCACACATTTCGTTGTTCGGTTATGATCACCCTGTTCTGGCTGAGGGGGGTTTCCAGGTGACAGGGCTGAAGAGCCGCAGATTGCGCATGATGGTGTACGCCATCACCTTTGCAGTCGCACGGGTACAAATGGATCAAGGTCCGGATTCAAGGCAAAAAAAACCCCCTGCCGAAGCAGAGGGTTTTCTCAGAAAAAACGATTCTTATTACAGAACAGCTTTCTCAATTACGCGAACCAGGGTCCAGGATTTAGTCTTGGACAGTGGACGGCATTCGCGGATTTCTACCACGTCACCAATTCCACATTCATTGTTCTCGTCATGGATGTGCAGCTTAGTCGTACGCTTAATGAATTTGCCGTAGATCGGGTGTTTCACGAAACGTTCGATAGCAACAACTGCAGATTTCTGCATTTTGTCACTTACTACACGACCCTGCAGAGTACGGATTTTATCGGTCATTACGAACCCGCCTTCTCAGTCAGTAAAGTCTTAACGCGTGCAACATCACGGCGCACTTGCTTCAGCAGATGAGTCTGCTGCAGTTGGCCAGATGCTGCCTGCATGCGCAGGTTAAATTGCTCACGCAGCAGATTAAGCAGCTCAGTGTTCAGCTCTTCAACGCTTTTTTCACGCAGCTCAGTTGCTTTCATTACATCACCGTCTTAGTTACAAAGGTGGTTTTGATAGGCAGTTTTGCTGCTGCCAGCTTGAATGCTTCACGGGCCAGCTCTTCTGGTACGCCGTCCATTTCATACAGGACTTTACCAGGCTGGATCAGGGCAACCCAATACTCCACGTTACCCTTACCTTTACCCATACGCACTTCCAGCGGCTTCTCGGTGATCGGTTTGTCCGGGAATACTCGGATCCAGATCTTACCTTGACGCTTAACTGCACGGGTCATAGCACGACGTGCTGCTTCGATCTGACGAGCAGTCAGACGACCACGGCCAACAGCTTTCAGACCGAAAGTACCGAAGCTGACATCCGTACCCGCAGCCAGACCGCGGTTACGGCCTTTGTGCACTTTACGGAATTTCGTACGCTTTGGTTGTAACATCAGCGACTCTCCTTACTTACGGCCTTTACGCTGCTGCTTTTTAGGTTGAGCAGCCGGTTCCGGTTGTTCAACAGCAGCCATACCACCCAGGATCTCACCTTTGAAGATCCATACCTTAACGCCGATTACACCATAAGTGGTGTGGGCTTCAGAGGTGTTGTAGTCAATGTCAGCACGCAGAGTGTGCAACGGCACGCGACCTTCACGATACCATTCGGTACGTGCGATCTCGGCGCCGCCCAGACGGCCGCTAACTTCAACTTTAATCCCCTTCGCGCCCAGACGCATGGCGTTCTGAACCGCACGCTTCATAGCACGACGGAACATCACACGACGCTCCAGCTGTGAAGTGATGCTGTCAGCTACCAGTTTCGCGTCCAGTTCCGGCTTGCGGACTTCGGCGATATTGATCTGTGCAGGAACGCCAGCGATATTCGCGACGACCGTGCGCAGTTTTCTACATCTTCGCCTTTCTTACCGATCACGATGCCCGGACGAGCAGTGTGAATAGTCACACGGATGCTCTTCGCTGGACGCTCGATAACGATACGAGAGACAGACGCTTTAGCCAGTTCTTTAGTCAGGAACTGACGTACTTTAAAATCGCTGTCCAGGTTGTCAGCGAATTCTTTGGTGTTCGCAAACCAGGTAGAGTTCCATGGTTTTACAATACCCAGGCGAATACCATTAGGATGTACTTTCTGACCCATTGCTAGTCTCCAGAGTCTCAGCGATCGGACACAACCACAGTAATGTGGCTGGTGCGCTTCAGGATGCGATCTGCACGACCTTTGGCACGCGGCATAATGCGTTTCATGGTCGGACCTTCATCAACGAAAATTTTCGTGATTTTCAGATCGTCGATATCAGCGCCATCGTTGTGTTCGGCGTTAGCAATGGCAGATTCCAGAACTTTTTTGACCAGTACAGCCGCTTTCTTGTTGGTGTAGGTCAAAATGTCCAGTGCCTGCGACACTTTCTTACCGCGAATCAGGTCAGCAACAAGGCGAACCTTCTGAGCAGAAGAACGAGCGTGGCGATGTTGAGCTAAAGTTTCCATCTCTTCCTCCTACTTATTTCTTCTTGGCTTTTTTATCAGCCGCGTGACCGCGATAAGTACGTGTCGGCGCGAATTCACCCAGTTTGTGACCAACCATTTCGTCGGAAACAAAGACAGGAACGTGCTGACGACCATTATGGACAGCGATGGTCAAACCGATCATGTTAGGAAAGATCGTTGAACGACGGGACCAAGTGCGCAAAGGCTTCTTGTCACCGCTTTCCACCGCTTTCTCTACCTTCTTCAGCAAGTGCAGGTCAATAAAAGGACCTTTCTTGAGAGAACGTGGCATGGCTTATCCTCTAATATTATTTGCTACGGCGACGTACGATAAATTTATCAGTACGCTTGTTGCTACGGGTCTTCTTACCTTTGGTCTGAACGCCCCACGGAGTGACCGGGTGCTTACCAAAGTTACGACCTTCACCACCACCGTGCGGGTGATCAACTGGGTTCATCGCGGTACCACGAACGGTCGGACGAACACCACGCCAACGGGCTGCACCAGCTTTACCCAGAACGCGCAGCATATGCTCAGCGTTGCCGACTTCGCCCAGTGTTGCGCGGCAGTCAGATTCGACTTTACGCATTTCACCAGAACGCAGACGCAGGGTAACGTAAGAACCTTCACGCGCAACGATCTGCACGTAAGCACCGGCTGAGCGAGCAATCTGACCGCCTTTGCCTGGTTTCATTTCTACGTTATGCACAGTAGAACCCACCGGGATGTTACGCATCGGCAGAGTGTTACCTGCTTTGATCGCAGCATCAACGCCAGACTGGATCTGGTCGCCGGCTTTCAGGCCTTTAGGGGCCAGGATATAACGGCGCTCGCCATCTTTGTACAGAACCAGTGCGATGTTCGCAGAGCGGTTCGGATCGTACTCAAGACGTTCAACAACTGCCGGGATACCATCTTTGTTGCGTTTGAAGTCAACCAGACGGTAAGCCTGCTTATGACCACCACCGATGTGACGGGTAGTGATACGACCATTGTTGTTACGGCCACCGGATTTGCTGTTTTTTTCTACCAGCGGGGCAAATGGTTTGCCCTTGTGCAGCTCCGCGTTTACCACTTTAACTACATGGCGACGACCCGGAGATGTCGGTTTACATTTAACAACTGCCATTGTCTTTCTCCTCCGACTTACTCAGCGCCGCCAGCGAAGTCCAGATTCTGGCCTTCTTTCAGGGTGACGTAAGCTTTTTTCCAGTCGCTACGACGACCGATACGCTGTCCGTGACGCTTAACTTTACCCTTAACAACCAGGGTGTTAACGTCTTTAACTTCTACTTCGAACAGTTTCTCAACAGCAGCAACGATCTCTGCTTTGGTCGCGTCATTAGCAACTTTGAGAACGATGGTATTGGTTTTTTCCATCGCGCTAGATGCTTTTTCAGATACGTGCGGCGCGCGCAGTACTTTCAGCAGACGTTCTTCACGGATCATGCCAGCATCTCCTCAACTTGCTTAACTGCATCAGCAGTCATAACGACTTTGTCGAAGGCGATCAGGCTAACTGGGTCGATACCTGATGCATCACGCACGTCAACCTTGTACAGGTTACGCGCAGCCAGGAACAGATTCTCATCCAGTTCGCCAGTGATGATCAGCACGTCTTCCAGCGCCATGTCTTTCAGTTTCTGTACCAGCAGCTTGGTTTTCGGCGCTTCTACAGCAAATGATTCGACAACGATCAGACGATCTTGACGTACCAGCTCGGACAGGATGCTTTTCAGCGCGCCGCGGTACATCTTTTTGTTAACTTTTTGACTGTGGTCCTGCGGCTTCGCAGCAAAGGTCACGCCACCTGAACGCCAGATTGGGCTCTTTACAGAACCTGCACGCGCACGGCCGGTGCCTTTTTGACGCCATGGCTTTTTGCCTGAACCGGTTACTTCAGCACGCGTTTTCTGCGCACGAGTACCCTGGCGGGCGCCAGATGCGTAAGCAACAACAACCTGGTGAACCAGCGCTTCGTTGAAATCACGACCGAAGGTAGTTTCGGAAACAGTCAGCGCGCTCTGCGCGTCTTTCAATACTAATTCCATTGCTATCCCCTTACGCCTTCACAGCTGGTTTAACGATCAGGTCGCTACCGGTTGCACCGGGAACTGCACCTTTAACCAGCAGCAGGTTGCGCTCAGCGTCAACACGTACTACGTCCAGACTCTGAACGGTTACGCGCTCATTACCCAGCTGACCTGCCATTTTCTTGCCTTTGAACACTTTGCCCGGAGTCTGGTTCTGACCGATTGAACCCGGAACGCGGTGAGACAAGGAGTTACCGTGAGTCGCGTCCTGGGTACGGAAGTTCCAGCGCTTAACGGTACCGGCGAAACCTTTACCTTTAGAGGTACCGGTTACGTCAACTTTTTTAACTTCAGCGAAAATCTCAACGCTGATGCTCTGACCTACAGAGTATTCTTCACCTTCAGCGGTGCGGAATTCCCACAGGCCGCGGCCAGCTTCAACGCCAGCTTTAGCAAAATGACCAGCTTCAGGTTTGGTCACACGGTTTGCTTTTTTTAGCACCGGTGGTAACCTGAATTGCCTGGTAACCATCGTTTTCCAGGCCTTTGACCTGAGTAACGCGGTTCGCTTCAACTTCGATTACGGTGACGGGGATAGAAACGCCATCTTCAGTGAAGATGCGGGTCATGCCCACTTTTTTACCGACTAAACCAATCATTGTTTCAACCTCTCAATCGCTCGATGACCTGATTAACCCAGGCTGATCTGCACGTCAACACCGGCAGCCAGATCCAGACGCATCAGAGCATCAACGGTTTTTCAGTTGGCTCAACGATGTCTACCAGACGCTTGTGAGTGCGGATTTCGTACTGATCACGCGCATCTTTGTTAACGTGCGGAGAGATCAGAACGGTAAAGCGCTCTTTGCGGGTTGGCAGCGGGATCGGACCACGAACCTGCGCACCAGTGCGCTTGGCGGTCTCAACGATTTCCGCGGTTGATTGATCGATCAGACGATGATCAAACGCTTTAAGACGGATACGGATTCTTTGGTTCTGCATGAGACCAGAGCTCCAAACTTTTTATAGACGAAAAAAATTACTACTCGAGCCCATTACGATTGATGGGAGAGTGTAATCGTTCAGCATATAACTCCCCAATTGGGAGTATTGTCAGGCGGCCTAAAATTCTGCCGTCTGCGATTCTGCTCGAATCGCGCCTGCAATATCTGCAGGCCCGCGCATTATACGTAAATCTGCTCAGGAAGCAACCCGTGTTGACCTTTTCCCTCTGATTATCGCCGGAGGTTTTTCGGTCTGCCTCGCACTACCCTCGCCTCTCCGTGTCCATTCCGCTCTTTTACTGCGCGCTATTTCCCGATAAAGCGATTGCTGCCATGACAGGCACGTGGATTACGCGCAGAGTCCCGTCAGACCTGTTACTCCACTCAGGAACCGTTATGAACCCGCTTCAGATGGCGATCAATGCCGTTACCCTTATCGTCGGCAGTGCATTGGGCAGCTTTATCGCACTGGCCTCTCATCGCTACTCACCCACCCTCTCGCCTGCCCGGTGGTTCGGCGCACTCTGCTCTCCCGGCTCGCAGTGTGACTGCTGTCATCATCGACTCTTGTGGCGCGACAACTTACCGCTGATAAGCTGGCCAGCCTTAAAAGGTAAATGCCGCTACTGCCGTCAGCCTTTTAGCCGGTGCAGCCTGATGACAGAGGGATTGATCGCCCTGCTCTGCCTGCTGGTGGTCAATACCTTTGATCGGATAACGGACTGCCTGTTCATTATTGCCAGCTCTTGCCTGCTGCTGTTGCTGGCCGCGATTGACCGTCGGCATCTCTGTCTGCCTGACCCGCTCAACTATATGCTGCTCTGGCTGGGTTTAACCCATGCACTGACGACGGGATCTGAAGCGGCGGCGATCACAGGTGGCCTGGCAGGCTACTGCACGCTTTGGCTGCTGGGCTGGGGCTATCGGTTATGTCGGGGACGTGACGGACTGGGTTATGGCGACATGAAGCTATTTGCGGCGCTGGGAAGTTGTTGTGGCTGGCAGGTATTACCCTGGATAGCCGTGGGAGCGACATCGCTGGCACTGGGGAATATCGTGATCGGGCATTGGCGTGGGTCTACAGAGTTAAATAACAGCCCGCTGCCGTTTGGCCCATTCCTGGCCATTGCGGGCTGGGTGATGATCGTGCTCCAGATGCGCTTTACTCTTCTTTAATCTGTGCCTGCAGGTAGTTCTGGATACCCATTTTACGGATTAGCTCAAGTTCGGTTTCGATCCAGTCGATGTGGTGTTCCTCATCGGCGAGGATTTCTATCATCATGTCACGACTGACGTAGTCATGAACTTTGTCTGCATAGGAGATCGCTTCACGCAGATCTTTTGCCCCTTCCAGCTCCAGCGCAAGATCGGAACCCAGCATCTCTTCGACATCCTCACCAATGCGCAGGCGGCCTAAATCCTGCAGGTTGGGAATACCTTCCAGAAAAAGAATGCGTTCAATGTACTTGTCGGCATGTTTCATCTCATCGATTGATTCATGGTATTCGACATCGTTGAGGCGTGTCAGCCCCCAGTTTTTGAACATCCGTGCATGCAAAAAGTACTGATTGATGGCAACCAGCTCATTTCCAAGCAGTTTATTGAGATGACTGATAACTTTTATGTCGCCCTTCATTGTTAACCCTCCGCGTCCGGTTTATTAGAGCGTAGATGCGGTTAAAAAGAAGTCAAAAAAACGCGACAAATAATGTGGTTATTCCCACACAGAGAACAAATCGCCCGATGTTCAGGCAATCTCTTTATACAGCGGGGCATGCTGCATCTCTTCGTTCATGATTTCACGCGCAGCGCGAATACATTTACCACACTGCTTGCCAACCGGAACAAGCTGACGAAGCTGCTGGATAGATTTGGGCTGATAGCGGCGTACAACTTCACGAAGGGTTTTATCACTTACGGCATTACACAGGCAGACGTACATTGACTCATCACTCTGGTACATTTTCTGTACACAGTGTAAATGCGAATCGTTTTTATTTCAAACCCAGCCTTTGTAGGGTCTTACCCTTGCCTTTTCTGTCGGCAAAAAAAAAGAGCACCGAAGTGCTCTTTTATTCTGTTGCAGTGGCCGTTTGCACGACCACAGCAGATATCACAATTAAGCGATAACTTTAGCAACAACACCCGCGCCAACAGTACGGCCGCCTTCGCGGATTGCGAAGCGCAGACCTTCGTCCATAGCGATTGGGTGGATCAGGGTAACAACCATTTTGATGTTGTCGCCTGGCATTACCATTTCAACGCCTTCTGGCAGCTCTACTGAGCCGGTTACGTCAGTTGTACGGAAGTAGAACTGAGGACGGTAA
>NZ_MLFN01000056.1 GCF_002095315.1 Pantoea conspicua
GGTAACAACAGCGCCTGCTACTTTTAATAGCGCAACGATAGCTACTGATGCTCCTCGCGTTTCAATTGAAAACAACACAGCGTTACAGGTTCAAAAAGTGCTTTCATCTGTCACGTTCTCGACTCCCACGCCTCAGGAGTCAACTAAGGCTATCCATCTGAATGTGGCTCAGGTCGCCGCACAACGCCCAAATATGCCGATTAATGTCACTATCAATGGCGTACCTCAAACAACTACAGCGGCTGCAATCGCTAAAATTGATCCAACCGTACAAGTCGCTTTAGCTAACCCTGCGACTGTTTCTGCTCAGCCTACTGAAACTATTAATATGAACGTGACTCAGGTAGCTGCAAAACATCCAGATATGCCGATTAATGTCACTATTAATGGTGTAACTCAAACAGCTACAGCAGCTGCAATCGCGAAAGTTGATCCCACTATCCAGGTTGCTGTTGCCTATGTTCCTGCTTTTCAGCGAACAGCCGTTAAAGGTGGCCACGATAGCCATTCTAATCATGGCCCACACGTTCAGGGGGATAACAATGGCAACAGCAATCAACATGCTAACGCTATGGGCGCTCATGGACAGAATGGACAACGTTCAGGCCGATCTGCTGCAGGTAATTTCTGATTAAATCAGACCGCTGTGGTTACTGCTCTCTATAGGGTCGTCAACGATGATTGTGTGTCTGGCGACGTTAGCCTTCTTGTTTACTGTGAGCTGAGAAATGAGAATTAAAAAGAGCAATTCCCCGGTCCTGGATTTTATGGCTCATTGGCTTGTAACGTTAACCCTGTCGTTGCTAATTCAGTTGTTAACTTTTAAGCGTAGATATAACACGCTTTTTATGTGGAACAGTGCCTGGAGAACGATTGGGTAAAGCTACCGCCAGATTGATCGACAGGGAATTTTAACGGAATAGCTTTCGCTGAATGCGGTCTGCCTGGGGTTACTCTCTCTTACCTTGTCAGGGAATGGGTAAGAAAATGAAAATCATTAGTGTGGTAAGGCGGGCTCTGTTGGCTGTGATTGCTTTCTGCGCCTACAGAATCTTCAGCGTGCTGAATAGCGGTATTGCTGCATAAACAGTCAGTCAGCCTTATATGCAGTAGTAAGGAATTAAGGAGGAGGATGATCTCCTGGCCACCTTTCTGCTGTGTATCTTTTACCTTAACGCTGATTACGAATATTCCAGGGATTATCCCAATCATTACGTCAAAGAGGATTCCTGCCTCACAATTTTTTCAAAAAGGAGGAACTAAATTATGGCAGACGGATACAAGCCAGATATCAATATCAAGCGGTTACAGCTTGATATTGACTCTGAACTGCACATGAGGTTTAAGGCCGTGTGCAGTCTGAGGGGGGAAAAGATGAAACCACTGATAGTGGAGTTTATCAGAGAATGGCTGGACAATAATGAACCAGTCTGGATGAAAGGTCAGAAGTAGTAATGCTTTTCTACCGCGTCCCGTCGCTGCTGCAAGCGGGTAGCGCGAAGGCAGCCAGGCACCTGGGCATAAAGCGCTTGCGCCTGTAATCGCTCTGAAGGATGTGAAGCTTTTTTGTAATCAAGGGGGGTAGCGTGGGATGTTAAGGGCAGGGACAAGCCCCTTAAGGCGCGTCGACAGCGAGAAAAGTGTATGAGTACAGAATCAGGAAAAGAAAAAGGGATTATCCCGAAAGGTAACCCCTTGATCTAAAAAACAATATTGGTCGGCACGAGAGGATTTGAACCTCCGACCCCGGACACCCTGAATCAGCACCTATCTTTAGGGATTACGCCGCCATACTAGGTTGTTGCATCTGTTTCTGAAGGGGTAGGGTCTGGAGGCGTTCCTTTTTTAGTAGTCCCTTTTTCTTTAAATGGGTGCTACTCGCTAATTTTTTAAATTTAAAAACATTCCAGATCAATTTCCCTTCACTAGCTTGGGCGTAAAATTCCAGGCGAATAAAGTTTCCATTATGTTTTCATGACAGTACAGTTGCTGTACTGAAGCGGTGATAGGCATACCCCGTACGGCTTTCTTCAGCATTTATCAATGTGGATTAACTAAAAAGGATAGGAAATGAGTGCATTCGTTTTAGTTATAGTTGTGATTGCCGTATGGGTGATTGCAGGTCTGTATAAAGATAAAAAGTTTCTTAATAATCTGGTTAGTGATTTGGATTCAAAGGTTTCTGAACAGGCCAGGGAAATTGAAAATCTTAAATACGAAATTGAGAGATTGAAGAAATGAAATTGAAAACCTTAGCAATCACTTTGTTAGCTGTTATTTCATGTGGTGCAGTTCGTGCAGAAATATATAATTACCGTTGCCAGAATGAACCAACACCGCTTAGCGGCATCTGGACTGAAAGCAAAGCTGTATTAGTTATGGATTTATTAACAGGCACTATGAACAATGCAACAGTTAAGGGTAAAACCCTGCACGGTATGGAGTTCAATAGCCAGATGTTAGGCAATAGTATTAATCCAGATGAAGCACCACCTATTGCCGTATTTGATACGGACGTTTCCGGGGAACAGGAAAAATCTACTCAAATAACTGTATACGGTGCAACAGGTGGAGTTAAACCAGCCGATGTTATTTCAATCAGTAATTCAGATGTAAATGTATCAATTGCTGATAGCGTTAAAAGTGGCGGTTATTACTGGTGTTATCGTGAAGGTAGTCTGAAAGATAAGGCTATGCATGGTCTAACACAGTCTCATAATGAGCGCATTTTGAAAGGTGAATAATTCAAAGTTTTATTTTTTAAATAAATGTCCGGTTACTCTGGCTGCTGTCTTCGCATTGATATACACGATTATCAATTGCTTTAAATTTGGTTATGAAATTTCACGCTATGAAGTATGGGTTAGCAAGTATCAAACTATCTGGTTAATGCTACCGTCTGATTTAAGATTTGGTTGGTAAAT
Source organism: Pantoea conspicua (assembly GCF_002095315.1). Classification (GTDB taxonomy): domain Bacteria; phylum Pseudomonadota; class Gammaproteobacteria; order Enterobacterales; family Enterobacteriaceae; genus Pantoea; species Pantoea conspicua. The sequence continues at coordinate 2,925 of NZ_MLFN01000056.1, forward strand.
AGGGGGGTGACTGGATTGCATTTATTGTATGTGGCGTTTGTGGTTTTGTAATCTTCTATCTTATTAAGGGATGGGTTAGTAAAAAATGAAATTACCAATCTTATTAGCTGTTATTCTAATGGCTGGCTGCACTTCTAACTATGATCAGTTTCAACAAAACACTGACGCTAAAGCTTTGGTACTGGCTGGAGATAAATCTATCGCTAGTGAAAAATTATGCACAACTTCAGGGTATCTGGCGGCGGCTATGCAATCTTCTGAGGCGAAAATCAATAATAGCGTATGGAATAATATGTACTTACGTAAGTTGTCTATTCAAAAGGCGATAAAGCTACGCGTTGATGATGGGACTATAGGACTTAAAGACAGAAGATTAACACCTCCTCAGCTTTGTAAATCACTTTCTGATTCAGGCTTTCAGAAATACGTGGAAGAACGAGCTAAAGAGTCTGCTAGCAGGGTAGACCCTTGGAAAGATATCTAACCATGATAAAGCAAACTGATTTATCAAAGCTGTTAGCTATGGCTCTGGACAGTGACAAGAAATCCCACGGCAAGTTAACAGCTCTGATTGTGCGTAATGATTCCTGCATATGGCAATCCATTAACCTGCTCCCAGCATTAGATACTACGCTCAGTTAGTAGTGTCGGATCCTTCACTATCAGAATTACTCTTTATCCAGCCCGCCGAAAATTCAGACAGTGTCTGATAATTCAGCGTGGAGTGCGGGCAGCACTCGTTATAATCCTGCCGCCAGTCATTAATCGTTTTCCTGGCGTGAAAGATATCGCTGAACCAGAGCTCATTCAGACGTTCATCGCGAAATCGTCCGTTAAAGCTCTCAATAAATCCGTTCTGCGTTGGCTTGCCCGGCTGGATTAAGCGCAACTTAATACCATGTTCAAAGGCCCATTGATCCAGTGCGCAGCAGGTGAACTCCGGTCCCTGGTCAGTTCTTATCGTCGCCGGATAGCCTCGAAACAGTGCAATGCTGTCCAGAATACGCGTGACCTGAACGCCTGAAATCCCGATTGCGATGGTAATTGTCAGACACTCCTTCGTGAAGTCGTCCACATAGGTCAGGCACTTGATCCTGGGACCGGTGGCCAGCGTGTCCATAACGAAATCCATCGACCATGTCAGGTTGGGTGCCGCCGGGCGGAGCAGCGGCAGACGTTCTGTTGCCAACCCTTTACGACGTCGTCTGTGTTTTACGCCCAGCCCGCTCAGATGATAAAGGCGGTACACGCGCTTGTGATTAACATGAAATCCTTCACAGCGCAGTAACTGCCAGATGCGGCGGTAGCCAAAACGCCTGCGCTCCAGTGCCAGCTCAGTGATGCGCCCAAATAAATGCGCATCAGCAGCTGGACGCTGTGCGTCATAGCGGCAGGTGGACAGGGACAAATCTGTGATTCTGCAGGCACGACGTTGCGACAGACCGGTCGTATCACACATCAACACCACGGCTTCCCGCTTCTGGTCTGTCGTCGGCCCAGAGCCACCTGAAGCGCCTCCTTATCCAGCATGGCTTCGGCAAGCAACTTCCTGAGTCTGGCGTTCTCTTCCTCAGGCGACTTCAGGCGCTTAACCTCAGGCACCTCCATACCGCCATACTTCTTACGCCAGGTGTAAAACGTGGCATCAGAAATAGCGTGCTTGCGGCAGAGTTCACGGGCCGAAATCCCGGCTTCGGCTTCGGCCTCGCGGAGAATACTGATGATCTGTTGGTCGGAAAAACGTTTCTTCATGGGGATGTCCTCATGTAGCTTATGAAGACATTACTAACATCGAGGTGTACTAATCAACGGGGAGCAGGCCACCGGTATGTTAAAGTGAGCTATTGATTTAGGGCTTGAGCAGGCTTGCCCTGAGAGGCATAAGGCTATCATAGAGCAATACCTTAACTGGAAATGTCCTTCCTGCGGCTCTGTCTCTCTGGGAGATTCAAAGGATATTCACATTAAATGGAAGTACGTAGTGGATAGCTGGGGAAGGAGGGGAGGATTGATACAGGAATCAAACGGCTAACGTGCAACTATTGTTCTGAGGAAGTTGATTCTTCTGGCATCCCCTATGTTTCATCAGGCGTGTTCCTCTGAGGCAGCTATTTTTCTAAGAAAAAATTAGTGGCAATATCCCCTACGCATATCCTCCCTACCATCCTCATGTAGTCCCAATACTTCCATGTTTCCCCCTCATTAAGCGGCAGTGATGCCTTGTCTATTGGATGCCCCCTTGCCGGGGCACCTGCTTTCTCCTCTGTATATCCGTATATCCATCCCCCCGAAACCCCATAATCTTGAGCATGTTTCATTGCGCTGTTCTCCGGAACATCACAATTTTTGTGAGAAATTTACGAGGTGCAGTTCGTATAATAGCAAGCCCCGGTAGCCCCCCTTGTCACCCCTGTAGCTTCTCTTTCCAGAAAACCAGCCAGCTTCCTTTTGTTCCCTCTCATATAGCATTCCATTCCCTCTGATTCCGTGACATGTGTCTTAGATAGACAGGGGTAGGGACATAACAATCAATCAGTTACCTCTGTACATTCACAATGCGTCATGTGTATTACGTTATAGCGTGCATGAAATGCGTTAAGGAGAGAGGCACGTAGCGCAGCCTGGTAGCAGCGAAGTGAAAGCAACGTTAGTTGCTGGAGCGTAGGAATAGAGCACAGCGATATTCCGTACTATCATGGGAAGGAAAAGGGTAAAGAAGAAGGGGAGAGTGTACACAAAGGGGGATTGCACATGTGCAGAAAAGGCCATAAAGTAAAAGGGCTAACCTTTCGATTAACCCTTTGACCTATTAGAGTAATTTGGTCGGCACGAGAGGATTTGAACCTCCGACCCCGGACACCCCATGACCGTGCGCTACCAGGCTGCGCTACGTGCCGAACACTGGAGGATTAGTCTACTGGTTCCCGCCATGAATGCAAGACGCCAGCCGACTATTTGCCTCATTATTAATCAGTTAGCGATAAATCGTTTCTCTTCCGTTAGCACCTGTAACAGCAATGCCAGCTCCGGTTTATGATCTTTTAACGCCTTGCCCTGCGCATCATAGGCGCGGTAGCTACCATTATTGTTCAACACCAGCGTCACCTGCGGCGTAGTAATCACCAGCTTGTTCTCTTCACTGCTGGCGACCCAGTCGTGGCGACGGCGCGCGGCAAACAGATCTTCACCCTGTGAATAGTTAACCGGATTGGTGCGTACATGCAGCAGACGTTGCATCAGCGTCGCCATTACATCCTGATGATCGGAGAGACGGTCGACGGTTTGCGCTGGGGTATTCGGCCAGTGAATCACCAGCGGCACCTGCAGGGTTTCACGGTTACCGGCGCTATCAGGATTCCCTTCCAGCGCCAGTCCGCGCTGGGCTGTAATCACCACCACGGTATTTTTCAGCAAATCACGCGCCTGCAGCGTGTTAAGCACCGCGTGAATCTGCTCATCAACTGCCGGTGCCTGACGCAGATAGCTGCGCTGGCGTGCTTTCGCGTTGTCACCGGTGACGATCGGGCCATTCAGCGCTACCCATGAGAACCACGGATTGCTGGTGCCGTTCTGTTTGTCCAGCCAGTTCTGCCATTGCGTAACGGTGCTGGCGTTTGGCTGACTGTTGCTGGCAGGCAGTGAGTAATCGGTCAGCAGCGCCTGACGATAAAGCGGAGGATTAAACCCTTCAGACGAGAACAGGCCGAACTGATAGCCCTGGGTGCTGAGCGCCCCGAGTAGCGCGGACGGCGTCCGTGACGCCAGTATCCCGTTCATGTAGCTGGATGAGATGCCGTAGAACAGGCCAAACAGCCCTTTCTCCGGCGTATCACCGGCGCTGTAGTGCTGGGTAAAGCGCACGTTTTCACCGGCAAACTGATTCAGCTGCGGCAGCGCTTTCGCCAGCGTGGCGCTGTTCAGACCATCCACGGTCAGCACCAGCAGGTTATTGCGGGTACCGGCATCACGGAAGGTGATCTCACTCAGCGGATACTCAACCGATAACGCTTCCGGATCGCCTTGCTGCACCAGACGACGCTGATAGGCCTGCGCATCCAGCAAGCCATGACGTTCCAGAAAGCGCCGGGCAGTCATCGGGTAGGAGAGCGGCAGGTTGGCGCGCTGCATGGTAATCGGGCGATAGAAGTTAGCATCGGCCCAGATATACATCAGATGGCTGGCAAAGAAGGCGCTGATAAACAGCGCAGCGACCGGTTTACCAAATGAACGACGATTGAGGCTGCGCAGCTTCTGCCAGCTCCAGGTCGCAAACAGCATCTGTACCAGGAAAATCAGCGGGACGCTGATAAACATCAGCTGCCAGTCACGCGCCATTTCACTCTGATCGGGGTTGATCACCAGCTCCCACACCACCGGGTTCAGGTGCAGGTGGAAGCGGCTGAACACCGCGCTGTCGACCATGATCAGCGTCAGCCCCGCGGTGGCGACTACTGCCGAAATCACCCGCAACAGCCGTTGCGACATCACCACAAAGGTTAGCGGGAAGATAATCAGCAGATAGGCGGCAAAGACGATAAAACTGAAGTGACCTATCCAGCTGCTATAGGCGTAGATACGCCCCGCCAGCGAAGAAGGCCAGTCAGCAACCAACAGGTAGCGACTGCCTAAAATCAGCGCGAAAAGGATGTTAAACAGAGCAAACCAGTGCCCCCAACTGATCATCTGGGAGACTTTTTCGCGGTAGCGCTGCCGGTTGGTTACCATATTATGAGATCAAATCAGCAAATTAATGGGCGTTATCGTCACGTACCGACGCCTGCAGGGCATCAGCGAAAGATCGTGCCAGTGAACGACGTTGCGCAGGGGCGACATCGCTGTTAATTAAATTGGTCACCATATTTCCCAGTACCATCAGGGAGAGATCGGTCGGCGCTTTGTCCTTTTGCAGGATTTGGGCCATTTCCGCGAGGAGTTGTTCCACGCGTTCGTCACTGTAACGGGAAGATTGTGGCATATCGTTATCTAAGCTCATTTCAAAAGGCGATATATTACCGGAACAGCGACCTTTTTTCCGCAATTTTATCGAAAGCGCACTGTTCGCTTTACGCATGGAGTTGAAAGCCGATGCCGGCGGTGTTTGAATACGCGCCTGTGCTAAAAGGAGAGTCTACCATGAGTCTGGATATCGACCAGATTGCCCTGCATCAGTTAATTAAACGCGATGAAAACCAGCTTGAACTGGTGCTACGTGATTCGCTGTTACCGGCCACTAACACGGTTAACGCCATGGTGGAGGAGTTGCACCGGGTTTACAGCGCGAAGAGCAAAGCCTATGGCCTGTTCAATCCTGAGAGTGAACTGGCGGACGCGCTGCGTAATTGTCGTCAGGGCAACGATGATTTTCTCGCTTTTAGCCGCGCGGCCACCGGTCGGCTGCGCGATGAGCTGGCAAAATATCCGTTTGCCGAAGGTGGCGTGGTGCTGTTTGTTCACTATCGCTACCTCGCCGTGGAGTATCTGCTGATTGCGGTGCTCAACAGCCAGTCGAGTATGCGCGTCAATGAACAGATGGACATCAGCAGTACCCACTATCTCGACATTAATCATGCCGACATTGTGGCGCGTATTGATCTGACCGAATGGGAAACCAACCCGGAATCGACCCGTTACCTCACTTTCCTGCGTGGCCGCGTCGGACGTAAAGTGGCTGACTTCTTTATGGATTTCCTCGGGGCGGAAGTGGGATTAGACACCAAAGCGCAGAACCGCGGCCTGTTACAGGCGGTGGATGATTACTGCAGCGAGTCGAATCTTGATAAGCAGGAGCGTCAGAACTACCGTCAACAGGTCTACAGCTACTGCAATGAACAGTTGCAGGCGGGCGAGGAGATTGCGCTGGAAGAGCTGTCGGGTGAACTGCCGCCGCTGGGCGAAAAAACCTTTCAGACATTTACCCAGGAGCAGGGCTACGAACTGGAAGAGAGCTTCCCGGCCGACCGCAGCACCCTGCGACAGTTAACCAAATTTGCCGGCAGCGGCGGGGGGCTGACGCTGAACTTTGATGCGATGTTGCTTGGCGAGCGCATTTTCTGGGACCCGGCCACCGATACCCTGACCATCAAAGGGACGCCGCCGAATCTGCGCGATCAGCTGCAGCGCCGGACCAGCAGCAAATAAAAAAGCCGGGCTGAGCCCGGCTTTAACCGTATCGCACGTGTTCAGTGCGGTAGCGGAAAAATAAAAGGGCCGGTTTCGCAACCGGTCCTTCTACATTCAACTTATCCGGCGATTAAGCGCGAACGAAGTCGATGTGAAACAGTTTTGGCTTGAACGGGTGACGCTGAACAGCCTGAACTTTCACTTTGGTTTCTTTACCGTCAACAGACAGGGTCAGCACTTCGTCGTAGAAACCTGGCTTAGCTTGCAGGTTCATTACGGAGTCGTGATCCAGGTCGATGGCAACAGCCGCTTCAGAACCACCATAGATGATGGCCGGGAAACGGTTTGCTGTACGCAGGCGGCGGCTCGCACCCTTACCCTGCTCTTTACGTTCTACTGCATTGATAGTGAGCATCAATATCTCTCTTTATTTAATTCCTGCTACAGGCGACCCAGTAACAGGCAGGTTATTCAATACCGCTAATGCACATGCAAAAGCGGGCGGCAGTATAGCCGTTATGCCAGGTGGTAGCAAACGATATACCCGCCGGCACCGTCCTTAACGCAGCTCGTTGGCGCGACGGAAGCGGCCCTGATAATCAAACATCTTTTCGCGGATCTGCCAGAACTGGCCTTTGGCCCGCGCGACCACAAAGTCGGGATGACGCAGCAGCGGCTGCAGCGCCAGCACGTCAGCGGCGGTCTGCCAGCCCAGCGGCACACCCGGCGCACGCTGGTGCGGGCGCATAAACAGTTGTTCAAAAGCCTTACGCTGGGCTGGGGTCTGCAGGCGAAAACGTTCGCTGACGCTGGTGCCTTCCTCATCGAAGTAGGTCGCTTTCAGCCATTCACCTTTGGCATCGCGCCCCTGTTCCAGCGTCATGCCGCCGCAACGCAGCACCAGCGCATCTTTTAATTTCAGCGCGGCCTTCAGCATGTCGTCGGGATCGACCAGAATTTTATCGCACTGGTGACAGCGCCGGGCGGCAATATCATTTTCTGCACCGCAGTCGGGGCAGCTTTTGAAGCGGAAGCGGAAGTCGCACTGCTCGCGCTCACCGTCATCATCTTCCAGTACACCCTGGCAGCGGCGGCCAAAATGCTCAATCACCATGCCGTCGGCGGTGGCTTTGCCCCAGAAGGTATTGGCGAAACCGCAGGCGGGACAAAACACCTGCACCGGCTGATTATCACTGGCACCTTTGGGCGCGCCCACTTCCGGCGTAAACAGGTCGTGCGGATTGCCGGCATAATCCAGGATCAGACAGTCCGTTTTGCCCGGCGACAGCCGGAGGCCGCGGCCGACAATCTGCTGATAGAGGCTGACCGATTCTGTCGGGCGCAGAATGGCGATCAGATCAACGTGCGGCGCATCAAAACCGGTAGTCAGTACCGCCACGTTAACCAGGAATTTCAGCTGTTGCGCCTTGAACGCCACAATCAGCGCATCGCGCTCTTTGGCCGGCGTCTCCGCCGATACCAGAGCGCTGTTTGCGGGCAGCAACTGCAGAATTTCACGTGCGTGCTCGACCGTAGAGGCAAAAATCATCACGCCCAGCCGATCTTCGGCGAACTCAACAATCTGACGAATAATGTGCGGCGTCACGCGCTGCTGCTGTTTCAGTTCGCGATTAAGATCGGCTTCGCTGAATAAGCCGTTGGCCTGGGCGGTCAGGCGACTGAAGTCATACTGCACCACCGGCATATCGAGCCGCTCCGGCGGCACCAGAAACTGATGTTTAATCATGTAGCGCAGCGGCAGTTCATAGATACAGTCACGGAATAGCGCTTTTTCATCGCCGCGCACCATACCGTGATAGTGGAACTGGTAAATCCAGCCTTTACCAAGGCGGAACGGGGTGGCGGTCAGGCCAAGCAGCCGCAACTGCGGGTTGTGTTGTCGCAGATGGTTGAAAATCTGCTGATACTGGCTCTCTTTATCATCGCCGATACGGTGGCACTCATCGACAATCACCAGTGAAAAGGCGCTGTCGAACTGGTCCAGGTTGCGCGCCACCGACTGCACGCTGCCAAACACCACTTTACGCTGACTCTCTTTGCGCTGCAGGCCAGCGGCAAAGATATCCGCTTCCAGCCCGTAGGCCTGATATTTGCTGTGGTTCTGCGCCACCAGCTCTTTGACGTGTGCCAGCACCAGCACCCGGCCGCGCGCCAGCCGGGCCAGCTCGGCGATCACCAGGCTTTTTCCGGCACCGGTCGGCAGCACAATAACCGCAGGATGATGATGACGACGGAAATGCGCAACGGTGGCATTGACCGCGTCCTGTTGATAGGGGCGTAAGGTAAAAGACATGGCTATCACTTTTGACAAACTGAGGATAATTATGCCACGAAAGCGCGGTAAACGCGCTGTCAGGCGGGCGCGGATCACGTTATACTTCCCGCACATTTTCAACGGTTAACCAGGCCGTTTCAGGTTCCCTCCGCAGTAACAGGCAAAACGAATTCATGCGACTCGACAAATTCATCTCTCAGCAACTGGAAATCAGCCGTGCCATCGCCCATCGCGAGATCCGTGGCCAGCGTGTCACCGTAAACGGTGAAGTGGTGCGCGATACCGCCTTCAAACTGCTGCCCGACCACCAAGTCGAATATGACGGCAACGTGCTGCAGATGCAGACCGGACCACGCTACTTTATGCTGAACAAGCCGCAGGGTTACGTCTGCTCAACCGACGATCCCGATCATCCGACCATCATCTATTTTATCGAAGAGCCGATGGCATTCAAACTGCACGCTGCCGGTCGTCTCGACATTGACACCACCGGGCTGGTACTGCTGACGGATGATGGTCAGTGGTCACACCGCATTACCTCGCCGCGCCATCACTGCGAGAAAACCTATCGGGTGACGCTGGAGTCGCCGGTCAGCGACGACACCGCCGTGCAGTTTACCGCCGGTGTACAGCTGCACAACGAAAAAAGCCTGACTAAACCGGCGCAGCTGGAGGTGATTACCCCGACGGAAGTGCTGCTGACCCTGAGCGAAGGGCGTTATCACCAGGTCAAACGGATGTTTGCTGCGGTGGGTAATCGGGTGGTGGGTCTGCATCGCGAGCGTATCGGTGATATTTCGCTGGACGCGGATCTGGAACCGGGTGAATACCGGCCATTAACCGCCGAGGAGATCGCCAGCATCGGCGTGCCGAAAGAGCTGCAGACAAAATAACAGAGCAGGCCGGCTGCAAGGCGCAGCGGCCGATCGGTTTTAACCAGCAAGGGCAGGAGAGGTTGTGCGCAAGGAAAAAAATTCGCCGATAGGGTTGGTGGTCATCCTCGGTTTGTTAGCGATGCTGATGCCGTTGTCGATTGACATGTATCTGCCGGCAATGCCGCAAATTGCCCGTGAATTCGGCGTCTCTGCCGGTAGCGTGCAGATGACGCTCAACCTTTATATCCTTGGTTTCGCCATTGGTCAGCTGATTTATGGACCGCTGGCCGACAGCTATGGCCGTAAGCCGGTGATTGCGCTGGGCACCCTGATTTTCGCTGTCGCCGCGGCGGCCTGTGCGCTGTCGCAGAGTATTGATCAGCTGATCGCCATGCGTTTTCTGCATGGATTATCTGCGGCGGCCGCCAGCGTAGTGATCAATGCCCTGATGCGCGACAGTTACTCGAAAGAGGACTTCTCGCGCATGATGTCGTTCGTGATGCTGATCACCACCATTGCGCCACTGCTGGCACCGATCATCGGCGGCTGGCTGCTGCTGATCTGGAACTGGCACGCCATTTTCTGGGCGCTCTCGGCCGCCGCGGTGGTCACCACTGTGCTGGTGACCACGCAGATCCGCGAAACCCTGAAGCCCGAACAGCGACAGCGTTTCCATCTGCGTACCACACTGGGGAACTTTGTTATTCTGTTCCGGCATAAACGCGCTTTCAGCTACATGTTGTCGAGCGGCTTCTCATTTGCCGGGCTGTTTACTTTTCTCAACGCCGGCCCCTTCGTCTACATCGAACTGAATCACGTCTCACCGCAAAATTTTGGCTATTACTTTGGTCTCAACGTGGTGTTTCTTTTCATCTTAACCCTGATCAACAGTCGCGCCGTGCGTCGTTTTGGCCCGGTAGCGATGTTCCGGCTGGGACTGTTAATTCAGTTCTGTATGGGAATCTGGCTGCTGATCGTTAGTGCGCTTGATCTTGGTTTTCTGCCGCTGGTGATGGGTGTGGCGATGTTTATTGGCTGCGTGTCGATGGTCTCATCAAATGCAATGGCGGTGATTCTCGATGAATTTCCGCATATGGCGGGCACCGCCTCTTCACTGGCTGGCACGCTGCGTTTTGGTGTGGGCGCGCTGGTGGGCGCACTGCTGTCGCTGGTCAGCTTTAACAGCGCCTGGCCGATGGTCGGCACCATTGCGCTGTGCGCGACGCTCTCACTGCTGCTGTTTTTCTACGCTTCCCGCCCCCGTACTGCGTCCCGTTAAGCGGGCCAGGCCGACACAGATACACTGTGCGGCCTGACCTGCTACGTCATTTTGTTTCTATAATGTGAAAATATTTAGCTAATAAAGTAACCACATTGCGTCTAAAATGATTGTTAAGTACTGCCGAACGCGGTACATATAGCCTGAATTGCGATACCACTCGCAAAAAAATAAATTCAGCGATCCGCTTTGCTGTGAATTGAGAAGGCGGGCCTTGACGTTCCGACGCCAGCGGTATCTGGCATCGGGTCAGGCGTCACGGGCGTGGATGGCGAAGTAAATTTCTCTTGGGGACATTGATAACTATGCTGCAACTTTCGATTGTGCATCGTTTGCCACAGCGTTTTCGCTGGGCCAGCGATCATCATAGTGCCATCGAAGCAGATGACGGCACGCTGGACGATCAGGATTTTATCGCGCTGCGATTAATCAGCCACGATGGTATACCGGCGTGGGAGATCCTGCAGCAGCTCAAAGAAGTGCTGGCTGACATTCAGGTCGATTGTAAAGTTGCCGAGTGTGAAGGGCAGCCTTGTCTGTTTATCCAGCGCCGCGACGAGAGCGCCACCAACTGCTGCCTGAAAAATCAGGGCGTGGCGATTGCCGAAACCTTTATCGCGGGTTAAGTTGCGCTGAGCGCAGCAGCTCACGCGTATATTCCGCAACCGGCGACGCAAACAGCGTCTCACATTCCCCCTGTTCCACAACCTCCCCCTGACGCAGCACAATAAGCTGATGGCACAGCGCGCGCACCACCTCAAGATCGTGACTGATAAACAGATAGCTCAGCTGACGCTGATGCTGCAACCGACGTAACAGCGTCAGAATCTGTTTCTGTACCGTGCGATCCAGTGACGAGGTGGGTTCATCCAGCACCAGCATCTCCGGTTCGAGGATCAGCGCCCGCGCAATCGCGATACGTTGCCGCTGACCACCGGAAAATTCAGCCGGGTAGCGATGGCGGCTCTCAGCCTCCAGCCCGACCTCTGCCATCACGACCTTAACCCGCTGCTCCTGCTGCTGCGCGCTAAGCCCGGGCTGATGCACCGCCAGCCCTTCGGCAATAATTTGCTGAACCGTCATCCGTGGATTAAGCGAAGAGTTTGGGTCCTGAAACACCACCTGAACCCGCCGGCGCAGTGGCAGCAGCTGCCGCCGTGACAGCTGATGCAGTGGCTGGCCGTCAAACCAGACCTCGCCACCGGCCTCAATCAGCCGCAGCAGCGCCAGCCCGGTGGTGCTTTTTCCTGAGCCGGATTCGCCTACCAGCCCGAGACTTTCGCCACGCCGCAGAGTAAAACTCAGCGCAGAGAGTGCCCGTTTTTCGCCCACCTGGCGGCGGAACAAGCCGCGTCGCAGCGGGAAGCTGACCTGAAGTTGATTGACCCGCAGAATCTCCGGCGCGTCGGCGGGCAGCGGCAGCGGTTTTCCTTCCGGCTCGGCCGCCAGCAGTTGCTGAGTATAAGGATGCTGCGGCTGGCTCAGCAGTGTCTGACAGCGGTTCTGCTCGACCACCTTTCCCTGGCGCATCACGCTGACGGTATCGGCCAGCTGACGCACAATATTCAGGTTATGGGTGATAAACAGCATCCCCATATTGAATTCACGTTGCAGCTCGCGCAGCAGCCGCAGAATCTGTGCCTGTACCGTCACATCCAGCGCGGTGGTCGGTTCGTCAGCAATCAGCAAGGCGGGCCGGGTCAGCAACGCCATGGCGATCATGACCCGCTGACGCTCGCCACCGGAAAGCTGATGCGGGAAATCGTGCAGCCGGGTGGCCGGCTGGCGAATCCCGACCCGCTCCAGCACGCCGAGAATTTCACCGCGCGCCGCCGCAGGTCCATCCCGCGATGCAGCGACAGCACTTCATACAGCTGCTTCTCGACGTTATGCAACGGGTTCAGCGACACCATCGGCTCCTGAAAGATCATCGCGATCTGGTCGCCGCGAATGCCGCGCAGCCGTTGCTCGCTGGCTCGCAACAGATCTTCACCGTTAAACAGAATCTCACCGCCCGGATACGCGACCGTCGAGGGATGCAGCAGCTGCATCACCGACAGGGCGGTGACGCTTTTGCCAGAACCGGACTCGCCGACCAGCGCCAGAGTTTCGCCGGCTTCGACGCATAATGAAACCTCATCAACCACCCGAAGCAGCCGCTCGCCCTGACGAAAGGCGACAGAAAGATGGTTGATAGCAAGCAGTGGCGCAGCCATTCAGACTCCTTTTCCCGGATCGAAGGCGTCACGTACCGCTTCGCCGATAAAAATCAGTAGCGATAACAGAATCGCCAGTGAGAAAAAGCCCGCCAGGCCCAGCCACGGTGCCTGCAGATTATTTTTACCCTGCAACAGCAGTTCTCCCAGCGACGGCGAACCCAGCGGTAAACCGAACCCGAGGAAATCAAGCGAGGTCAGCGTGGTAATCGATCCACACAGGATAAAGGGCAGGAAGGTCAGGGTGGCCACCATCGCATTTGGCAGCATGTGGCGCAGCATAATCCGGCTGTCACTGACTCCTAGCGCCTGTGCCGCACGAATGTAGTCGAAGTTTCGGGTGCGCAGAAACTCGGCCCGTACCACGCTGACCAGGCTCATCCAGCCAAAGGTCACCGTCACCAGCAGCAGCCACCAGAAACCGGGCTGAATCACGCTGGAGAGCAAAATCAGCAGAAACAGCGAGGGCATACCGGACCAGACTTCGATCAGCCGTTGTCCGATCAGATCCACTCTGCCGCCGAAATAGCCCTGTACCGCGCCGACCACCATGCCGATCACGCTGGAAAATAGCGTCAGCAGCAGGCCAAACAGTAATGAAATACGCGTGCCGTACAGCAGACGCGCCATCACGTCACCGCCGGTTGCGTCGGTACCGAGCCAGTTCTGCGCCGACGGCGGGGAGGGAAAAGGCACCTGCGTGGCAAAATTGATGGTGCTGTCGCTGAAGCGGATCGGCGCCCAAATCGCCCAGCCCTGCTGATCGATGCGCTGCCGCAGCCAGGGGTCCTGATAGTCAGCGGTGGTTGGCAGCACCCCACCGTAATCAGTCTCGCTGTAATCAAACAGCAACGGGAAATACCAGCGCTGCTGGTAATGCACCAGCAGCGGCTTATCATTGGCAATCAGTTCGGCGCCCAGCGACAGCAGGAAAACCACCAGGAAGATCCACAGCGACCAGTAGCCGCGTCGGTTATGACGAAAGCGCTGCCAGCGCTGCTGATTCAGGGGAGACAAGCGCATCAGCGGCCCTCGAAATCAATGCGGGGATCGACCAGCGTATAAGTTAAGTCACTGAGAATATTCATCAGCAGGCCGATCAGGGTAAAAATATAGAGCGTGCCAAACATCACCGGATAGTCGCGCTGCAGCGTGGCATCGTAGCCCAGCAATCCCAGTCCGTTAAGTGAAAATATCACTTCAATCAGTACCGAACTGGTGAAGAACATACTGATAAAGGTGGCCGGAAAGCTGGCGATCACCAGCAGCATCGCATTGCGAAACACATGATGGTAGAGAATACGACGCTCCGGCACGCCTTTGGCGCGGGCGGTGACCACGTAGAGTTTACGGATCTCATCCAGAAAGGCATTTTTCGTCAGCATGGTCAGAGTGGCAAAGCCGCCAATCACCGTGGCCAGTACCGGTAGCGCGATATGCCAGAAGTAATCGAGCACCTGGCCGTACCAGGGCAGGCTGTCGTGTTGCGGTGAGGTCAGGCCGCGCAGCGGAAACCAGTCAAGATAGCTACCGCCGGCAAACAGCACGATCAGCATGATGCCGAACAGAAAAGCCGGAATCGAGTAGCCAATAATAATGAAGGTACTGCTCCAGATATCAAAGGCGCTGCCATTGCGCACCGCTTTGCGAATGCCCAGCGGAATCGACACCAGGTAGATAATCAGCGTGCTCCACAGGCCGAGACTGATCGATACCGGCAAACTCTCCTTAACCAGCTGAAGCACCGAGGCGCTGCGAAACAGGCTGTCACCGAAATCAAAACGGGCATAGTTCCACAGCATCTCGCCATAGCGCTGCCAGATGGGCTTATCAAAGCCGTAACGCTGCTTAATCTCGGCAATCACCTCCGGATCCAGCCCGCGCGCGCCGCGATACTGATTATCACCCGGGTTAAGTGCATTCAGGCTGGCGCGGGATCCCGCGCTGTCGGCACCGCTGCCCGCCAGACCTGTAGTCTGACCAAACTGGATATTGGCCAGCGCCTGATCCACCGGACCGCCCGGTGCAATCTGCACAATAAAAAAGTTAAGGGTGATGATCGCCCACAGGGTGGGAATAATCAGCAACAGCCTGCGCAGAAAGTAAGTTGCCAACGGTCCACTCCTTAGCGTTTGCTGGCCGGCAGCCGGGCAGCTTTGTTCACGTCATACCACCAGTTTTCCAGCCCGAGGCTGTAAGCCGGTTTGCGGGCCGGATGGGAAAACTTATCCCAGTACGCCAGCCGTTGCTCTGCGTTGTACCACATCGGAATCATATAGGCATTCCACAGCAGAATACGATCCAGCGTTTGTGCCAGCGGCCGAAGGGCAGGGAGGTCGCCCTGATGCGCCACGATCTGTTTCACGAAATGATCGACGATGGGATCTTTAACCCGTGCAGTATTCCAGGATGAAGCGATATAGTCCGACTGCCAGTAAACCTGCAGGCTGGAGGAGGGGATCGGCATCGCGCCATAAACGGTGGCGATCATCTCATAGTCGCCTTCGCGCAGCCGCCGCAGATACTGTGAACTGTCCACCTGACGCAGATTGAGAGTGATGCCGAGCCGCGACAGATTGTGCTGCAGCGGTAGCGCCCATTCGGTATTGGTCCCGCTGCGCAACAGCAGTTCAACGTTAAATGGCTGACCGGTTTTCGCGTTCACCAGCCGGCGATCTTTAATTTGCCAGCCCGCCTGTTTCAGCAAGGCAAATGCCTGTAACAGACTGGCGCGATCGTACCCGCTGCCGTCAGTAACGGGCGGATGATAAGGCTGCGTGAACAGTTCAGGCGGCAACTGCGCGCGCCAGGGTGCCAGTAATGCCTGCTGCTGCGCGTCGGGTAAACCGCTGGCCGCAAAATCGGTATTCTGGAAATAGCTGCTGGCACGCTGATAAGCGCCATAAAACAGCGCCTTGTTCATCCACTCAAAATCAAACGCCAGCGTCAGCGCCTGACGCACCCGGCGATCGTGGAACAACGGTATTTCATTGTTAAACGCCAGCCAGCGGGTATCAATAGCGGCTTCGTTTGGCTCTGTCTCTTTCAGAATACTGTGATCGTCGAAATGGCGGCCGCGATACTGCGTGGCCCATTTTTTGGCTGAAGACTCTTCCCGAAAATCGAATGCGCCCGCTTTAAAGGCTTCAAACGCCACATTGTCATCCAGATAGTAGTCGTAGCGGATGCGATCGAAATTAAAGCGCCCGCGGTTAACCGGTAGATCGGCAGCCCAGTAATCTTTTACCCGGCTGTATTCAATAAACTGGCCCAGCTTCCACTGGCTGATGCGATAGGGGCCGCTCGACAGCGGCGGTGAACTCAGCGGCTGGTTAAACTTTTTGTCGCGCCAGAATTTTTCCGCCAGCACCGGCAGCGTAAGTAATCCCAGCATCCGATCTTTGTCCGGCGGCTGCCCGGCATCAATCCGTACCGTCAGGCGATCCAGCGCCTTAACCGTGACGCCGCGATAGGCAACGCGAAACTGCGGCACCCCTTCGGTCATAAATTTGGTAAAGGAAAACGCCACGTCCCCGGCGGTGATGGGCGTGCCATCCTGAAAGCGGGCATGGGGGTTCAGGCGGATTTCGATCCATGTAAAGTCACTGGCGTAGCGGGCGGAGAGGGCAATCAGCGGATAGTAGCTGCCGGGTTCATCATCCGACGCGGTATAAAGACCGTCATATAAGGTGTCCGTATTGACGCCGGGATTGCCGCGCGAGGCGTAGCGGTTGAAGTTGTCGTAAGTGCCGACCACTGCCATGGTGATGCTGCCACCTTTAGGGGCATTGGGATTGGCGTAGTCATAATGGCTGAAGTCGGGCGGGTATTTTGCTTCGCCAGCCTGCGTGAAGGCGAAACTTTCTTTGATGCTGGCAGCCAGTAACGGGCTGCTGAGCAGACCACACAGCAATAATAATCCAGCACGAAGCAGCACCACGGTTACGCTCTCCTGTGATTTTTCAATTCAGGCATTATGACGCTGGAAATAGTCTATCAGCGTTTCAGGCCGCAGCGGGCGACTAAAAATGTAACCCTGAAGATGGGTGACACCGCGATTGATCAGCCAGGCGGCCTGTTCGCCGGTCTCAACGCCCTCCGCCACGCTTTTCAGATTGAGCTTTTTCGCCAGCTGTAACACCGTATCCAGCACCGGAGAGGTCAGGGTATCGGTGCCGATACTCTGAACGAAACCGCGATCGATTTTCAGGTAATCGAAGGCGTATTTTTCCAGATAGATCAGCGCGCTGTGTCCGGTGCCGAAGTCATCAATCGCAATATTGATCTTTTGCTGATGCAGCCAGTCAAACAGTTCGCCGACATTTTCATCGCGCACCATGGCTCGCTCAGTGATTTCAAATACGTAGCTAAAATGCGCGGCGGGCATGGTGTCGAGCCAGCGCAGCACATCCTGGCGGAAACCGCTGTCAGCCAGGTGCAGCGGGGAGATATTCAGACTGAGGCTGGCGTGACGGGGAAGGGTATGACAAAGCAGTTGGGCATCGCGGGCGACCAGCTGAAACAGGTGCCGGGTCAGCGGAATAATCAGGTTTTGCGCCTCGGCGTAACCGATAAACACATCCGGTGGGATCGGCCCCTCGACAGGATGCGTCCAGCGTAGTAGCGCTTCCATACCGTAGGGCTGACCGTCGTGAGAGGTCACCAGCGGCTGATATTCGATATGAAACTCGCCGCGCTTCATGCCCTGAATCAGATCTTTTCCTGGCCGCTGACAGACCGACAGCAGCAGCCAGCAACCGCCGGTGACCAGCACAGAGAGCAGCAGGCTGCTTAGCAGAATATTTTGATAATCGCTGAGCGCCAGCGTAGTGCCATATAACACAAATTGCAGCGGGTAACCCGGCAGGGACTGCTGCAACAGCGGCGGGGGCAGCTGAGTGTTATCGATCACGCCTGGCTGCCAGCTGGTTAACGCGCTGCGCTGCGACACCAGCGCCATGCCAGCGATCTCCGGCCGCCATGACGGCAGCAGTTGATAAGGCGCAAGGGTAATATTGAGGGTGGCAAAGACACCAGACTGCGCGCTGCCAGGGTTCCTGATCCACAATGCCAGCGCCGGTTTATTCGGTTGCAACGGAGTACCACCCATCAGTTGCAGATCAATATCGCGCGTTGTATCACTCATTGGCGCTATTACGTTGAGCGGCAGGTTAAAGCTGCCGGTGGCCGACGAGCAAAAGGCGTTGCCGTCATTAACCAGCAGAATCGCGCGAAGATTTCCGGCAAAGGCGGCGCGTGAGGTCAGTTCGCGATTGATGGTCTGGCAGGGGGTCTGGGTAAAGGGAAGCAGAGGACTGAGCGTGTTATTAATCAGCGAGGAGAGCGTTTGCTGCAGTACCGTTCGGCTATTTTCTAATAACTGCTGATGTTGTTGCTCGCGCTTGTGCCAGAGATGGTTAAGCGACAGTGCGGTAAATAATAAAAAGAACAGGCAGCCGACCATCGCGCTGCTCCATGCGATTCGACGAGGATAGGTTGCATGGCGCATCAGCGCCCCCGACAGTGGCATGAGGTGCTTCCTCTGATAAAATTATTATTATGTTATTGCGCACGACTGCTTCGGTGTAAGCGCCTGAGAATATAACGGGAGGGCGGGGAATGTCTCGTTATTCTTCTGAAGGACAATGGTTTTTATGCCATCAGTCTGAGGCGGGTAAGGGCAACAGACGAAAAAAAACGCTGCGTAAGCAGCGTTTCATATTCTCTGGCTGAGAAGGAGATCAAAGGCGGTAATCAGGTCGGGTTACGACTTAATACGCGTCGCCCTTCACGATAACGCTTTTTCCAGTAATTATCGTTCAGACTTGAAATCATCACACCACTGCTGGTGGAAGCATGAACGAAGTTATCATTACCGAGATAGATGCCAACATGACGGCCAGTGGAACCGGCACGGAACAGCACCAGATCGCCAGGACGCAGTTTAGTGCGTGAAATCTCTTTACCGGTGCCCTGCTGCTCAGAGGTTGAACGTGGCAGTTCTAAGCCAAATTGATCGCGGAAGGTGCGTTGTACAAAGGCGGAACAATCGATACCGCGTTTGGTATCGCCACCCAGGCGATAGCGCACGCCTTTCCAGACAGCGTATTGATCCATGATGCGCGACTTAACGTCGACGTTACGCACCATTTCTTCAAACTCATCCTGAGACGCCTGAAGTAAAAAACCATTGTGGTTGTTAACTTCATGATTCTCGTTATTCGCGTTTTGACCGTTATGGGTACTGCTACAAGCTGAGAGGAGAGTTGCCAGTGCCACAGCAGGCACGATTCGCCAGATATATCTCAGTATTGGTTGAGACTTGACCATTATTCGGGTTTTCCTTCGATGTCCTTACGACAAGATTGTCGCCAGCCAGATGACAAAACAGGGAGATTAATAAGCGAAACAGACTAAGACAATTCCTTAATTACTAAAATGTGTTAATGAACACATTTTTACTGTAAAAAAATCGAATTCTCTGTTGCTGTTACCCCACAGCGACTGAGGTTAACTGATTCCAGACGCCGTGGCGAGTGCTTTCAATCAAATTCTTATAGGTTTTTCTGATGTGAAATCAAACCTTAACACACTGACTAATTTAGCAACAATTGTGGTCAAATGATGGTGAGAGCAGGAGGACAAAATGGCGCTAATTCCGCCTGTAGCCTGCTATTTGAGAATTTTCTTTATAGACAAGCGGGCTTGAGGAGTATTTGAACAATGAAGCGGCTCATAACCTTTTCTTTTAATGGATTTAATTAGCCTGCTAATAGTAAATAAGGTTTTCTTATAAGCGCGGGCGGCTAAGAATAAGGCCATTATTGCACCCGCGCTTATCATTTAAGCCAGGGGCTTATATTGACCTGGCAATTTGCGATAAAACCAATTTACCAGCAGGTCGCTGGCCGGGGTTAATAACCACCAGCTTAATCCCACTAATACCACTGAAAGGGAACCAACGGCGATATCGGTGAACCAGTGCGCACCCGCCATAATCCGTGGCAGTGAAAAAATAACCACAATCGCCGCCGCAATTAAAAAGCGGCTGAAACCAAAATAACGCCAGATAAAGCAGGCGAAGATCATCAGCATCATGCCGTGGTCGCCAGGAAAACTGTCTTTCGAGGCATCTTTAGCCGGAATACCGGTCAGTTCACTGACCCGATGCACGTTTTCGAAGAACAGCGTCGGGCTGGAATGCTTCACCGGCAACAGATGGCCCAGCTGGTTGAGCACCACCGCGGTGAGCAGCATGGTAATGCCGATAGCCAGCATCCGGCGCCGTGCCTGCGGGGTTTCACTTCGCCAGATCGACAGATAAAGCAGGCCCATCGCCAGCAGCGATACCGCATCAAAGCCACGATAGTTAGTGATCGCCACCAGCAGCGCAAAGCCGGAGTGAATGATCATCCGACTATTAAAGCCAAAGAAAATCGATTTATCGATACCGAACCAGAAACCATGTGCAGGCGGCAGATACCACGACAGGAATAGCACCACGCCCAATGCATTAAGCAACAGGATGGTAATAAGGCGAGTTACGCGCATAGTTAAACTCATGATTAAAAAAATAACCGCCGACAATACCCTTGTCAGCGTAAACGGCACTTCAACAACGCCGATTGTAGTCTATTCCAGTCAGCCTGCTGCGAATCAATGATCTCAATACGGCTGTTGGCGGGCGGCAGCGATCGCGTTTCAATCTGCAGATCCGCGCCCTGACGATTAATATTCAGCGATCCCTCTTCGACGCGCATGACGCCTTTTATCCGGTCGCCCGGTGCCAGCCGTACCCATTCCAGCAGCGCCGCCCGATCAAACTGCGTCTCAGGGTCAAACAGCCAGCCACAGGCGCTATAGTCATGCCCCTGGTTCAGCGCCCTACGCCAGCGCACCTGACCTTCCAGCCGCAGTGCCGCGACGCCACTGACCGGTACAGACACAGGATGATGATGTTGCGGCACCGGCAGCTCGCGTGGCTGACCCCGCGGCGTATCCAGCAGCGCCAGCGGGATCTGACCAAATTCGGTGGCGATAAAGGGTCGTTGATCCCGCGCATCCTGCTGCCAGCGGGCTAAGCGCTGATAATCTTCCGGCTGCCAGCGATCCTGCTTGTTACCGATGATCACGTCAGCCGCGGCCAGCTGATCGCGGAAATTTTCATTGGCGACCACGCGTGGATCGGCCAGCTGGCGGGCATCCAGCAACGTCAGGGTCGCGTTGAGCTGCAGCCAGTCGTGATAAGCCGGGGAACTCAGCATCTGCAGTAACTGACGTGGATGACCTAAACCGGTCGGCTCGATCAGCAGTCGATCCGGCTTATTCTTTAACAGCATATTCAGCCCGACCTGCATCGGCAGGCCGTTGACGCAGCACATGCAGCCACCGGGGATCTCTTTTACCGTTGCGCCGCGGTTCGCCAGCAGCGCACCGTCGACACCGATCTCACCAAATTCATTGACCAGCACCGCCCATTGTTCATCGGCAGGCTTTGTGGCCAGCAGATGGCATAACAGCGTGGTTTTGCCGCTGCCTAAAAATCCGGTGATCAGATTGACCCGTGTCATCGGTCCGTCTCCTCAGCATTGTCGGGATAAAGTGTTATATTATAACAATCAGTAACCCGACAACGTTCAGGCTGTGCGATCAGTCGGCGCGGCCCATATAACGGCGCTCAGCAACATGAATGCGGATGCGGTCGCCATTGCTGAGATATTCCGGCACCTGAACCACCAGACCGGTGCTCATGCCTGCCGGTTTAGTGCGGGCACTGGCTGAGGCACCTTTAATGCCGGGCGAGGTATCGACAATTTCCATGTCGACGGTTTGTGGCAGTTCCAGCGCCAGCACCTGGCCTTCCATCGTTAGCACCTGCATGCCCGGAATCCCGCCTTCAGGAATAAACAGCAGCTCTTCTTCGATCTGCTCTTTTTTGAAGCTGTAAGGGGTGTAATCTTCGTCATCCATAAACACATACTCATCACCGTCTATATAAGAGAAGGTGACGCTGCGGC
This sequence comes from Pantoea conspicua, assembly GCF_002095315.1. Lineage (GTDB taxonomy): Bacteria > Pseudomonadota > Gammaproteobacteria > Enterobacterales > Enterobacteriaceae > Pantoea > Pantoea conspicua. Next base: position 24,728 of record NZ_MLFN01000056.1, read on the forward strand.
GGCTGAGCGAAATCGCATCAATAATCTCGTCGCCTTTAAAGCGTTCTTCTACTTTCATTCCGGTACGCACATCGGTGAAGCGCATCTTATACAGGGTGGCGGCACCGCGTGCGCTTGGGCTCTGGACATCAATATCTTTAACCAGCAGCAGTTTTCCGTTATGGGTAACGGCCATTCCTTTTTTGATTTCATTCGCTTTTGGCATTGCTGTTCTCGCTATCTCTGAAAGTGAAGTGCGCGCCACGTTACTCGCGCCGGTGAAAACTGGCAATATGGCGACAGTGAAATTTTACCTCAGGCAGCGGCAGACGTGGCAATTACCCCATCAGACTGCTATTGTCACCGCGACTTTCTCTGCCGGAGCACAGTATGCAATGCCGTAGCCACTGCGGTGCCTGTTGTACGGCGCCCTCCATCTCTTCACCGATCCCCGGCATGCCCAACGGCAAACCCGCTAACACGCCCTGCGTGCAGCTTGACGAGGCGTTACGCTGCAAGCTGTTTGGATCTGACTTACGTCCCGCCGTGTGTGCCGGCCTGCAGCCCACACACAGTATGTGTGGCGATTCACGTCAGCAGGCGATGATCTATCTGTTGCAGCTGGAAGCGGACACCGCACCCTGATTCGCTGACGTTGCTGAACCTTTAGCTGAGTTTACGCCAGGCTTACAGCAACCGTGTCAGCACCCAGGCAGCAAAATTTTAAAACGTCGATGAAATGTGCGTAACATCAAAAATCTGCTACGCCGATTGCGCATTTTCTTGCCTGCTGAAAGGCGCTGTACCACAATCCTTGAAACGTTTCAGCGGTGACCGCGCCACCTGTTTTCAGCAGGATGGCGTAATAATTTCCCCACTGGCTGAAACGATTCAATCTCAGCAAGCGAGGAGAATTATGTTCCAGCTCGAATTGCAGGCCATCCATACCGGAGCCAGCGCCCAGAATAAAGAAGAGGCCATTCGTCAGGTTGCAGCAGCGTTGACCGCTGCCGGTAATGTGACGGACGGCTACGTCAACGGTATGCTGGCGCGTGAGCAGCAAACCTCAACCTTTCTGGGTAACGGCATCGCGATTCCGCACGGCACCACCGATACCCGCGATCTGGTGCTGAAAACCGGCGTCCAGGTGTTCCAGTTTCCGCAGGGCATCAGCTGGGGCGACGACCAGACCGCCTATGTGGCCATTGGCATTGCCGCCAAATCGGACGAGCATCTGGCGCTGCTGCGTCAGCTAACCCACGTTCTGAGCGATGACAGCATCGCTGAACAGCTGAAAACCGCCTCTGCTGAAGATCTGCGTGCCTTGCTGATGGGCGAAAAACAAGCCGCCGAATTCAGCTTCGACACCTCATTAATTACCCTGAACGTCGCCGCCAGTGATCTGATCACTTTACAGGCAATGAATGCCGGTCGACTGCAGTCGGCGGGCGTGGTCGATGCCAGCTACGTCGCTGACGTGGTTTCCAATCCGCCGCTGAGTCTCGGTCAGGGGATCTGGCTGAGCGACAGTAGCCTTGGCAACCTGCGTAGTGGCGTAGCCGTTAGCCGCGCCGCGCATCCCTTTGACCATCAGGGCGAATCTGCGGCGCTGTTAATCAGCGTAGCGGCGGTGGATGAACGTCCACTGGAAGTGCTGGGTTACCTCAGCGCGCTGTTACAGCAAGGCAAAGCAGACCGCCTGCTGAAAGCCGATGCCGCAGGTGTCTATGCGCTGCTCACCAGTGAAGTGGACGAGCAGGCTGAGGTCCTGACTGCAGAATTTACTATCCGCAACGAGCACGGTTTACATGCCCGTCCGGGTACCGCGCTGGTCAGCGTCATCAAGCAGTTCAACAGCGACATTACTGTCACCAATCTTGATGGCAGTGGCAAACCCGCCAACGGCCGCAGCCTGATGAAAGTGGTCGCGCTCGGCGTGAAGAAAGGCCATCGCCTGCGCTTTACGGCCAGCGGTGAAGACGCACAACAGGCGCTCAAGGCGATTGAAGAAGCGATCACCAGCGGACTGGGCGAGGGGGCAGCATGAGCAGACGCGTCGCAACCATCACGCTGAACCCGGCCTATGACCTGGTGGGTTATACCCCTGAAATTGAACGTGGCGAAGTTAACCTGGTAAAAACCACCGGGCTGCACGCGGCGGGCAAAGGCATTAACGTTGCTAAGGTGCTGAAAGATCTCGGCATCGATGTCACCGTTGGCGGTTTCCTGGGAAAAGAGAATCAGGACGGCTTTCAGCAGCTATTTAGCGAACTGGGTATTGCTAACCGTTTTCAGGTCGTGCCTGGCCGCACCCGTATTAACGTCAAACTGACCGAGCAGACTGGCGATGTCACCGATCTGAACTTCTCCGGATTTCAGGTCACCGGCCAGGACTGGGACCGCTTCACCAGCGACTCTCTGACCTGGCTGGGCCAGTTCGATATGGTCTGCGTCAGCGGCAGCCTGCCGGAAGGGGTCGATCCTGAAGCCTTTACCCGCTGGATGACCGAGCTGCGTACCCATTGCCCATGCATTATTTTCGACAGCAGTCGTGATGCGCTGGTCGCCGGGCTGAAAGCCGCACCCTGCTGGTTAAACCTAACCGCCGTGAACTGGAAATCTGGGCTGGTCGCAAACTGCCGGACCTGCAGGATGTGATTGGCGCTGCCCATGAACTGCGTGAGCAGGGCATCGCCCATGTGGTGATCTCGCTGGGCGCAGAAGGCGCGCTGTGGGTCAATGCATCGGGTGAATGGCTTGCCAAACCGCCGGTGTGCGAAGTGGTCAGCACCGTCGGCGCGGGCGATTCAATGGTGGGCGGCCTGATTTATGGGCTGTTAATGCGCGAATCCAGTGAACATACGCTGCGTCTTGCGACGGCAGTGGCGGCGATGGCCGTCAGCCAGAGTAACGTTGGCGTTTCCGATCGTACCCAGTTGGCCGCAATGATGGCGCGCGTCGACTTACAACCCGTTAACTGACAGCAGGAGAGCGATAATGAAAACGCTGCTGATAAAAGATCCTTCATTGGGACTGGCTTCCGCTTACATGGCGCAACAACGTCTGACCGCCGCGGGCCTGACGCTCACTGATAATCCCGCCGAGGCCGAACAGGTCATCGTGCTGGGCAAAAACGTGCCGGATGACGCGACACTGAACGGTAAACCGCTGTGGCAGGGTGATGTTCAGCTGGCGATCCGCGAGCCAGAAACCTTCCTCAACCGCGCCAGAGCCGAAGCGAAACCCTGGCAGGCCG
>NZ_MLFN01000057.1 GCF_002095315.1 Pantoea conspicua
CGCCCAGGCCTCCACTATCGTGCCCTTTTTAACAGCACGCACTGAAGCTTCAGAGCAGGCGGGGGCCGCTCAGGGGCAGGCAATCCGCAGCGCTGAACATTAGCCAGGAGAGCCCGCAGGACGCGGGCGAAAGGCGGGGCGGCACAGGATGTGCCATCCCCGGCGGTCCGTCAGGCAGAGGAATGAAGTGAAGGTACCGCGCAGCGGCGCGAGGACCGCCAGCCCCTGAGCGGCACCAGACTGCGTTATCACCTGTCGCTTAACTGACAGGCATTACCGCATTGCGGCCATTTTTTATCCTTTCAGGTAGCGACAGAGATAAGAACTGGGTTCGCCAACCTGTAAGTGAAATTCGCTGTGGCCCGGCACGTTAAACACCGAACCCGCCTCAAACCATTGCCACTCGGTTTCACCCGGCAGCAGTACCTTCAGCGAGCCGCTCACCACGGTCATCTCTTCCGGCTGACCGGTACCAAAGGTATATTCGCCTTCAGCCATCACGCCCACGCTGGCACGGCCGGTGCTCGCACTGTCAAAACCGATGGATTTAACTTTTCCGTCAAAATACTCACTAATGTTGAGCATAATACTTCCTCACAGCACATTAAGGTGTCTGGCAGTGTAGAAGGGAACTCGCTGATCTGTCACGCGAAATGATGGTCGTTTGTGATCTCTCCCGTCAGCCCAGCAGTTCCGCCGCCAGCCTGGCCACCAGCTGATTCGCGAGCAATACCGGTACGCCGAGCCGTGACTGCAGCGCAGCCCGATGCTGCTGGTGATAGCCAAAACAGTCCAGCACCACCAGGCCGACATCGGCAGCCTGTAGCGTGCGGGCCGCCGCCGCGAAGGTTGCCTCATCGGCCTGATAGGGGCTGGCGACGGCGTAATGGGCTGGCGCGGGCAGTAACTGCCACTTCGCCGCCTGTTCCACCACCTGCTCCTCAACCGGCACCACAATCCCGACCCGCTGCTGATGGACCATCGCGCAGATCAGCGGCGGGATGATGCGGTCCGGCTCCAGCAGCAGCGCGCGCCGGGTGCGTAAGGTGCCAAATTCTCCGGTACAGAGCAGCAGAATAGTGTCGTAACCCGCCTGCTCCAGGGCACTGATTTTGCGCTGCAATCCCTGCTCCACCTTTGGCGCCGCCAGCCGTACCTGCTCACCGCTCTGCAGCCGGGAAACCAGAATCTTCTCGCCCGCCGCCGGACCATACTGCGCCGCGATATCGGCCGCGCTTAATCCATCCAGCAGGCCGGCATGATCGGTCATGGCGTCTGGCAGATGCGGGCGCAGCAGCGGCAGAATGTCGCTGCGCGGTGACTGACCGATGGTCAGAGTGACCAGGGATTTAGCCATTTCAGTGATTCCGCTGGCGCAGATGTCCCAGGCTGCCGTACAGCGCAATCAGCCTGGCATATTCCTCCGCATCGTAAAAATGGCAGCTCTCGCGACCAAACTCTTTCGCCACTTCCACCGCAAATTTCACCGCAGCGGCAATATCCACCTCATGACTGGCACCGGTACCGCAGCCCGGCACCACTGATTCTGCGGTGATCGCCACACCCACCACCGGCACGTCGGTAGCGGTCGATGGTTGCAGAATGCTGTTCAGATGGTAGATGCCATTACCGTAAGGGGTGATGTCCTGGGTGGTGATGGGAAAAGTGACGGCAGGACGCCCGGTGGTCATCTCCATGATGCGCAACAGATCCTCAGAGACCCGCAGGATGTAACCCTCTTTACCGTGGGCGAGAGCGCAAAGCCCTTGTGGTTGATGATGCGGTTACCTTTGGTGGTATCGATGGAGAGAATCGCATCCACGCCTGCGACCACTTCGTTATCATTCATGGTGACATCGTCAATCGGCGAATCCATGAAGTCGACCGGCTGATGCGGCCGGGTGGGCGCATCCGGACAGATATGGGTGGTGACAATCACGTCACCCGCCAGCCGATCGCCTTTGCTCTGCATCTGCGCCAGCTTGAGCGCACTGGCGATCGCCGCCACGGCACCGTCCGCATCTGACACCATGCCGATACGCCCAGGCCGGGCACCGATGCCACCAAGACGACCAATGATGCCCAGCGTGGGTGCCGTCCCGCCGCTGGCTTTGCCCTGCGCGCCGGGAATGGCGATGCGGACAAAATCGGTCCGGCCTTTGGGGCCGGAAACCCGCTTCACGCTGGCCTGCACTTCCGGGTACGCGGCGAAGAGATCCACTACCTGCTGCCCGTCAATCAGGGCGCTATCCAGTAACTCAAAGACCTGTAAGGTCTGCTGTAAACTCATGGTTAATCCTTAGCTATTTCTTACTGCTGCTGGCAAACAGTGAATTAAAGAAGCTGTACAGAGCATCACCGGCAATAAACCCCGCCGCCATCACTTCCATTGGCGATCGGCCACGCTCACCCCAGACGCGAATGATCACGATGCGCAGGGCGATACCTACCACCACCGCCCAGCCGGCCATGGCGTTATTGATCAGTAAACCGGTGGCTAACAGCACACCCATCTGACGTTTCGGCCCGCCGATCAGCTGAATGATCGCGCCTGGGATCGCCCAGATCAGCAGGTTGCCAGCGATGCCCGGCTCTGCGCCAGCCTGAATGGTTTTGGCATAGACCCGCGCCACTGGCGGCAGCAGGTTGTCGGTGAAAAACAGCGTGTGGGCATACCAGACCAGCGGAATCGACACCAGGAAGGCGATCATCGCGGCGATCAGCTGGATACGACGGCCCCACAGCTCCTGCTGCATATCCGCGCCATTGCCACGCAGGATAAAGCCCGCTTTAAGATCGTATCCCATGTCAGCAAAGGCCGGTCCGGTGGCGGCAGTAAAGCCGCACAGCAAACAGAGTGCCAGCGGCGGAAAGCCGATCAGGATGCCGATAATCAGGGTGATCAGCGCCACCGCAAACGCCGGGAACCAACCGGAATGCATGGCGGCAATGCCGACAATCAGTTCGTGAACAAAGGCGGCAAAGGCGGCAAAGGCGGCGTAAAGAATAAACAGCAGCAGCATCGCCAGCCCCATTTCACTCCATAATCCGCCCGCCAGCGCCAGCAGTGCCGAGATGAGGATGTAGCCGACGCTACCCAGTCCCAGCGCCCGCTGCACCTCATTACCATTACGGCTGACCACCAGCGCATCGTTTTTGCGGCTGCGGATCACCATCACCACCTGAATCAGCGCCACCAGACCGGCGCCGACCATCACGCCATGCGGAATGTAGAGCGCGTTAATATCAATACCGGCCACCGGCTCGGCATAGGCACGGAGCAGGAAGCCAATACCCAGCATTGACAGCGCCCAGATGTTGCCGATAAAAGCCGTGCCGAAAGCGGACATCGGAATCTTCATCATCGCGCCGACAATGCCACCCACGATGCCCATCACCAGCAGCCACGCCTGACGTCCGCCTTTATCGCCCGCCTTAATCGCTTCCGCCGCCGCAACGCCCGGTGGCCAGGCATTACTGGCCGGGAAGACACGGGTATCGAACAGCCGATAGAGCAGCCAGGCATCCAGCAGCATGGCCGCGCTAACACCACAGAACAGCGGCAGCACCAGCTGCGGTTCACCCAGCGCCCAGGGCACCGCAATCGGCATCAGCAAGCTATTTGCTGCACCAAAGGTGGCCGAGGAGATGGCAGTCTGCGCCAGGTTCTGAATTTCAATTGAGCGATAGCGGCGAAAAGCCTGTAGCGGAATCCGCGCCAGCAACATGGCAAACAGCGCGCCGATAATGGAGGTATTGGGTGTCACCCCAATGGTGGTGATCAGCTGAATACCAATAATGGCACCCGCGATTGAAAGAAAAATTAAAACCAGCGCAACGCCAGCGTGCTTAATCGGATTGACCCGTTCCATATATTCCCACCCCTCCCTACCCAGACGAAATGAAAGAACGTATTGCCAGCCAGCTGGCTTACGTCGTTTTTATATTTCACCGATCGGACACGCTGCGGTAGCCAGCGGCAGGCGCGCGCAGCCCAGGCACTAAGCCGTAAAGAGACGTGGGGAGACGCGCACAGCAACCGGTGCTGCGCAAAGAGTGGCGATCAGATTGAAAGAAAAAGGCCCGAAGGCCTTTGTTTTTCCCTGGTGTGGCGAAATATTACGCCGATAAAATCGTTGTGAAGTTACGCGCCATATTTTTCGGCCATCTCTGCAGCCGTTGCGCGTAATGCTTCGAGCAGGTCTGACGGGTAACCCGGCTCAGTCTCCTGCGACAGAAACGAGAGGCAGAGCGCCACCGTTTCGCCATGATGTTTGTTATGCACGCAGACCGACAGCGAGCTGATGCCGGGCAGCGTCTCATTGCGCGCCAGTGACCAGCCGTGCTGACGCACTTCAGCTAATCTGGCACACAGCGCGTCAGGCGTTTGCGGTGAATTCGCGGAGACCCCCTGCCAGTTATCTAGATAACGCGCCTGAACGTCTTCATCACTCAGCTGCGCTAACAGCGCCCGGCCGGTTGACGTTGCGGCCGCAGGCATACGACTGCCCGGCGGCGTCACCATCTGGGTGAAATGGCGACCGTGAAACATACGCATCACTAATACTTCGCGTCCGGCCAGCTTAGAGACATAGCCCATACAGCCGGTGCTTTCAGCCAGTCTGACCATGGCCGCGGAGACGCTATCCACCAGTGGTGCCGAGAGATAATGTCCGGCTGCCGCTAACAGGACGCGACCAATGTGATAGCAGCGCGTTTCGGCATCCCGTTCCAGCAGGCCCTGACTCTCCATCGTTGCCAGCAGACGCGAAACGGTGCTTTTCGGCAGTACCAGCGCCTCAACCACTTCACTAAATGTCAGCCCGACGTGCCCCTGTGTCACGCCTTTGCGCTGGAACAGCCTGAGGACGGCGGCGGCATTTTCGAGTGTGGTCATGCTGCGAGTTTCACTATATGGAACTAAGTTCCTGATTCGGTAAGTTGAAAATAAAGGGTTGCGCTGAATCGGTCAAGAGGCAATTTTAACCCGGGCAGATTAGCAGGCAGACAAAATGGAGCGGCAGGAATGATTAGCGGAGCTTTATCTGGGGGGAATCTGTTGAGGCAGAACAGAATAGAGCGCAAAAGGCATTCAGCAGAAAATTTGCGCAATTTTTGAAATGATGTCGGCTGGCGTCCCTGCCAGCGGCAACGTTTTACTCTTTTTCGACGTCTTCGTAACGCAGTTTGGCGTCACGCGCTTCCTCTTCCGTTTCGTGCTCACTGATTAATGAATTTGGTTTGGGATGGTCAGCACGTAATTCATACGATGTGACTTTGTTAGCTTCGGTGCCCTTTTCAACCGGCACAATTCGCGCTTCGCGTGGGTACGGTGGTCTTGTCGGCATACTGTGTCCCTCTTAGCTGAATCACATTCCACAAGACAGGCCGATGCCTGTCAGACGCTAAGTATAGACAACCGCACTGTAAGCGGGATCAAAGCGGGAAAAATCTGAGGGTTAGCTGGCACGCGCCAGCGATAGCGAGCGCAGAATTTCGTCAACCACACCCTCGGGTTTCTGCATGGCATTGACCTGATGATGAGACGCCGACCGGTATAAGTGGGTGCGCTCACGCAATACTTCTTCCATCTCATCGGCAATCGGGCGACCGGTTAAGGTGGGGCGCTGCGCCGTTTCCGGCTGACTCTCCAGCCGATCCGCCAGCACTTCAGGTGACGCACTGAGCCAGATGACACGGCCCTGCTCCTGCATAAAGCGGCAGTTCTCTTCGGCCAGTACCATGCCGCCGCCAGTCGCAATCACCGTCAACGGCGCGGTGACCGCCCTCAGCGACTCGGTTTCGCGTGCGCGGAACCCTTCCCAGCCTTCAGCAGCAACAATTTCCGCCACACTGCGCTGCGTAGTGAGTTGCAGATGATGATCGGTATCGCAAAAGGCGTAGCCCAACGCCTGCGACAACGCTTTGCCGACAGTGGTTTTGCCGCAACCGCGTGCGCCAATCAAAAAGATGGGTAGAGACATCAGGGCCGTTCCTCCGCCTTGCCGCATGCCGCGGCTGGATATTTCGCTCAATAATGCGACGCATGATAACTGGATTTCTTTTTTGCCTCTACCCATCAAGCATGATTTGCGCAGCCAGACCCAACAACTTCAGATAATTCCTTTATTTTCAAAGTGAAATGCATGCACGTTTTGTGCATGGCTTGCGCGTGGTTACCCCCGCAACATTTGCTTACCGCCACAATTTTACTTTGCAGCCTGGCACCCCCATATACTGAATACAGTCGCAACAGGAGAGTCATCATGCAACGCGAAGAACAACAACTGATTGAAGGGCTGTTCAGCCGTCTGAAACAGGCAGAAAGCCAGACCGTGGCACGCGATGCCGCCGCCGAACAACTGATTAACCAGCATCTGCAGGCGCAGCCGGGCGCGCCCTATTACATGGCGCAGGCGATTCTGATTCAGGAAGCCGCGCTGAAAAAACTCAATGGGCGGGTAAGCGAGCTGGAGAACCGGCTGGCGCAACAGCAACAGCCGGCCCAGAGCAGCGGGGGCTTTCTGTCGGGCTTATTTGGCAGCGGATCACGCCAGCAGCCGCCTGCGCAACAGCAGCCCCCGGCATGGAACAGTGCGCCGCAGCAGGCGGCACAACCACCGCAATATGCCAGCGCGCCTGCGGCACGCGGTACCGGTTTCCTCGGCGGTGCGCTGCAAACCGCCGTGGGCGTCGCGGGTGGGGTGGTAATGGCGGATATGCTGACCAGCATGTTTCATCACTCCCAGCCGGAAGAGATTGTGAACATCATTAACGAGCCGCCGCTGCCGGATGTTAATGACAACCTCAACACCTTTAATGGTGGTGGCGAAGATACCTCATTCCTCGATCAGAATGCTGGCTGGGATAACGGCTTCGCCGATAACAGCGATCTCAACGATTTTGGCGGTAACGATTTCGACGACGATAACTTCGTCTAAGCTCAGCGTTTTTGCTGTCTGAGCCAGCTGTCCAGTTCGTTAGCAAACTGCTGGCGGTCACGCGGATTCATCGCCGCGGGGCCGCCGGTCTGTACGCCACTTGCCCGCAGGGTATCCATAAAATCACGCATCGTCAGCCGTTCACGGATGGTGGCCGGTGAATAGCGTTCACCGCGCGGATTCAGCGCCGCCGCACCCTTTTCAATCACTTCGGCCGCCAGCGGAATGTCCGCTGTGATCACCAGATCACCCGGCTGCGCCCGCCGGACAATTTCGTTATCCGCCACATCAAACCCCGCCGGCACTTGCAAAGTACGCAGATAAGGCGAAGAGGGTACGCGCAGAAACTGGTTCGCAACAAAGGCCACGGTGGTTGCGGTGCGGTCCGCAGCACGGTAGAGCACCTCTTTGATCACATTCGGACAGGCGTCGGCATCGACCCAGATAGCCATCATGGTTCCTTCTTATCAGAGAATGCTTCGATCTTGCCGGACTCATCCGCAATGGCAAATTTTATTTGCAGCGCGATGCCCGGCCTGCGTGCGGCTGACTTGTTATTCAGACTGGCTGAAGTAAGCTAGCCCGTTCAGAACAGCGAATAATGACTAAGGAGATGGCGATGCTGGCAAAGAAAATCGGGTTTATTGGCGGTGGCAACATGGCAAAAGCGATTATTGGCGGTCTGGTAGACAGTGGCAAAATCGCGCCGTCTGATATCTCTGTTTACGATCGTAAAGCCGGGACCAACCAGGCGATGGCTGAACAGTATGGCATTAACGCCGCCGAGAGCGCCGAGGCGATGGCGCGTGACGTCGATATCCTGTTTGGCGCAGTCAAACCCAACGTCATCCTTAAAGTGCTGAAAGATCTGGCGGGCAACCTGAAGAAAGAGGCGCTGGTGGTGTCGATTGCCGCTGGCGTAACGCTGGATTCGCTCTCTTCAGTGCTGGGTTACGATCGCAAAATTATCCGGGCGATGCCGAACACCCCATCACTGGTGGGCGAAGGCATGACCTCTGTCACCCCTAACGCGCTGGTTGAGCAGAGTGAGACGGATGAGGTGGTGGCGATTTTTGAAAGCTTCGGCAAAGCTGCTGTGGTGGACGAGTATCTGATTCATTCGGTGGTTGGCGTCAGCGGTTCTGCGCCTGCCTACGTGTTTATGTTTATTGAAGCGATGGCTGATGCAGCCGTGGCGGGCGGGATGCCGCGCGCCCAGGCCTATCAGTTTGCGGCGCAGGCGGTAAAAGGCGCGGCGCAGATGGTATTAGCCACCGGCAAGCATCCGGCAGAGCTGAAGGATATGGTTTGTTCGCCTGGCGGAACCACCATTGAAGCGGTGAAGGTACTGGAAGAGAAAGGACTGCGTTCGGCGGTTATCGAAGCGATGCAGCAGTGCATGGCGAAATCAGAAAAGCTGAGCCGCAGCTAACGTCGCATTTCATGCCGCAGAAGCAGAGCAGGCCCGCGCCTGCTCTGCGCTTTTCCGCAACATGGATTAGCGTTGCGCCTGATAAAGCGCGACCGCCTGCGCCAGCGTCATCGGTTGCTGCATCCGCTCAATCAGTTCAGCGGTCAGGGTGTAAAGCCCACATGAGCAGACCGCAGCCAGCTTCCCGTACTGACCATACAACGCGATAAAGGTTTTATCTTCCAGCGATCCCAGCAGCTGGTATTCATCCCATTCGGTAGCATGGCCCAGATATTCATAGCGCGTGCCATATTGGGTGGTCCAGAAGAACGGTACCCGATCGTAAGCCACCGCCTGATCGAGCATATTGCGTGCTGCCGTCTGTCCCTGCTGGTGCGCCACGCGATAGTGCTCAATGCGCAGCGGCCCCTGCGCCGACGGCCAGGTGGCAATATCGCCCGCTACCCAGATGTTTTCTGCCACCCGCAACTGCGCATCGGTCTGCAGACTGCCATCCTCCGCCAGCGGTAAATCGTGGATAAATGGGGTTGCCGGTTTTACCCCGGTAGCAAACAGCACGACATCCGCAGCCAGTTGCTGCCCGGTTTTTAGCCGCACGCCGGTGACATGTTTGTCGCCCTGTAACGCTTCGATCTCCCCTTCAACCCATTTGACGCCATTTTCCTGATGCAACTGATAAAAATAGCGGCCAATCTGTTCGCCGAACTGTTTTACAAACGGCAGCGGCTGACGGGCAATGACCGTGACGTCGATACCCCGGTTACGCAACGCCGAAGCCATTTCGGTGCCGATAAAACTGTTGCCGATAATCACGATTTGCTGGCTGGCGTCCACCGCCTGCAGAAGCGCCTCGGTCTGGTCTTTACTGCGTAGCAGATGCACGCCGGTCAGATCGTTACCCGGCAGGTCAGGACGAACCGGCGTGGCACCACTGGCGATCAACAGTTTGTCGAACGGCAGTGACTCACCCGTGTCGAAAATCAGCCGCTGCTGCTGGCTGTCGAGGCGGGTGACGGTGGCGCTGATGCGCTCAACGTGATCCATCACATCCTCTTTCAGCAACTGCGGAACCTCGCTGATATCCATTTTGCCGGAGGGAACAAATTTGGTTAGCGTAGTCCGATCGTAAGGGGCATCCTGCTCACGTTCGACCAGCACCACCCGGCCCTTAAAGCCGTCATGACGCAAACGCCACAGCGCGGCGCTGCCGGCCGCGCCTCCCCCCAGCACCACGAAAACCGGCGCGCTTGCCCCGCTGCCGATCGGTGCAGCAGGCGACATCGCTTTAGGATTCACCAGCACGTTGCCATTTTCAATTCGCAGCGGATACTGTTTCAGGTCGGCTAACGCCAGCGGTTCGCACATTCTGCCATCCGCCAGATTAAACGCCGCCTTATGCCACGGGCAGACCAGACGGTCGCCGCAGATAGCGCCCTGTTCAAGCGGAGCACCAGCATGAGGACATTTCGCCTGGAAGGCACGCACGCTTTCACCGTCACGGATCAGCAACACTTCTACCTCACCCAGCTTTTTTTTAACCGGCTGACGCTGCGGCAACTCATTCAGGGCAACGGTAAATTGATAGTTCACGACATGGCTCCTTTTGCGTTCTGGTTATCGGATGCGCAGCAAAAAACCACCTGCCGCGCAAACCCCTACAAACAGTAAGTGTGGCAAAGGAATCGTAATGCTCATGTCGGAATGTTAACGAGGCGGTTATTTATCTGTTTTATCGGGAGTTTTAATCGGAAGGGACGGAGAGGAAAAGACGGCCACTCCGGTGGCCGACAGGCATCAGCTTTTTTTCAGGCACTGGCTCATAAAGGTCTTACGGGCATCGCCCGCCAGCTTCTTATTCCCGGCTTCGCTGTTACAGGTTTTCATTTTCATCTGCTGGGGCGACATGCCCGACATTTTACTGTCTTTCTTCAGGCAGTCGCTCATAAAACTTTTACGGGCGTCGCCTTTAAGGTCTTGTGAGCTGGCATGTTGATTACACATCGCCATTTTTTGCTGCTGCGGCGTTTTTTCCGCCGCATGGATCATTCCGCTGACCAGCAGGCCCGCCATGACCATTGCCATTAAACCGCTCTTCATTGCCTCTTCTCCACCGTGGGTTACCCGCCTTAATTCTGGCAGTGAATAAGCAAAGCGGGGGAATTTCAGGCGGAACTGTCGCCAGGATCGCAAATGATTCCATCCCACCTTGTGCTGCCGTCATTATATACGGGGATATTTGAGCAGTTTATTGATGTAGTTACGCAGCAACAGAGCATTTTCATCGCTGGCATCAGCGGCAGTATCCATCGCGGTTTCAATACTGGTGGTGATCGCCTGATGCTGTTGCGGGTCCAGCTTACGCAGCAGTGCGGTAACCACGATTTCCAGTGCCTCAATCTGCGCGACCTGTTCTTTTGACGCTTCCTCTTTTTCAGCCAGTTTAACCAGTAGTTCAGCAATCAGGTTTTTCATGCTGCGACCTCAGCGGAGAAGAAAAGCAGAAATTAGCATCCGCGAAGCAAAAAAAAAGAGGGTAACCGCCTTTTTTTCAGTCAGTTAACCCTCTTTTTATGCTTTGTTATGGCGTCCGTTCGGGTTGTTCCTGCAGGCGAAACGTTTTGCCGGCGACGTGTACCGCTGCGTAACGCTTCGCCCGCCTGAAACCGCCCGCTAAGCGTTAACGCGGATCAACAAAACCGCGACCCGGTCCACCACCATGTCCTCCCCAGCCACCACCACCGCCCGGAGGAGGAAAAATACATCCGCTCAGCGCGGTCACTACTGCCACAACGGCAGCCAGCTTAACCATTCGTACCATATCAACCTCAGGGTGAAGAAACCGGGCTGAGTGTAGGGAGCGGCCAGCAGGCCGACAAGTGAGAATCTTCCGTATCGGGCGACTATTCATCTTTGCTGACCAGACTTAACGTTTTACGGGCAGTATGACGTCACGATCTCAACATCCGGCTGGCTTTCCAGCCCAGCGTGATCCGCTTATTTTGTTCAAAACGTTAAGGCGGACTCTTTACAGCCTGGCTTTTTTTGCGCATTGTGAGCGCATTACATTTTCAGGAATAGATCATGACTCAGGCTGCTTTTCACGACGTTCTTTCCCGCCGCGACTGGGAAAACCCGGTCATTACCGCGCTGCATCGGCTCGATACGCATCCGCCGTTCGCCAGCTGGCGCGACGAAATGGCTGCGCGCGACGATCACCCTTCGCCATCGCAAAAGAGTCTCAACGGTCAGTGGAAATTCAGCTATTTTTCGCGGCCTGAGGCGGTTCCGGCCAGTTGGTTACTGCAGGATCTGCCGGATGCGGCCACGCTGCCGGTGCCGTCGAACTGGCAGATGCAGGGTTATGACGCGCCGATTTATACCAATGTGCAATACCCCATCCCGGTCAATCCACCCTATGTGCCGCAGGACAATCCGACCGGCTGTTACTCGCTCACATTCACCACCGACGCGCAGTGGCAGGGCAGCGGCCAGACCCGCATTATCTTTGACGGGGTTAACTCGGCCTTTCATCTATGGTGCAACGGCCACTGGATCGGCTATTCGCAGGATAGCCGTTTACCGGCTGAATTTGATTTAACGGCGCATCTGCTGCCCGGTAATAACCGTCTGGCGGTGATGGTGCTGCGCTGGAGCGATGGCAGCTATCTGGAAGATCAGGATATGTGGCGCATGAGCGGCATCTTCCGCGATGTCACCCTGCTGCATAAGCCCGCGGCGCAACTGGCCGACGTTCAGATAGAAACCCGACTAAGTCCGGAGTTCTCCAGTGCCGAGCTGCGGGCGGAAGTAAAGGTCACGCTGCCCGCCGTCACAACGGCTGAATATCAGCTGCGCCTGACGCTGTGGCAGGGTGAACAGCAGATAGGCCAGTGCCAGCAGCCGCTCGGCAGCGCGATTATTGACGAGCGCGGCCACTACCCGGAACGCGCGCTGTTGCGTCTGCGGGTGGAGCAGCCCAGTTTGTGGAGTGCTGAAACGCCCCACCTCTACCGCGCCACGCTGGCGCTGCTGGATGAAAACCAGCAGCTGATAGAGGTGGAAGCCTGGGACGTCGGCTTTCGTCAGGTCACTATCGATAACGGCCTGCTGTGCCTGAACGGCAAACCACTGTTAATCCGCGGTGTTAACCGTCATGAGCACCATCCTGAGCGGGGTCAGGTGATGGATGAAGCGACGATGCGGCGCGACATCATGCTGATGAAACAGCACAATTTTAATGCGGTGCGCTGTTCACATTATCCAAACCATCCGCTGTGGTACCGGTTATGCGATCGTTACGGTCTGTACGTGGTGGATGAAGCCAATATCGAAACCCACGGTATGCAGCCGATGAACCGGCTTGCGGACGATCCCCGCTGGTTTGCCGCCTTTAGCGAACGCGTCACCCGGATGGTGCAGCGCGATCGTAACCATTGCAGCATCATCATCTGGTCGCTGGGGAATGAGTCAGGACACGGCAGCACCCATGATGCGCTCTATCGCTGGGTCAAAAGTGCCGATCCGACCCGCCCGGTGCAATATGAAGGCGGCGGTGCCGATACCGCCGCCACCGACATTATTTGTCCGATGTATGCCCGGGTGGATCAGGATCAACCCTTCCCTGCCGTGCCGAAATGGTCGCTGAAAAAATGGATTGGTCTGCCGGGCGAAACCCGCCCGCTGATCCTGTGCGAATATGCCCACGCGATGGGCAACAGTTTTGGCGGTTTCGCGAAATACTGGCAGGCCTTTCGTCAGTTTCCACGCTTACAGGGCGGCTTTGTCTGGGACTGGGTCGATCAGAGCCTGACCCGCTATGACCTGCAGGGAGAGCCCTGGCAGGCTTACGGCGGCGACTTTGGCGATCAACCTAACGATCGCCAGTTCTGCATGAACGGGCTGGTATTTGCCGATCGCACACCACATCCGGCGCTGTCTGAAGCGCAACGCGCTCAGCAGTTTTACCAGTTTGAGGCCGATGCAACCGATCCATTTAGCTTTACCGTCAGCAGCGATTATCTGTTCCGTCGCAGTGACAATGAACGCCTGCGCTGGCGCATCGAGCAGGCAGGCGACGTAGTGGCAGAAGGTGAAGTGCGGCTGGACCTCGCTGCGCAGGGCCGGCAGCGCATCAGCCTGACACCGCCCGCTGCGCTACAGGGCGAATGCTGGCTCAATCTGGCGGTTCATCAGATTGAAGCCACCGACTGGAGCCCGGCAGACTGGCGCGTCGCGTGGCATCAATGGCCGCTGCCCTCGGCGCTGCTTCTGCCGTCGCAGCCTGCCGCGGCAGAGTCACCCACGTTGCAGGAGAATGACGATGAGATTGTCGTGACCCATCAACAGCAGCGCTGGTGCTTCTCACGCCAGAGCGGTGAACTGATGCAGTGGTTTGTAAACGATCGGCCGACGCTGCTGTCACCGCTGCGTGACTGCTTTATCCGGGCACCGCTGGATAATGATATCGGCACCAGCGAAGCCGAACGCATCGATCCCAATGCCTGGGCTGAGCGCTGGAAAGCCGCGGGATATGATCAGATGCGCAGCAGCCTGATCGCACTGGAAGCCAGTAAACTGCCGCAGGCGGTGGAGATCGGGACGCTGCATGGCTGGTACGCCAATGACCAGCTGGCCTTTATCAGCCGTAAGCGCTATCGGTTTACGCCTCAGGGCGAGCTGCAGATCACTCTGTCGGTTGAACAGTCACGCGGCTTACCGCCGCCAGCGCGTATCGGTTTACGCTGTCAGCTGGCAACGATACCGCAGCAGGTCAGCTGGCTGGGACTGGGACCGCATGAAAACTACCCCGATCGTCAGCTCGCCGCGCAGTTCTCGCGCTGGCAACAGCCGCTGGCGCAGCTCTTTACGCCGTATGTGTTTCCGGGTGAAAACGGATTGCGTGGCGGGACCCGCCAGCTCGACAGCGGCAGCTGGCAGGTGAAGGGAGATTTTGCCTTCTCCCTCAGTCGCTTCAGCCTGGAGCAGTTGCGTGAGACCTCACATCGTCACCTGCTACAGCCCGAAGCGGGCTGCTGGCTGCATCTGGATCTGCATCATATGGGCGTGGGCGGTGATGACTCCTGGAGTCCGAGCGTCAGTCCTGAGTTTTTGCTGACTCAGCAGCGCTGGCAGGCGGAGCTGACGATTTGCCAGCCGGCGTCGGCAATGGCGTTTTCGGACGCCGGTAAAAGCGCTTCAGAAATACCACGTTAATCAGTACTACCACGGCGGTGGCGAAAAAGACCCAGCGGAATCCCGCTACCGCCGATACCGCTGCACCGAGCAGCGGACCGGCAACGTTGCCCAGATACATAAACGACTGGTTATAACCAAAGATACGGCCGGTGATGTTGTCGCGTGAATGGCGTACCAGTAACGTCTGCACCGCCGGCATCATGGCGCCATCGGCGAATCCCAGCAGAAAACGCAACACCCCAAGTTGGGTGGCGCTGGTGACAAACGACATGGCAACAAACAGCAGCAGCGAGATCACCATCGTGGCCAGCAGAATACGCTGGGTACCGATGCGATCGCCTAATCGTCCCAGCCGGGGTGCGGCCAGTAGCGCTGAAACCCCGGGCAACGCGGCGATCACCCCGCTGAGGAAAGCGATATTTTCTGCAGTCGGGGCCAGTTCACGCACAAACAACGTCAGGATCGGGTTCACCGATCCGTTGCACATCTGGATCACCATGGTGGTGAAAACAGGCAGATCATCAGTTTCGGGTTGTCCAGCGAACGGAACACCTCGCGCCCGCTGAGCTTATCTTTCTTGTTGACCGGGGTATAACCGGTCTCTTTAATCAGAAACAGCGTGACCAAAAAACTGACCATCAGCAATACGGCAGTGACAATAAAAACCGCCCGTAATCCGACCCAGTCTGCCAGCAGACCGCCCAGCATCGGACCGAGGATCACCCCGCCAATCTGACCGGTCGAGACGCAGCTCAGCGCCCAGCCGCTGCGATCACGCGGCACCTGCGCCGCCACCAGCGCCATCGCATTGGGAATGTAGCCGGAGGTCAGCCCCATCAGCGCGCGCAGCAGCAGCAGTTGCCACGCTTCGGTGACAAACGCCTGCAGCAGGATGACCACGCCCATACCAAAAGCGGCACGCAGCAGCATCAGTTTACGGCCTTTACGATCGGCCAGGCTGCCCCACAGCGGTGCAACCGCCGCCGAGATCACGAAGGTAATACTGAAGGTCAGACCCGACCAGAGGCTGAGCGACTCACCGCCGGTAACGCCAAGCTGTTCAAGGTAGAGCGGTAAAAACGGAATGATCTGGCTGATCGCCAGGCCAGTAAAAAAACAGCCAAACCAGACCGAAATCAGGTTAATTTTCCAGGGTTCTATTACGCGTGGCATGAGCGGATGACTTGCAGAAGAGAGAAGCTAAAGTCTACCGCGTGGTTGCCGTGGCTGACCGGCAAAACATGTTACAGCCGGTAAAACGCGGTTTTACGCTGCGATTCCGCCAGCGACCCGGTACAAATTTTGCCTGAACAGGGCTTTACAGCCGCTTCCTGTGGCTGAAGCGGCCGCGTAGCGAAGCGGTGAATCTCAGTATGAAAAAATATTTCAGCCTGTTACTGACAATTATCGCGCCCGGTTCTATGTTTAAAAAATCGCCAGTTGCGTGCGATGCGCCGATCATTCTGACAGGCGCAGAAGCCTCAAAATGAGGGTACCCACCGTCAGTAAAATTTGAGGTGGCCCGACTCAATCGATAAACCGAGCCCTTATGCCCGTGTGTAGGGGATGTGTTGTTGTTTTAGCGGAGGTAGTGAATGAGAGTGCAACCTAACAGCGCCAGCCGAGCTATCACCGACTATTTCAATAGCCCGGACTGGCGGGTGCCACCCGAGTCTGACCTGCTGGCGGTGATTCTGCGTGAACTGATGGAGACGGGTCAGCCCGCTACCACGAAAGCGATTGTTGCGCGGGTGATCGATAAACTGGAAGTCGAAGGCGATGAGACGCGACTGCAGAATTACCGCACCCTGCTGGCGCAGCTGATCGAAACCCAGCCAGAGGCGTAGCGGTTTACCTGACCCAGCGTAGTCGATCCGCCTCGCTGACGCTGGCGCGTCCGCTGCTGCGCTGAAACAGGCAGAGCTCCCGTCCACGCTTATTTTTCATCTGCGGCTGCGGATAGCGCCCTTCCAGCAGCAGTGCGCTGTATCCCACGCTGTCGTCATAGTCTATCGGTTCACCCAGTACCCTGACTTTGCTCAGGGTACTGGCGTTGATGCAGGCCTGCGTCATGACCTGACGGCTCTGTTGCCAGGCCTTGTCACTGGCGGCCTGCGCCAGCGTAGTGCTGAGCAATAAAGCAAGCAGTAATACCCTCATCGTCCGTTTCATTTCTGCTCCTCTGTCAATTCTGATCAACGCGAAAAAAAATTCCCGCCGCAGCGGGAATAAAAAGACGAGCATTGTCTATCGGGAGTGACGAGGATGTCTCTTAAACGCCGCACTATCCTCGCCTGCCGTTGTGACAACGCTATGACAACACGTCTTATTTTCCGCTATCCGCAATAAACCCGACTGATGTTACCGCTCTTGTCGGCCAGGAAGTTAAGCCGGCTGAGGCTGAAATCCATAGTGACGGCCGAGTGATACGGAATAGCCCGCACCTTCTGATCGAAATGCTGGCCCTGAAGCGACGTTAACGGTTTACCGACATAATTCTGATACTGAGAGGCGCCACAGCGGTCCGCTTCCGGGTCCTGCGGTGCGCTGGCGGTGTCGGGTTTGCTGGCAGACTGACAGGCGGTTAATGTCAACAGACCCAGTACAAGCAGCGCTTTTCCATAATGTTTCACGTTTGATCTCCTGTTGGACGTGTAAACCCTGCCCCAAGAGTAGCAAAGCGTGCACGCTGAGCTGAACCCTAAAAAAGTAAAGTTATACGCGCTGAGCAGAAAATCACGCCGGACCGACGGCCAGTTTTTAAGATTAATCGCACAGAGTGCGCAAAAAGAACCCACTCAGAGGCTACAATATTTTAAGAGTATTCCGAGCTACTGAGAGGTGTAACTATGGAACTTATTATCTTTATCGTCTGTGCCATGCTGATGACTGCCGTAGCTGTCAAAGTTCGTTAAGCCTGATCGGACGGACTTTGCGTGGTTCTTTCCAGAAGCGTACTGAATGCGGCCAGCGGCATCGGTTTACCGAGGAAGTATCCTTGCCCTTCTTCACACGATAGCAGCTTGAGCTGATTCAGCTGCGCTTCTGTCTCAATGCCCTCTGCGGTAATGGTTAATGCAAAGGCGCGCGCCAGAGCAATAATTCCGGCGACAACCGATTGTGCCTGTTGTGACTCGGGGAAATCTTTCATCCACGAGCGGTCGATCTTCAGGCCGTTGAACGGGAATGTCTTAAGGTAACCGAGCGCGGCATAGCCAGTGCCAAAGTCATCCACCGTCAGCCTCACCCCCAGCGAACGCAGGCTCTGCATCACTTCCAGCGCATGCTGCGGATGTTCAAAGGTCACGTTTTCGGTAATTTCCAGCTCCAGCCGCGTGGCGGGCAAGCCACTTTTTGCCAGCGTATCCGCCACCCGCTGCACCAGGTCACTGGTGCGAAACTCCATCGGGGAAATATTAACCGAGACGTAGCGGTCGCCGCCCCACGCCAGCGCATCTTCACAGGCGCGCATTAAGACCCAGTCGCTGATGGTGGCAATCAGTCCGCTCTCTTCCGCCAGCGGAATAAAACGATCCGGCGTGATCCACTGATCGGGCGCGATCTGCCAGCGGATCAACGCTTCAGCACCGGCCAGCTGTCCGCTCAGTAGCTGATAACGCGGCTGGTAGTGCAGGCGAAATTCGTTGTTCTTCAGCGCTTTCTCAATCCGTTGTGCCATATCACGCTTACTGTTGCGCTGGCTGGCCATCTCATTGGCGTACCACACCCACTGATTGCGCCCGGCCTCCCGCGCCTCATTCAGCGCGATGTCTGACATGCGTAGCAGCGCTTCCGGATGGCTGGCATCCTGCGGCGCACAGGCGATACCGAGACTGGCTGTCAGATAGTGAACGTGCTGGCCGGTGGTGACAGGCTGCTGGACGTCATGCACCAGTTGGGCGCAGCGCGCATCGACCTTGTCACGATTGCCTTCACGCAGCACCAGCACAAACTCATCGCCGCCCAGCCGGGCCGCCAGCTCATGCGGCCCGATGCAGCGTTTCAGGCGCTGCGCCATCTGATTCAGTACCCCATCGCCCGCCGCATGGCCCCAGGTTTCATTGATTGGCCGGAACTGATCCAGGTCGAGGCTGATAATGGTCAGCGGATGGCTGTCGTCGGCCAGCTCAAGATGATGGGTAAGGAACTCCTGTAGCTGAACGCGGTTAGGCAACCCGGTTAACACGTCGTGGCGTGACAGGAATTGAATACGTGCTTCCGCTTCCATGCCCTGGGTAATGTCGGAGACCGTGCCGCGAAAACCGATGCAGCGCCGATCGTGCCAGACGGTTTTCGCTACCAGCTGGCCAATGCGCCGGTCACCGTGCGCCGACATAAACTGGCAGCGCAGCGGCATCTGTTGCGGCTCCTGCTCCTGGCGCAGCAGCCAGGTGACCAGCGAATGGCTGGGATGCGTCAGTAAGTGATCGATGTGACGTCCAAGCCACTGTGAGATTTCATGGCCGGTCACGGTGTGAAAACGCGCCGAGAGATAGATTAGCCGGCCCTCTTCATCAGTCTCCCAGATCCAGTCCGAGGCAGCTTCAGCCAGATCGCGGAAGCGAGCCTCGCTGTTTGCCAGCTCCTGCTGACTGACCGCCAGCATGGCAAAACGTCGATCGGAAAGTATGGCGTTATACAGCGCGTGGCGGCTGACGCGACGGGTAATTAAGGCGATGATAATCGCCATTATCACCAGCAGCGGCAGCAGAAACCAGATCAGCCCCATGCCCGGCATTTTTGGCGTCCAGCGCAGCACCAGCGGCGTGCTGCCGGTGACTGGCTGCAACATGCGCGGTTCGCGTTCGGCATCCAGCGCGCTGTTGGCCAATCGTGGCCCACGCACATCCAGCGCCGCACCCAGCTCTTCCAGCTTGGCAGGGGTAAACAGGTTCACAAACACCATGATCGAGGGTGGGCCCGCTTTCAGCGGCAGTGAAGCCACTTTACCCCGACTGATTGGCGCAGCAACCACAATAGCCGCCTGGCGATTAATGATGGCGTTACGGGTCAGAGCGGCGTTATTGAGCTGACGTGCTGCCGCGATCATCCCGTGGGCCTGATTGCCTAGCCAGGTTTCCAGCGGCATATCCGTCAGCTGACCATTAATTACCGCATAGCTGGTGCGGCCGTAGCCGTCGATGACGAACACACCTTCGTAGTGATACTCCTCATACAGCCCAGGTCCAAAGTTCTCTTCGTCATAGGCCCAGACTTTATTCACTGTAAGATGCAGATTACGCCAGGCTTCGCCCCAGAACGCATAGTCCCGGATATCGGTCACCATCGCGTCCTGACGGATTTTCCACGTCTGTTGCATCAGCAGCTTATCGTGCTCAATCGATGCACTGTTCTGACGTTGCGCGATGGTCAGTACCATCAGCATCGACAGTAACAGCACGCCGAACAGCAGCAGCGAAAGCGTGCGCAGGCTGCGACGCGTAAAGCGGACAGTGCGATCTTCGGCTGCATGCGCAAAAGAAGGTGACGGCGGTGCCGGGGGGTCAAAAGTCATTAAGCCTACTCACTACACGACATAAAGTCCGTTGGGGAGAGCCGGCCCGTGACATATAACGCCGGGCCGGCCAGATTAGTTTCCTCAGTTATCGGCCCGTGACGTCGGGTGTTTAGTCTGCGGTTAAAATTTAACGGCTAAATATTGTCTTATTGGCTGACTCGACAGCGATCAGGCGCATTGCTACTATGCGCTAACCTTCGCTGGCTGGGTCGTCTATGAATACCAATTCCGACAGAGTGACACTGACGCTGTTCTACGTCGGCAGCTTTGTGGTCTATTACCTCGTCACCATGCTGATCACGCTGTTCCCGAATTACGGCGTGCTGCGTAATGACGGCCTGCTGGTGCCGGTGCTCTGTCTGTTCGAATTTGCCGTGATCTACCCTCTTTACCGCTTCTACTGCCAGCGCCGGACCGATTTGCCGCTGGGTGAACTGCGCCCGTTACAGACCCTGCTGTTCACCGGCGCGCTGTTTGTGCTGATGGCGGCACAGATGCAGTTTATGCAGCCGGAAGGCTGGCTGGTGATGCAGGCACAGCAGGGACGTAACTCGTTGCTGATTTTGCTGTTGACGGCAGTGCTGCTGGCACCAGTCTTCGAAGAAGTGCTGTTTCGCGGCTTTCTGTTGCAGGCTTTTTTGCTGTGGGCGCCACGCAGCCGCTTCGCCTGCATGATGCTGACCTCGCTGTTGTTCGCGGTGATGCATACGCAATATGTTCACTGGCAGACCATTATCGCGCTGACGCTGTTTTCGCTGCTGCTCTGCTATGCGCGCTTACGCAGTAATAGCCTGGCGCTACCGATCTTTCTGCACACCCTCAACAACCTGATCGCCCTGCTGCCCGCCTGGTATTTCGCTGGCTGATCGGCCCCTTTCGCCTGCCCGGCTCGTGGCTATAGCTCGGGCAGGTAATGCTGCACCGACGCGTTTGACTATACTGGATCAAAAAAAGGGATAAAAAGCACCGCAGTCCGGACCACCAGACCGTGCAAAGGAGTCGATCTATGTTGATAGGATTTGTGTTGTTAGTGAGCGCGTGCGGCTACGATGCCTGTGAGGCGTTACCGGTTTCTGAGCACATTTTTCCGACCAAAAGCGCCTGTGAAACCATGGCAAACCGTATTCATAAAGTCAGGCCCAACGTGGTCCTGCTGTGCGGTGAAGTGCATCGTTAAATCAGGGCCAGCTGCAATAAACCCGGCTGTAACGTTGCAAGCTGACGCTTTAGCGTACAAAATATGAACTGTTGTTACCTATTACCGTTGTGAATCCCATGAAAACATCACGTCCCCGTCGTCCAAACGGACGCTGGGTTTATTACATTTTGTATGATGGCATTCTGTGGCCCTGCCCCGTTCGCTGGGAATGGGAAAGCAGCTACGGCGGCTGGTTGCCGTTTTACTATACGCCTACCTTTGAGTTTGTGGTGGGCGATCCACGCAAAGCGTATCGCATTGCGCGCAGCGACGTGCGCGTCCGGCGTGAGGATGCCTGCGTCTGATAGCGTTTATTGCTACGGCAGCCATGAGGCGGTCAGCAGAAAGTGAATCGCTTCCAGCACGATAATCACCATTAATAAAATGCCCAGGGTATGACGCCCCATCCGTCTTATCCGGTCAGGCCCAAATCATCGCCGCCCAGCGGATCAGCAGCAATCCGCCACAAATGCAAAACAGCACCAGCACCATTTTCCAGTGTTTTCTGGCTGCCCGATATCTCGTCACATCGGTTTCCTCCCTGTCAGAAAGCGAAGATGCGCCACAAGGCGCATCTGTTTCGGTCAACTGCAGGACCGGTACTGCCAGCATAACGCCCAGACCGCGAAAAGGCGACCCGTCGTTGGCATCAGTTATTCAGGGTGTAGTCCAGCGTGATTTCCGCATTCAGCACCTGAGAAACCGGGCAGCCCGCTTTGGCTTTATTGATGATCTCATCGAAGGTCGACTCATCAATGCCAGGCAGAGAAATGGTGCTGGTCAGCGCCACTTTAGTGATGGCGAAGCCGTCACCTTTCTTGTCCAGCGAAACATCTGCCGTGGTGTCGATGCTTTCTGGCGGATGACCCGCCTGACCCAGCATCAGCGATAACGCCATGGAGAAACAGGCCGCATGCGCCGCGCCAATCAGCTCTTCCGGATTGGTCCCTTTGGCGTCTTCGAAACGGGTGTTGAAACCATACGGTTGCTGGTTCAGCACGCCGCTCTCTGTGCTGACGGTGCCTTTGCCCTTGATATCGCCTTCCCAGTGCGCCGAACCTTTCTTATGAATGGTCATGTCATTCCTCCTGTTGGTAAAGAAGCTAAGTATAGACAACGCCTCCGTTTTCGCCGGTTAACTTACCGCGCGCGGCCGCGTCGGGTTGCTCTGCGGATTCAGCACCGCCTCGGCCTGCACCAGCGAATCGCGGGTGATCTCGCTGATTGATTTCGCTCCGGTCAGGGTCATGGCGACCCGCATCTCTTTCTCGATCAGGTTCAGCAGATTTTCAACGCCTCGCTGGCCGTGGGTCGCCAGCGCATAGATAAAGGCCCGTCCCAGCAACACGCTGTCTGCGCCGAGCGCAATCATCCTTACCACATCCAGTCCGTTTCGGATGCCGCTGTCGGCCAGAATAGTGATGTCGCCTTTCACCGCATCGGCAATCGCCGGCAGCGCGCGCGCCGACGACAGCACGCCATCCAGCTGTCGCCCGCCATGATTGGAAACTACGATACCATCAGCGCCAAAACGCACCGCATCCCGCGCATCCTCCGGATCGAGAATGCCTTTGATCACCATCGGGCCGTCCCAGAATTCACGGATCCACTCCAGATCTTTCCAGCTGATAGAGGGATCGAAGTTGTTCGCCAGCCAGCCGATGTAATCTTCCAGCCCGGTCGGTTTGCCCAGATAGGCCGAAATATTACCCAGATCATGTGGCCGTCCCTGCAGACCGACATCCAGTGCCCACTGCGGATGGGTGACCGCCTGCCAGTAGCGGCGCAGCGCCGCATGATTGCCGCTCATGCCGGAGTGCGCATCGCGATAGCGCGCCCCAGGCGTCGGCATATCCACGGTAAACACCAGCGTGGAGCAGCCGGCCGCTTTGGCGCGCTCCAGTGCGTTGCGCATAAAACCGCGATCGCGCAGCACGTAGAGCTGGAACCACATCGGACGATTGATCTGTGGCGCGACCTCTTCTATCGGCAGACTGACACCGTCGACAGGGTAAAGGGAATGCCTTTCAGCGCCGCCGCGCGTGCCGCCTGCACTTCGCCACGGCGGGCATACATGCCGCACAGGCCGACCGGTGCCAGCGCCACCGGCATAGAGAGCGTCTCATTGAACAGGGTCGTTTCCAGGCTCAGTTCAGACATGTTCTTGAGAATACGCTGACGCAGCGCCACGTCAGAGAGATCCTCTACGTTGCGGCGCAGCGTGTGCTCGGCATAGGCCCCGCCATCAAGGTAGTGAAACAGGAAAGGCGGCAGGATGCGTTGCGCGGCGGCGCGATAGTCACTGGCAGCGGAGATAATCATCAATCAGATTCCTTACGGTTACGTGATTCAGTGTCCGGTAAGCGGGTGATACGCGCCTGGCGCGCCTCATCCTCATGCAGATTTTTCATCGTGGTATGAACAAAGCCCAGGTGCTGCATTGCGGCCTGGCGTGCGGCTTCGGCATCACCGGCCAGAATGGCGTCCAGCAGCGCCTGATGCTGTTCGGTCAGCCGGGCAAAAATCGCGGGCTGGATATACATCCGCTGACGGCTCTGCATCACCGAGGATTGAAGCAGTTCGAAAAAACCGCGCATGGTTTGCAGCAGCACCAGATTGTGAGACGCCTCAGCAATTGCCAGGTGAAAGCGCACGTCAGCCTGCGCGGCAAGGTCGGGATCGTCACTCTCTTTCAGCTTTAGCGTGGCGTCAAAGGCGTACTGCAGCCGCTCGCGATCTGCCTCCGTGGCGCGCAGCGCAGCATGCCAGGCGGTGCTGGCTTCAATCGCATGTCGCGCCTCCAGAATGTCGTAGCGGTAGTCAGGGTCGTCACGCAGTAACTGACGAATCGGTTCCACGATGCGCTGTTCTGACCAGGGTTCCAGCTGCTGCCGGACCCAGGTGCCACCGCCGCGACGGCTGATCAGCATACCGCTGCTGATCAGCTGCTGTAACGCTTCACGCAGCGAAGAACGCGATACGCCGAGTTCAGCCGCGAGTGTCCGCTCGGCAGGCAGGCGCATACCCGGCGTCAGTTGATGTTCAGTGATATACGCACGAAGGCGCATCACCAGCGGATCGGCAACGGTTGTCATGGAATCATCCAGGGAAAAACGTACGCCTGCAGCGTGGTGATCACGCCGACCATACAGGTGAAGATCAGGCTGTGTTTAACGGTAAAGCGGAACAGGTCAGACTCTTTGCCGACCAGCCCGACCGCCGCACAGGCGATGGCGATCGACTGCGGCGAGATCATCTTACCGGTGACGCCGCCGGTGGTGTTGGCCGCCACCAGCAGTACGTCCGACACGCCAATCTGTTGCGCGGTGGTGGCCTGCAGCGCGGCGAACAGGGCATTCGAGGAGGTATCCGAGCCGGTGAGGAACACCCCGAGCCAGCCGAGGAACGGCGAGAAAAAGGTAAACGCGTGTCCGGTGTGCGCCAGCGCTAACGCCAGCGTCGCTGACAGGCCAGAGTAGTTTGAGATAAAGGCGAAGGCCAGCACCATGCCAATCGAGTAGATCGGCAGCGCCAGCTCTTTCAGCGTTTCACCAAAGGTCTGCAGCGCTGCTCTGGGTTTCATCTTCAGGTAAAGGATGGCCACGATCGCTGCAATCAAAATCGCGGTGCCGGTGGCGGAGAAGAGATCGAACTTAAAGATGGCCGGATAAGGCGTGGCACTGCCGACCACCGGCGGCATACGTGCCACCCACTCGTTAAGCAACGGCACCGGCACATTGAGCACCCAGTCCGCCAGCGCGCCGCCTTTGGCGAACAGCGCTTTAAACGGCGGGATGCTCCACAGCGTCACGGTGGCGGTGAGAAACAGGAACGGCATCCAGGCGCGCACCACCTGTCCTAGCCGATATTTTTGCTGGGGTATAGATGAATCGAGCGGCGCGGCATCCTCATTCTCAAAGCGGAAAATGCGCACCGGCTTCCAGACGCGCAGAAACAGCGTCAGCGAAATCAGCGAGGCGAGTGACGAGATAATATCCGGCAGTTCCGGGCCGAGGAAGTTGGAGCTGAGGAACTGGGCGATGGCAAATGACCCGCCCGCCACCAGCACCGCTGGCCAGGTTTCTTTGACGCCGCGCCAGCCATCCATGATCGCCATAATCCAGAACAGCACAATCAGGGTCAGCAAGGGTAACTGTCGTCCGGCCATCTGCCCGATGGCGAAGCTGTCGAGCCCGGTAACCTGACCGGCAACAATAATCGGAATGCCCATTGCACCAAA
Source organism: Pantoea conspicua (assembly GCF_002095315.1). Taxonomy (GTDB): domain Bacteria; phylum Pseudomonadota; class Gammaproteobacteria; order Enterobacterales; family Enterobacteriaceae; genus Pantoea; species Pantoea conspicua. The sequence goes on from NZ_MLFN01000057.1 coordinate 25,525, forward strand.
GGCGACCGGCGCGGTATTGACAATCAGGCACAACCCGGCGGCATACAGCGGATTAAAACCCAGTCCGACCAACAGCGCGGCGGTGATCGCCACCGGTGCGCCGAAGCCTGCAGCGCCCTCAAGGAATGCGCCGAACGAAAAGCCGACGATCAGCATCTGCAGCCGCTGATCCGGGGTGATCGACAGAATAGAGGCGCGGATAATATCGAACTGACCGGTTTTGACCGAAATTTTATAGACAAATACCGCCGCCACAATGATCCAGGCGATCGGCCACAGACCATAGAGAAAGCCGTAACCCACCGACGCCAGCGCCTGCGCCACTGGCATCTGATAGAGAAACAGCGCCACCAGCAGCGCCAGTACCACGGTGATGCTGGCTGCCAGATAGCCTTTCATTCTGAGCTTTATCAGCGCAAAGAAGAAAAACAGAATCGGAATCAGCGCTACCAGGCTTGAAAGCCAGATATTGCCTAATGGATCGTAATTTTGTTGCCATACCTGCATGCCGCTATCTCCAGAGGAAGAAGAAATGTGGTGCGCGTCCAGCAAGGTGCCGCACACCATCAGCCCGCCACCTGTTTGGTCAGACCAAAATCAGTGTGGCGCACCTTATAGCGACAGATAGTTAATGCTTTGTTAACTTATGGCAATAAATGTGACCTCTATTTTCCCGATATGTGAACCACAGAAAAATTTTACCGTAATTGGTAGGACCAGACTCAGCCCTGCTGCTGCGAAAATGCTCGCGGATAGCTGCGTGGATGAAACCGCAGGTTCAGCACGAGCAATAACAGCGTCACCGTGGTCTGTAATAGCCAGACGCTGGTGAAATCATGGGTCAGCGCGTGAAGCTGTCCGGCGATAAACGGCATACTGCCGGCAATGATAAAACCGATACCCTGCATAAACGCGACCAGCCGCGCGCCCGCCTGCGGCTGCGCCAGATGATCCAGCGCCAGAACCAGAGCCAGCGGGAACGCGCCG
>NZ_MLFN01000058.1 GCF_002095315.1 Pantoea conspicua
GATTTATTCAACAAAGCCACGAGCAGAATAAAAAAGTGCCTTAGAAATCTCTCTCGTACCGCAACGCGTAATTCATCGTTGATTTAAACGGATAACAAATTGGTGAGGGTCACTATTATGCCAACGATTATTATGGATTCCTGCAACTACACACGCCTGGGATTATCGGACTACATGTCTTTTAAAGGAGTTAAGAAGAAAAATATCACTTCTGCCTCCGATATTGAGCAACTACAGCAAAAATGTGAACAATTAAAACCTGGTGTCGTCTTTATTAATGAAGACTGCTTTATTCATGAAGCTGACTCCAGCGAACGTATCCGCAGCATTATTATGCAGCACCCTGATACGCTGTTCTTTATATTCATGGCGATTAGCAATATCCATTTTGAGGAATACCTCTACGTTCGTAAGAACCTGATTATTACATCAAAATCGATAAAGACCTCGACGCTGGATTCTTTACTGAGCACCTATTTGCAGAAAAAACTCAATCAGTCTGCGCGTATCTCCGCTGGAATGGATGTTCATCCATTAACGCTGAGCCAGACCGAGTCTAATATGCTGAAGATGTGGATGTCAGGTCATGACACCATTCAGATCTCAGATAAGATGCAAATTAAGGCAAAAACCGTTTCGTCACACAAAGGTAATATTAAACGCAAAATTAAAACCCATAATAAGCAGGTTATTTATCATGTGGTGCGTTTAACAGATAACGTAACATCGGGTATTTACGTCAACGTACGATAATCTCCCGCAATGAAAACCGGCCGCTCTGGCCGGTTTTTTTTTGCTCTGAATTGAGATCCAGATCTCACTTCTGCCGCTAAGCCTTTCCGCCCTCTTGCCGATGTTATCCCTTATAACAACAGCCTCAAGAGAGCAAGGATATGAACACTACATTGGTTAATGATGGACAGAACACCTCGGGCATATGGCAGAACCTCCGCCTGGTTCCGCTGTTTAGCCTGATCTTCGGCGGCATTCTGCTGCTGTTTGCACTCTGTATTGGTGTCGCCAGCTACTTTCTTATTTCAGGGAATCACTCGCTCAGCGATGCCACCGATGAAATTCAGGTACGCATGGGCATCTCGAATAGCTCAAACCATTTACGCACCGCCCGTCTGACCATTATTCAGGCCGGGGCCGCCGCGCGTATTGGTGAAATGGACGAGTTCCGCGCCAACGTTGCGGCAGCGGAGAAACGCATTCAGCAGGCCAAAGATGGGTTCAAAGTTTATGCCGATCGTAAGGTGAAGTTACCTGAGGATGTCGCGCTGGATGACCAGCTAAAGGCGCGCTTCAACAACTACATTGAAAAAGGCCTGATACCGATGATTAATGCCGGTAAACAGGGCAGTTTTGAAGGTATCATCGCCCAGGAAACCGACGTCACCCGTAAACTGGATGCGGATTACAATGCCGTACTGCTGAAGGCGATCAAAATCCGTACTGACCGCGCCAATGCCATCACCGCAGAAGCGAATCAACAGACCCGTGTTGGCTTTATTGCGATGGCGGTGGCCTTTGGCGCTGCGCTGGTACTGGTGGTGCTGACCTTTGTTTTCCTGCGTCGGGTGGTGATTAATCCGCTGCGTCAGTCGGTGTCTCGCATAGAGCAGATTGCGCAGGGCGATCTGACCGCACCTCCGCTGCCGCACGGTCGCAGTGAAATCGGCACGCTGATTCATAATCTGCAACTGATGCAACAGTCGCTGGTGAAAACCGTCGGCACGGTGCGTGAAGGCGCGGTGGCGATTTATCAGGGCTCCAGTGAAATTTCCGCCGGGAATACCGATCTCTCTTCGCGTACCGAGCAGCAGGCTGCAGCCCTGGAGCAGACCGCTGCCAGCATGGAACAGCTTACCGCGACGGTGAAGCAGAACGCCGAAAACGCCCATCACGCCAGTCAGCTGGCCGCCGACGCCTCAGGCAAAGCGCGCAGCGGTGGCGATATGGTGAGTAACGTTGTGAAAACCATGAACAATATTTCCGGCAGCTCGAAGAAAATTGCTGAGATCACCAACGTCATTAACAGCATCGCTTTCCAGACCAATATCCTGGCACTGAACGCGGCGGTAGAAGCGGCGCGCGCGGGTGAGCAGGGTCGCGGCTTTGCCGTGGTCGCCAGTGAGGTGCGTAATCTGGCACAACGCAGTGCGCAGGCGGCAAAAGAGATTGAGTCGCTAATTGGCGAGTCGGTAACGCTGATTAAGGATGGTTCGCAGCAGGTCGGTGATGCAGGTAACACCATGGGCGAGATTGTCGAAGCGGTACGTCGGGTGACCGATATCATGGCAGAGATTGCCGCCGCCTCCGATGAGCAGAGCCGCGGTATTCAGCAGGTCAGCCAGGCGGTCACCGAGATGGATAACGTCACTCAGCAGAACGCCTCGCTGGTTGAAGAAGCCTCGGCCGCTGCGGCCTCACTGGAAGATCAGGCCGGTAAACTGACCCAGGCAGTATCCGCATTCCGCCTGCAGGATACCCCGGTCACTGCCGGGATGGCTTCCCGCGCGCCGGCACCGGTGAAATCCCCTGCCCTGGCGCCCCGTCCGGCACTGGCTAGTGGTAATGAAAACTGGGAGACCTTCTAAGCGCGATAACGCAGGTGGGTTAATGCGGTGTCGCTAAAATGCGCTATCCCCTCCTCCCCGCAACGGGGAGGAGGATCGCGTCATCGGTTGTGCTGCCTGACCGGATGACTCTGCACTGTTAACCGGCACTATACGGCTCGACAAAAATCCCATCCTGGTGATCGCTTTCGTTAAAAAACCAGATGCCTAACGGGTAATCTTCCAGCGCCACCAGAAACATGGTGCCCTCATTAAATGGCTCCATGGCCAGAACAGTACCGATGCGGCGCGGGCCACCATCGGTTTTAACGCTGACGCGGTCATTCACCTTCATTTCGGTTCTCCTGATGATTTCCAGTTGCACAGTCTAAACGAAGAACCGCAGAAAAGCCGAGCGTTAGCGACGGGCAATCACCCAGACGGCGTGCACAATTCCGGGAATATAGCCGCACAATGTCAGCAGGATGTTCAGCCAGAAGGCACCACCAAAACCGACCTGCATAAAGACGCCCAGCGGCGGTAGCAGGATGGCGATAATAATTCTCAGGATGTCCATAATCATTCCTTTAGGTGTTGATAAAAATCAGCTTTGCCAGCAACTATAGCTGATTCTGCTATTAATGAGCGAAAATTCAGGTAAATCTGAGTAAGCGTCAGTTTTTTCACTTCCTTAACAGTTCACCGCAAGACTTCTGACGCGTCTCTCCCTTACACTTCTCCTCACTGCACCAACCCCATAGGGGCAGTCAACCTAAAAGTAACAAGGATTTTGCCCGCGCAGCGCGGGCTTTTTTTTGCTGTGTTAGTCCCTCTCCCCTTTCTGCATCACGCACTATACTTATTATTCTGCCCGCTGGCGGGAGTCAGAAAATGAGAGATGAAAAACAGATTATCGGGACGCAGCATTCCGCTATGACGATGGATGTGGACCGTTTACTGGAGGCGATTCAGGCCGGGAATGCAGGCGAAATACAGGAATCGATGGCGCACGGGCCTCAGCCCAAACTGAATGTGGAACCGCGGCTATTACATCGTGGTACTGAGCTGGCGGATACCTTTGAAATGGAGATTGGCGACTGCCGCTCCTGTGAAGTCCATCGCTGAAATCGATTTCAAAAAAATACCCGGCGGGATGGCCGGGTAAAAATTTCAATTCGTTACACCAGGGAATTCTTAACACCCCTGAAGACTACGCCTTCCCTTCGTTAAGACAAGCCTCCGATATGCACATTTCTGCAACCTGGCTGACAAAATCAGCCTGCATGTTACCGAAAACACCGCAGCAGACAGCGACTTAGCGCCTGCACACTTCACGCATCGCCCTCTTCCGTAACGTTTCGATTTAAGATTTATCCTGGATTTTCACGACGCGCGCTACAAAAAAAAGTGTGAGCCATATTCAACTATAATATTGAAAAATCGCCGCTTTAGCCGTGCTGACAGGAGCTGACAGATGCCCGATCTTCAACAGCCATTAATGATTATTACCGATCTTGATGGATCGCTGCTCGACCACCACAGCTATCGCTGGGACGCCGCTACAGAGTGGCTGACAACCCTGAAACAACGGGCGATCCCGCTGGTGATCTGCTCCAGCAAAACAGCTGCCGAAATTATCCCGTTGCAGAAACGGCTCGGGATTGCCGGCGCGCCCTTTATTGCGGAAAACGGCGCGGTCGTGGAAAGGGATGGGCAGCGGACCCGTCTGCCCGACAACACCCTGACCTATGATGCGCTTTGCACCCGGCTTGCTGAGCTGCAGACCACTTACAGGTTTACCGGCTTCCATGATTTTACCGAACAGGAGGTTTCATCAATGACCGGGCTGACAGAGTCGGAGGCCGCCCTGGCGCGGCAGCGTGACGCCTCTGAAGTGGTGGTGTGGCGTGACAGTGACGAGGCTTTTGATCGCTTTCGTGAGGCGCTGAGCGCGGATGGGCTGATGCTGGCGCAGGGCGGACGCTTCTGGCATGTGATGCCCGCAGGCAGCGGCAAAGGTGAAGCCGTGCGCTGGCTACTGGCGCAGCAGCCAGTTGAAGGCCGCATCACCATCGGGTTAGGTGATGGCCCTAACGACGCGCCGATGCTCGACGCCGTTGATTATGCGGTTGTGATTAAAGGCTACAGTAAAACACCGGTCACCCTTAGCCGGACCGATCAGCAGCAGGTCTATCATACGGCGCACTATGGCCCTGAAGGCTGGCGTGAAGGGCTGGACTATTTTTTGACTCAACCTCAGTGAGCTGCCCACGGGCATTAAAAGGATGGTGCGATGAGTGACTTCTATCAGAATGGCGTAATCACCAATTTTCATAATCTCACCCACCGCAGCGTGGAATCGCTGGAAAAGGAGATGGTGCGCTTTGCCCGCAAACGTAAAATGGGGCTGATCCTGCCGTCGCTGTTTTCAGAATTAGAAGGACCGGCGCTGACTAAAATTGTCGATGAGCTGGCTAAGGTCCCTTATCTCGATGAGATTGTCATTGGCCTGGATCGCGCTGACCGCGACCAGTTTCTGTTTGCCCGCGAGTTCTTTTCGCGCCTGCCACAGCGGCATCGCATTTTGTGGAATGATGGCCCGCGCCTGAAGGCGATCGACGCCGAACTGGATAAAGAGGGCTTATCGCCCACCAATCCGGGCAAAGGGCGCAATGTCTGGTTCTGTACCGGCTATACGCTGGCCTCTGACCGCACCAGCTGCGTTGCGCTGCATGACTGCGACATCGTCACCTATGAGCGCGGTATGCTGGCGCGGCTGCTCTATCCGCTGGCGAATCCGGCGTTCCAGTATGAGTTCTGTAAAGGCTTTTACGCCCGCGTGGCTGATGGCAAGCTGAATGGCCGCGTTGGTCGTCTGCTGGTTGGTCCGCTGCTGCGTTCATTGCAGAAAGTCTATGGTCACTCAGAATATCTCGATTACCTCTCCAGCTTCCGCTATCCGCTCTCTGGCGAGTTCGCGATGCGCACCCACGTGCTAAACGGGATAAAAATTCCCGGCGACTGGGGGCTGGAAATTGGCGTGCTTTCCGAGATCTATCGCAACTACACTACCCGCCAATCCTGTCAGGTGGAGATCGCGGATAATTATGACCATAAACACCAGCCGCTGGCGGAAGATGATGGTACCGGCGGGCTGAAGCGTATGAGCAGCGACATTGTACAGTCGCTGATGCGTAAACTGGCTACGATGGGCGTACCGCTGACCAGCGACTCGTTCCGGGTGCTAAAAGCCACTTATTATCGCAATGCGCTGGATATGATGGAGATCTACAACCACGAAGCCGCGATGAATGGCCTGAAGTTTGACCAGCACGTTGAAGAGGCGGCAGTTGAAATGTTCACCCAGTCGATTCTGGAAGCGGGACAGGCGTTTATTGAACGTCCTAACGATAAGCCGTTTATCCCGAGCTGGAGCCGCGTGCAGTCAGCGTTCCCGGACATTCTGCAGCGTATTTATCAGGCGGTGGAAGAGGACAACGACGGCAACGTCTGAGGCGAGCAGCGGCACAGGGAGCGTGCCGGAAGGTACTGAGTCAGGCGAAAAAGGATGGCAAAGCCGGGCCTGTCAGGGTTCTTCACCTGCAGGCCTGCTGCCAGGCCATTTAGCTGGCCAGCTGCTGCGGGGAAGATCGGGTACTCAGCTCATCGCTGCGAAACGCTTCACGACGCACCGCATAACCATCGTACCAGCGACACTCCACCATGCCACTGGCATAACCGGTGACCACCATCGTCTGACCATCTTCTTTGTGCTGAACTTCTTCACTGATTGCAAAAACCATGTTGCACCCTCCTCGTTGACCTTGTGTGATTATTTTCTTTATAGCAGCCAAAAAGGGTTCCTGCCTGTTAAGGCACGCATATAAGCGGCAAATTCAGAATTAAGCAGTTGGATATGTTGAAAATAAAAAAAGCGGATAATAAATATTATCCGCTTTGAAGAGACGTTCAGGCTGAAGTCAGATTTTGCAGCCTTCACAATCTGCTTCGTCGCTCAGATCATCCGGCACTTCGCTGGCCTTTTTTTCTGCTTTCGCTTCCGCCTGCTCAAGTTGCGCGTCGATATCAAATTCAAACATGTCGTCGTTCATCATCATTCTCCTGACCGTAATAACAGTGCGCTTTATACCGATTTCCCGCGCAGTTTGGCAATAAGGTTCACCCCTAACAGCACGATCGACCCAATGATAAATCCGAGCACCAGATTGGCGCCGTTGCTCAGCAGCGTGGCGATCCAGCCGCTGAACCCGCTGCTGGCTTCCTCAATCAGATGATGCAGCGGCGCGATGCCGTGAACCACAATGCCGCCGCCGACCAGGAACATCGCAATGGTGCCGACAACCGACAGAATCTTCATTAGCCACGGTGCCGCCGCCAGCAGGACGCTGCCGATGCCCTGGGCGATGCGCGAGGACTTCTCCCGCAGCCAGAAGCCAGATCGTCAATTTTGACAATCGCCGCCACGATGCCATAGACGCCGACCGTGACCAGAATCGCGATGCCCGCCAGAACAATCACCTGGTTCAGCAGCGGCGATTCCGACACGATGCCCAGCGTAATGGCGACAATCTCTGCCGACAAAATGAAATCGGTGCGCACCGCGCCTTTGATTTTCTTCTTCTCAAACTCCGCCGCATCCTGTTTTGCCAGTGCGTCGAGCCGCTGCTGACGCGCCTCCGGCGATTTATGTTGCTTGTCGTGTTGCAGGCTGTGCATCACCTTTTCCACGCCTTCATAGCAGAGATAGGCACCCCCGATCATCAGCAGCGGCGTAATCAGCCACGGCGCAAAGGCAGAGATAATCAGCGCCAGCGGCACCAGGATCAATTTGTTCAGAAACGATCCTTTGGCGACGCCCCACACCACCGGCAGTTCCCGGTTGGCTTTTACGCCGGTCACCTGCTGCGCATTCAGCGACAGATCGTCGCCCAGTACGCCGGCGGTTTTCTTCGCCGCCACTTTTCCCATGACGGAAATGTCGTCCAGAAGTGTTGCAATATCATCAAGTAAAGTCAGTAAACTGGTTCCCGCCAAAATTGTATCCTTAGTCTGGTTCGTTATGTTGACAACATGGGCAGCGCTCGATCTCAGTGACTGTCATCTCGCGATGCCCTCACAATCCCACTCCACCCGCACCGCTTCGCCTGTCGTACCTTCGGCGTGCAAATACTTACTGACCGGGCTTTCGGTCATGCCGGTAATCTCTTCCGTGGCGATCAGCCTGTCGCCCTGATAGACGCGTGCAGTCGCTTTGGTATTCACCATCCGCTCATCGCGAAGCTGGTAAAGGCGTTTCACCGTCAGTTTAATGCTGCTCATGTCAGGCTCCTGGCCACGGAGAAAGCGCAGATCTAACCAATTATGTTGCTGATTAGCAAGGCTCACTCTGCGTGATAATGATGAATGCCCTGATGGTCAATCTCGGCGCTCTGCGTCATTGCCATCAGCCACTCTTCCAGCCGCTCCAGCAGATCGTCATCCGCCAGCCGGAATTTCCCGCGCAGCGCGCACTCCCAGATAATCAGCACTTTCCAGCCGCCCTCCTGCAGCTGGCGGACATAACGCCGATCGCGTTCGACATTACTGTTGATCTTGCCGGTCCAGAATTCAGTACGGGTGGCCGGCAGCTTAAAAAGATAGCAGTGATGCCGATGCCAGAAGCAGCCATGAACAAAAATGATCGCCTGCTGCTCCAGCAGCACGAAATCGGGCCGTCCCGGCAGATTTTTATCCTGTACCCGATAGGGGAATCCGCGATCCTTCAGCAACAGCGCCACACGCTGCTCAATAGCAGTATCCTGTGCGCGAATAGCACGCATATTTTTGCTGCGTATTTCGCTGGAGTGAACGTCAGCCATAAACTCTCCTTTTTTGCTGGTCCTTCAACTTTAGCCTGCGCCACGAAAAGCGAAAGCCGCGAAGCAGCGCTATCAGATTGCTGCCGTAAAAATCTGGCTGCCGTGCTATCTGCAGAGCGGCACACGCCGCCAATTTCTTCGCTACGCCAGGAGTGATAGCATAGGCGCCTCACTGTTAAGGAAAAACGCATGCACCCCGCCGCCATCGCTGAACCACACTCCGCCGCCCTTTCCTCTTCTGAGGCGTCTTCACTGTTACAGCAAGTGCTAACCATCTATTCGGTCCGGGATGTCACCACCCGTCTGCAACAGGCCGGCTTTCTCAGCTGGACGCCTGCGTTGCTCAACCGGGTACGCCAGGGGAAAAGCGCGCTGCCACCGCTGTGTGACGCTGAACTGGCGCTGTTGCAGGACCTGCTGCCCAGCCGGCCAGCCCATTATGATGCACCTGAGTTTCGCTTCATCGATCTGTTCGCCGGCATTGGCGGCATCCGTAAAGGATTTGACGCCATCGGCGGCAAATGCGTCTTTACCAGCGAGTGGAATAAGGAAGCGGTCCGCACCTATAAGGCTAATCACTACAGCGATCCACTGGAGCATCACTTCAACACCGATATCCGTCAGGTGACGCAGCCGGAAGGTTTGCGCGATGACGCGGATATCTATCGTGCCATTGATGCGGCGATCCCCGACCATCAGGTGCTGCTGGCCGGCTTTCCCTGTCAGCCGTTTTCGCTGGCGGGCGTCAGTAAGAAAAACGCTCTGGGTCGCGCCCACGGCTTTGAGTGTCAGGTCCAGGGCACACTCTTTTTCGATGTGGCCCGCATTCTGGCGGCGAAAAAGCCGCCGTTCTTCGTACTGGAAAATGTGAAGAACCTCAAGAGCCACGATAAGGGCCGGACCTTCGCCATTATTATGGAAACGCTGGATGAACTGGGCTATGAAGTGGCCGATGCCGCCGCCAGCGGCCCGGATGCGAAGGTGATCGATGCGCGACATTTCCTGCCGCAGCATCGCGAACGCATTGTGCTGGTCGGCATCCGCCGTGATATCAAAGGTTGTCAGGATTTCACCCTGCGTGACATCAGAAAGTTTTTTCCGCCGGTGGTGCCGAGCCTGCAAAGCCTGCTTGAGCAAGAACCGGACGATAAATATATTCTGTCACCGGTGCTGTGGCGCTATCTCTATCAGTACGCCAAAAAACACAAAGCCAAAGGCAACGGCTTTGGCTTCGGGCTTAACGATCCGCGTCATCCCGACTGCTGCGTACGTACCCTCTCGGCGCGTTACTACAAAGATGGTTCGGAAATTCTGATCGATCGCGGCTGGGATAGCGCACTGGGCGAAGCGGAGTTTCACAATGCGGCCAATATGGCGCGCCGTCCGCGCCGTCTGTCACCGCGCGAGTGCGCCCGGCTAATGGGCTTCGACGTGCCGGGCAGCGAGCCATTCCGCATTCCGGTGTCGGATACTCAGGCTTATAAGCAGTTCGGTAACTCTGTGGTGGTGCCGGTGTTTGCAGCGGTTGCTCAGCTGTTGCTGCCCCATATTCGTCAGTTACGCGCGGGTTAACCTGCGCGGTTTAGCTTAAGAAAACCGATTCTGCTGTTCTCCCGCCATCAGGCGGGATTGTCACAAAGATGTCACGCAACCCCCTGATACTGCGGTTTTTCTTTTTTCGGGTTGCGTGATGTCACTGCTTACTCTGTTGCCGCTCCGCGGCAGTAAACGCCTGTTTTCTCTTCGTCTGCCTGGCTGGCTTACCAGCCTGCGCGGCCATTTCATCCTGTTTGTGGCGCTGTTCTGCCTGTTGCAATCGGCCGGCATCCTGCTGCTGACTCTCCAGGTCAACCAGGCGCAGGTCAACCTGACGCACACTCAGGTTCTGCGTGAGCGGCTGGCGCTGCTGGATCGCGCCCGTATCGAATTGCTCACAGCCAGTGATAACAGCCACCGCGCCGGCATCTATCTGATGCAGGATCAGCAGAGCGGCTCGGTCGACAGCTGGAAAAGCCTGGCGGAGAGCGCGAACGCTTCGCTGCACGAGGCCGAACGGCTCTTCAGCCGCTATCAGGCGGCCCCGCACAGTGCGCTGCAACAGAGCTTCAACCTGTTAACGCAGGGGCTGAACGAGCAGCTGAAAGGCCTGGCCGCCACCCACATCGACGCCTTTTTTATGGTGCCGATGCAGGCCTATCAACAGCAGTTTAACGATGCCTGGTTCCAGGCGATCAGCGAGGCGAATCGCCAGCTGGCAGTCGTCAATCACCGTTCGCTCTCAACCTTAACCGAAACCCGTAATGCCTCACTGCTGGTGACCGGACTACTGTTTGGGCTGCTGATAGCGGGCGGAGTGCTGCTGGTGCGGGGCGTCATTACGCCGCTGCAGCAGGCCAGCCGTCAGCTCCAGGCTATCGCTACCGGCGATTTGATGGCCACTGACACACCAGCCGGCGGCAGTCGCGTGAAACACTGCAGCTGTTCAACGCCATGGATGAGATGCGCCAGGGTTACGCCACATCATTCATGAAATTGATGTGGTGGCTGCCAGCGTGGCCGCTGCAGCGGGCAAGGTACAGCATTATAATCAGCAGGCCCGTGAGCAGCATCAGGCACAAAATGCCAGCTTCAGTCATCTGTCACAGCGTCTGCATCGGGTCTCTGAAGAGGTGGAAAACAGCACCCGTTTTTCACTGCAGGCTACCGATCAGGCGCAATCCGCCGATCGCCTGATGCAGCAGTGCGCCGTTCAGGTCGATCAGATGGAAAGTCAGATGCGGCAGATCGTGCAGGCGTCGGGCGATATTGCCGGGATTGTCGATTTGCTGGATAGCCTGTCGCTGCAAACGCGGCTGCTGGCGCTGAACGCCGCCATTGAATCGGCCCACGCTGGTGTCTACGGCCGCAGCTTCTCAGTGGTGGCGAAGGAAATTGGACTGCTATCGAATCAAAGCGGCCACTCGACCCGCCAGATTGACCAGTTGATCCAGCATACCCGGCAGCATGTGGATAGCGGCTTCAGCAAGGTGAAGTCGCTGGAGGCGCTGTTCGGACAGATTGGCGAGGCGGTCAGCGCGGTCGTCACCCGGCTGAATGAGCTGCAACACAACGCCAGCGCGCAAAGCGCGCGGGTATCGCATATTGCCGCCGAGGTGCTGGCGCTGAATGATCAATTACAGACCAATGAAGGATTGAGTGCGCAGCAGAGCAGCGCGGCAGATGTGCTGCACCAGCAGGCCAGCCGGCTGGCACAGACGGTGCAGCAGTTCCGTCACGGTGCTCAGACGCGGTAAAAACAAAAAACCCGTCAGGCGACGGGTTTAATTTTACTTCTTCTTCTTGCCCTGCTTCTTGAGCAGCAGACGAATTTGCTTCACTTCGGCGCTGGTCAGCCCTTCTGATGACGCTTCGGGTGATGACTCAGTCAGATCCTGATTATCAATTGCCGGATGCGGATGCGTTTCCAGGCTGGCCTGCAAGCGCTGCACAATTTCCTGGCTCATCGAAATCTGGTTCTCCAGCGCCAGCTGTTTAATATTTTCTTTCAGTGCGGGATCAATTTTAATCGTCAAATTAACGGTTTCGGTCATCGTGCTGCTCCTTTTTGTTATTGCTTCCACGCTACCGGATGACCGTTGCGATTAACATACTGTCACAAAAATTTAATATTCGGTTCGTAATGGCGTGAAGTCCCGCAGCACGCCCTCGTCCATCCCGGTCAGATTGCCCTGTAACTCCGCATAGAGCTTGGCCATATAGCGCACCAGGAAGTCCGCATTGTGTTCAGCCAGCATCCGGCCGGTTTCAGTGTGCATGGTTTCCGGCAGGCGCAGCAGCTTCTTCTGAAAGTGATCCAGCGTCCATTTCACATCATCCAGTTCACGATCTTTGCCCAGCGGATCGACACTGTCGAACAGTGGACGATTCAACGCGCCTGCAGTGTAGAACACCCTCGCCAGGCCAATGGCGCCGAGGGACTCCAGCCGGTCAGCATCCTGGACAATTTTTGCTTCCAGCGTCTGTGGCGGAATGCCGGCGCTGAAACTGTGGGTTTTAACCGCGTGCATCACCGCCTCTATCCGCTCTGCGGGGAAATCGAGAAAGTCCTGCTGCAATATACGCTGCGTTTCGGTAGCGGCATAAGTCGAAGCCAGATGGCGTTCAGGATGGTTTTTCGGCAGGTTCACCACATCGTGAAAATAGCAGGCAGTTAACACCACCAGAGGATCGGCGGCAGTGCCGGTCATGATGCGTTGTGCGCTCATCCAGACGCGGCGTAAATGCGCAATATCGTGAGCACCATCATCATGGATCCAGTTGGCCTGAAACCAGCTTTCATAGCGAGTTTGCCAGAGTGTGAGTGACATCATTTATCTCCCTGTAGTGATCGATGCGCAAACAGAAAGCCATCATAGCGACTGGCTAATGACACTTTTCTTACGGTGCTGATGAAAAGAGCGGCGCTGCCAAAGATTTCCGGCAGGAAAATGAGATCTGGATCATTTTATAGCATCACTGATATAAAATAACCGCATTTTAAGCGCTTTTCGGTCTTTCCTCAGCGGATAGCGGCTCAGCGAATTAGTTTAATGTGTGTAATGTTTGATTCAGCAGAAAAATTTCTCGGCGGCCCGATTTATGGCAGCCTGATTGCTGAAATAACGGTAAAACTATCAATAATGACAGGTGAACAATTCTGAAAAGGTTCCTATTTTTACCGTTATAACGTACTGTATCCGGGCTGTTCAGCGCTTTATCTGACCAGCGTGATAAGCTTTGGTGCGGTTTTTGCATTTTGCTGGTTTTTAACACGAAAAGCGGCCATTTTCGCCTTCAGACCCACCGACAAATTATTAAGCAAAATGATTTATACCCTTTATGATAATCCCCTGAAGTGAAGCAAGGGGATGTTTACAGCAGTAACCGGGTTCTACTAATAAAAAGAGGTAATCCATGAAAGAACGGCCGATTCTTTTTTCCGAACAGCGTGTCCGAGCCCTGTTGGTTGGCCAGCAAACGCAAACCCGGCGCATTATGAAAACTCAGGCTTTCGGACCGGGACAGGATCATCACGAAGGTGTGCATGCTTTCGATGTGAGTGCTAACCATCTGCATGGCTACAAAATGATGTCGATGACTGATATCAGTTATCACTGTCCGTATGGCAAACCCGGTGATGTGCTGTGGGTGCGTGAAACCTGGCGTGGTCCGATGGTGCCCGAAAACGACCTGGCAGAATATGAGCGCGATCCGACACCCTTTCGTCAGCCAGCCTACTGCCAGTATCGGGCGGACAGTAACGAACTGGGGCAACATGTGATGAGCAGTCCGGAAGCGGAACAGTTTGGCTGGCAGACCGCCATCCATATGCCACGCTGGGCCAGCCGCATCAACCTGGAAATTACCGGAGTGCGGGCAGAGAAGATTCAGGACATCAGTGAAGATGACATTATGGCGGAAGGCGTTCAGACCGATTCGCACTTCCTCAATAATTTCTTCACCATGAACGTTAACTCAGAATCACCTAAAGAAGCCTACCGCAAAGCCTGGGAAAAGCAGTATGGCGCGACCAGCTGGGAAGTGAACCCGTGGGTCTGGGTGATTGAGTTTCAACGCATCGAGCGTAAATAAGCTGTCAGCCCTGCGCTTTGCGGGTTGAATCACAGACAACGGCTGCGCTAACGGGTTGAATAGACAGCCTTAAGCCCTGCAGCCAGACTAATGGTGCCAGCATGCTGTTTTGGATGCTGGCATTTTTGTATCTGGCGCGCCAGGATAGCGAGATAGTCCGGTTCTGTGCGGGAGTGAAGATGTTTAAATGGCCCTGGAAAACGCATAACGACACGATGCTGGTCGCACTGCCGTGGCAGGCGGGTCTGGCGCAGCCGATTTTCACCCTTCTCAGCGATAAGGAGCAGCAGGCGCTGGTGCAACTGGCACAGCGCTTTCTGCAACAGAAAAAGCTGGTGCCGCTCGATAACGTTCAGCTTGATGCGCTGCGCAGCGTGCGCATCGCCCTGCTGTTCTGCCTGCCGGTGCTGAAACTGGGTCTGGAGTGGCTGGATGGTTTTCACGATGTACTGATCTATCCGGAGCCGTTTGAAGTTGACGATCGCTGGCAGGACGAAGATGGGCTGGTACACAGCGCCGCCGCAGTGCATGCGGGTCAGAGCTGGACTCAGGGCCCGGTGGTACTCAACTGGCTCGATATTCAGGACTCGTTTGATCTCTCCGGCTACAATCTGGTGATTCACGAAGTGGCGCATAAGCTGGATGCCCGTGGCGGCGGCTATACCAGCGGGATTCCGGTGATGCCCTTGCGTGACGTTGCCACCTGGGAGAGAGATCTGCGAGCAGCGATGGCGGCAATTGAAAGCGAGGTAGAACTGGTGGGCGAACAGGCGGCAAGCATTGATCCTTATGCCGCCAGCGACCCGGCCGAATGTTTTGCCGTGTTGTCGGAGTACTTCTTCACCGCGCCGGACCTGCTGGCCGAGCGCTTTCCGGCGATGTATCAGCATCTTCGCCAGTTTTACCAGCAGGATCCACTGACGCGGTTCGCGGCGCTGTCGGCGCAAACTGCTTAAATCGCGATCGCTTTGCGCTAAAGCTAGCCAGTTGAATGATAATGTATTTTTTGCAGTTGACACCTTAGGACGACGCCGTTAATATTCGCCTCGTTCCAACGATTCCTCTGTAGTTCAGTCGGTAGAACGGCGGACTGTTAATCCGTATGTCACTGGTTCGAGTCCAGTCAGAGGAGCCAGATTTAAAAAAGCCTGCTTTCGAGCAGGCTTTTTGCTTTTCAGACGCCCGCACTTCAGAGGTGTCGCCCCCTCCTTTCTCAATCATTTATCAGTTCAGCATCGCCTTCATTCTCGTCAGTACGCCATGCCCATTAGCCTCAGGTAGCCAGCCGGAAACCGGGTTTTCCAGCCCGCTGACAGTGCCAGAACCCACGTTACTTTATATCGCGGATGCCGCACGGCGCTTATGCCTCAGGTTCTCGCCTCCTGTGCCGATAACACTTTCAGGTTCTTTCATTGAGCCTATCCCTCATGTTTTCACAACAGGAGTGCAAAATGGATGTTTCGCAAATTACCTCGCTGGCTACCGGCCTCGCCAGCATGGACCTGCACAACCAGGTCAACACCGTCTTACTGAAGAAGTCGCTGGATAATCAACAGGCGGCCGCCGCCAGCATTCTGCAGGCCATTCCCGCTTTACCCGCCAATCCGGCGATTGGCCGGAATATCAATACGACGGCCTGATGCGTCAATCAGACCTGATGTGTTAATCATAAGAGGCAGGCGTGCCCTCTGTGTGCCTGCCCTCTTCCCTGCGATCCCGATCAGCCCCACAGCCAATGCGGCTGTAGCCGTTGTAGAATTCAGCTAACAAAAAGGCCCGCGCAAAATGGCGGGCCTTCAATCCGTTAACGTACAACAAACATTATTTTTCATGGTAGCGATGCAGCGCCGGATAATACTCCATGCCGTAAAGCTGGCTGAGGGGAAACAGCAATTCAATGTTGATATCGCGTTCCGCCTCAACGGGTGCAGATCCACTCAGCAGCTGTTCAAACCAGGCTTTCAGTTTTTGTTTCATCGTACGCGCTCCGTATAGGTTGATGAGACGAGTAAACCTGTTCAGGCGCGTAAACTGAACCAAAAATTTCTGCGCTGCTATGCCAGAAATTAACTATGCGATCCGCCCTGCGCAACGTCTGTGGGCCGCATGGCCTTATCTGGCGATCAGCGTAACCCAGTTAGCGCCCTTACCGACCGGCGCCTCAGCCACACGTTTCAGCTCGCCACTGACCGGATCGATGGCGTAACTGCCAATCACCGCACTCTTCTCGCCGCTGGCAATCAGCCATTTTCCGCTGGCATCAATGCCGATACTGCGCGGCTGCTTCTCGACCCGCCAGTTGCCAATCAGCGTCAGCTCGCCCGATGCGGGATCGACCCGGTAGCCGCTCACCGTACTGGAGGTCCGCTCGGTCACATACAGGAACCGGCCATCAGGGGTGATTTTGATGTCCGCCGCCCAGATGCGTGGCGTCGGATCGCTGTAGCCCGCCGGACGCTGCTCGCCATGCTGCAGACCATATTTCCCGGCCACTGCATTCGGCCAGCGTTTCAGCTCCGTCAGCGAGCCATCGGCCGCGCGCCTGAACTGGGTAATGGTGCCGCTCATCTCAGTCAGGTTATACAGAAAGCGATTATCCGGGGAGATCACCGAATGGCGCGCACCGCTGTTCTTCTCGCCCTGGACAAATCCCTTACCCAGCGGGGTAATCACACCGTTGTCGGCGAAGCTGTATTCCAGCACCCGATCGGCACCGAGGTTACCGACGTAAAGTGAATGGTTGCTGACGTCGGTGATCACCGAATGGGCGTGCGGCCCGGTTTTGACCCGACCCGTTACCTGCGGCGTCACCACGCCCCTGGCGTCGATTCGATTGCTGGTGACGATATCACTATCATACGAGGCGGCGAGCAGATAGCGCCCGCTTTTATCGGTGGTGATCCACGGAAAACTGGCCTCAACCGGCGTCACCGCCAGCCGCTGCAGGTCACCATGCTGCCCCGTCACCCGCCAGCTGATGATCGCATAAGGCGGACTGCGCAGCGCGCCATACAGCCGCTTGCCATCCGGACTGGCGGCCAGCGGCATAATCTTTTTACCGGCTGGCGTGTCACCGCGCCACTGCAGGCTGCCGGTGGCATCGTTGAGTTGATAGCGGGAAACGGTGCCGGAGTCGGCGTTTGAGACATAGACATAGCTTGTCGCCCACAGCGGACTACTGCACAGCAGCGGCAGCAAGGCCAGCGCCGGTTTGGAACGGATCATAGGGTCACCTTCACTCTTATTATTCGCTGCTTCAGTCGGCAGGCGTTTAACGCTAACGGTGGAAATGCCGGCTGGCTTTGTGCAATTGACTGAAGATTGGGCCGGAAGCCTGGAGATGTGACGGGGATGGGGTTTTTGACGCCAGCGCAGCCGGGTGTAACGCCCTCCCTCACGACAAGAGAAGGCGTTATCCGGTGCGCTAACCCGATTTGGCGATCATCCGGCGGTAGTTATTCAGCCATTTGCCGCTGTTAAGTCGCCACCAGAAAAAGAGGCCGCGCACCGTCCAGTCGAGGAACATCCCCAGCCAGACGCCGATAACGCCCATTCCCAGCTCAATACCGAGCAGATAACCCGCAACCACGCGCGCGCCCCACATGCTGAACATCGAGACGTACATGGTGTAACGCGCATCGCGCGCACCTTTCAGACCGGCAGGCAGCACCCAGGAGGCGGCCCACAGCGGCATAAACAGAGCGTTAAGCCAGATCAGCTGCTTCGTCACGTTAATCACTTCCGGATCGCTGGTGTAAAAACGCGCCAGCAAACCGGCCAGCGGCACCGTCAGCAGCGCCATCGCAGTCAGACAAAGCGTCGCCAGCCAGAAGACATGCCGTACCTGACGCTCCGCCTGAAACACCTGATTTCGTCCTAAGCGGGTACCGGTAATGATGGTCGACGCCGAGCCCAGCGCATTGCCCGGCAGGTTAATCAGCGAGGCGATGGAAAAGGCGATGAAGTTACCGGCGATCTCACTGGTGCCCATGCCGGCGACGAACACCTGGGTCAGTAATTTCCCGCCGTTAAACAACACCGATTCGATACTCGCTGGCACGCCGATGCCCAGTACCTCCATCAGAATGCTGCTGTTCCAGCGCCGGAAATAGCTCGACAGGGTAATCTTCAGCGAGGCGTTGAAACCAATCATCAGTACGTAGATCACCGCGATTGCCCCGATATAGCGGGTGATGGTCAGTCCGAGACCGGCACCGATAAACCCTAAACCGTCCCACGAGAAGCAGCCATAGATCAACACGCTACTGATGATGATATTGAGGATATTCATGCCGCCGTTAATCAGCATCGGAATTTTGGTATTGCCTGCGCCCCGCAGCGCGCCGCTGCCAATCAGGGTGATGGCCGCCGCCGGATAGCTCCAGGCCGAGGTTTGCAGATAGCTCAGTGCCAGCGCTTTCACTTTCGGATCGGCGGCACCGGCTATCGCATCAACAATCAGATGGCCCCAGAACTCGATAGCGATCACCAGCACAAAGGCCAGTATCGTCATCATCCCCAGCGACTGACGCGTGGCGGCGCGGGCGCGCTTGCCGTTGCGTTTCGCCAGGCTGAACGCCACCACCACCGTGGTACCGAGGTCGATGGCGGCAAAGAATGAGATGATCACCATATTGAAGCTGTCTGCCAGGCCAACGCCTGCCATCGCCTCTTTACCCAGCCAGCTGACCAGGAAGGTGCTCAACACGCCCATCAATAACACACAGGCGTTCTCAAAAAAGATAGGCACGGCTAATGGCGATATTTCACGCCAGTAGAGCGTGCGGTAAGCGCGACGTTTCGGATACCACGCCGTGCGCTTGATCGCCTGCATCACTGCTACGCCAGGATTTTGCAAAGGGTTACCAAATCAGAAGAGACTGGACAGGAGATCTAATGATGATAGTGGGCAGAGAAATATGCAAAGTCTTTCCTGCCCAAATTAATCATCGTTACAAACTTTTTAGCCCGACGACGGCAGGTGCTGCTGCGCCACCCAGATAGGCGCTGCGAACCTCTTCATTGTTCAGCAGTTCTGCACCACTGCCGCTTAAACGAATTTCACCATTAACCATCACATACCCCCGATTGGCCAGCTTCAGGGCGTGGCGTGCGTTCTGCTCCACCAGAAACAGCGTCATTCCCTGCGCCGTCAGCTCGCGCAGAATAGTGAAGATTTGCTTAACGACGAGGGGTGCCAGGCCCAGGCTCGGTTCATCAAGCAGCAGCAGCGCGGGCCGGCTCATCAGCGCGCGGGCAATCGCCAGCATCTGCTGTTCCCCGCCGGATAATGTCATGGCACGCTGACGCCGACGCTCCAGCAGGCGGGGAAACAGGCTGTACATCCGGGCCAGATCCTCTTTCTGATAACGATTGCCGATGGCGATGGTGCCCATCTGCAAATTCTCTTCCACGGTCATGTCAGCAAAGATACGGCGACCCTCCGGTGCCTGAGCGATGCCGTTGGCGGCAATAAAATGGGTCGACTTCTGACTAATGGGCTGGCCGCGATACAGAATCTCGCCGCTGGCGATGCGCGGCTGACCAAAAATCGACATCAGCAGGCTCGATTTCCCGGCCCCATTGGCTCCGATCAGCGCGACCGTTTCACCGGTATTAACCGTCAGCGAAACATTTTTCAGCGCCTGTAACGGGCCATAAAAGAGGTCAACGGCCTCAAACTGCAACATCGGTTCAGCCATAATTTACTCCTCTTCGTCGCTGCCGAGATAGGCAGCGATGACCCGCGCATCCTGGCGAATCTGTTGCGGTGTGCCTTCGGCGATTACCTCACCGTGATCCAGCACCACGATGCGATCGGAGATACTCATCACCATCGGCATATCATGCTCAATCAACAGGACGCTGATGCGGTGATCGGCCCGCAGGCGGTGCAGGATGGCGCTGAGTGCCTCGGTTTCCACCGGGTTCAGTCCGGCGGCGGGTTCATCCAGACAGATCAGTTCCGGCTGGGTACACATGGCGCGCGCAATTTCCAGCCGCCGCTGCTGACCGTAAGAGAGCGTACCCGCCAGCCGGTTGGCGGTGGTGGCGAGGTCCACCGTTTCCAGCCAGTAGAACGCCCGGTCGAGCGCGCGGTTTTCAGCTGCCCGGTAGCTTCGGGTATTGAATACGCCCGCCAGCAGGTTACGATTCACCAGCATGTGCTGCGCTACCAGCAGGTTCTCAATCACTGACATCTCACGGAACAGCCGGATATTCTGAAAGGTACGCGCCAGCCCGGCGCGGTTCACCAGATGCGCGCCGCCAAACATCTTGTACCAGAGACGGGAGCCGAGTTGTGCCGGATGGAACCAGTCGCTGGCATGGATTTTTTCGCCCAGCACCTGAATCACATCGGTAGAGCGCTGGTTGGCATTGAGCTGTATCCGCCCGCCGCTGGCGCGATAAAAGCCGGTCAGACAGTTGAAGACGGTGGTTTTACCTGCCCCGTTCGGCCCGATTAATGCCGTAACCGAGCCGCGCTCAACCCGGAGGCTGACCTCGTTGAGCGCCCGGATACCGCCAAAGCGCATCATTAGCTTGTCAACCTGCAAAATCGCATCACTCATGACGGGCCCCCTGGCGCGGCGGGACACCGACACGGCTGGTGCGCACCAGCCCGCGCGGTCGCCAGATCATCATCAGCACCATCAACATGCCAAACAGCAGCACGCGATATTCGGCAAAACTGCGCAACAGTTCTGGTGCCACGGTCAGCACAAAGGCTGCCATTACCACGCCCAGCGTTGACCCCATGCCGCCCAGCACCACAATCGCCAGGATCAGCGCGGACTCAAAGAAGGTGAACGAGGTGGGATTGACGAATCCCTGATAGCTGGCAAAGAAGACGCCAGCTATCCCGGCGGTCGAGGCCCCGAGCATAAAAGCCGACAGCTTGACCAGCACATGATTCAGCCCCATCGCCCGGCAGGCGATCTCATCTTCACGTAACGCCTCCCAGGCGCGGCCGACCGGCATACGCGTCAGGCGATGCTTGATAAACAGCACCAGCAGCACCACCAGCACCAGCACGGTGTAAATAAAAATAAACTTCATGTTGGGGTTGTAGCTGAGATGGAAAAACTCGTGAAACGGCACGCCGCCTTCCCGCGCACGACGGCCAAACTCCAGCCCAAGAAAGGTGGGAGATGGCACCGAGACGCCATTCGGCCCGCCGGTAAACGACAGCCAGTTATTCAGCACCAGCCGGATAATTTCCCCGAAGCCAAGCGTCACAATCGCCAGATAGTCACCGTGCATTCGCAGCACCGGAAACCCCAGCAGCGCCCCGGCGCAGGCCGCCATCAGCGCCGCAATCGGCAACATGCTCCAGAATCCCAGCCCAAGATACTGGTAGCCCAACGCCAGACCATAAGCACCGATGGCATAAAACGCCACGTAACCCAGGTCCAGTAATCCGGCCAGCCCCACCACAATGTTCAGACCGAGGCCGAGCAGCACATAGATCAGTCCCAGAATCGCCACCGTCAGCAGGTATTTGGTTGAAAAAAACGGGAAGAGGCAGGCGGCAACCAACAGTAGCGGGAGGATCCAGCGCAGCCGGGAACGGTAACCCGGTTCGCGCACGTACACGCCGCCGCCATCGCCCTCAAATGTGCGCAGCAGCGCCTGGCCACGGCGGGTTTGCAGAAACAGGCTGAACAGCAGACGACCCGCCATCACAATCCCCACCAGCACCGCCACCCGCAGCGGTTGTAACCGGAACTGGTAGCCCTCCAGCACAATGCCAACGATCGGGCCAAAGACAATCAGTGCGATTAACCCGGCCAGCACCGTTTCCCGCAGCGCCTGAGCCACATTCACTCCCTGACGGGTTTGATTCATCACAGCCCCCTCATACTTTTGCCACCAGCGGGCGGCCCAGCAACCCCTGCGGACGGAAGATTAAGATCACCACCAGCAGCGCAAAGGAGAAGACATCTTTATAATCGGAGTTCACCAGCCCGGCGAACTGCGCCTCTGCTACGCCCAGCAGCAGGCCGCCGAGCATCGCCCCCCGGCAGCGAACCTATCCCGCCCAGCACCGCGGCGGTGAACGCTTTGATGCCGATAATGAACCCGGCGTAAAAATCGAAAGTGCCATAATTCATCGTCACCAGCACGCCAGCCAGACCGGCCATCGATGCGCCAATCATAAACACCAGTGAAATCACCCGATCGGTATTAATCCCGAGGATCGCCGCCATCCGTCGATCCTGTTGTACCGCCCGACAGATCCGCCCCAGCCGGGTGTACTGGATGATCCAGGTCAGCAGCGCCATACCGCAGGCCGCCGCGATTAAGATGAACACTTTGGTCCAGGTGATCTGCACCACGCCGCTCTCCAGCTCCAGCCGCAACACGCCGGTTAACAACGTGGGCACGCCTTGCTGGTTGGGTCCCTGGCTGAGCTGCACATAGTTTTGCAGGATCAGCGACATGCCGATGGCGGAGATCAACGGAGCCAGCCGCGTGGAGTTGCGCAGCGGACGATAGGCGATGCGTTCGATAGTCCAGCCATAGACGGCGGTAATGACGATGGTGAACAGCAGCGTACCGAAAATCAGCAGCGGAAAAGAGTGAATACCGAACGCGGAGAGCAGCGCCAGACCGATGGCGCACAGATAGGCGGACAGCATATAGACTTCACCGTGGGCGAAGTTGATCATGCCGATAATGCCGTAAACCATGGTGTAGCCAATCGCGATCAGGCCGTAAACGGCGCCCAGCGTCAGGCCATTCACCATTTGCTGTAAAAAGAAGGCATCCATAGCAGAAGTCTCACTGCGGGAGCCTGTGATACCGGCTCCGGAAAAGTCATACCTGAGCGACGCTTTCGCATCCCCGGCTGTCACCCGACGGTTTCAGGCTGTAATCGCCGCGATTACAGCCTGGCGGCTTATTCAGAGCTGATGATATTTTCCTTTATCATCCCATTGATAAACCACGTAATCAGAGACTTTTAAATCCCCTTTGCTATCCCAGGATTTTTTGCCCATCACGGTATCCACGCTATTGGCCTTGAGCCATTCGCTGGCTTTTTCATTGTCCTTTCCGGCCCCTTTGTAGGCAGCGGCCAGTGCCTGAATTGAGGCATAGGCGTAAAGGGTATAGCCTTCAGGTTCGAAGCCCCCGGCGCGGAACTTTTCAATCACCGCTTTGCCATCGGCAATCTGCCGTGGATCGTTGCCAAAGGTCATATAGACTCCTTTGGTGTATTGCGGTCCGCCGGCGGCGGTCACCATCTCTTCCGTCACAATACAGTCGCCGGAGAAGAAGTCCGCTTTCACGCCCTGCTCACGCATCTGACGCACCAGCGGACCCGCTTCGGGATGACAGCCGCCGAAGTAGACCACGTCCGGTTTAAGCTGGCCGATCTTGGTCACCAGCGCGTTAAAATCTTTCTCGCCGCGCGACAAGCCTTCATACATCGCTTCCTTCACGCCACGTTTTTCCAGTGCCGCTTTGGTGGCATCCGCCAGCCCCTGGCCGTAGGTATCTTTATCGTGGATCACCACGACTTTCTTTGCTTTCAGTTTGTCGATGATGTAATTCGCGGCAATGGCACCCTGCTGGTCGTCACGTCCACACATCCTGAACATCGTCTTCATGCCGCGCTCGGTGATCTGCGGATTGGTGGAGCCTGGGGTAATTGCCAGCACCCCCGCTTCGTCATACACCTCTGAGGCGGGCATGGTGGAGGAGGAACAGAAGTGGCCGACCACGGCATTCACCTTGTCCTGATCCACCAGCCGGTTCGCGACCGACACCGCCTGCTTGGGCTCACAGGCATCATCGCCCTGAACCAGCACAATCTTCTCGCCGTTAATGCCGCCCGCCGCGTTGATATCCGCCGCGGCCTGCGAGGCACCTTTCCAGTACTGCGCACCATAGGTAGCGTTCGGACCCGAGAAAGGACCGGCGACGCCAATTTTAATATCAGCGTGCGCCGCTAAGGCGGTCATTAAACAGCCGGTCATCATCAGTTTGATAGGGAACTTGATCACTTTCACAGACATGCGGTCATCCTCAACAGGGTTAAGAGCCAATGCCAATCAGGAGAAATCAGTTTCTGAACAGAGCGTGGAGAGCGGTTTTCCGGGTACGACCTGCGGTACCACAGAGGATCTAAGCAATAATCTCGCCATAATTTCTGCGGATAAGAAAATCATCTGCACGGCGGCGAAGGTGACCAGCCATACGAGTAACGGGTCACCGCTCACTAACAATAGAGCGGCGCAGCCAACACACCAGCACCAGGTTGGTGCAAAATGCGGTCGATCACAGATTCTTCACCAATCTCTGCAACAAACCCGCTAAGCTTGGGCAAATTACGGTAACAAATGGAAGGAGAAGCCATGCCGACACAACGGAAAAACCTGACCAGCCAGCAAGCGCTGGATGAACTTGAACGCTTGTATGAGGGCGCGGTCGATGCGATGCGCGCGGCAATCAAAGCCTTTACCGAAAAGGGCACGCTGCCGGATGCAACCCAACGCGCAGAAGGGTTATTTGTTTACCCTGAGTTGCGCATCAGCTGGCACGGCGAAGGTCCTCAGCAGAACCGTACCCGAGCCTGGGGGCGCTTCACCCACACCGGCAGCTACAGCACCACCATCACCCGCCCTGCGCTGCTGCGGCACTATATTGCCGAACAGCTGGCGATGCTGGAGAAGGAGTATCAGCTGGAGATCGATGTCGGTCCTTCCAGTCAGGAGATCCCATATCCTTACGTGATTGACGGTTCCGACCTGTCGCTGGATCGCACCATGAGCGCCGGCATTGCCCGTCACTTCCCGACCACCGAGCTGTCGCAAATTGGCGATGAGACCGCTGATGGCCTGTTCCATGCCGACGCGAAGTTCCCGCTGTCGCACTTCGACGCGCTGCGTACCGACTTCTCGCTGGCCCGTCTGCGTCACTACACCGGCACCTCGGTTGATCATTTCCAGCCGTTTGTGCTGTTCACTAACTACACCCGTTACGTTGATGAGTTTGTGCGCTGGGCGATTGAGCAGGTGCGCGATCCCAATACGCCGTATGACAGCCTGGCCTGCGCCGGTGATGTGGTGCTGACGGCCGGGACCGCCAACAGCGAGACGATGCTCTCCGACCTCGCCTGGAAAAAGCATCAGATGCCCGCCTGGCATCTTACGTCGCCGAACCGGCGCGGTATTACGCTGATCAATATCGGCGTCGGCCCGTCAAATGCCAAAACCATCTGCGATCATCTGGCGGTGATGCGTCCGCACGCCTGGCTGATGATTGGTCACTGTGGCGGCTTGCGTGAGAGTCAGCGGATTGGCGATTATGTGCTGGCGCACGCCTATCTGCGTGACGATCATGTGCTCGACAGCGTGCTGCCGCCGGATATCCCGGTACCGAGCATTGCAGAGGTGCAGCGCGCCTTGTATGACGCCACCAAAACGGTGAGTGGCATGCCGGGTGAAGAGGTGAAGCAGCGGCTGCGTACCGGCACCGTGGTCACCACCGACGACCGTAACTGGGAGTTGCGTTATTCAGCCTCGGCGCTGCGTTTCAACCTGAGTCGTGCGGTGGCGGTCGATATGGAGAGCGCCACCATTGCAGCCCAGGGTTATCGCTTCCGCGTTCCTTACGGCACCCTGCTCTGCGTGTCAGATAAGCCCCTGCACGGCGAGATTAAACTGCCGGGCCAGGCGAATCGTTTTTATGAAGGGGCGATCTCGGAGCATTTACAGATCGGCATTCATGCGGTGGAGTTGCTGCGTGCCGAAGGCGATAAGTTGCATTCGCGTAAGCTGCGGACGTTTAATGAGCCGCCTTTCCGGTAAGGGTTGTTTTTGTTCGCTGCGCGAACGGGCTATAAGCGGATTTCGTTCGCCGGCTGGCTGGGGGGGGTTCGCTGCGCGAACGGGCTATGAGCGGGTTTCGTTCGCCGGCTGGCTGGAGGGGTTCGCTGCGCGAACGGGCTATGAGCAGGTTT
>NZ_MLFN01000059.1 GCF_002095315.1 Pantoea conspicua
CTATCGTCCACAGTTCTACTTCCGTACAACTGACGTAACCGGCTCAGTAGAGCTGCCAGAAGGCGTTGAAATGGTAATGCCAGGCGACAACATCAAAATGGTTGTTACCCTGATCCACCCAATCGCAATGGACGAAGGTCTGCGCTTCGCGATCCGCGAAGGTGGCCGTACCGTTGGCGCGGGTGTTGTTGCTAAAGTTATCGCATAATTACCGATAACGTTTGACGCAATGCATACGGAAAGGGCATCATTTGATGCCCTTTTTGCACGCTGTTTCATAGAACCTGGCTCATCAGTGATTTTTTGAATCATAATCATTGCTGAGACAGGCTCTGTTATGCGGCGTTGGATACCGAGTTACGCCCCAAAAGCTCATTCGGTTTGGACGCCTCGCACTGCGGGGCAGAATAGTTTCTGAATTATTGTGGCAGGTTGGTTTATGAGTGCGAATACCGAAGCTCAAGGGAGCGGGCGTGGCCTGGAAGCGGTAAAGTGGGTAGTAGTCGTGTTACTGCTGCTTGCAGCGATTGTAGGTAACTACCTCTATCGTGATGTGTCACTGCCACTGCGTGCTTTAGCCGTAGTTGTACTGATCGCAGCGGCTGGCGGCATTGCGCTTTTAACGACCAAAGGCAAAGCGACCGTGGCTTTTGCTCGTGAAGCAAGAACAGAAATGCGTAAGGTTATCTGGCCAACCCGCCAGGAAACGCTGCACACCACGTTAATCGTTGCCGCGGTTACCGCCGTGATGTCACTGATTTTGTGGGGGCTGGATGGTATTCTGGTCCGTCTGGTATCGTTTATCACTGGCCTGAGGTTCTGAGATGTCTGAAGCTCCAAAGAAACGCTGGTACGTCGTACAGGCGTTTTCCGGTTTTGAAGGCCGCGTAGCCCAATCGCTGCGCGAGCATATCAAATTGCACAACATGGAAGAGCTGTTTGGCGACGTCATGGTTCCGACTGAAGAAGTCGTTGAAATTCGTGGTGGCCAGCGTCGTAAGAGCGAGCGCAAGTTTTTCCCGGGATACGTACTGGTACAGATGGTGATGAATGACGCCAGCTGGCATTTAGTACGCAGTGTCCCGCGCGTGATGGGTTTCATCGGTGGTACTTCTGATCGTCCGGCACCTATCAGCGATAAAGAAGTCGACGCGATCATGAATCGTCTGCAGCAGGTTGGCGATAAGCCACGTCCGAAAACGCTGTTTGAACCAGGTGAAATGGTCCGCGTTAATGACGGTCCGTTTGCGGACTTTAACGGCGTAGTTGAAGATGTGGATTACGAGAAGAGTCGTCTGACTGTCTCTGTTTCCATCTTTGGTCGTGCAACACCGGTTGAACTCGACTTCGGTCAGGTGGAGAAAGGTTAACCTCTTTCCGCTCACAATTTAGCTGTTGCAGCAGGCGCGAAATTTAACTACAATTTCGCGCCTTTTGTTTTTATGCGCTGGAAACAGCGTGTGAATTGTTATCACGGGGAGCCTTTTCAGGCGCTAAAACCCAATTGAGGAAATATCATGGCTAAGAAAGTCCAGGCCTACGTCAAGCTGCAGGTTGCAGCTGGTATGGCGAACCCAAGTCCACCGGTTGGTCCAGCACTGGGTCAGCAGGGTGTTAACATCATGGAATTCTGTAAAGCGTTCAACGCGAAGACCGAATCTCTGGAGAAAGGTCTGCCGACTCCTGTTGTTATCACTGTATACAGCGACCGTTCTTTTACCTTCATTACCAAAACGCCTCCGGCTGCCGTACTGCTGAAAAAAGCAGCGGGCATCAAGTCTGGTTCTGGTAAGCCGAACAAAGATAAAGTCGGTAAAGTGACTCGTGCTCAGGTACGTGAAATCGCAGAAACTAAAGCTGCGGACATGACTGGTTCTGACGTTGAAGCGATGACTCGCTCCATCGAAGGTACTGCTCGTTCCATGGGCCTGGTAGTAGAGGACTAAGAAATGGCTAAGCTGACCAAGCGCATGACCGTAATTCGCGACAAAGTTGACGCGACCAAGCAGTACGACATTGCTGAAGCGATCGCTCTGCTGAAAGAACTGGCCACTGCCAAGTTCGTTGAAAGCGTTGACGTTGCTGTAAACCTCGGCATCGATGCACGTAAATCTGATCAGAACGTGCGCGGCGCGACCGTTCTGCCACACGGTACTGGTCGTTCAGTACGTGTTGCTGTCTTCGCCCAGGGCGCAAACGCTGAAGCTGCTAAAGCAGCCGGCGCTGAGCTGGTAGGTATGGAAGACCTGGCCGATCAGATCAAGAAAGGCGAAATGAACTTTGACGTTGTTATTGCTTCTCCGGATGCAATGCGCGTTGTTGGCCAGCTGGGCCAGGTTCTGGGTCCACGCGGCCTGATGCCAAACCCGAAAGTCGGTACTGTAACCCCTAACGTTGCTGAAGCGGTTAAGAATGCTAAAGCGGGTCAGGTTCGTTATCGTAACGACAAAAACGGCATCATCCACACTACCATCGGTAAAGTGGACTTCGACGCTGACAAACTGAAAGAAAACCTGGAGTCTCTGCTGGTTGCGCTGAAAAAAGCAAAACCTTCACAGGCGAAAGGCGTGTACATCAAGAAAGTTAGCCTTTCAACCACCATGGGCGCCGGCGTTGCCGTTGACCAGGCAGGTCTGAACGCAACAGCAAACTAATTGCTGCTTGTAACGGGCGAAAAATTCACCTAGAATCTTACGCCCGTTGTTCTGTTAATAACAGAACCGATACCAGAGAGTCAGAACCGGTCGCTGCGTTTACCGCCTTCCTGCTTTGAACCCTGCTGCATCATACAGAATTTAGGTTGGAGCCAGGCCTTATCCTGGCCTCCGTCCAAGACCGCAGGAGCGGCTTATCTTCGGATATTCTGCTTAATGTCCTGCGTAGACGGTGACAGAACCAAAAGAATTTTTTCTTAGCTGGATTCTGCTCACCGTGTTCGAGCGCTTATTTCCCTTCGGGTGAGTAAGTGAAGTGAGTTCCGGGGAAATCCTTCCCCGGTCAAATCCAGGAGCAAAAGCTAATGGCATTAAATCTTCAAGACAAACAAGCGATTGTTGCTGAAGTCAGCGAAGTAGCCAAAGGCGCGCTTTCAGCGGTTGTTGCGGATTCCCGTGGCGTTACCGTTGATAAAATGACCGAACTGCGTAAAGCAGGTCGTGAAGCTGGCGTTTACATGCGTGTTGTTCGTAACACCCTGCTGCGCCGCGTCGTTGAAGGTACTCAGTTCGAGTGCCTGAAAGACACGTTTGTTGGTCCGACCCTGATTGCATATTCTATGGAACACCCGGGCGCTGCTGCTCGTCTGTTCAAAGATTTCGCGAAAGCGAATGCAAAATTTGAGGTCAAAGCTGCAGCCTTTGAAGGTGAGCTGATCACGGCGGCTAATATTGACCGTCTGGCAACTCTGCCGACCTACGAAGAAGCACTGGCACGTCTGATGTCGACCATGAAAGAAGCCGCTGCTGGCAAACTGGTCCGCACTCTGGCTGCTGTACGCGATGCAAAAGAAGCGGCTTAAGGCCTGATTCTTTTTCTTCGTACTTGCTAACGTATAAACTTTTTCTGATTCTTAGGAACAATTGTCATGTCTATCACTAAAGACCAAATTCTGGAAGCTGTTGCAGCTATGTCCGTAATGGAAGTAGTTGAGCTGGTTTCTGCTATGGAAGAAAAATTCGGCGTTTCTGCTGCTGCCGCTGTAGCTGTTGCTGCTGGCCCAGCTGAAGCTGTTGAAGAAAAAACTGAATTCGACGTTATCCTGAAAGCTGTTGGCGCGAACAAAGTAGCAGTTATCAAAGCCGTACGTACTGCAACTGGTCTGGGCCTGAAAGAAGCCAAAGATCTGGTTGAAGCAACTGGCGTAATCAAAGAAGGCATCAGCAAAGATGACGCAGCTGCACTTGAAGCTGCTCTGAAAGAAGCTGGCGCTGAAGTTGAAGTTAAGTAAGACAACCTTCGGGTTGCAGTCTGAGTAGTTTCAGGCTGATGGCTGGTGACTTTTTGGTCACCAGCCTTTTTGCGCTACAGGGCCTCAATGGGGTTTCACACTGTTTGTCCATTGTTGCTCTTCAATATCTTTCTCTATCGATGACTTAATATACCGCTTTCCTGTGCGGGTTCCCTGCCCTCGCAAAAGCGATGAAATGATTTAAGCGTGATAGAAAGAGGTATTGCACTGCTGCCACGCAGCCAGTGAAACAAACAAAATCGTGTTGCATGAACTGTCCTGTCAGGACGGACAGCGTGGGTCGACTTGTCAGCTAGCTGAGGAACCCTATGGTTTACTCCTATACCGAGAAAAAACGTATTCGTAAGGATTTTGGTAAACGTCCGCAAGTTCTGGACATACCTTATCTCCTTTCCATCCAGCTTGATTCGTTCCAGAAGTTTATCGAGCAAGATCCAGAAGGTCAGTACGGACTGGAAGCTGCATTCCGTTCCGTCTTCCCTATCGCCAGCTACAGCGGCAACTCTGAGTTGCAGTATGTGAGCTATCGCTTAGGTGAGCCTGTCTTTGACGTGAAAGAGTGTCAGATCCGTGGCGTGACCTATTCGGCACCGCTGCGCGTGAAACTGCGTCTGGTGATCTATGAGCGCGAAGCGCCAGAAGGCACCGTAAAAGACATTAAAGAGCAAGAAGTCTACATGGGCGAAATTCCGCTCATGACCGACAACGGTACCTTTGTTATCAATGGTACCGAGCGCGTTATCGTTTCTCAGCTGCACCGTAGTCCTGGCGTGTTCTTTGATAGCGATAAGGGTAAAACCCACTCTTCGGGTAAAGTGCTGTATAACGCACGTATCATCCCTTACCGTGGTTCATGGCTCGACTTTGAGTTTGACCCGAAAGATAACCTGTTCGTCCGTATTGACCGTCGTCGTAAGCTGCCGGCCAGTATCATCCTGCGCGCACTGCAATACACCACCGCTCAAATCCTCGATATTTTCTTCGAGAAAGTGGTGTTTGAAATCCGTGACAACAAGCTGCAGATGGAACTGGTGCCTGAGCGCCTGCGCGGTGAAACCGCCACCTTCGATATCGAAGCCAACGGCACCGTCTACGTCGAAAAAGCACGCCGTATTACTGCGCGCCATATCCGTCAGCTGGAAAAAGATGGCATTCAGCACATCGAAGTCCCGGTTGAATATATCGCCGGTAAAGTGGTCTCTAAAGATTACATCGATGAGAACACCGGTGAGCTGATCATTGCGGCCAACATGGAGCTGTCGCTGGATCTGCTGGCTAAGCTGAGCCAGGCGGGACACAAGCGCATCGAAACGCTGTTCACCAACGATCTGGACCACGGTCCTTATATCTCCGAGACCCTGCGTGTCGACCCAACCAGCGATCGCCTGAGCGCACTGGTTGAGATCTACCGCATGATGCGTCCTGGTGAGCCGCCAACGCGTGAAGCTGCAGAGAACCTGTTTGAGAACCTGTTCTTCTCTGAAGATCGTTATGATCTCTCTGCGGTCGGTCGCATGAAGTTCAACCGTTCATTGCTGCGTGATGAAATCGAAGGTTCAGGCATCCTGAGCAAAGAAGACATCATCGAAGTGATGAAGAAGCTGATCGACATCCGTAACGGTAAAGGCGAAGTGGACGATATCGACCACCTCGGTAACCGTCGTATTCGTTCAGTCGGTGAGATGGCTGAGAACCAGTTCCGTGTGGGTCTGGTGCGTGTTGAGCGTGCGGTTAAAGAGCGTCTGTCCCTGGGCGACCTCGATACCCTGATGCCACAGGACATGATCAACGCCAAGCCGATTTCGGCGGCGGTGAAAGAGTTCTTTGGTTCCAGCCAGCTCTCTCAGTTTATGGATCAGAACAACCCGCTGTCAGAGATTACGCACAAACGCCGTATCTCTGCACTTGGCCCAGGTGGTCTGACTCGTGAGCGTGCCGGCTTCGAAGTGCGTGACGTACACCCAACGCACTACGGCCGTGTCTGCCCAATCGAAACCCCTGAAGGTCCGAACATCGGCCTGATCAACTCCTTGTCTGTCTATGCACAGACCAACGAGTACGGTTTCCTTGAAACACCTTATCGTCGCGTTATCGACGGTTTAGTGTCTGATGAGATTCACTACCTCTCCGCTATCGAAGAGGGTAACTACGTTATCGCTCAGGCGAACGCCTCGCTGGATGATAACGGTGCGTTTGTCGATGATCTGGTCACCTGCCGTAGCAAAGGCGAGTCGAGCCTGTTCAGTCGCGATCAGGTTGATTACATGGACGTTTCCACGCAACAGGTGGTTTCTGTCGGTGCATCACTGATCCCGTTCCTGGAACACGATGACGCCAACCGCGCCCTGATGGGTGCGAACATGCAACGTCAGGCCGTTCCGACTCTGCGTGCTGATAAGCCGCTGGTGGGAACCGGTATGGAACGTGCTGTTGCGGTTGACTCCGGTGTAACCGCCGTAGCGAAACGTGGCGGTACCGTACAGTATGTTGATGCATCCCGTATCGTTATCAAAGTTAACGAAGACGAAATGCATGCTGGCGAAGCCGGTATCGACATCTACAACCTGACCAAATATACCCGTTCTAACCAGAACACCTGCATCAACCAGATGCCATGTGTTTCGCTGGGTGAGCCGGTTGAGCGCGGCGACGTGCTGGCAGATGGCCCGTCCACCGACCTCGGTGAACTGGCGCTGGGCCAGAACATGCGCGTGGCGTTCATGCCGTGGAACGGCTACAACTTCGAAGACTCCATCCTGGTCTCCGAGCGTGTGGTTCAGGAAGATCGCTTTACCACTATTCACATCCAGGAACTCGCCTGTGTGTCGCGTGACACCAAGCTGGGGCCAGAAGAGATCACTGCTGATATCCCGAACGTGGGTGAAGCGGCTCTGTCTAAACTGGATGAGTCCGGCATCGTCTATATCGGTGCTGAAGTGACCGGTGGTGACATTCTGGTGGGCAAGGTGACGCCGAAAGGTGAAACCCAGCTGACGCCGGAAGAAAAACTGCTGCGCGCTATCTTCGGTGAAAAAGCCTCTGACGTGAAAGATTCGTCACTGCGCGTACCGAACGGCGTGTCAGGCACCGTAATCGACGTTCAGGTCTTTACTCGCGATGGCGTAGAAAAAGACAAACGTGCACTTGAAATCGAAGAGATGCAGCTGAAGCAGGCCAAAAAAGACCTGTCTGAAGAACTGCAGATTCTGGAAGCGGGCCTGTTCAGCCGTATCCAGACCGTGCTGATTTCCGGTGGCGTTGAAGCAGACAAACTGGACAAGCTGCCGCGTGAGCGCTGGCTGGAACTGGGTCTGACTGACGAAGCCAAGCAAAACCAGCTGGAGCAGCTGGCAGAGCAGTACGACGAACTGAAACACGAGTTTGAGAAGAAGCTCGAAGGTAAGCGTCGTAAGATCACCCAGGGCGATGATCTGGCACCAGGCGTGCTGAAAATCGTTAAGGTTTATCTGGCTGTTAAGCGTCAGATTCAACCGGGTGACAAAATGGCCGGACGTCACGGTAACAAAGGTGTTATCTCCAAGATCAACCCGATCGAAGATATGCCTTACGATGAACACGGCACGCCGGTTGACATCGTACTGAACCCGCTGGGCGTACCGTCACGTATGAACATCGGTCAGATCCTTGAAACCCACCTGGGAATGGCAGCGAAAGGCATCGGCGAGAAGATCAACGCCATGCTGAAAAAGCAGGAAGAGGTCGCGAAACTGCGCGAATTCATCCAGCGCGCTTACGACCTGGGCACCGACGTACGTCAGAAAGTTGACCTGAATACGTTCACCGACGACGAAGTTCTGCGTCTGGCTGAGAACCTGAAAAAAGGTATGCCAATCGCCACTCCGGTGTTTGACGGCGCGAAAGAGAGCGAAATCAAAGAGCTGTTACAGCTCGGCGGCCTGCCTTCTTCCGGTCAGATTACCCTGTTTGACGGCCGTACCGGTGAGCAGTTCGAACGTCAGGTAACCGTTGGCTACATGTACATGCTGAAACTCAACCACCTGGTTGATGACAAGATGCATGCACGTTCAACCGGTTCCTACAGCCTGGTTACTCAGCAGCCGCTGGGTGGTAAGGCACAGTTTGGTGGTCAGCGCTTCGGTGAGATGGAAGTGTGGGCGCTGGAAGCATACGGCGCCGCGTATACCCTGCAGGAAATGCTTACCGTTAAGTCTGATGACGTCAACGGCCGTACCAAGATGTATAAAAACATCGTTGACGGTAACCATCAGATGGAACCGGGCATGCCAGAATCGTTCAACGTACTGTTGAAAGAGATTCGCTCGCTGGGTATCAACATCGAGCTGGAAGACGAGTAAACCCCATTCAGGCCGGTGGGTAACCGCTGGCCTGAAAGCGCAGGGTTAAGCGCTCGCAATTGTACTGGTTATGGGGCGTTCAATTTCGGTTGGACGCCCCCTGAGTCTCACTCCGACGGGAGCTAATCCGTGAAAGACTTACTTAAGTTTCTGAAAGCGCAAACTAAAACCGAAGAGTTTGATGCGATCAAAATTGCGCTGCTTCGCCAGACATGATCCGTTCCTGGTCTTTCGGTGAAGTGAAAAAGCCGGAAACCATTAACTACCGTACTTTCAAGCCAGAGCGCGATGGTCTGTTCTGTGCCCGTATCTTCGGGCCGGTAAAAGACTACGAGTGCCTGTGCGGAAAGTATAAGCGCCTGAAACACCGTGGTGTGATTTGTGAGAAGTGCGGCGTTGAAGTGACCCAGACTAAAGTGCGCCGTGAGCGCATGGGCCACATCGAACTGGCGTCGCCAACTGCACACATCTGGTTCCTGAAGTCACTGCCATCGCGTATCGGCTTACTGCTGGATATGCCCCTGCGTGACATCGAGCGCGTGCTCTACTTTGAATCTTACGTGGTAATCGAAGGTGGCATGACCAACCTCGAGAAGCGCCAGATTCTGACTGAAGAGCAGTACCTTGACGCGCTGGAAGAGTTCGGTGATGAGTTCGACGCCAAAATGGGCGCCGAAGCGATCCAGGCCCTGTTGAAAAACATGGATCTGGAGCAGGAGTGCGAGCAGCTGCGTGAAGAGCTGAACGAAACCAACTCTGAAACCAAGCGTAAAAAACTGACCAAGCGTATCAAGCTGCTGGAAGCGTTCGTGCAGTCTGGCAACAAGCCAGAGTGGATGATCCTGACCGTGCTGCCTGTACTGCCGCCGGATCTGCGTCCGCTGGTACCGCTGGATGGTGGCCGTTTTGCTACGTCGGATCTGAACGATCTTTATCGTCGTGTGATCAACCGTAACAACCGTCTGAAGCGCCTGCTGGATCTGGCTGCGCCAGATATCATCGTACGTAACGAAAAACGTATGCTGCAGGAAGCGGTGGATGCCCTGCTGGATAACGGTCGTCGCGGTCGTGCGATCACCGGTTCCAACAAGCGTCCGCTGAAATCGCTGGCTGACATGATCAAAGGTAAGCAGGGTCGTTTCCGTCAGAACCTGCTGGGTAAACGTGTCGACTATTCAGGTCGTTCGGTTATCACCGTTGGTCCATACCTGCGCCTGCATCAGTGCGGTCTGCCGAAGAAAATGGCACTCGAACTGTTCAAACCGTTCATTTACGGCAAGCTGGAACTGCGTGGCCTCGCCACCACCATCAAAGCTGCGAAGAAAATGGTTGAGCGCGAAGAAGCGGTTGTCTGGGATATCCTCGACGAAGTGATCCGTGAGCACCCGGTTCTGCTGAACCGTGCGCCTACGCTGCACCGTCTGGGTATTCAGGCATTTGAACCGGTTCTGATCGAAGGTAAAGCGATCCAGCTGCACCCGCTGGTTTGTGCGGCTTATAACGCCGACTTCGATGGTGACCAGATGGCTGTTCACGTACCGCTGACGCTGGAAGCCCAGCTGGAAGCGCGTGCGCTGATGATGTCGACCAACAACATTCTGTCTCCAGCGAACGGCGAGCCAATCATCGTTCCTTCACAGGACGTTGTTCTGGGTCTGTACTACATGACCCGCGACAAAGTGAACGCCCGCGGCGAAGGCATGGTGCTGACCGGCCCGAAAGAAGCTGAGCGTGTTTACCGCGCTGGCCTGGCTGAGCTGCATGCCCGCGTTAAAGTTCGTATCACTGAATACAGCAAAAACGAGCAGGACGAATTCGTTCCGAAAACCAGCATTATCGACACCACCATTGGTCGTGCGATTCTGTGGATGATCGTACCGCAAGGTCTGCCGTACTCCATCGTCAACCAGGCGCTGGGTAAAAAAGCGATCTCCAAAATGCTGAACACCTGTTACCGCATTTTGGGCCTGAAGCCGACCGTTATCTTTGCTGACCAGACCATGTACACCGGTTTTGCTTACGCAGCCCGTTCAGGCGCGTCAGTCGGCATCGACGACATGGTTATCCCGGCCAAGAAAGTGGAAATCATCTCTGAAGCTGAAGCCGAAGTGGCTGAGATTCAGGAACAGTTCCAGTCAGGTCTGGTTACCGCCGGCGAACGTTACAACAAAGTCATCGATATCTGGGCTGCGGCGAACGAACGTGTTGCTAAAGCGATGATGGAAAACCTCTCAACCGAAACCGTGATCAACCGTCATGGCGAAGAAGAGAAACAGGTTTCCTTCAACAGCATCTTTATGATGGCTGACTCCGGTGCGCGTGGTTCTGCTGCACAGATTCGTCAGCTGGCCGGTATGCGTGGTCTGATGGCGAAGCCAGATGGCTCCATCATCGAAACACCAATCACGGCGAACTTCCGTGAAGGGTTGAACGTACTTCAGTACTTCATCTCAACCCACGGTGCACGTAAAGGTCTGGCGGATACCGCACTGAAAACGGCGAACTCCGGTTATCTGACGCGTCGTCTGGTTGACGTTGCTCAGGATCTGGTCGTTACCGAAGACGATTGTGGTACGCACGAAGGCATCATGATGACTCCGGTCATCGAAGGTGGCGACGTTAAAGAACCACTGCGTGAACGTGTACTGGGTCGTGTAACCGCTGAAGACGTACTGAAGCCGGGAACCGCTGACATTCTGGTTCCACGTAACACTCTGCTCGATGAGCACTGGTGTGACGTGCTGGAACTGAACTCAGTCGACAGCCTGAAAGTCCGTTCGGTAGTAGGTTGTGAAACCGACTTTGGTGTTTGTGCACACTGCTACGGTCGCGACCTGGCACGTGGTCACATCATCAACAAAGGTGAAGCGATCGGTGTTATCGCGGCACAGTCCATCGGTGAGCCAGGTACACAGCTGACGATGCGTACGTTCCACATCGGTGGTGCGGCATCACGTGCGGCTGCTGAATCCAGCATTCAGGTGAAGAACAAAGGTACCATCAAGCTGACCAATGCCAAGTCGGTAACCAACTCGGCTGGCAAGCTGGTGATCACCTCGCGTAACGTTGAACTGAAAATGATCGACGAATTTGGTCGTACCAAAGAGAGCTATAAAGTTCCTTACGGTGCCACCATGGCGAAAGGTGATGGTGAGCAGGTTGCAGCGGGCGAAACCGTCGCAAACTGGGATCCGCACACCATGCCGGTTATCACTGAAGTGGGCGGTTTCATTCGCTTCACCGACATGATTGATGGCCAGACCATTACCCGTCAGACAGATGACTTAACCGGTCTCTCCTCACTGGTGGTTCTGGACAGCGCCGAGCGTACTGCGGGCGGTAAAGATCTGCGTCCTGCACTGAAAATTGTTGATGCCAACGGCAACGACGTTCTGATCCCGGGCACCGATATGCCGGCTCAGTACTTCCTGCCAGGTAAAGCGATTGTTCAGCTGGAAGATGGCGTTAAGATCAGCGCGGGTGACACCCTGTCGCGTGTTCCGCAGGAATCTGGCGGTACCAAAGATATTACCGGTGGTCTGCCACGCGTTGCCGACCTGTTCGAAGCGCGTCGTCCGAAAGAGCCAGCAATTCTGGCCGAGATCAGCGGTATTATCTCGTTCGGTAAAGAGACCAAAGGTAAGCGTCGTCTGGTGATTACACCGCTGGATGGTAGCGAGCCGTACGAAGAGATGATTCCGAAATGGCGTCAGCTGAATGTGTTCGAAGGTGAACGCGTTGAACGCGGTGACGTGGTTTCCGATGGCCCGGAATCTCCACATGACATCCTGCGCTTGCGCGGCGTGCATGCGGTGACCCGTTATATCACTAACGAAGTGCAGGAAGTTTACCGTCTGCAAGGCGTTAAGATTAACGATAAGCACATCGAAGTCATCGTTCGTCAGATGCTGCGTAAAGCAACCATCATGAGCGCAGGAAGTGCAGACTTCCTCGAAGGTGAGCAGGCTGAATTCTCTCGCATCAAGATTGCTAACCGCGATCTGGAAGCGAACGGAAAAGTTGGCGCTACCTTCATGCGTGACCTGCTGGGTATCACCAAAGCGTCACTGGCAACCGAATCGTTCATCTCTGCCGCATCGTTCCAGGAGACCACTCGTGTCCTGACCGAAGCTGCAGTAGCAGGCAAGCGCGACGAACTGCGCGGCCTGAAAGAGAACGTAATCGTGGGTCGTCTGATCCCGGCCGGTACCGGTTATGCTTACCATCAGGATCGTATGCGCCGCAAAGCGGCAGGCGAAGTGCCGGTTGCACCGCAGGTCACTGCGGATGAAGCCTCAGCCAGCCTGGCCGAGTTGCTGAACGCCGGTCTTGGCGGTAACAACGACGAGTAATCGTCACTGTTGTAATAAAAAACCCTGCCTCGGCAGGGTTTTTTTTTGGCTTCAGTTCAGCTTGTTCCAGTCATTGCGACTGAGGCCGATATCTTTTAGCTGGCCGTCGCTGAGTTTCGACAGAATAAGGCGGGTTTCACGCCGGCACTGCCAGCGTCTGAAGCTGCGCCACAGATAACGCACCAGTGTGTAAGGTGTGCCGGTAAACGGTTTTCCTGCGCGATTTTCATCGTATCCCATCATGCTGCCCTCATCGATTTGCCTGAGGACTATTCTCGTAAAGTACTGCTGTATGATACAGACGCAAAAATCACTTTTATTTAACATACAGATTGCCGTCAGTGCGATCTGAATGGTAATAATAGCGACTAACTGTACTGGTTCAGACTTTGCAAAACGCAACGAGGGGATACGATGACCCGATATGAACATCTGGCTACGCTACTGGCGCAACGCATTGAACAGGGCTTATACCGCAGCGGAGAGCGTCTTCCTTCAGTACGCAGCCTCAGCGCCGAACATGGCGTCAGTATCAGTACGGTACAACAGGCTTATCATTTGCTGGAAGAGAAGCAGATGATTACGCCGCAGTCGCGTTCAGGCTATTTTGTTGCGTCACGGAAAGCGACCCCGCCGATGCCGGCACTGACACGGCCAGCGCAGCGGCCGGTAGAAGTGACCCAATGGGATGCCGTGCTGGAGTTGATTAACAGCCGTCTGGAAAAAGACGTGCTTCAGCTGGGTAGCGGGATGCCGGATCTGACCCAGCCGACGATTAAACCGCTGTGGAAGGCATTCAGCCGCCAGGCCCAGAAGCAGGAAATGGCGTTGCTGAATTATGACAACCTGTATGGCGTGCTGGAACTGCGGCAACAGGTGGCACGTCTGGCAATCGACAGCGGCTGTCAGCTCACTGCGGATGACATCGTGATCACTACCGGCTGTCATGAAGCGTTATCGGTGGCGGTACGCGCGGTCTGCGAGCCCGGTGATATCATTGCGGTGGAGTCACCCTCTTTTCACGGCATCATGCAGACGCTGCGTGGCTTTGGCATCCGCGCCATTGAGATCCCCACCGATGCAGTCACCGGCATCAGTCTGGAGGCGCTGGAACTGGCCTTTGATCAGTGGCCCATTAAAGCGGTGGTCGTGGTGCCGAACTGCAATAATCCGCTGGGTTTCATCATGCCGGAACCGCGTAAACGCGCGCTACTGACGCTGGCGCAACGCTTTGACGCCGCAGTAATTGAAGATGACGTCTATGGTGAACTTGCCTGGGACTATCCGCGTCCGCCGACCATCAAAGCATTAGATCTGGATGGCCGGGTTCTGCTCTGCAGCTCCTTTTCCAAAACCCTGGCGCCCGGTTTACGGGTTGGCTGGGTAGCACCGGGGCGCTACCGGGACCGCGTCCTGCATATGAAGTACATCGTTACCGGTTCTACTGCCACGCAACCGCAACATGCGGTGTCCGAGTTTATTCGTCAGGGCCATTATCAACCTCATCTGCGGCGGATGCGGCAAATCTATCACCGCAACTATGAAACCTTTAGTTGCTGGGTACGGCACTACTTCCCCTGCGGTATATGTGTTTCCCGACCCCAGGGCGGCTTTCTGATGTGGATTGAGTTGCCCGAACCCTTTGATGCGGTACGTCTCAATCGTGAGTTACGTGAATCTAAAATCCAGATAGCCGTCGGCTCGCTGTTCTCTGCCTCGGGTAAATACCGTAACTGTCTGCGCTTAAATTATGGTTTACCGATCAATGATCAAACTGAACAGGCGCTGGCAAAAGTGGGGGCCGCCGTTGAGCGGGCGATGCGCGCCTGCCAGCATGATGATCTTCCCGCCGCCTTACCGTCCGATCTGCTGGTGGCTAAATAAGGAAGAAGCAGGGCCAGAAAGAGGGAGGGAACTGGCCCTGGCCAGATAACGATCATCTGACGACGGTTACCGTAATCTGTGGACAGTTGCCGCGCCAGCAACGGAATCAACCTCTGCGCGCGGTCTTCCTGCTTTTCGGCTGTCGTTACAGCACCTTCATTATTTTTGCGGCAGGTTACTCAGTTATACTCATGCAAACGGCTCCGGTTCGGCCAGTGCCAGCAGAGTACGGGTCGCCTCACGCCAGTCATCTGCCTGAGTAATGGCGCTGACTACCGCAATACTGCCGACCCCCGTCGCCAGTACCGCTGGCGCGCGAGCCACAGAGATACCGCCAATTGCCACGGTGGGAATGTGCGACAGGCGCGCCAGATGTCGCTGCAGTTCCGCCAGCCCCTGTGGTGCAGAGGGCATCTCTTTGGTCCGGGTCGGGAAAATATGGCCAAGCGCGATGTAAGAAGGCTGCAGCGCCAGCGCACGATCCAGTTCAGCATCATCGTGGGTTGAAATACCAAGCCGTAATCCGGCCTGGTGAATCTGTTTCAGGTCGGCCACGTCCAGATCTTCCTGACCCAGATGTACACCGTAGGCGTGATGTTTAATCGCCAGCCGCCAGTAGTCATTGATAAACAGGCGCGCGTCGTAGCGTTTGCCCAGTGCAATCGCCTGGGCGACAGCGGCTTCTGCGGCCTCGTCCGGCTGGTCTTTAATGCGCAGTTGCAGAGTTCGGACGCCCGCGCCCAGCAGGCGTTCGATCCAGTCAACGCTATCGACTACCGGATAGAGCCCAAGGCGTGGCGCGGTAGCAGGAAATGCAGTCATTATTACTCCTCCTTCATGGCATCGGCGGGATGGTAAAGCTCACCACCGCGGCGGCGAAATTGTTCAGACATCTGAGCCATACTCACCTCAATTGGCTCGGCGCTGGCTTGCTGGCGTGCGGCAAAATCCCGCACCTCCTGCGATATTTTCATTGAGCAGAACTTCGGGCCGCACATTGAGCAGAAATGAGCCACCTTGCCTGACTCCTGCGGCAGGGTTTCGTCATGCATGGTGCGCGCGATGTGGGGATCGAGCGCCAGATTGAACTGATCTTCCCAGCGAAATTCAAAACGTGCTTTTGACATCGCATTATCGCGGATCTGCGCACCCGGATGGCCTTTGGCAAGATCGGCGGCATGAGCGGCGATCTTGTAGGTGATCAATCCCTGCTTCACATCCTCTTTATCTGGCAGACCAAGATGCTCTTTAGGTGTGACGTAACAGAGCATGGCGCAGCCAAACCAGCCAATCATCGCAGCACCGATACCGGATGTAATGTGATCATAGCCGGGCGCAATATCGGTGGTGAGCGGTCCCAGCGTATAGAAGGGCGCTTCATGGCAATGGACGAGCTGCTCCGTCATGTTGCGCCGGATCATATGCATCGGAACATGGCCGGGACCTTCAATCATGACCTGCACATCATATTCCCAGGCGATCTTCGTCAGCTCCCCCAGCGTACGCAGTTCGGCAAATTGTGCTTCGTCATTCGCATCCTGAATCGAACCTGGACGTAAACCATCACCCAGTGACAGTGAGACATCGTAGGCCGCACAGATTTCACAGATTTCGCGGAAATGCTGATAGAGAAAGCTCTCCTGATGATGCGACAAACACCATTTCGCCATGATCGATCCGCCGCGCGAAACAATACCGGTCAGCCGTTTTGCCGTCATCGGCACATAGCGCAGCAGCACGCCGGCATGGATGGTGAAGTAATCAACCCCCTGTTCCGCCTGCTCAAGCAGCGTATCGCGGAACACCGCCCAGTTGAGCGCTTCGGCCACACCGTTCACTTTCTCCAGCGCCTGATAAATTGGCACAGTGCCGATCGGCACCGGGCTGTTACGCAAGATCCATTCCCGTGTTTCATGAATATTCCGGCCGGTAGAGAGATCCATCACCGTGTCGGCGCCCCAGCGGGTCGACCAGACCAGTTTCTCTACCTCCTCCTCAATCGACGAGCTGATCGCTGAATTGCCGATGTTGGCATTCACTTTGACCAGAAAGCGACGGCCGATAATCATCGGTTCCGATTCAGGATGGTTAATGTTGGCGGGGATAATGGCCCGACCCGCGGCCACTTCCTGACGGACAAATTCGGGCGTGATGTTATCCGGCAGGTGCGCGCCAAAACTGTGGCCGGGATGCTGTTGCAGCAAAATCTGGTCGCGGATTCGCTCGCGTCCCATATTCTCTCGCAGGGCGATAAACTCCATTTCCGGCGTAACGATGCCCTGACGCGCATAATGCATCTGTGTGACGCAACGGCCGGTAAGGGCGCGG
Source organism: Pantoea conspicua (assembly GCF_002095315.1). Classification (GTDB taxonomy): domain Bacteria; phylum Pseudomonadota; class Gammaproteobacteria; order Enterobacterales; family Enterobacteriaceae; genus Pantoea; species Pantoea conspicua. The sequence continues at coordinate 16,869 of NZ_MLFN01000059.1, forward strand.
CGCGGCGTCGGCAGTGCGTCAAAGCGCAAATGATCGAGGCTATCATCCGCCAGACGTTGCTGGGTGTAGTCTGAACTGCGCTGTGGCAACGGCTGGCTATCATTGCGTTCTTCGATCCAGCCGGCGCGCAGCTTTGTCAGTCCGCGATGCAAATCGATCTGCGCGGCGGGATCGCCATAGGGGCCGGCGGTGTCATAGACCGGCACCGCATCATTCTGCTCGTAGCGCGGCTGATCTTTACTGCCACCGATGTGGGTCGGGCTGAGCCTGATCTCGCGCATGGGCACGCGAATATCCTCCCGGCTGCCGGTGATCCAGATACGTTCAGAACGGGGGAACGCGTTGCCGCCTTGCAGTGAATCGATAAATTCCTGCGCCTGGGCACGTTGTTCACGACGGGTCATTTTTGAGTCAGACATAGCAATCTTCCAGTTGAGTGGGAATGATGCTTGTCCGGAGTTCGGCAGGAGTAACAGCACGGGCAGCGCAAAACACTGGCGTACTGGCAATATTTACTCTTGTTCCCTTCGCAGGTTCTAACCTGATCAGGTTCCGCGGATCCCGAATTAACGGTCTCAGCCCAACTGGGCACTCCGACAAGAAGACGTTTTTACGCTGTGGCCGGTCAATCACCGGGCCAAAACGCATAAACGATAACTTTAAACAGAAAAAAGGTTCTTCAGGCCTGAGCCGTCAGAACCCTTTCAGCATAAAAGGGCTGCAGCTGAATCACAACCCCTTTACCGGTGATTCACGTTATGCCGGACGAGCCATCTGGCTGTCATTGGCCACCGGCGGGGGGGTAAGATGGTTATCCCACGCCAGCTGGATCAGCTTATCTTCCAGGGTGAAACGCGCTTCCAGCACTTCGCCGACTTCAGACAATGCCTGCTGGAACGTCATGCAGTTGTCGTCATCGATCGCCTGCTGCAAATGGCCATCGTACAGTTGCATCAGGCGCTCGGTATTGGCTTCCAGCGGCGGGTAAATCTGGGCCGCTGCGATCATCGGGCTGTCGCCGCTCATCTCGCTGATAATGCGTTCATAAATACTAAAGTGACCGGCGGAGAGATAATCGACCAGGCCATGACAGAAGTTATCCAGCGCCTGCTCATCGAGGCGGGTCAGGGCTTCTTTTTTCGGTTTCAGACCGACCAGATGGTAATAGGTTACTAACAGCTGGCGACGGGCTTCCAGCCACGAATCGACCAGTTCGTTACTGCCACCTACGCGTTCGGCCAGGACGTCTAACTGGTTAAGCATATCTAACTCCATGTGAGTTATAGTTGTTTATCTACACACTTAACATCAGGACTTCAGCGTGCGAGTTGACGCTAAGGATGACGAAATAAATGCAATGCGAAATCTCAAGCGTAGACGCTGGATGGTGGATTGTCAGCCATGAGCAGAAACTTTGGTTGCCACAAGGTGATTTACCCCACGGAAGCGCCGAAAATTTCGGTCTGACTGGCAAGAAAGCCCGACTGATTGGTGAGTGGCAGGGGGAAAACGTCTGGCTGATTTGTGAGCCACGTTCAGAGAATATGTTCTCGGTGAGGCAACTGATCGACCTGGATGTCGGGCTGTTTCAGCTGGCCGGTCGCGGCGTGCAGCTGGCGGAGTTCTACCGTTCTCATCGCTGGTGCGGCTACTGCGGCCACGAAATGCACCATAGCAAACATGAATTTGCCTGTCTGTGCAGCAATTGCCGCGAGCGTTATTATCCGCAGATCGCGCCCTGTATCATCGTGGCGATCCGCCGTGGCGAAGAGATCCTGCTGGCAAATCATACCCGCCACCGCAATAACGTCTATACCGTGCTGGCTGGTTTCGTCGAAGTGGGCGAGACGCTGGAGCAGGCGGTGGCGCGGGAAGTGATGGAGGAGAGCAACATCCGCGTTAAAAACGTGCGCTACGTTACCTCCCAGCCGTGGCCCTTCCCGCAGTCGCTGATGACCGCCTTTATGGCGGAGTATGACAGTGGCGATCTGCAACATGACGGCAAGGAGCTGTTGGATGCGGCGTGGTTCCGTTTTGATGCCTTGCCCTTGCTGCCGCCACCGGGCACCGTGGCGCGTCGCCTGATTGAAGATACCGTCGCCCTGTGCCGCGCCGGAGCGTGAAAGTGCTACACTACACGCCTGAAATTGAGAGAGTAATGAAATGAGTGAACTGAAGAACGACCGTTATTTGCGTGCCCTGTTACGTCAGCCAGTGGATGTGACGCCGGTGTGGATGATGCGCCAGGCCGGACGCTATTTGCCGGAATACAAAGCGACGCGCGCCGAAGCCGGTGATTTTATGTCGCTGTGTAAAAACGCCGAGCTGGCCTGTGAGGTGACGCTACAGCCGCTGCGCCGTTATCCGCTGGATGCGGCAATCCTCTTCAGTGACATCCTGACCATCCCGGATGCGATGGGGCTGGGACTCTATTTCGAAACCGGCGAAGGTCCACGCTTCTCGCATCCGATTACCTGTCGGGCAGATGTCGAGCGCTTGCCGGTGCCCGATCCGGAAATGGAACTGGGCTACGTGATGAACGCGGTGCGTACCATCCGTAAGAGCCTCAACGGCGATCTGCCGCTGATCGGTTTTACCGGCAGCCCGTGGACGCTGGCAACGTATATGGTGGAAGGCGGTAGCAGCAAGGCGTTCACCAAAATCAAAAAGATGATGTATGCCGATCCGGCCACGCTGCATGCGATGCTGGATAAACTGGCGGACAGCGTCATTCTCTATCTCAACGCCCAGATTCGTGCCGGTGCCCAGTCGGTGATGGTCTTTGATACCTGGGGCGGCGTACTGACCGGCCGTGATTACCGCGAGTTCTCGCTGCATTACATGCACAAAATCGTCGATAACGTGCTGCGTGAAAACGACGGCCGTCGCGTGCCGATTACCCTGTTTACCAAAGGAGGGGGCCAGTGGCTGGAAGCGATGGCCGAAACCGGCTGTGATGCGCTCGGGCTCGACTGGACCACGGATATCGATGAGGCACGTCGTCGCGTCGGCGATAAAGTTGCGCTGCAGGGCAACATGGATCCTTCTATGCTTTATGCGCCGCCTGCCCGTATTGAACAGGAAGTCGCCGGGATTCTGCAGCGCTTCGGCAACGGCAGCGGTCATGTTTTCAACCTCGGTCACGGGATTCATCAGGACGTTCCGCCAGAAAACGCGGGCGTATTTGTAGAAGCCGTGCACCGTTTGTCACGTCCTTTCCATCAGGAGTAACTATGGATATTGCCGCACTTCGCGCTGAGCAGTTGCAACGCGCCGCTGATGTGGTGCGTGAAGATGATTTTGACGTATTGCCGCCACGCTTTATCGGTGGGGCGGATGTGGGGTTTGAGCAGGAAGGCGCGGTCACCCGGGCGGCGCTGGTGGTGCTGGAGTATCCCTCGCTAACGCTGGTGGAGCATCGCATTGCGCGCGTTGAGACCACCATGCCGTACATTCCCGGCTTTCTCTCCTTCCGTGAGTATCCGGCGCTAATGGCGGCATGGCAGATGCTGGAGCAAAAACCGGACCTGCTGTTTGTCGACGGTCACGGCATCTCCCATCCCCGGCGGCTCGGCGTGGCGTCGCACTTTGGTCTGCTGGTGGATGTCCCGACCATCGGCGTAGCGAAACGCCGTCTGTGCGGCCGCTTTGCCGAACTGGATGCGCAGCCGGGCAGCCGCCAGCCACTGATGGATAAAGGTGAGCAGATCGGCTGGGTATGGCGCAGTAAGCAACGTTGCAATCCGCTGTTTGTCGCCACCGGCCATCGCGTCAGTCTGGATACCGCGCTGCACTGGGTTGAAAACTGTACGCGCGGCTACCGTTTGCCGGAGCCAACACGCTGGGCAGATGCGGTTGCCTCGAATCGTCCGGCTTTCCAGCGCTGGCAAAACGCGCTTTAACACTGTTTGTGCTGCGCTTTTGCAGTTACACTGCCGCCAGCGAAACGAATAAGAGCCACCTTTATGTTACAAAATCCCGTTCATCTGCGTCTGGCGAAGCTGGAAAGCTGGCAGCATCTTACTTTTATGGCCTGCCTGTGCGAGCGCATGTATCCCAACTATCGGGCATTCTGCGAGCAGACCGAATTTGCCGATCCGGCACTCTATCGCCGTATTCTTGATTTGATCTGGGAAAACCTGACGGTCAAAGATGCGAAGATAAACTTCGACAGCCAGCTGGAAAAACTCGAAGCCGCCATTCCTGATGGCGATGCGTTTGAGGTTTACGGCGTGTATCCGGCAATTGATGCCTGTGTGGCGTTAAGCGAAGTGGTCCATGCGCAGCTGAGCGGCGACACTCTTGAGCACGCAATTGAAGTCAGTGAGACTTCAATTACCACCGTTGCCATGCTGGAAATGACCCAGGCTGGACGCGAAATGACCGACGAAGAGCTCCGTGAAAACCCGGCCATCATCGATGAATGGGACCTTCAATGGGAGATTTTCCGACTGCTTGCCGAGTGCGAAGAGCGTGACCTTGAATTGATCAAAGGTCTGCGATCGGACCTGCGTGAAGCGGGAATTAGCAACATCGGTATAAATTTCCAGCAGTAAGGCGACAAAACGTGACTTCAGGCCCGAATTAGCGCGCCTGGAGGCTTCACATCAGCCCCCTCTCTGGTCTACATTTGGGGGGCTGAAAATTGTGGCTATCGGTGCGTGCAGGCTGAAGAGTGCCAGAATATGGCTTTTCCCTCGCACTCGTTGCTTAGCAAGCGATAAATACACTTTAAGGATAACTTATGAACAAGACTCAACTGATTGATGTGATCGCAGAAAAAGCTGACCTGTCTAAAACCCAGGCAAAGGCAGCGCTGGAATCTACTCTGGCTGCGATCACTGAGTCTCTGAAAGATGGTGATGCTGTACAACTGGTTGGTTTTGGTACTTTTAAAGTGAACCACCGCGCTGAGCGTACCGGTCGTAACCCGCAGACTGGCAAAGAGATCAAAATCGCTGCAGCAAATGTACCGGCATTCGTGTCTGGTAAAGCGCTGAAAGACGCCGTTAAGTAAGACGTCGCACTGCGGTTAAGCTTTAAAACAGGGGGCGATTCGCCCCTTTTGTTTAAGGGGCCTGCCATCATGACCACGCTGTTTCAGCGTTTTTCCGCCCTGTCTCTCTCCTTGTTTCTTTTTGGTTGCAGCTCCACGCCCGACATTCCTCCTTTTTCTGCCAGTGGTTACCTTGCTGACCGGGGCGTCGTACGCATCTGGCGCAAGAATAATGACCATCAGTCTGTCCACATCCGTACCATCTTTACGCCCTTTTCCGGCAGTGAAGGCGAGGTTACCGATTATATCTGGCTGGAACAGGCGTTAATCAGCGTACATCGTCAGGTTAAAGGTGAGCAACCCGATGATGTCACCTTGCGTTTCGACCAGGAAGGCGGTCTCAATTTCATGCAGCGGCAGCTGGCTGACCGGCGTGAAGCCGTCAGTCCGGATGCGGTCGAGCTGTATAAATTCGATGCCCAACGGATGCACAACGTCAGCGATGCGCTGCTCAGCGGCCAGATATTCCTGCGACAGGGATACTGGTCAGGTGGCAATCTGGTGAAGAGCTGTGAAGGCCAGCAGGTCAGGCCCGCTTTTGATGCCGATGCGTTACGGACGCTGACGCAGCAGCAGCGTGGATCGGCCAGACCGCTGATGGTGTCGTGGCTGGAAGCGCCGGAAGGGGTGCAGCTATTGCGGGCTAGTCAGCAGGATGACTGCGCACAGCAGCCGAAAGAAGACGATATGTAAGCCGAAGAAAAAGGGGCACCCTGTGCCCCTTTAACTTATTTGCGATTGATGGCGCGGTAGCCAATATCACGACGGCAGAAACTGCCCTGCCAGGAGATGGGTTGTGCCAGCTGGTAAGCCCGCTGCTGGGCAGCCGCGACATCGTCGCCCAGCGCCGTGACGCACAGTACCCGTCCACCCTGGGTGAGCACTAAATCATCTTCCAGACGTGTTCCGGCGTGGAATACTTTGCCATCCTCAACCTCTTCCAGCGGCAGACCATGAATCTGATCGCCCTGATGGTACTCGCCAGGATAGCCACCCGCCGCCAGCACCACGCCCAGTGAAGGTCGCGGATCCCACTCTGAGGTTTTCTGATCCAGCGTACCGGCACAGGCCGCCAGGCAAAGATCGACCAGATCCGACTTCAGGCGCAGCATGATCGGCTGAGTTTCCGGATCGCCAAAGCGGCAGTTGAATTCGATCACTTTCGGCTGACCGGCCTGATCGATCATCAAACCTGCATAGAGAAAGCCGGTGTAGACGTTACCTTCAGCGGCCATACCGCGCACCGTTGGCCAGATCACCTGATCCATGACACGCTGGTGGATCTCATCGGTGACCACCGGTGCAGGAGAATAGGCACCCATACCGCCGGTGTTCGGACCGGTATCGCCGTCGCCGACGCGTTTGTGATCCTGGCTGGTGGCCATTGGCAGCACATGCTCGCCATCGACCATCACAATGAAACTGGCTTCTTCACCATCGAGAAATTCTTCGATCACAATCCGGTGGCCCGCATCGCCAAAGGCATTGCCAGCGAGCATATCCTGAACTGCTGCTTCGGCTTCCTGCAGCGTCATCGCCACAATCACCCCTTTGCCCGCCGCCAGACCATCCGCTTTAATCACGATCGGTGCGCCTTTCTCACGCAGGTAGGCCAGCGCAGGCTCAACTTCGGTGAAGTTCTGATACGCCGCACTCGGGATCTGATGGCGTGCCAGGAAATCCTTGGTAAAGGCTTTCGAACCTTCCAGCTGAGCCGCTGCCTGTGTCGGGCCAAAAATGTTCAGGCCTGCAGCGCGAAAGGCATCAACCACGCCCGCCACCAGTGGTGCTTCAGGGCCGACGATGGTCAGGTCGATAGCTTCGCGTTGGGCAAAGGCCAGCAGGGCAGGGATATCGGTGGCGGCGATCGCCACGTTCTGCAGTGCGGGCTCTAAAGCCGTTCCGGCGTTACCGGGTGCGACAAAGACGGTCTCTGCCAGCGGAGACTGCGCCGCTTTCCAGGCTAATGCGTGCTCGCGTCCGCCATTGCCAATGACTAAAATTTTCATTTATCACTCTCCAGACGATTAATGGCGGAAGTGGCGCATATCGGTAAAGATCATCGCAATGCCATGCTCATCGGCTGCGGCGATCACTTCGTCATCACGGATTGAGCCGCCAGGCTGAATCACGCAGCTGATACCCACCGCTGCCGCCGCATCAATGCCATCGCGGAACGGGAAGAAGGCGTCAGACGCCATGGCTGAGCCTTTTACTTCCAGCCCCTCATCACCCGCTTTGATGCCGGCAATCTTAGCGGAGTAGACGCGGCTCATCTGACCGGCACCAATACCGATAGTCATGTTGTCTCGCGCATAAACAATGGCGTTAGACTTAACGAACTTCGCCACTTTCCAGCAGAACAGCGCATCACGCAGTTCCTGTTCGGTGGGCTGGCGTTTGCTGACCACGCGAAGCTGGCTGGCATCGACCATACCGAGATCGCGATCCTGCACCAGCAGGCCGCCATTGACCCGTTTGAAGTCCAGCGCCGCCACGCGGTTCTGCCACTGGCCACAGATCAGCACCCGGACATTCTGTTTGGTCGCGGTAATTTTCAGCGCGGCCTCGGAAACCGCCGGCGCAATGATCACTTCGACAAACTGACGGCTGATAATGGCCTGAGCAGTCGCTTCATCCAGCTCGCGGTTAAAGGCGATGATGCCGCCGAACGCGGAGGTGGGATCGGTTTGCCAGGCACGTTCATAAGCCGTCAGCAGTGAATCACCGACCGCGACGCCGCAAGGGTTGGCATGTTTGACAATGACACAGGCGGGTTCGCTGAACTCTTTAACGCATTCCAGTGCCGCATCGGTATCCGCGATGTTGTTATAGGAGAGCGCTTTACCCTGAACCTGCTGCGCAGTCGCGACGGAGGCTTCCACGACATTCTCTTCTATATAGAAGGCTGCATCCTGATGGCTGTTTTCGCCATAACGCATATCCTGCTTCTTAATGAAGTTCAGGTTAAGGGTGCGCGGGAAGCGACCGGCTGGCTGGCTGCGCTCACCGTGGTAGGCCGGCACCCGTGATCCAAAGTAGTTCGCGATCATGCTGTCGTAGGCAGCGGTGTGCTCGAAGGCTTTAATGGCAAGGTCGAAGCGGGTTTCAAGAGTCAGGGCGTTCTGGTTGGCATCCATCTCGGCCACGATAGCCTCGTAGTCGCTGCTCTTCACCACGATCGCCACATCTTTATGGTTCTTGGCCGCGGAGCGCACCATAGTCGGGCCACCAATATCGATGTTCTCAACCGCATCTTCCAGTGAACATCCTTCACGTGCCACCGTCTGGGCAAAGGGATAAAGGTTTACCACCACCATGTCGATTGGACTGATGCCGTGCTGCGCCATGATGGCATCATCCTGGCCGCGACGACCCAGAATGCCGCCGTGCACTTTCGGGTGCAGGGTTTTGACGCGTCCATCCATCATTTCAGGGAAGCCGGTGTAGTCAGAGACTTCAGTGACAGGCAGGCCCGCATCTGCCAGCAGGCGAGCAGTACCACCTGTGGAGAGCAGCTCGACACCGCGGTCAGCGAGCGCCTGAGCAAATTCGAGGATACCGGCTTTGTCAGACACACTGAGCAGAGCGCGGCGTACAGGACGACGTTGTTGCATGGTGGTTTTATCCCTTGGCTTTGTTTCGCGTATATAAGAGCGTTACATCAAGCTTAACCATCACTCTCTTCTTTATATAAGAAGAAAAGATCGAAAACTTCAGGTAACGCCCCGAAAAGGGGCATCCGTTACGTCGCCGGGCATTGTAGCGAAAACGTTTGCGTGATGCTCGCCTAAATTCGTTGTGCCCGATGAATGTGGATAACTTTGTGCGTAACTGCGTATAACAGAGGGTTTTGCTGTGGAATGCAGCGAACACTCTTTTTTATGCAATTTACTGGTTGCGCCTGCCGAACAAC
>NZ_MLFN01000060.1 GCF_002095315.1 Pantoea conspicua
GCCGCTGCCAGTAACCAAAGTGGAATTGCGCCACCCAGCGTGAAACCGATTTTGAAAAAGAGCCCCATAATGGCATTAATAATGGCGGCGTTTCGTTTTCCTGTTTTTAATTCGCCATAAGCGACAACTTCAGGGACAAGTGCCCACATGAAGCCGGTCGCTGAACTTAAGCCCCACTGTTTGATGAATGTTGAGATATAAGCCAGCCAAAGTGCATCATGCATTGCTTCGCGTGACCAAACGTACGTCAGTAGTTCACCGACAATAAACATGCCGAGGAACAGATGGAAGAAGCCTTTTTTGCCAAAAATTTTCTTCAGTCTGGGCCAAAAAACAGGGAAGACAATACCGGGAATTGAGGCGACCAGGCCGATAGCGCCCATCCATTCTGAGTGGCCAACGACGTACTGATTGAAAAAGCCATTCACGGTATTCATGAAAAACATGAAGGTAAAGGCCAGCATGAAAAACAACCCGAGAATAACAAGCGGCCGGTTATGTCTGAGTTCATGGAACAGATCTGTCGCTTTTACGTTGGCTGTTTGTTCTGCCGTCGCAACCACACGTTCTTGAGTAAATTTATAACAGATGAAAAGTGCAACCGCGCCGATTAGCATATAGATTGAGTAAACACCAAACCATGCGTAGTTAGCTGAGGGATCGGTGTAGTTACCCATATTGAGTTCAAGACCAAAAAAACCGGTATCTTTCAGGCTTCGATCTTTTGGAGAGGCCATTTGTACAAACATTGGAAATAGCGTATAGACAAGAAGATTTGCACTATTAGCCAGCATCATACGTGTACTGGTCAGTTTATCAATAGATTCAGGATCTCTTGTCAGCGAAGCATTAAGTGAACCATACGGAATATTTACCACTGAATAAACTAAATCCAGGGCTAAATAAACAACAAATGCAAAAGGGACGGAACCCTGGATACCAGGGATGGGAGCAAAGAGTAAAGCGGAGAGAATAACAAGTGGAACACCTGCTCTTAAAAGCCAGGGACGGTATTTTCCGGCAAGAGAGCTTCTTTTATCAACATACGTTCCCACCATCGGGTCCCATAACACGTTAATAATGCGAACAAACAGGAATATGAATCCGGCTGTTGCTGTACTTATAGTATTTACAGTCAACATGTGAAGCGCCAGAAAACCGCCGATGGTACCGAACACCAGGTTTTGCGCAAAGTCGCCCATCCCATAACCAATACGCTCACCGCGGGTTAATTTATGATATTCATCATGCCGGCTTTGCATTATGTTATTGCTCATTCTAGTCAGATCTCCGGTTCTTTTGTCTGGGAGGAACACTTTCTGACACAAGTAACCCATGAGGATCTATTATGTTTTTAAATTAATTAATTATGTTTTTTATTTATGTGATCATCGGAACAAAACTCATTTAAAGCCACGAATGTCTTGATTAACCGCGCCCAGACGATATTATCAGCAAATGAGCTACCATACTAAACAGACATTTAATTTACTTTTTTGCCTTTTTCGGTGATCACGCAGACTCAATATAATCGTAATTTTGCGGAATGGATCACACTTGTGAATTATCTCAATGCAAGAGTGAAATAACATAATTGAGCAACTGTAGATGAAAACAGAGGATAGGTAACAGTCATTTATTTTTCGTCGCCTGAATTATGGAGTTCTTTATGCAAGCTCAGGCAACGACTCACCTTCTTTCTGTGCCAAACGAGACGTCAGCGTCAAAAGCCGGTTTAAAGTAGCGCGTCTCAATGGCATATCAGAATCGTAACGTGAAGGAAGGGTATAATCAGAGCTACCGGCGAAGGTTTGGAGAGCAATCATAATATCCATTGCCAGTCTGGAAAGAAAAATCAAACGTGGACTACGTTGTTTCATCCTCTGCTTTAATATCATCCATAACGCCTGACTAAATTTGATCTTGTTGCGCGCTTGCACAAGCGTAATCCCACCGACGCCCTAACGGTCAAAGTAACGGTCTCTTGTCTTCGGTTTATTGAATAGTGGTAGCAAAATGAGATTGAACCAGCCGGGGTCACCGCAACATACAGACCATCACGGTCATTAACTTTATCGCGTTTTTCCTGAATTCCATTCAAAAAACCGTGTTTCACGTTGCTAACCGCTGCAGAAAGTGCCTGACACAAAAACAAAAAAGCCCGCAATGATGCGGGCTTAGAGGTACTTTACTGCTTTTACGTGCAGGCTGTTGCCAGACGCGAAATCATTCCCACTCTATTATATTTAAAACAGGAAAATTATTTAAAATCATACAAATACAGGAAATCTCGTCACACTATGCCATAACTTATACCATACAGTGATAGCTATTTCGACCTAGTACTGACAACCAAAGCGATACAAGTAATTTGTCATTGTATTCTGTCTTGTCCGGTACAGAATTGTAGCAGGTATAACACTCAAAGCTGATAAGCAGACCTTTGCTACACACGTTATGCGGTCTGCCATGAATCAATAAAAAACGGTTCTTGATCCAAGATATAAAAACCACAATCGATAGATAGTTAGTGATTGTCGAAACTTAATCTCGCTGCAGAAATTCGCTCATCACAGATTCAATGCTGCCTTCACCTGCGGGCTTTCAAAGGCTGGTACAAGCGCCTTAATGTCCTTCGCAGTCATTCCCAACTCAAAGGCAAGAGGGCGCCATCTGCCTGTAATGATTTCCGCCATAACCCTAAGAGCCTCGCGAGCTTCATCTGTGTCGATATTGAAGAGCGGTGCCGCGTCCAAAACCGCCGAAATGTTAAGTTCGTTGCCGTGGATCTCGCTTATCGCAGTCTTGAGGGTACCGCCAACTGACGGGTCGGGATTGATATCATAGGCGGGGGAAAGAGCCCAGCGATTGGCTGCTCGGATGAAGCCGTGATTACGCAGATGATCATCTGTATTCTGGATCATCACAGAATAAGCCATACGTGCCCAAAGTTCGGCTATATCATCATCCGCACCATATATCATCATCTGCTCTGCTATAGAGGCGTAGTTTGATGGCTCGGTCCCCGCTAGTCCCATAAAAGTTTGTGCCGTGATGAAATGGATACGACTAGGGTTTATAACATCTTCATAAGAACGATCAAAACGTTTGATTAAAGCAACCGGAAACTGCCCAGATACGACAAGTGGCTTAGCTTCCGCAACCATCATCCCTATTTCGCCTGCGAGACGAAGTGTGAGTACTTCGGCACGCGCCATATCGTATTCATCGCCCATCTTCGGCAACTTCGCTATCCAGATAGTCTGATCCTCGTCACGCACATTTACTTTTGGTCGCGCACCGCCGAGCGAACCGGCAGCGTCAAGTAACATTTGTCCAGCAAGCAACTGTGCCCGGTTTTCACGATAATGGGTCGGGTCTGCTTCTAAGGCGCGAGCCTCATGAATCATATCCTCGAGTTCGATGAGCCGTGGTATGGAATAAGCATTTCCACCAGTCCGGGGTTGGGCCAAAGGAAGCGCGTCCGGCTCATCGTTCTCATAAAAGCGAAGTGCACCCGAACGTAGGAAATCATCGACCCCAATAAGATATTCGAAATCATTCATTGCGCGGCCGCCATTTGCCGCACGCATAATAGCGCGCCCCCAAGAATCAGGCGCGCTATCGGCTATCGGCATAACAAGGGGAGATGAATTTCCCTGCAGACTAGCCGATGCGATTACCTGACTACGAGGCATGAAAGGAGACAGGTCGAAGCCTTCCGGATTATCGATCCAACTCTGCGCATAGGTGAAAACGGAGTTCTGTCGCATCCCGTCGACGTTGAAATCCAACTGTCCGACCAGATCTTGATCATCCATCCAGACGTAAAGTCTTTGCCTCATATAAATTCTCTAATCATGAGCCAGAAGAGTCTCGTGTAGCTTTTAAGCGAGAGAGCAGCGATGATGTACGTCCTGATGGGCTGACTACCAACGTCTTCTGATTTCCCTGACGCTTCGCTTCTATACTAGATTTTGTCGGTTTCTTAGTGGCCGCTGTACCTGCCGCTCGTTTCACCATTGTCGCTCCCGGCCGGATCACCACGCTCGCTTTGATACCTTTACTACGGAGCGTGTTTGCTTTTTGCATAACATTTTCACGCAGCATAGATAGACCGATATCGTCGTTACGTATGTCGATCAAATTACTCAATAGATCAAGCTTCCCAAGAACAGTGAGCACCATCGCGAGGGTGTTAAGTGAAATCCCGGCACCATTACCACTCTCAAGTCGATGTAAAGTAGAGCGCGAAATTCCCGCTGAGTTTGCAAACCTATCAGCGGGGATACCCCTTACTCTACGTGCAAACTCGATATCTTTGCCTAACTTGACCAAAGCTGCTTCGGTTGAGGGCCGAACAACCGAGCCTTTTGTCCGACGAAGTTTACTCGTATTTTTTTCTTCGGGCATCTTAACCTCGTTCAGCTATGTGTCACCTGTGATACATACAATCATAACATCGAAGGACTAAATCTTCCAAAATAAGGTTTAGCCATTCATCATCTGTCTCATCTATGAGTTTGTGGCCATCATGTCGACCGACGAAACGGTCCCCAAATATTGGTCGAGTTCAATCCTATTCGAGTTCCGCCCCTTGTAAAGGATTGTGTTACCTCTCCCAAGACTCGAACTATATTGTTGAATATAAATAACTTTAATTTTCTGTAATGCTAAAAACACCCCTTCCAGATATCATTCTATTCTTTAACGATAAGGTTTGAGGACTTTACCCGTGAGAATTCGTTACATTGTCCAGTTCAAACGCAAAATTATCATTGACGATCACTGGGAAATTCCAGTGCAGGGCGGTAGGCTTCGTATCATTGAAGAGAGCGGTTACGCTAAGGCGATTGAACTTACTTTTGAGAGGCAACCTCTGGAATATGCGCCGAACTTTCAGAAACCTACTTCGTTCGAGGCCATAACAACGATAACAGGGCATGATGACCGTTTGGCATTTGTGAAACGTCAACTTGATGACGCCGCCACTTTTCTCGAATGCTTCCATGATATTGAACTCATCACAGAGGAAATTGAGACTAAATATGAAGGAGAAACTCCAGAGGAAGAAGACCGACTCTCCATAAAAAGTCTCTCAATGGGAAGGCATGATGATGCATTGCCTCTCAGTTTCGATATGCTTACACGAGCGCTTATGGCTGCTGAGAAACATGATGGGCCGAGATTTGAAGTTGCCTTTGTAAAAAACGCTCGCAAAATGCTTAAAAATCAGGAGTTCATAAATTCCTTCCGCTATTCCTTCCTGTTGATTGAATCTCTTTACGGGAATGGTCAATTTAAAACACCAAGCTTGCAATCGGCGCTCAAATCAAACCAAGAATTTCGTACCATTGTTGAGCTTGCGATCAAAGATATGATCCCAGCAAAGAACGATAGGAACTCAGATACGGCGAAACTTTTAATGACGAATCCAGAAGCAGATGACGTTATCAATCATCTAGTTGAAAAACGTGGCTTCTATTTTCACGGGAATGTAAAACGGAAGAACGCCTGGAAGCCCCATGAACAAGGCGCGGCAGAAGCTCTGGCACTTCTCGCAATAGGTATTATCACAACAATAACCATGAAGGCAGCAGAGCCGATGTTCGTCGCAGAACTAGAGAAGCGCCACTTTGAAAACGCAAAGCATGTAGGAGCCACTATCGTGTTCGAAATAAAATTCAGATTCCGTGAGCCAGAAGAAGTCTTCGACAGACGGCATCAGTACGACATCACTATGCCGGGAACCAAAGTTACACCTCGTGCAGCCTTCGCAGTTGCTCAGCATTTTCTACATGTATTCCAGCACAATCAGCCCGAATCAGCGTTATGCGAAGCAGAATGCAGCGTACAAGGAACCGGAGAAAAAGTGTTTACACTTACATTTCATGCCAAAGAGAATTCAGCGCAAAAGGCTGTGTGAAAGAATATGACCAAGGGAGTTTCAAAAAACACAGTATCAATATCACATAAGAACTAATCTTCCAGTCATGGCATCCGTGTTTTCCCAACACATACCGTTCACATTCCATGCAATATGCCATTAATGATACGAGAAGAACATTAATGGCTTATTTTTATATAATTAAATCAACCAATTGAGAATAAGGTTCATTCCCACTCGATGGTCGCCGGTGGCTTACCGCTGATGTCATACACCACGCGGGAGATGCCGTTGACTTCATTGATGATGCGGTTAGAGACGCGGCCGAGGAAATCATACGGCAGGTGTGCCCAGTGTGCGGTCATGAAGTCGATGGTTTCCACCGCACGCAGCGAGACAACCCAGTCATATTTACGGCCATCGCCCATTACGCCGACTGAACGTACCGGCAGGAAGACGGTAAAGGCCTGGCTGACTTTGTTGTAGAGATCGGCTTTGTGCAGTTCTTCGATAAAGATCGCATCGGCACGGCGCAGCAGGTCGCAATACTCTTTCTTCACTTCGCCCAGTACGCGCACGCCCAGACCCGGACCCGGGAATGGATGGCGGTAGAGCATGTCGTACGGCAGGCCCAGCTCCAGGCCGATCTTACGGACTTCGTCTTTGAACAGCTCTTTCAGCGGCTCAACCAGGCCCATCTTCATCTCTTTCGGCAGGCCACCGACGTTATGGTGCGATTTGATGACGTGCGCTTTACCGGTGGCAGAAGCCGCCGACTCAATCACGTCCGGATAGATGGTGCCCTGCGCCAGCCATTTAACGTCCTGCAGTTTCAGCGCTTCTTCGTCAAAGAGTTCCACAAAGACGCGACCGATGGTTTTACGCTTGGCTTCCGGTTCATCAATACCCGCCAGCGCATCCAGGAAACGCATCTCAGCCGGTACATGGATGATGTTGAGACCGAAGTGGTCGCCAAACATATCCATCACCTGTTGTGCTTCGTTCAGGCGCAGCAGACCGTTATCCACGAACACGCAGGTCAGACGATCGCCAATGGCGCGGTGCAGCAGCATCGCTGTCACGGAAGAGTCAACGCCGCCGGACAGGCCAAGGATCACTTTGTCGTTGCCGACCTGTTCACGCAGGCGCTCAACCGCATCTTCAATGATTTTGGCTGGCGTCCACAACGCTTCACATTCGCAGATATCGATGATGAAACGCTCAAGCATCCGCAGGCCCTGACGGGTGTGCGTCACTTCCGGGTGGAACTGCACGCCGTAGAAACGCTTCTCTTCGTTGGCCATGATGGCAAACGGACAGGTTTCGGTGCTGGCAACGGTGACGAAGTCGTCCGGAATGGCGGTCACTTTGTCGCCGTGGCTCATCCAGACATCCAGCAGCGGTTTACCAGCAGCGCTGATCGCGTCTTCAATACCGCGCACCAGCGCACTTGGCGTCGTCACTTCAACCTGGGCATAACCAAACTCACGCTCGCTGGAACCGGAGACTTTGCCGCCCAACTGCATCGCCATGGTCTGCATGCCGTAGCAGACGCCCAGCACCGGTACACCGGCGCTGAAGACATATTCAGGCGCACGCGGACTGTTCAGCTCGGTGGTGCTTTCCGGCCCACCGGAGAGGATGATGCCGCTCGGATTGAACTGGCGAATCTGCTCTTCGGTGACGTCCCATGCCCAGAGTTCACAGTAGACACCCAGTTCGCGCACGCGACGTGCCACCAGCTGAGTATATTGAGAGCCGAAATCGAGAATCAGAATGCGATGCTTATGGATATTTTCCGTCGTCATTGAGGGGTTTCCAGAACGGTGACTTGATAAAGTAAAGCGCCCGGCTGAAGCCGGGCGGGAAATCTTACGGGATTACGAGCCCATGCGGTAGTTCGGTGACTCTTTGGTGATGGTCACATCGTGTACGTGGCTTTCGTTGATACCCGCGCCGCTGATGCGGACAAATTCCGCTTTAGTGCGCAGGTCATCAATGGTCGGGCAGCCGGTCAGGCCCATACAGGAGCGCAGTCCACCCATTTGCTGGTGTACGATCTCTTTCAGGCGGCCTTTATAAGCGACACGGCCTTCGATCCCTTCCGGCACCAGTTTGTCGGCCGCATTATCGGTCTGGAAGTAACGGTCAGATGAGCCTTTTGACATCGCGCCCAGTGAACCCATGCCGCGATAGGATTTGAACGAACGCCCCTGATAGAGCTCGATTCACCCGGTGATTCTTCGGTACCGGCCAGCATCGAACCCACCATCACGCAGGAGGCACCCGCCGCAATCGCTTTGGCGATGTCGCCAGAGAAACGGATGCCGCCATCAGCGATCACCGGAATGCCGGTGCCTTCCAGCGCAGCGACGGCGTCAGACACCGCGGTAATCTGCGGTACACCCACACCGGTCACGATACGGGTAGTACAGATGGAGCCCGGACCGATACCAACTTTCACCGCGCTGACGCCCGCTTCAACCAGCGCCAGTGCACCCGCACCGGTCGCCACATTGCCGCCGACGATTTCAAGATCGGGGTATTTCGCGCGGGTTTCACGAATACGTGACAGCACACCTTCGGAATGACCGTGCGACGAGTCAATCAGCAGTACGTCAACACCGGCCGCCACCAGGGCATCGATACGCTCTTCGTTGCCCGCGCCCGCGCCAACGGCCGCACCAACACGCAGACGACCCTGCGCATCTTTACAGGCGTTAGGTTTACGTTCGGCTTTCTGGAAATCTTTTACGGTGATCATGCCCAGCAGATGGAAGCTGTCGTCTACAACCAGCGCTTTCTCAACGCGCTTTTCATGCATTTTGTGCAGCACCACATCGCGCGCTTCACCCTCTTTCACCGTCACCAGACGATCTTTCGGGGTCATTACCGCGGAAACCGGCTGGGAAAGGTCAGTGACAAAGCGAACGTCACGACCGGTAATGATACCGACCAGTTCGTTGTCACGGTTCACTACCGGGTAACCGGCGAAGCCGTTACGCTCGGTCAGCGCTTTCACTTCGGCCAGTGGGGTTGTTGGCAATACGGTCTGTGGTTCAGTGACCACGCCGCTCTCATGTTTCTTCACCTTGCGGACTTCATCCGCCTGGCGTTCAATTGACATGTTTTTGTGAATGAAGCCAAGACCGCCTTCCTGCGCCAGCGCAATCGCCAGACCCGCTTCGGTCACGGTGTCCATGGCAGCGGAAAGCATAGGAATATTTAAACGGATATTTTTGGTCAGCTGAGTGCTGAGATCGGCCGTATTCGGCAGGACGGTGGAGTGTGCAGGAACGAGCAAAACGTCGTCAAAAGTGAGTGCTTCTTTAGCGATTCTTAACATGGCAATACTCCACCTCGGGTGAATGAGAATAGATAAAATATTGCCGCGGCATTATACAGGCCGTAATCGATTGCCTCCAGCATTATTTCAGAAAAACTCTTGATCCGTGCTAGCAGCCCTGTAGTATCGGTGAATTAACCTGCTGATTTGGAATTTGATCTTCGTCACATGTCGCTGCCACCCGTCGCCAATATTTTTACCGTCAGCCGTCTTAACACCACAGTGCGTCAGCTGCTGGAAAAAGAGATGGGCCTGGTCTGGCTGAGCGCCGAGATCTCCAACTTCACTCAACCCGCTTCCGGACACTGGTACTTCACCCTGAAGGATGATGGTGCCCAGGTGCGTTGCGCGATGTTCCGCAACAGCAACCGTCGCGTCACTTTCCGTCCGCAACATGGTCAGCAGGTGCTGGTTCGCGCCAACATCACCCTGTATGAGCCGCGCGGTGACTATCAGCTGATTATCGAAAGCATGCACCCGGCCGGTGAAGGATTGCTGCAGCAACAGTTTGAACTGCTGAAAGCCAGGCTGGCGACCGAAGGCCTGTTCGAACCGCAGCATAAGCAACCGCTGCCCGATCCGGCGCGCCAGATCGGTGTGATTACCTCCTCAACCGGTGCCGCGCTGCACGATGTGCTGCGGGTGCTGCATCGCCGCGATCCCTCATTGCCGGTGGTGATCTACCCGACGCCGGTACAGGGTGTCGATGCGCCTGCCGCGATCGTCCGGGCGATTGAGATCGCTAACCAGCGCAATGAGTGCGACGTGCTGATTGTCGGTCGTGGCGGCGGTTCCCTGGAGGATTTGTGGAGCTTCAACGACGAGCGGGTCGCGCGCGCCATTTTTGCCAGCCGCATTCCAATCGTCAGCGCCGTCGGCCATGAAACTGACGTGACCATTGCCGATTTCGTGGCGGATCTGCGCGCGCCAACGCCCTCTGCCGCCGCCGAGCTCGTCAGCCGTAACCAGCTTGAGCTGTTGCGTCAGTTGCAGTCACAGCAACAGCGGCTGGAGATGGCGATGGATTACTACCTGGCACGCCAGCAGCGGCTCTACTCCCGCCTTGAGCATCGCCTGCAACAGCAGCATCCACAGCTACGTCTGGCTCGTCAGCAGACCACCCTGTTCCGCCTGCAGCAGCGTCTGGGTGAAGCGATGGAAACCCGCCTGCGTCAGGCCACGCGTCAGCAGGACCGCCTGTCGCATCGGCTTAACGCCCAGCAGCCGCAGCAGCGTCTGTTCGATGCGCAAAAACAGCTGCAAAGCTGGCACTACCGCCTGCAGCAGAGTATGCAGAAGAAGCTGAGCGCCGACCAACAGCGGTTCGGCCAGCGAGTGGCTCAGCTGGAAGGCGTCAGTCCGTTAGCGACGCTGGCGCGCGGCTTCAGCGTGACCACCGACACCACGGGCCAGGTGGTGAAAAAGACGCAGCAGCTGCAGAGCGGCGACCTGCTGCGTACCCGTCTGGATGATGGCTGGGTCGAGAGTCAGGTGACGCAGCTGCTGCCAGAGAAAAAGCGCCGCCGAAAAACCGCCTCCTGATTCTGCCTCTGCGTTCATACTTTTCACCTTACAGCTGACCTCACTCACCAGGCCTATCCAGCCTGTCGGGTCTATACTTTTTGGCACATCTCTGTTGCCAAGGAGTTTCAGATGGCTTTTAGCGTTATTCCTCCCTATATCCTCCGCAAAATTATCGCGCACGGCTCCGGCCACCAGCAGGAACAGGCACGCCGTACTCTCACTCATGTTCAGCACCTGATGGCGGAACACTGGCAAAAGCCGACCGTGGCGAAAACAGCAGCGGGCGGCCATGTGGATCGTGAAATTTATGATGCGCAAAATCAGCAAACCCTGCCAGGTAAGCTGATTCGTCAGGAAGGCCAGCCCGAAAACGGTGATGTCGCCGCCGGGGAAGCCTGGGATTACCTCGGCACCACCTATGACTTTTTCTGGCAGGCGTATCAGCGCAATTCGCTGGATAATCAGGGGCTGAAACTGCTCGGAACGGTTCATTACGGCGACAAATATCAGAATGCGTTCTGGAACGGCCAGCAGATGGTATTTGGTGATGGCGACGGTGAGATTTTTAACCGCTTTACCATTGCGATTGACGTGGTGGCGCACGAACTGACTCATGGCGTGACCGAGAATGAAGCCGGTCTGATCTACTTTGAACAAGCGGGTGCGCTGAACGAGTCACTCTCCGATGTGTTTGGCTCGCTGGTCAAACAGTTCAGCAAGAAGCAGAGCGCCGATCAGGCGGACTGGATTATCGGCGAAGGGTTACTGGCCAGCGGCATTAATGGCAAGGGCCTGCGATCGATGTCAGCGCCAGGCACCGCGTATGACGATCCAATGCTGGGGAAAGATCCGCAGCCGGCGCACATGGATGATTATGTGCAGACCCGCGAAGATAACGGCGGCGTGCATCTTAATTCCGGTATCCCCAACCGCGCCTTTTACCTGGCAGCGAAAACGCTGGGCGGCTATGCGTGGGAGCAGGCGGGTCACGCCTGGTACGACACGCTGTGCGACGATGAACTGCCGCAGGACGCCGATTTTAAAACCTTTGCCCGCTTTACCGTTCAGCATGGCGAAAAACGCTTTAACCGTTCCGTTGCCAGCGCGATTGAGCAGGCGTGGAAAGAGGTCGGTGTGCTATGAGTGATCTGCCCGAACTTACCGATGATGCCACCATCATCGTGGCGCGTGAAGGCGGTCTTGCCTTTATGCCCGGCCTGCGCGCAGAGCGCCGTTTTTCGCTGAGTGAACTGCCGCCACCGGAAAAGCAGCGCGTCTGTCGCGCCCTTGAGCAGGCGATGCCACTGGGCGAGCCGGAAGAGAAAGCGCCTGAGGTGGGAAGCGGCGATCAACGCTATTTCCGCATTCAGATTCAGTATGCGACCCACCGCGAGGTCGGCACCATTGTGTTGTTGATTCCGGAGCAGGTGGCCCCACCAGCATTACAGGCGCTGTGGCGTGATGGAAAATAAGCAAAAAAAAGGGCCGACAATGTCGGCCCTTTTCACTGGTGAGGTTATTTGCTGTCTGGCAGCGCGTAAGCAATCACGTAGTCACCGCGATCCGGCGACTGGCGTGCGCCACCGGCCGAGATGAGGATGTACTGTTTGCCAGTTTTCGGCGAAACATAGCTCATCGGGCCGCCCTGGCTGCCAACCGGCAGACGTGCTTTCCACACTTCTTTACCGGTTGAGGCATCAAAGGCACGCATGTAGTAATCCTGGGTACCAGCGATGAACACCAGGCCACCCTGAGTTGCCAGCGTACCGCCCAGCGTTGGCATACCTACCGGCATCTTCATGCGCATTTTGATGCCGAAAGGTCCGGTATCCTGCACGGTACCAACCGGCACCTGCCAGACGATTTTCTGGGTTTTCATGTCAATCGCCGACAGCGTACCAAACGGTGGCTTCTGGCAAGGAATGCCCAGCGGCGACATAAAGCGGTTTTTGTTCACCGCATAAGGTGTACCTTTCAGCGGCACCGCGCCCATACCGGTGTTGATCGCTTCACCCCCGTTGCTGCCACGTGAAATCTTATTGGTGTCAGCCGGGATCATCTGTACCCACAGGCCGAGACGCATATCATTGACGAACAGCAGATGATTGTTCGGATCGGTCGACATGCTGCCCCAGTTCATCCCGCCCAGCGAACCCGGGAAGCTCAGCGACTTATCGGTGTCCGGTACGGTGAACAGACCATCATAACGCATCGATTTGAAGCCAATACGACAGGCCAGCTGATCAAACGGTGTCGCACCCCACATGTCAGACTCTTTCAGCGTCTGGTTGCCAATCTGCGGCATACCGGTCGAATGAGGCTGGGTTTTGGTGTACTGCTCGTTCGGGATATGGCCCTGCGGCATCGGCAGCTCTTCGACTTTGGTCAGTGGTTTACCGGTCATGCGATCGAGTACGAAGATCATGCCGGTTTTACTGCCAATCACCACTGCCGGTTTGGTGGTGCCATCCTTCTGCGGGAAATCGATCAGGCCTGGCTGCATCGGCAGGTCGAAGTCCCACAGATCGTTATGCACGGTCTGATAAACCCACTTCTCTTTACCGGTAGTGGCGTCGAGCGCCAGTACGGATGCGCCATATTTGTGGTCCAGTTCGGTACGATTCGCACCCCACAGATCGACAGATGAGCTGCCCATCGGGATAAATACAGTGTTCATCGCCGGATCGTAGGACATCGGTGCCCAGGAATTCGGCGTACTGCGAGCGTACTCCTTGCCCGGCATTAATACCGCATTCGGATCGACATTACCCGGGTCAAACGCCCAGCGCATCTGGCCGGTGATGACGTCAAAACCACGCAATACGCCACCTGGCATATCGGTCTGGACGTTATCCGCCACGCGACCCCCGACGACGACGGTGGTGCCTGCCAGTGTCGGTGCTGACGTCAGCTGATACTGGGGATCGGGGGCCTGACCGAGGCCGGCTTTCAGATCGACAGTACCGTGATTACCGAAGCTCTCACAGAACTCACCGTTATCAGCGTTGATGGCAATCAGACGTGCATCGATGGTGTTCATCAGGATGCGGCGCTGACAGCTATCACCGGCAGGCAGCGTGACGGCCGGAACCGGTGTCGAGCCTGGCTGAGTCGGCTGCTGCAGCGGTTTAGTGGCATCGAAATAGGCCAGACCACGGCAGCGCGGCCAGACTTCCGCCTGAGCATTGATTTCGCGCTTCCAGATCTGCTTACCGCTGTCTGCTTCAACCGCAATCACGTTGTTGTGCGGGGTACAGAGATACAGGGTATTGCCTACCTGTAATGGGGTCTGCTGATCTTCCGCGCCGTTACCGGTCGGGCTGTCCGGAATATCGCCGGTCCGGAATGTCCAGGCAACCTGCAGATCTTTGACGTTATCGCGGGTGATCTGATCCAGCGCCACAAAGCGACTGCCCTGCGGCGTGTTGCCGTAGTTATCCCAGTCTTTTTGCTGTTTCGCTTTATCCACCGGAATCAGCGGCAACTCTTCACCTGTAGAGGCCACGGTAGGATGTGGCTGGAACATCTGCACAAAGGTGACCACCATGCCTACTGCCAGCAGCGCAGAGAGCGTGTAGGCGGCTTTGGCCAGCGAGCTTTTGCCTTCACGCTTGCGCAGCGCAGGCCAGAGCAGGAAGGCCACTACCATCAGGCCAGCTGGCACCATCAGGCGCGACACCAGCGGCCAGAACTCCAGCCCGGCATCAAACAGTGACCAGATCAGCGTGCCGACAAATACCAGCAGAAACAGGACCACCGCCGAGGATTTGCGACGGAAGAACTGAATTGCTGCCAGAACGGTCACGATACCGGCAATCAGGAAGTACAAACTGCCGCCGAGGGCAACCAGTTTACCGCCGCCAATCGCGAAGAACAGACCGGTTGCCAGCAGCACCAGTCCGAACAGCACGGATACGATTCCCAGCACCTTAGCGGAGCGGGACGAAGTTTCAGCCATAACACTCACTCTCCTGAATAAACAGAGCGCTCACGCCGGTTGCCGCCTGAACTGCGCAACCTTGTCAAAGAGACATGCGGCGTGCCGCACTGCTTCAAATCGAATATAAACAGACCCGCGTCTGTGGAGTAACCCGCACCGGAAAAAGCGGATATGACAGGCCCCTCCCCACGACGCGGCAGGATTGTACCACCTGGTACATTACAGAGTGAACATCTATAACGCACTTGTTACGCTGCAATAGCATTTTTGCTACAACGATTTCTTTATTCACACCGCTTATAGTGATTCTGAGCCGCCTGATGCTTTCTGCGGCTGAAAATCGACACGTTTTTTCGAAATCAAACCGTGTCCGTGGTGACAGAAATAGTCCACCGCACCGCAGGCGCTCAGCCGTTCCAGCGGTTGATGACAATCCGGACAGATGGGCTGAGCCTGATAATGTGCGCCGCACCCGCTACAGATAAACCCGCCGTCGCTGAGCTGCAACGGCAGCTGACATTTCTCACAGTTGATGGTCATGATAATTCCCCGCCCGTTGCTTTAGCTTAGGCCAAAAAAAGAGGGCCTTCCGGCCCTCATTTGCTTAACGCTTATTTTTCTTCATATGCGCCATCAGGCGCTTACGCTTACGCTGCTGCGTGGGTGTCAGCAGGTTGCGCTTCCCTTCGTACGGGTTCTCACCCTCTTTGAACTGGATGCGAATCGGCGTTCCCATCACGCTCAGTGATTTACGGAAGTAGTTCATCAGGTAGCGTTTGTATGAATCCGGCAGATCTTTAACCTGATTACCGTGGATCACCACAATAGGTGGGTTGTAACCCCCGGCATGCGCATACTTCAGCTTAACGCGGCGACCACGAACCAGAGGTGGCTGATGATCCTCGGCTGCCATGTTCATGATGCGGGTCAGCAGCGAGGTGTTTACGCGCTTCGTCGAACAGTCATAGGCTTCCGTAATCGATTCAAACAGATTACCGACGCCGCTGCCGTGCAGCGCAGAGATAAAGTGGATGCGGGCGAAATCGATAAAGCCCAGACGGTAGTCCAGCGTCTCTTTCACTTCATCACGCACCTCCTGTGACAGACCATCCCATTTGTTGACCACAATCACCAGCGAACGACCACTGTTAAGGATGAAGCCCAGCAGCGAGAGATCCTGATCGGAAATACCGGCGTGAGCATCGATCACCAGCATCACCACGTTGGCATCTTCAATCGCCTGCAGCGTCTTAATCACCGAGAATTTCTCTACGGTGTCAGAGATTTTGGCACGCTTACGCACACCTGCAGTGTCGATCAGAACGTATTCACGTCCATCACGCTCCATCGGGATATAGATACTGTCGCGGGTGGTGCCCGGCATATCGTAGACCACCACACGGTCTTCACCGAGGATGCGGTTAGTAAGTGTTGACTTACCTACGTTAGGACGGCCGACAATTGCCAGTTTGATCGGCAAGCCTGTCGGGTCGAAGTTTTCTTCTTCCTCTGCGGCTTCCAGGTCAGCTTTCTCCCCGGCGTCAAGCGCCGCCCAGTAAGCCTGGTTCTCTTCTTCTTCTGTGAGTTCAACCGGCTCAACCTTGTCCATCCACGGCAACAGTGCCGTTTCGATCAGGCTGGTTACACCACGACCATGCGAGGCCGCAATGGCATGGATCTCGCCCAGGCCCAGAGAATAGAAGTCAACAACCGCCTGATCGGGATCGAGTCCGTCGGTTTTGTTCGCCACCAGGAACGTGGCTTTCTGACGTGAACGCAGGTGTTTAGCGATTTGCTGGTCGGCGGCCATCATGCCGGCGCGCGCATCGACCATAAACAGCACCACATCCGCTTCCTCAATCGCCAGCAGTGACTGCTCAGCCATCCGCGTTTCAACACCCTCTTCGGTGCCGTCGATACCACCGGTATCGATAACAATAAATTCGCGCCCTTCCACTTCGGCGCGACCATATTTGCGATCGCGAGTCAGTCCAGGAAAATCCGCTACCAGCGCGTCACGAGTGCGAGTTAAACGGTTAAATAGCGTAGATTTTCCCACATTGGGACGCCCAACCAGCGCGACCACAGGTACCATAACAATGCCTCAATAAATAATTAATCGCCCGAATGGCGTGATTATAACGGCTCTGGCCGTTAAGTTCAGGCTGAAGGCGCAAAGAATACCATGCCTGACTAAAACGAAACGGCCCCTGATTAAATCAGGAGCCGTGGGTGCAGAGGATTTCACCTGCCAGACGTTTACCCGTTAGCGGGTAATCGCATAGACCTCGCCATCTTTCGACTGGATCAGCAGCTTATCGCTGGCGACCACCGGCTCGGTCTGGAAGCCGGAGCTGTCCAGTTTCTGCTGCGCCACAAAGCGACCATCCGTGGTGTTCATCCAGTGCAGATAGCCTTCGCTATCGCCGACCACCAGGTAGCCATTGTAGAGCACCGGCGACGTCAGATTACGGTGCAGCAGATCGCTCTGGCGCCAGATGGCCACGCCACCGTCAGCGTTCAGCGCAATCACCCGGTCATCCTGATCGACCAGATAGATTCGGCCCGCATCGACAATCAGGTCTTTCACGCCACCGATTTCGCGTTTCCACAAAATCTGACCAGAACGCAGGTCCAGCGCGGTGAGATCACCGTTATACGCCAGGGCGTAAACCACACCGTTAACGATAACCGGCGTGGTATCGACATCATTCAGACGATCGATCTCAGTCGCACCGCTGATTTGCGAAATACGCTGCTGCCAGATCAGCTGCCCCTGGTTCAGGATAACCGCGCTGACGCGGCCATTGTCGCCGCCGACAATCGCGCCGCCAAAAGCCACCGCGGGCGCAGATTCGCCGCGCAGTGACAGCGCCGGCATATCCAGGTTAACGCTCCACTTGATGGCGCCGCTGCTCTGATCCAGTCCCTGCAACATTCCGTTGCTGGTATGTACCAGTACCAGGCCGTCGCTGACCACCGGGCGAGAAAGTGCTTCCCCCGCCACTTTGGTCTGCCACGCCAGGCTGCCATCGCTGCTGCTCAGCGCATAAACCTGACCGCGCTCGCTGCCAACATAGACGCGATCGCCTTCAGCCGTCAGGCCACCAGACAACAGGGCTGAGCGGTTTTTCGAGAAGAAGCCGGTTTTCTCAGAGAGATCGACTTTCCATTTTTCTTTACCGTTGGTGGCATCCAGCGCCTTCACGATACCGAAACGATCGGCCGCAAACACGGTGTTGTCCAGCCAGGCGGGATGCAGGTTGGAGTAGAAATCACCGACGCCATCTCCTACCGAGGTGCTCCACACTTCCTGTGGCGTGAACTGGTTTTCCACCGTGGGCAGCGGAGCCATTTTTACCACATCTTCTTCGCCGCTAAACAGCGAACAACCGCTGAGCAAAGTGACTGAAATCAGCCCCGGCAGCAGGTATTTACGTAATTCCATGCGCTCTCTCTTGACTGGCTTAGCTTAAGTTATTCATCTTCATCTGCATCATTTGCTTCAATGCCGGAGAGGCGTCAGATTCAACCCCTTTGCTCCATGCATCGCGCGCGCCTGCTTGTCGCCTTTGCTCAGCAGCGCTTCGCCGCGGATATCGGCCACAATGGCTGTCCAGCCATCACCCTTCACAGCGTCAAGGGTTTTAAGCGCCGCATCAGCTTGATTCTGTTGCAGTTGAATGCGTGCCAGACGCAGGTTAATCACCGCCTGCAGGTTGGCATCTTTGGTATCTTTCAGGCCGTTTTGCAGCAGCGTCGCGGCTTTGTCCAGCTGGTTGGTATCAACATACTGTTTTGCCAGATCCATCGCGGCCAGCGCACCGTAAGTGTTGCTGTTTTCATTGGCAAAGGTGTTGACCGCTTCCAGCGTTTCTGGCTTGCCCGCCTGCATGGCGCTGGTGAGCTGCTGGTACTGCGCCGACACCGACTTCGTCGCCTCTTCCTGATGGCCGGACCAGTAACGCCAGCCGCCCAGCGCAGCAATGCCGATCACTACGCCAACCGCTAACGCTTTACCATTATTGGCAAAAAGCGGCGCAGCGCATCGGTCTGCTCGTTCTCATTGCTATACACTTCCACGCAATCCCTCTCCTTTCAATGGTTGGTGCTGTAACACGCTTACTGTAACAGCGTGCGCAAAACAGCAGCAGCCTCTGCCTGAGCCAGCGTTTGCTGCTCGCCACGGCGTAGATCTTTAATCACGACCTGTCCGGCCTTCACTTCATCCTCGCCTAACACCAGCGCGACGCGAGCGCCCCACTTGTCAGCACGGGCAAACTGTTTTTTAAAGTTGCCGCCACCGAAGTTGGTCATCAACCGCAGTTCTGGCGCTTCATCACGCAGTTTCTCCGCCAGTTGCATCGCAGCAGACTGCACGCCCTGACCCGAAGCGATTACATAGACATCCACATTGCTCGTCGGTTCAAAATCGGGATTCACCGCCTGAACCAGCAGCACCAGACGCTCCATGCCCATGGCAAAGCCGACGGCTGGTGTTGCACGCCCGCCGAGCTGTTCCACCAGGCCATCGTAACGACCGCCGCCACACACCGTACCCTGTGAGCCGAGGCTGTCGGTCACCCACTCAATCACCGTACGATTGTAGTAATCAAGCCCGCGCACCAGGCGCTGGTTAATGGTGTAGGCGATACCGGCGTCATCCAGCAGCGCACACAGGCCGCTGAAATGTTCACGTGATTCATCGTCAAGGTAGTCGCCGAGCTGCGGCGCATCGTTCAGCAGTTGCTGAATCTCGGAATTTTTACTGTCCAGCACCCGCATCGGGTTACTGTACATGCGGCGTTTGCAATCCTCATCCAGCACCTCTTTATGCTGCTCAAGGAAGGCGACCAGCGCATCGCGGTAGCGGGCACGGGCTTCAAGGGAGCCAATGGAGTTGAGTTCAAGGCGAACGTGATCGGCGATACCCAACGCTTTCCACCAGCGGGCGTTAAGCATGATCAATTCAGCATCGATGTCCGGGCCCTGCAGGCCAAACACTTCAACGCCCATCTGGTAAAACTGACGGTAGCGTCCCTTCTGCGGACGCTCGTAGCGGAACATCGGGCCCATGTACCACAGGCGCTGTTCCTGGTTGTAGAGTAAACCGTGTTCAATACCGGCGCGCACGCAGCCTGCGGTCCCTTCCGGACGCAGCGTCAGACTTTCGCCGTTGCGATCCTCAAAGGTGTACATCTCTTTTTCAACCACATCGGTGACTTCACCGATGGCACGTTTAAACAGCGGGGTCTGCTCCACCAGCGGTAAGCGAATTTCGCTGTAACCGTAGCTCGCCAGCGTCTGTTTAAGAACGCTTTCAATCCGTTGCCAGATGGCGGTATCCGCAGGCAGGTAATCGTTCATCCCGCGAATCGCCTGAATATTCTTCGCCACGTTAGAATCTCTTAATGCAAAAAAACCTGTCCGGCATCATACCTTATGAGGATGAAACCGCACAGGTTCAGTCAAAAAAGTCACGTACGCAGACCGCGCACGCCATTATTTTTCCAGATGCTGCACATCAATACGGCGACTGGCATCCAGCATCGACGCTTTGGCACGAATGCGCGCTTCCAGCTGATCGATCATATCGTTGTTGTCGAGACGATCGCGCTGACGCACACCATCCTCATAGAAACCACTCTTCTTGTTGCCGCCGGTCACACCCAGCGTTGAGAGGGTGGCTTCACCTGGCCCGTTGACCACACAACCGATAATGGAAACGTCCATCGGCGTGATCAGATCTTCCAGACGCTGCTCCAGCGCGTTGACCGTACCGATAACGTCAAACTCCTGACGTGAGCAGGTTGGGCACGCAATGAAGTTGATCCCACGAGAGCGAATGCGCAGTGACTTGAGGATATCGAAACCGACTTTCACTTCTTCGACCGGATCGGCCGCCAGCGAAATGCGCAGCGTATCGCCAATCCCTTCAGAGAGCAGTAAACCCAGCCCAATTGCCGATTTCACCGCACCGGCACGCGCGCCGCCCGCTTCGGTAATACCGAGGTGCAGGGGCTGCTCAATCTGCTTCGCCAGCAGACGGTACGACTCAACCGCCAGGAAAACGTCAGAGGCCTTTACGCTGACTTTGAACTGATCGAAGTTAAGGCGATCGAGATGATCGACATGACGCATGGCGGATTCCAGCAACGCCTGCGGCGTCGCTCGCCATACTTTTCCTGCAGATCTTTTTCCAGTGAACCGGCGTTAACGCCAATTCGGATCGGGATATTGTTGTCGCGTGCGCAGTCAACCACCATGCGGATACGCTCGTTGTTACCGATATTGCCGGGATTAATTCTCAGGCAATCAACGCCATATTCGGCGACTTTTAATGCGATGCGATAGTCAAAATGGATATCGGCCACCAGCGGGACATTCACCTGCTGTTTAATCAGTCTGAATGCTTCAGCAGCATCCATCGTCGGCACCGAAATGCGGACGATATCGACACCGACACGCTCAAGGGCTTTGATCTGATTGACCGTCGCCGCCACGTCAGT
This sequence comes from Pantoea conspicua, assembly GCF_002095315.1. GTDB lineage: Bacteria > Pseudomonadota > Gammaproteobacteria > Enterobacterales > Enterobacteriaceae > Pantoea > Pantoea conspicua. Next base: position 21,207 of record NZ_MLFN01000060.1, read on the forward strand.
GGTGCGTGTGTTCGTCATCGACTGAACAGCGATTGGCGCGCCGTCACCGACTGGCACCTTGCCGACGTAAATGCGTTTGGATTTACGACGGATAATGGGTGCTTCGTTATGCATATTTCTTCTCCACAATTGCCCGGTACGCGATACGCTGTTATTGCGCACCCAACGTCAGGCGAGCAACCTGGTTATTACGGATAAAACGACTTAAATCAACGGGCTGATTCTGATATTGCACCTGAACCGCGGAAGGAGCGCCAATTTTCAGACGATACGGAGCGGTTCCTGCGAGACTGAGTTTACCACCGCTACGCTGCAGGCCGCTGAACAGTTTTTTGCCGGTCGCATCACTGACTTCCAGCCAGCAGTCGGCGTTAAAGGTCATCACCACTGCATTCGGATCGGTAGCCGGTTCACTGACTGCTGCAGCGCCCACCGGCATCTGCGGTGCGGTGCTGGCACTGTTGGTGGTGGCCGCTGGCGCGGCAGCGGTATTCTCTACCGGTGCCTGGCTGGGTGAAACCACTGCATTGCTGCTGTTATCGGGCTGTGCCGCAGGCGCGGTATTGGTATTGCTGGCACTGGCGGCCGGAGCCGCACTGGCTGGCGTGCTGGCGGCGCTGTTATCAGCCACCGCCGGCACAGTGTTACTCTCATCGGGCGCGGCTGGGGTGGTGCTGTCACCGCTGGATTCCCCCAGCGGAATAGACTGACCATCCCCACTGCTGCCATTCTGATCGGCCATCGACACCAGATCATCCTGAGAGGCTTTATGATTCTGCCACCACCAGGCGCCCGTCAGGCCGACCACCACAAACAGCACCAGCCAGGTGAAAATCATCAACCAGCCGTCACGCTTTTTGCGGCGTTTACCCAAAGAGAAACTTTGCATCGGTTCGATTTTTGCTGCACGAACCGGCGTCTGTTTCGCCATCATTGGCAGCAGTTCCTCTTCAGGAATATGCACCAGTCGGGCGTAGGAGCGAATGTATCCGCGCAGGAAGGTAGAGGCTAAATCGGCAGGCGATTTATCTTCCTCAATGTCACGCACGGTAGAAAGTTTCAGACACAGGCGTTCAGCGACGTTCTGCTGCGTCAGCCCCATCTGCTCACGGGCCAGACGCAGGCGTTCACCTGTTGAATGTACTGCAGAGTTCTCTTGAGTGGCTTCAGTATTCATTAGCTAAATAACGCTGGTACTGTATCGATTGCGGAAAACGTCGCGCTAACTGGTCGCCATAACGTGAAACGTCAGCGGCATTTCCCTGTAGCGCGGCGAAACGTAAGTGTAACGCCAGACTGCGTGCCGTTTCAGGCCGCTGTAGCTGGTAAATTTCGAGCAAAATCTGCGCACTGGTCAGCTGGCTTTCCGCCAGCAGCTTTTCAGCTTCATTCAGCACCGATCCGGCTTTGCGATCGTCGGACGCCAGCGCCTGCTGCAATGCACGCCGTGCCGTGGCAAACTCGCCTGCCTGCAGATAACAAAATCCCGCCAGTTCAAGCGCATCAATGCGGGCGTCAACCTGCTGCGCATCGCCTGCCCGACTAAACTGTTGATGCGCTTCGCCATACTGCCTTAAAGCGCAAAGAAACGCACCGTAATTGTTAGCGACAAAACCATTCTGCGGGGCCTGCTGTTGCGCCAGCTGGTAATGGGCCTGTGCAGCAGCACGCTTACCCTGCTTTTGCGCCAGCCGGGCCAGCGCCAGCGATATCCGGTAATCATCCGGTGCCGCCGCCTGCGCCCGCAGCAGATTACGCTCAGCGGCTGCTTCATCCCCGCTCGCCAGGTAATGCATACCTAACTGTAGACGCACTTCCGCTGCACCGGGCTGCTGAGTGTGGCTGACACACCCGCTTACAACAAACAGGGCCAGTAAAGCCACAGGTAATCCATTACGCATCATCGTTTCCATCGGGTTGACGTTAGCAGCATTCAGCCTGCCACGCGTCACACCGTCAGGAAACGTTAACGGTCACTGTTTCAGAGCGCCTTCACAGATATCGCTTCACCGGCCATTTTTTTCCGCATTGTCCGTTTGGTGCGGTCGATCACTTCGCCCGCCAGCTGACCACAGGCGGCATCAATATCATCACCACGGGTTTTACGCACGATAGTGGTGAAACCATAGTCCATCAGCACTTTAGAAAAGCGATCGATGCGGCTGTTAGAGCTGCGACCGTACGGTGCGCCCGGGAAGGGGTTCCACGGAATCAGGTTGATTTTGCACGGCGTATCTTTCAGTAATGCGGCAAGCTCATGCGCATCGTCAGTGCTGTCGTTTACATGATCCAGCAACACGTACTCGATAGTGACGCGACCCTGGTTGGCATTCGACTTCCCGATGTAGCGTTTAACCGCGGCCAGGAAGGTTTCGATATTGTATTTTTTGTTGATCGGGACGATATCGTCACGCAGTTTGTCGTTGGGCGCGTGCAGCGAGATCGCCAGCGCAACGTCAATCATATCGCCCAGTTTGTCGAGCGCCGGCACCACGCCAGAGGTCGAAAGGGTCACGCGACGCTTCGATAAGCCGAAACCGAAGTCATCCAGCATGATCTCCATCGCTGGCACCACGTTGTTCAGGTTGAGCAGGGGTTCGCCCATACCCATCATTACTACGTTGGTGATCGGACGCTGGCCGGTAATTTTTGCCGCACCAACAATCTTCGCCGCGCGCCACACCTGGCCGATAATTTCAGACACCCGCAGGTTACGGTTAAAGCCCTGCTGTGCAGTCGAACAGAATTTACACTCCAGCGCACAACCCACCTGCGAAGAGACACACAGCGTGGCGCGGTCGCCTTCCGGAATGTAGACGGTTTCGACCAGCTGATCGCCCACGCGAATCGCCCATTTAATGGTGCCGTCGGTGGAGCGCATCTCTTCCGCGACTTCCGGCGCGCGGATTTCGGTCAGCTCCATCAGTCGGGTGCGCAGCTTTTTGTTGATGTCGGTCATCTGCTCGAAATCATCGCAGCAGTAGTGATAGATCCACTTCATGACCTGGTCAGCGCGGAACGGCTTTTCACCGAGCGACAGGAAGAATTCGCGCATCTGCTGACGGTTGAGATCCAGCAGGTTAATTTTTTGGCTCTTGGGGGAAACGGCAATT
>NZ_MLFN01000061.1 GCF_002095315.1 Pantoea conspicua
CTCCCCAACGCCTGGCGGGCGAAACTATACTCAGTGCCAGCCCGCCGCCAGGCGTAACCTCACTCAGCGCCAGCCCATTGCCAGGCGATACAATGCCCGTCGCGCATCAGGATGCTCGCTCCCGCTTCATCAGTGTCGGAAACACAAACAGCGACTGCCCCAACCCACGGTTGGTCAGCGACCAGATCGCCACTGAACAGAGTGAACAGAGGCCAACAATCGCCAGCGGATAGAAACAGGCCCAGAGGAATGAAAACCACGCCAGCTCAAACAGATGATGTCGCTGTGCAAACAGGATCGCTGACATGCCGAAAAACTCGATAAAAAATACGGTGTATGACATAAATCTGCAGCGTATTCCGGCCAATCCAGTTTATATAACGCATGCTGAAATGCTGATTCAGCCAGCGACAGGCGGCGATACTGAACAGCACCGCCAGAATGCACATGAACAGGCTCTTATCCAGACCGATTATCACGTGAATGCCCGCCAGCGCGACCAGGATAGCCCACGGCATCCGGTTTTCACGACGCCACTCGCTCAGGCGCAGCATCGTCTGGCTCCAGAACGCCCCCAGCAGGAAGAAAAGAAAATATTGCGCCAGACTCTGTGGCCCCCAGTAGGGAATAATCTTTTCGATCGCCAGATAGTTCAGCAGAATTGCCGCTGCCATCAGCACCAGCTTATATTGACGAAACAGTTTGGCAAAGAGGAAATAGATTCCAAGCCCGTACAGATACCATGACGTACTCATGGCCATAAATGTCAGCTTCAGAAATTCAATCAGTGAACCGGCGTAGGCCGCATTCAGATTCTGTGAAATGCGCTGGCCGGTAATTTCGGTAGAGATACCCACAATCGACCACCACTGAATAAATCCCCATAAAATATAGAGATAAAAAAGATTGGTGATACGGCTGGTAAATACCTGCTTCCAGGGCCGGTTAATAATACCGTTAGTCGCCAGCAGGCCCGAAACAAAAAAGAATGCTGGCATTCGTAGCGGCGACAGGACCGTATTAAACTGCACCCATATTTCGGCGGGAATCCATCCGGCAGAGAGATATTTAAGTGTCCCTTCAAATCCGGGTAACACCGTGTGGTACAGGACCACCAGTAATATACAGGCCCCTTTGAGGGTATTTATCCAGGCTATATGTTCGGTTCTGGTATGTTCGGTTCTGGTGTCGTTCATTCAATGACTCCGGCTGTGTAGGTCAGAACGCTAAAAAGAAAAAGCGAGGAAATCAGTCATACTTTTATGGTTATTCAGCGATTATTCGTCATTGAAACGATGGTGGATGTAGCGAAAGTCTTAAAAAATCTTGTCTGGTCCTGTTACTACAATTATTTACGCAGCGGAACCTTTCCTTACACTTATCGTTATGCCGCAAGCTGACGCGATTAATTACGCCAGAGCAGGCATAAAGGATAATATTTTTTGATAATGACGGAAAAATAAATGAGAGGAAGTGGCAATAATAAAAACCACTCAAAATGCGATAAAAAGAAAAGATTTGTCAGATGTGCCAAAAGGTTTAACGGTGATTTATTGACATGTGATAACGCTGAATATTCGCGACAATGAACACTACGCTATACAGCGAAAAATCGTGATATTTAAACAGATTAACGCAGCCCTCCTGGTGGAGGCTGCGGCATTACTGGCTGAGAAATTTATCGAGGAACTGACGGGTACGCGGCTGTTGCGGATTGCTGAACAGCGCTTTTGCTTCGCCCTGCTCCACGATGCGCCCCTGATCCATAAAGATGGCGCGGTCAGCCACGTCACGGGCAAAGCTCATCTCATGAGTCACGATGACCAGCGTGCGTTTTTCTTCGGCCAGCGCGCGGATAGTATTAAGCACCTCCCCGACCAACTCCGGATCCAGCGCTGATGTCGGCTCATCAAACAGAATCACCTCAGGTCGCATCGCCAGCGCGCGGGCAATGGCCACGCGCTGCTGCTGACCGCCTGACAGACGACGCGGATAACTCTCCTCTTTGCCATGAAGCCCGACCTTTTCCAGCAGTTCACGAGCGCGAGCCACCGCGTCCGCTCTGGCTTCGCGTTTAACGATGACCGGGCCTTCAATAATGTTCTCCATCACCGAACGGTGCGGGAACAGATTGAAGTTCTGGAAGACAAATCCCACCTGCTGACGCAGACGGCGCACCTGCTCTTTTTGCTTACTCTGCGCCAGTGCCGCATCAACAGTAATATCGCCCACTTTGATGGTCCCGCTGTCCGGCACTTCCAGCAGGTTAATGCTGCGCAGCAGCGTAGTTTTACCCGAGCCGCTGGGACCGATAATCGCCACCACTTCTCCTGCCGCGACGTCGAGATCGATGCCGTGCAGTACCGTCTGGCCATTGAAGGATTTCACCAGCTTTCTGACTTCGATGGCACTCATTTCGACTCCTGATCCTGACGATTAACGTGCTGCTCCAGCCGGTTCTGCAGGGCTGACAGCACCGTCGCCATCACCCAGTAAATCAGCGAGGCAGCCAGATACATGGTGAAGACCTCCAGCGTACGCGAGGTAATCAGCTGCGCCTGACGGAACAGCTCCGGCACCTGAATGGTCGCCGCCAGTGAGGTATCTTTGACCAGGCTGATAAAGCTGTTACCCAGCGGTGGCAACGCGGTGCGGGCTGCCTGCGGCAGAATCACCCGGCGCAAAGTTTGCCAGCGCGTCATGCCAATACTTGCTGCCGCTTCCCACTGACCGCGCTCAATTGCTGAGATCGCGCCACGCAGTGACTCTGAGGCATACGCCGCAGTATTCAGCGAAAGGCCAATCATCGCCGACGGAATCGGGTCGAGCTCAATACCAAACTGCGGTAAGCCGTAGTAGATCATAAACAACTGAGCGATCAGCGGCGTACCCCGGAAGATCGAGACGTAGATCCGCGACAGCCAGCTGATCGGCCAGAAGCGTGACAGACGCATCAGCGCCAGAATGAATCCCAGCACCAGACCGAAGAACATCCCGCCGATGCTGAGTTGCAGCGTAAACAGCGCGCCCTTTAATAAAAAAGGTGCTGAATCCAGCACCAGTTGAAGACTTTCCTGCATTATTTCGTCACGTCCGCGCCAAACCATTTCTGAGACAGCTTGCTCAGCGAGCCATCTTTCTGCATCTCAGCGATAGCCTGGTCGATCGCCTTCAGCAGGTCATCGTTGCCTTTACGAACCGCAACGCCCGATTCCTGACGGGAGAACGCATCACCCGCTACCGCCATGGTATCGCCGGTTTTCTTCACCAGATCCAGCGCCGCCAGGCGGTCAACCAGAATGGCGTTCAGACGGCCTGAGCGCAGATCCTGATATTTGGTTGGGTCATCATCATAGGTACGAACATCCACACCTTTCACGTTTTCACGCAGCCACTGTTCGTAGTTGGTTCCCAGGCCGACACCCACTTTTTTACCTGCCAGATCCTCAGGTTTGGTGATGGTGCCCGCGTTGGCTTTCATAGTCAGCGCCTGAATACCGGAGATGGTATAGGGCGTAGAGAAGTCATACTTCTTCTTGCGCTCATCAGAGATGGTAACCTGATTGATCACCACATCAATGCGCTTCGCATCCAGCGAGGCCAGCATGCCGTCCCACTTAGTGGGTTTCAGGCTGGCCTTAACGCCCATGTGCTGCGCCAGTTGTTGCGCGAACTCCGCTTCAAAACCGGTCAGCTTGCCCTTTTCATCCTGGAAGCTGAACGGCGGATAAGTGCCTTCCAGACCCACCAGCAGCGTGCCGCGCTCTTTAATTTTATTCAGCAGATTTTCCGCTGCGAAGGTTTTAACGTTGACGCCCGCGACCAGCGCCACGGCCATTACGCCCATCACCAACTGGCGACGTACAAGAGAAAAGGTCATATTCACCCCATTATTGATTGTGTTGTGTGTAATTTATAACGGCAGCGCTGCGATCCCGCTGCCGGTCTATCGTGATAACAGCAAGATTATAAACTGTTTTTTTGCTTGTCTCAGACCGAAGGATGATAAGCAAATAACGCCGGCGCGCCGCCCGTATGAATAAACAGCAGTGGACCTTCACGACGGAAACGGTTCTGACTGATGCCGTCCAGCAGTCCCGCCATCGCTTTACCGGTGTAAACCGGGTCCAGCAGAATACCTTCCAGCCGCGCCAGCAGTTTCACCGCCGCCATGCCCTCGTCGTTTGGCTCGCCATAGCGTGGTGCGAAGTAATCGTCCCACAGGGTAATCGGTGCGGTGGCAGGCACTTCAAGTTTCACGGCCAGTGACTGACGCAGACGTTCCACCAGCGGCAGCTGGGCTTCAGCCTGACGGGAAACAGTGATGCCCACCAGTTCGGTATCGGGCAGTAACTGTTCGAGACCCACCGCCAGCCCGGCATGAGTGCCGGCGCTGCCAGAGGCGACCACCACGGCGGCAAAATCAACCACCTCTTCGCTCTGATGAGCAATTTCCTGTGCGCACTCAACATAGCCTAGCGCACCCAGCACATTCGAGCCGCCAACCGGCACAATGTAAGGCCGGAAGCCCTGCGCTTCCAGCCGCGTCGCCTGCTCCGCCAGTTGCTCAGCCGGATGCGTCAGCGCATCGACCATAATGACTTCCGCGTCCATCAGCTCCAGCAGCAGCCGGTTACCGTTGCTCAGGTAGTTTTCCGCATGGGTACCAATCGGGTTTTCCAGCAGCGCAACGCATTTCAGGCCAAGACGGGCGGCAACGGCAGCGGTCTGCCGCACATGGTTGGACTGAATCGCGCCGGCAGTCAGCAGCACATCAGCGCCTTCGCGCAGTGCATCCGCCGCCAGAAATTCCAGCTTACGCAGTTTGTTGCCGCCCATCGCGACAGGCGTAACATCGTCGCGCTTAATAAAAATATCGCGACCGAGATAGTCGGAGAGTCGCGGCAGATGTTCTAACGGGGTGGGCGCGCCTAACAGCTCAAGCCGGGGAAACTGGTGTAACAGATGTAAAGACAATGCTGCCTCCATTCGGGCATTGGAAATTATCCTTACAGTGTTGCAGAAGATGCGAAAAGGATCACCCTGATTCAGGTGGCGGGAGATGCGGTGACGGACAAAACAGGCGTGCTCCCCCGCCCCGCCCTTTTCAGCAGCGTGAAAAGGGCGAGGACGTACCGGCGGTACGCGGGGGAGCAATGAGTGCGCAGCAGGGATCTAGCCCTGTTGCCACCCTAAAAACTGATCGTATTTGCGCAAAGCAATACGGTAATTATTATTGCCCGCATCCGGCAGGTCACTTTCCAGACATTGATGCCAGCTATTGCCCTGCAGCCGATCGGCCGGGAAATTTTTCGCTTTCAGCATGTCGTCCAGCCTACGCAGCCGCACCACGTATTCACGAATGGTGCTGGGGCTCATCTCTGTCTGTTCGAACAGATACTGTTTGAACGCCATAATGTCGAAGTAATTAGGATGGGTATTACAAAAAATATCGCTACAAAAGCGACAGAGCGCAGTCAGTTCTGGCTGAAGTTTCAGCCACAGTTGCTCATCAATCATCTGATCCATCCGAGCGATGGCCTCTTTATTAATGATCTGGCCGCGAAAAACGAGCGCCATACGATCTAATACCTTGCCACAGTGTGAACAGTTGCTCTGGCTGTGTTTATAGTCTTTAAGATAACGACTTAACGGTCTGGCCTTGGTCTTGGCTCCCATTGCTGAGTCCCCGGTTTCTTATATTTTTGAATCGCCAGGAACTGATACTGCTAGCGCGCTCCCGTAAGTCGGGCCCGCAGGCGTTTAATCGCCTGACTGTGCAGCTGGCTGACACGGGATTCACCCACATCAAGTACCGCGCCAATCTCTTTCAGGTTCAGTTCTTCCTGGTAGTACAGTGTCAGCACCATCTTTTCACGATCGGGTAATGCTTCGATCGCTTCAATGACGCGCTCACGCAGACTCCCTTCCATCAACTGATGAAGCGGGTTGGCCTCTTCATGCCCTTCCGTCACCAGTTCCGCACTGTCGCCATGTTCTTCCCGATACTCATCGTAGGAAAAGAGTTGACTATTATTGGTGTCCAGCAGGATCTGCCGGTACTCCTCTATCGAAACATTCAGCTGCTGGGCAACTTCCTGCTCGGAGGCAGCACGACCCAGCGTCTGTTCCACCTTATGCATTGCCCCGGCCACCTCACGCGCATTACGTCGCACGCTGCGTGGTGCCCAGTCCCGGCTGCGAAGCTCATCCAGCATTGCGCCTCGGATACGCTGCACGGCATAGGTGGTAAAGGCCGTACCCTGTAGCGCGTCGTAACGCTCCACGGCATTTAACAGGCCAATCCCACCCGCTTGCAGCAAATCGTCCAGCTCAACGCTGGCCGGCAGACGCACCTGCAGGCGCAGCGCTTCATGGCGCACCAGCGGGACGTAGCGCTGCCAGAGCGAATGCTTGTCCATCACGCCTTCGGCGGTATAGAAATCGTTCACGTTGACTACCCTGCGTTATGAAGTTATCGGCATGATTATCCAATTCTGTAGGGTTTTCGATTGGGTGAATAGGCGGGGTAAATCGAGGTTATTTCATTTTTGTTATGTCAGGGACAGATCCCTCTGCCCCCTGATGCGGACTAGCGTCGCGCCCTTAACCGCTGACGCGTGGCGGGTGGTACTGCCGACCACAAAGTGCAGATGCGGCCATCCAGTTCCTGATAATATGGGCTTATGTTTTCCTGCGCCTCGTCACCCGGATGCACCTGAATTTGTCCCGACTCACCATCGATACTGATCAGCCGGTTGATGAAAAGCCGCTGCAAATCGCTGCGCAGAAATAAGCCGTTATCGATGCTGTTATCCGCCAGCACGCCATCGTCATTCTCCTGTATGTCGATGTGGCACGCTTCCACCCACGGCCAGTTGTGCCGGTCGGTGAGTCGGGTTCCGGTCATTACACAACCACCGTAACGCGCTTTAACGCCCGCGCTGAACTCCGCCTGACTGGCGCGCTGCAGCACCCGGGCTTTGACCCGTCGCCCCACTTCGGTCCCCGGCATCACTGCCGCCGGCACTTTATGTTGTGGCGTACTCAGCACCACGATGAACTGAATGCGTCGTGACTGAGGAAAACAGGGGTTGGCCTGCGGGTTGAACAGCTGCCAGTAGGCATCATCCTCATCCTGGTACATCAGCACCAGTTTATAGCCGCGGCTGTTAAGCAGGTTCTGGGCGGTGGCCGAATGGGGATCGATCATCGCGAACACCTGACTGCTACCCATCACCTTCCACAGATTGTCGCGTTTCTCTTTCTCGCTGCGACGAAAATAGAGGAATGAGAGGTTTTGCTTGAGGTAGTGTTCAAAGCGGCGCAGGTAATTTTTACGTTCATTATCATTGGCGATGAACAGCAGATCCTCCAGCGGACTGTTGCTCTCCTCCTGCGCGAATACCGCACGGATTTTCAGGGTGCGTAAGCTGGTCGATGGACTGAGTAACGCCCGCGCCGTCAGCTCTTTCTCCTCAGGGTACTGCTGGGCATAACGCAGCGCGATCTCGTCAAAAGTCAGCCGCTCACCCGGTAACAAGTCGTAATTGAAGCGCATAGACACTCCACAAATAAGGAAAATGGATCAAAAGTGATGTTGTTCTGCAAGGAGTTATCGGCAGGCTGGAGGGGAACTGTAACGGGGTATTCGATTACGGCGGCGCGGCGGCGAGACCGTCACGCTGCATCAGCGGGGCATTCAGCGTACGCTGCCGCCCCACGCGTTGAGGATGGCGGGACAGCGCCCGCAGAGGAATCAGTGAATGGAACGGTTTAGTCTGCCTTTGACATCAACAATCGGATGAAATAGCGGCACCACTGCCCGACGGTAACGATGACGCAATTTTGCTTTTACCGGACGCATCGTCATTAACCTGTCCCAGATCTGGCGTTTTTTTCTGTCGTGGTTTTCCACGTCATCAATCTGCTGGATCGTCGTGTGCTGCGCCACCTCGTGCAGCAATACCGGCGCAGGACAGACCGCCAGTAAACGGAATGCACCCAACTCCTCGAACAGGCACCATTTGTCCGCGGCCATCCAGACCGGATAGAGCAGCTTCAGCAGTCGTCTGGCGGCGTCGAGATTAATCACATAGGCATGAGACGTGGTCGCACTGTGTACCGGATATAAACTGGCGACTGAAGTAACCGGCGCAACAACCTTATTAACATATTTATTAACTTGTGATAACAGCACCAGCACAGGGCTATTTTCTGGCAACTGTAATGCGGGACTGTTTAATATTTCCGGTAACTGTTCAGTTAGCAGCGCGTCATCTTCCAGAATCAATGCCTGCGCAATGTTTTCAGCAACCATTTTCCGGTAAATATTGATATGGCTCAATGCACAGCCTATTTCACCGGCTTTAAACGCATAGTTAACCGGCCGCGTATGCTGGGAAATTTCTTTTTGGCTTAGCTGTTTACCGTTAACGGCATCGATAAACTCATAGGCTATCCCTGCCATATGGCACTGCGCGGAAATCATCGCGCGGCGTTCAGTGGATGACGCCAGGTTGATAATGAAGGTTTTCATTACGGGGTTATTTTATGCTCTGGTAACTGATTATGTCTGAAGCAACAAGCATACCGTTCTCAGGTTTAACATTGAAGATTTAAAAACATTAAGTCGCACTGAGCGCAGAGAAATTAGTCTCATTTGCGAATTTTATAATTAAACCCCGCTAACGCGGGGCATAATTTACTTCAATAATAACAGCAGTGATAGATCATCGTTGACTTTGGTTTTATTGATTTCTGCGATGAAGGCAGTGGCAGATTGCGCAGTGTGCCTGGTGATCGAATGGTAGCTATAAATGATATTGATAATATCCTCTTCATCTACCTTACCGATCAGTTCAACATTCGCGGCAATCAATGACTTGAGTAAAAACCATTCCGCCGTCAGCAGATAAAGGCTCAGTAACGGGCTGCGGCTTTCATCGTTAGGGAAGAAATCATCATAAATACGGTACTGAATATAATTGTTCATTATCCATGGACGCTCGGCGAGCCACGGCATCACTTTTTCCTGCCAGACGTTATCCAGTTGGATCATTGTCGGTTGGACGCTTTCGGTTTTTGCCCCTTCCGCCTGAATATAGATAAGCTTATTAACGTAATGATGCAGTGTGGGCCAGCCGCGCTTATCCGTCATGACTCCGAGATAGCTCTGAAGCCTTAACAGCAGTGACCACTGCAAATTGTAATCTGGCTTCAACTGTGCAATTTGTTGCCTGATTTCCCCCTGCTCTAAACCCGCCAGCGTTTGAGAAAAATAGTGCTCCATCTGCGCAACCCGATCCTCGCTTGCGTTCACTTTCTCCACGCCCAGCAGGAAACTGGCCAGCGCGTAGAGCGCCTCATCAAGCTGAACGCCGCTGAACTTAACAATGTTGAGACACATCAAATCAAGAAGCTTTTTCTCCTGATCAAGATCCTTCGCCTTAAAGCCTTCTGGCAGACGTCTGAGCGTTTCCCCGAACAGCATCGCATCGGGCGAGGCGAAGAGCTGTCGTGTGGCTTCCGGGCAGGATAACGCGAGGGTACTTTGCTGCTCGGATTTAAAAGTATTCGCTGCTCCTGGATAGGTGGCACAGGTAGGATTTAATGCCGATTCACCTAATGTTGCGTGGACTTAACACAACCCGTTCTCATCCATAAAAGCACAATTACCTGAAGCATTAAGCTTCATGACTCCCCAGCTGGCATGGCTTTTTCGGGTCATGATGATCCAGCGTCTTAATTTCAATCCGGAAAGATTTCAGATAACGATTGACCGTCGACTTATCGAGGGGGATATCCCAGCCTTTACAACAATGCTCGCGGCATTCGCTGCCAATACATTTAAGGCACTGACAATTTGCGGTTTAACGACAATGATATTTGTCTCTTATTTACCTGCTCAACAGAGGCACTTACCAGAATGCGGCACGGTGTCAGGTTAAAAAATCGGCGGGCAACAATTGATAGGCGGAGAAACCGCTAAAAAACGGCTAATCGCAGGCATAAAAAAACCCCGCCGAAGCGGGGTTTATGTTCAGAGGGAGAGCGATTAGCCCTGCAGCAGAGACAGAACCTGCTGTGGAACCTGGTTAGCTTTAGCCAACACTGAGTTACCCGCCTGCTGAATGATCTGCGCTTTAGACATGTTTGAAACTTCGGTCGCGTAGTCAGCATCCTGAATACGAGACTGTGCTTCAGACAGGTTAGTAGTGGTGTTGTTCAGGTTAGTGACCGCTGAATCCAGACGGTTCTGTACCGCACCCAGGCTTGAACGGAATTTGTCAATCTGGGAGATAGCTGCATCCAGTTTAGCCAGTGGATCTGTGCTAGCCGCGCTGGCAACTTCGCTCAACTCTGAACCATTTTTAAAATCGTGACCGTTTACTTTGTCCGCGGCATAGCTTTTGCCATCAACAGTAACGATAGCGGTCTGACCATCAACACCACCCAGTTCTACGGCACCTTTTGCGGTAGCACCTGTTTTATCGGTGTAGTTAACAGTTGTTGCGTCAACGTTTGTATTGGTAGTTCCGTTATAGTCGGTCTTGTACAGTTTATCGCCATTAGCAATGGCATAGCCCGCATCGGACACTTTTCCGCTTGAATCAGTTGAGGTCAGTTTAACCAATGAGGTGTTACCTGCATTTGCCCCAGTTACGCCAGCTGCAACCAAACTTGCTGCTGCAGCAGTAGTGTTGATCGCTGTACCAGTCTGTACTTTAGTAACATTCGCATTAGCGGTTGCCGGAATGCTTCCCACAGCCGTGCTCAGAGACGCAGCACCGCCAGCAGGAACGTTCACTTCGTATGACGAGTTTTGACTTCCGGTAGCAGAACCCGAAACGGTGGTATAGTACTTACCGCTAGTATTATCGAAAGTAATAGGGGAAGCAGTAGCACCAGTATCCAGACCAGTAACTAAGCCTGAGACATCGATATTGGTAGCGCTGTCAGCGAAGGTATTAGTTATTGTTGTCTTACCAATGGTCTGTGCGTTCTGTACGTTAAACTTGGACAGACCTAAAGTAGAAGAATCAATCTTTTGCAGGTCAATTGAGATAGTCTGACCATCATTGGCACCGACCTGGATTTTCAGGGAGCCGTCTTTAGACAGTACGTTCACGCCGTTGAACTGAGTTTGACCTGACACACGGTCAATTTCATCCAGACGAGAAGTGATTTCATCCTGAATTGAAGTCAGGTCGGAATCTGAGTTAGTACCTGTGGTGGCCTGAACGGTTAACTCACGAACACGCTGTAAGTTGTTGTTGATTTCTGACAGTGCGCCTTCAGTGGTCTGAGCCATTGAAATACCGTCGTTGGCGTTACGCGCAGCCTGAGTCAGACCCTTGATGTTAGAGGTGAAACGGTTGGCAATCGCCTGACCAGCAGCGTCATCTTTTGCGCTGTTGATACGTAAACCAGAAGACAGACGCTCGATAGAAGTAGACAGAGCTGACTGGTTCTTGTTGATGTTGTTCTGAGTGATCAGCGAGAGGCTGTTGGTATTAATGACTTGGGCCATGATAAATTTTCCTGTTAATCAAGTCTTTCGGTTAAGGTGTGGGCTTCAACCCGCCGGCTTCAGCGCCGTCAAAGTTGTTATCGTCTGCCGTTAAACAACCTTTAGAATTTTTTTAGTACCAGGCGAATTTTTTTTGCTTCAACCTGTCACGCTTTTGGTTATCGCCACCCTGCCGCACTTCTTTAGACTTAATTGATTAATTTTCTAGTCGTTGAAATACCCTTCTCTATATGCCCTATTTACCTCATTACCCTAAGGCAAATAACCTTAAACTTTCCTCCATCAAGGCCGATAACTCAGGTATTCAAACTCCGTGTCGACCATATAAAGGAAGCAACATGGCTACTATCTCCACCCTGGGTATCGGTTCAGGACTCGATTTAAGTACGATTCTGGATAATTTGCAGGCATCTGAAAAAGCGTCGCTGACACCGATCTCAACCCAGCAGAGCGCCTATACCGCTAAGCTCAGCGCTTACGGTACGCTCTCCAGCGCGCTGACGACCTTTCAGACGGCGAATACCGCGCTGAACAGCGCCGATCTGTTTAGCTCCACCACCGCCACCAGCACCGGCAGCGCCTTCAGCGCCACCACCGCGAGCGGCGCCGTGGCCGGCAGCTATACCATTAGCGTGTCGAAGCTGGCGCAGGCACAAACCCTGACTTCCGGCGTGCAGAGCAGCAACACCGCCGTACTGGGCGACAGCTCAGCGGCCAGCCGTACGCTCTCTATCAAGCTGGCTGACGGCACCAGTAAAGATATTACGCTCACCAGCGATCAGACCTCGCTGAGCGGTATGCGTGACGCAATCAATAAAGCGGGTGCCGGCGTGAGCGCCAGCATCATTAAATCGGGCGATGGTGAATATCGGCTCTCATTAACGGCGGCGAAAACCGGTGAGAAATATGCGGTCTCGTCTGTGACCGTGACTGGCGACGATACGCTGCAAAGCGTTGTGGGTTTTGATGCCACTAAAACCGATGCAGACAATCCAATGGATCTGAGCGTGGCGGCACAGGATGCTCAGCTGACGGTAAATAATGTTGCCATCACCAACAGCAGTAACACCATCAGTGATGCCCTGGAGGGCATTACCCTTAATCTGAAAGATGTCACTACGACCAGCCAGACGCTGACCGTCGCCAAAGACACCAGCAAGGTGACGACGGCGCTGTCTGACTTTGTCGATGCTTACAATGCCCTGCTCGATCAGTTCAACAGCCTGACCAAATATACCGCAGTTGATGCTGGTACTGATGCGCAGGATTCCAGCAACGGCGCGCTGGTTGGCGACAGTACGCTGCGCACCATCCAGACGCAGTTAAAAGGCCTGCTGACTAACTCAGCGAGCAGTTCAAACTATAAAACCCTGGCGCAGATTGGTATCTCTTCCGATCCCACCACTGGCGAACTGAAGCTGGATTCTGCCGCGCTGAAAACCGCCTTAGATAAAGATCCGGACGGCATTAAAGAGATGATGATCGGTGACGGCAAGACCACCGGCATCACCACCAAAATCGCGACAAACCTGACCGGCTGGCTCTCATCAACCGGCATCATTCAGGCGGCGAAGGATGGCGTGAGCAAGACGCTCAACAGCCTGACCGATCAGTACAACAAAATGAGCACTCGCATCGACAACCTGATTGCCCGCTATAAGGCGCAATTTACCCAGCTCGATGTGACGATGAGTTCCCTCAACAGCACCAGTAGTTACCTGACTCAGCAGTTTGACAATATGACGTCAAGCAGTTCCAAATCGTAAGGAGTGACCATGTACAGCGCTACAGGCACCAAAGCCTATGCAAAAATTGGCGTGGAAAGCGCCGTGATGAGCGCCAGCCAGCACCAGCTGGTGGTTATGCTGTTTGATGGCGCGCTCAGCGCGCTGATTCGCGCTCGCCTGTTTATGCAGGATGGCAATATTGCAGGCAAAGGTAATTCAATTTCTAAAGCCATCAATATCATTGAAGGGGGCCTCAAACAGGGCCTCAGTGAAAACAGTGGTGATGAACTGGCAGACAACCTGCTGGGTCTTTATAACTACATGACGCGTCGTCTGCTGCAGGCCAACCTGCACAATGATGCAGAAGCTATCGAAGAAGTCGAAGGCTTACTGCGCAACATCTCCGACGCGTGGAAAGAAGTGGTTCAACCTAACCTGATTCAGGACGCCGTTTAATGACTATTGCACCGCATCTGCTTGCCGTTTACCAACAGTTACTCGATCTCAGCCAGGGAATGCTGCGTCATGCAGCGCAAGGCGAATGGGATGAATTGATCAGCAGGGAGATGGAGTATGTCAATGCGGTGCAATCGTTAGCACAATCGACAGAAGCTGCCGCCCCGTCTGTTCAGGTTCAGGAGCAGCTGCGCCCGGTATTGCGTCATATTCTGGATAACGAGAGTGAAGTGAAACGCCTGCTGCAGGCGCGGATGGACGAGCTGGCCTCGCTGGTCGGCCAGAATGCGCGCCAGAAATCGGTACTTTCTGCCTACGGTAAGCAAGGCGGTGTTGTGATGGTGCCGCGCGAAACCCTCTCCTGATTTCTGCTCACTCCCGCCGCCAGATTTATTTCTCTGCGCGGCGCCTCTTTTCTGCCGCTTACTCCATACTTGATGCTCATCATCCCCTGGAGTGCAGTAGATGCAAAACCCGACGTTATTACAGTTTTTCCATTGGTATTATCCGGATGGCGGCAAACTGTGGCCGGAAATCGCCGATCGCGCGGCCTGGCTCAGTGAAATCGGTATCACCATGGCCTGGCTGCCGCCGAGCTATAAAGGGGAATCGGGTGGCTATTCGGTTGGTTACGACAGCTATGACCTGTTTGACCTTGGTGAATTTGATCAGAAAGGCAGCGTTGCCACCAAATATGGCGATAAACAGCAGTTACTGGCGGCAGTAGAGGCCTTGCGCAGCCACAACGTCGGCGTGCTGCTGGACGTGGTACTCAACCATAAAATGGGTGCCGATGAAAAAGAGCAGATCCTCATCAACCGCGTCAATCCGGACAACCGTGATGAAATTTATGACGAGGTGGTGGAATGCGAAGCCTGGACGAAGTTTACCTTCCCGGTGCGCGCCGGTGAATATTCTAAATTCGTCTGGGATCATAAATGCTTTAGCGGCGTCGACCATATCGAAAATCCGGATGAAAACGGCGTCTTCAAAATCATTAATGATTACACCGCCGAAGGCTGGAACGACCAGGTGGATAATGAGCTGGGTAACTTCGACTATCTGATGGGCGCGAACATCGATTTCCGCAATAAAGCGGTGAGCGAAGAGCTGAAATACTGGGCACGCTGGGTGATGGAACAAGTGCCGTGCACCGGCTTCCGTCTGGATGCGGTGAAACATATCCCGGCATGGTTCTATAAAGCCTGGATCGATCACATTCAGGAAGTGGCCGAAGAGCCGATGTTCATCGTCGCGGAATACTGGTCGTTTGAAACCGACAAGCTGCAGGAGTATGTGCATCAGGTGGAAGGTAAAACCATGCTGTTTGATGCACCACTGCACATGAACTTCCATCAGGCGTCAACCGCAGGCAGCGATTACGATCTGAGTCAGATCTTTGCCAACTCGCTGGTGGTGGCCGATCCCTGGCATGCGGTGACGATTGTCGCCAACCACGATACCCAGCCGCTGCAATCGCTGGAAGCGCCGGTAGAAGCCTGGTTTAAACCGCTGGCCTACGCGCTGATCCTGCTGCGTGAGCAAGGGGTACCGACCATTTTCTATCCTGACCTGTTCGGCGCCAGTTACGAAGATACCGGTGGCGACGGTGAGAAGCATAAGATTGAGATGCCGGTGATCCCAGAGCTGGAAGGGTTGATCCGGGCGCGCCAGCAGTATGGCTGGGGCCTACAGACCGACTATTTCGATCATCCTAACTGCGTCGCCTTTAGCCGCAGCGGAACCGAAACGCAGCCGGGCTGTGTGGTGATCATGTCGAATGGCGATGCGGGTGAAAAAACCGTGGCAATGGGTGAAGGCTATGCCGGCAAGGTATGGCGCGATCATCTGGCAAATCGTGGAGAGACGGTTACCGCTGACGATCAGGGTAATACGGTCTTTGTCTGTAATGCTGGCAGCGTCAGCGTCTGGGTCGTCGCAGAGTAGTGCATATTCTGGCAGGGCTATGGCCCTGCCAGATCATATTATTGTGATGAAGCCGCCGCATTGTTATCCGTGATGCGGGTACGCAGCAACTGCGGTTCAATATTCTGAATGATGGCGGCTTTTGGCTGCTTCGCCACTTCCTCCAGCGCATGCTGGCACTCAACGGTCGGACGATCTACTCTGCGCAGCGTCAGCCCGTCATAGTTCAGTTCACCATTATCAATCACCAGTGGCATCACCCGAACCTGACGCGTTACGTTAACGTAATCACCGCTCAGCAATGCCAGTTTGCCTGGCTTAGCAATCACTCGCTGCCACTGACGGCAATCCAGCGTACTGCCATCCGCATTGACAATAAGCGTGCCAATGGCCTGATCGCTTATCAGTTTTCCCTGAGGCCCGACGGTTTGCCAGTTACCCTGAAGATTCGCCGGCGCCGCGTTTGCACCGCACTGTCATAATCGTTGATTTGCGCACAACCACCCAGTGCCAGCGTGGCAATCAGCATCCACTTTTTCATGTTTAATCCCTAAGATCGCGTCAATGGCGGCTACGTTATAATTTTTCCACGTCAGTGCGCAAGTTATCCGGCTGAGCCAGCCGCGCCCGGCGCGTTTTTTAATCGCCTTGCGTAAAGTCTTTACGCTTAGCCGGGGCATCAGGAGTGGTGTTCCGCAACGCCACGGCATCGCTTCCTGACAACGCTGACGCAACCCGCTACACTGGCGGGCTGCAACAGATATTCAGGAATCCGGCAATGAAAACTCCAGAAGCGTATTACGCGCAGGCGCGCGACATGTTCTTTACCGCCCATCCCGATTTCCAGGCAGCACTGGATGAGCTGACTGAAAGCGACGCCCGCGCGGCCAATCTTTCCCTGCGTCAGCTGCGTGAATGGCATGCTGAACGCATCTATGCGGCTTTTTTACGTCAGAAAAATCTGGATGGAATGATCTTTTCCATCCAGCTGGCTGAGCCTGATAAAGCGGTGGCGGCTGAGGCGATCGAGACTTACCTCAAATCACATGCTGAATCACTGGGGATGAGCTGGGAAGAGTTTTGCATTAAAAACGAACTCTGATGAGGCGGAACTGGAAAGTGTATTTTATATACACCTCCAACCAGTAGTTTTACCACCGATAAAATTGTACAGGGACGATGAAAGTGTATAACTTAATCCTACGACTTCGGTCGTGATTGTCCTTGAACGAATAGTGCTTTTGCACTGCCTCTGGAGGTGTTACTGGATTTCCACTTCCAGAGGCGAATTTTTTATCTTCAGCTACTCCTCTTCTGCCATCTTTCCTTTTACTTCCACATATTTTGCCACTGCCAGCAGACGATTAATGTGCGTCAGCAGCAGGTCAACGTCAGACTGCAAAAAGTCGGTCGACGAACGCGACGCCGTCACAATCGCATCCTGAACCGTCTCACTAATCGTCAGCGTATTGTCCTGTTTGGCCTGCACCAGTAGTGCAGCAACGAGCAGCGATTGCGCTTCAAGCTGTGCGGTCAGCTCTTTCGCGTCGACGTCCATCTTTGCCAGTTTAAGCAGAATATCAATGACCAGTTGTCGCATCGCACTTCTCCTGATGTTTGAGCTGCCATTATGTCGTGATGAGGCAGCAATAAGCCAGAGCAAGATGCAGTTCGGCATGACATAAAAAAATTTCCCGGAATCGGGCGCACCACCTTGCTACTGTTTTTATTTACAGTATTATATCCCAGCGATTTTGCCCTGAATGGATTGCCATCATGTTTGTTGAGTTGATTTATGACAAGCGTAACGTAGCCGGTTTACCAGGCGCGCGCGAGATGATTCTCGAAGAGCTGGAAAAGCGCGTGCATCGGGTGTTTCCTGACATTGAAGTTAAGGTCAAACCGATGGAACGTAACGCTATTGATACTGATTTGAGTAAGAACGACAAAGCGACGATTGCGCGGATAGTTGAAGAGATGTTTGACGAAGCGGAAATGTGGCTGGTGGCCGATTAATCCTTTAATGGCCACCGCATCAGTTAGCGGGAGATGACTTAACTCTCCTGCTCGCTGTGATTAATTTCAATCTCAATGTCCTGAATAGCGGCATCCAGATCTTCCAGCATTTTACCCTGCTTATTGAGTAGCGCATCGATACGATCGGCGTTAACCTTATCTTTGTATTCACCCGCATCGAAAGCTAACCAATGTGCTGACAGCGTCTCGGTATTGGTCTGCGCATAGTGGCGCATCTCTTTCAACTGAGAGGTGACATCACGCAGATAATCATTTTTGCTCTTGGTTTCTGTTGAATCGCTCATGCTAAATGTCCTTCTGGTTAGTTATCCAAAGTGATTTGGCGTAGCGGTTCATCAACCGGCCAGTCTGCGGGCCTTTTCTTCGCGATAAAACGCGAAAGAAAATGTCGCCCTACGATTTAAAAATAGTCGATAATAGCGAAGCCGCACTAAGAATAATCGGAAGTTATGGCTTAGGTTCCGAATGCGCGGGTGAGACTTCCTTCTCGATAACGACCTCTTTTACCTTATCCACCGTTTTGCTCGCCGTACGGTCCGGTAACGCATCAAGTTTGCGCTGTAACGACGCCACCTGATTTGTCAGTACATCGACCCGGGCATCTCGCATCGCTGCGATATTGCGATACTCCTGCCGAATCTCTGCCACTCGCCGGTTAGCCGTATTGCTGACATAAAGAAACAGAATCGTCATCAGCACGCAGATCATGGAGCAACCCAGCATTACGCCGCCGAGAATAATTTTGCGCTTGTGTAACGTGGGTAAAACAGGACTATTTATCGATACCATCGCTGCGATCCTCCAGAGTTGAGATAAGGCGATCGACCTCGTTGCGAAATTTATCGCTGTGGTCGGCCTCAGTCATGGCCAGCAAAATCCCTAACGCATTCTTGATGAGCCTGAGATCGGTTTCGAGCATGGAGATACGCCGCAAATTTTTATCGTGCCGTTCGCGTAGCTCATCGTTCTCTTCTCGTATCCGCAGGTTGCTTTCCTTCAGCAACACCACCTGCTCTTTATAACTGGTTATAATTTCGCCACCGGCTCGATTACTGGTCACAATTGAGGCAATACCTGCCAATAACGGTTTCCAGAACAGTGCCGCCGCGCCTCCACCCAAAACCAACGCACCCATACTGGTAATCAAACTACTTTCCATGCCACACCCCTCTACCCGGTAAGGTCACTGGAACACAACGGCGTGCAACAACAGGCACGTCCCCTGCCTGAAATTTAAGATTGCTTAAATACCAGGGTTAAGTATACTTAAGTCATTCTTAACCTGAATGTCAAGCCAATGAAAAATGAAACGCTGGGCGACCGTATTCGCCACCGAAGAAAAACCCTGGGATTAACGCAGAAGCAGTTGGCGGAACAGGTAAAAGTGTCCCATGTGGCTATTTCACAATGGGAAAAAGAGGAAACATTACCGCGCGGTGAGAACCTGCTGCGGCTGTCAGAATCGCTGGGTTGCGCACCGGCCTATCTGATAGATGGCGATGGCCCTGTTTTTAGCGAAAGCGGATTTGCCGGCCTGCATCAGATTCCGTTACTGAACCAGCGCGACGTCGTCCAGTGGCTCAATGACGCCAGTACGGTAAAGTTTGATTTGCTGATGCATAATGACATGGCGCTCTCCCAACAGAGTTTTGCTCTGCGGGTTGAGGATCGCGCCATGACGCCTGCCATTATGCGGAATGATGTGGTGATCATCGATCCGGCAGTATCACCGCTGCCCGGTGATAGCGTACTGGCGTTGCAGCAAAACATTGCGCTGCTGCGTACTTATCGACTGCGCACACCGGAAGGCGGCATCACTCAGTTTGAACTGGCACCGGAGAATATCGACTTTCCACTGCTGCACTCCGGTCGTGATGGTCTTAAGCTGGCTGGCACGCTGGTCGAACTGCGCCGTTACCGTTAGCGGGCATAAAAAAACCCGCTACGCTGCGGGTCAATTCCTTCAAATTACACATTTTACTACGGCAAAAGTCAGGCAACTTACAATGCGTCAGTGAGCTTATCCACCACAACATTGCCGTGCAGATCGGTCTGCGTGATGCGATAACCGACACACCATGAACGGCGGGTGCTCAGTTTGTCGAACAGGGTCACGCCGCCTTTTTTGACGCCTTGCGGGCTGATGATGGTCCACTCAGTCACCTCTTCCTGACCGCGATTTTTCAGGCTCAGAGTTCCGTTTTTTATCAACTGATCGTCAGCTTCAATCTTTAAATAGTCTCGTAACATATTTTCTATCTCCTGGTAACGCAGGTCACTATATGCTTTTTATCAATCCGTTCAATCGAATTTATTAATCGATTAATTTGTGACCTGCCGCACGCCAGATAACAGATTTGTCCATTCCCGCACAGGTTTTACACCGTTAGCATGTTCCGGCTACACACTGACACGCAACGAAAAAAGCCGTGCAGCACACGAGAGAAAACTCCGATTCAGCCCGCTTCGTGCGGGCTTTTTTTATCTGAGCGCGGACCCGCCTGCCAGCTTCTGTCGGCTGGTCTAAACTTAACAGACAGAAAAAAAAGGAGTGAAGTATGTTTAAACATAAAACTAACGAAGAACGTAAACACGAAGGTGAAGTCAGCAAAAGCCTGCCCGAAGCGGCCCCCCATGTCGGCAATGCGTATGAAGAGGACGATCATCCCGCCACCGATGCACCGAAAGATCATGGCGAAGTGCCGCGCAAGAACGATGACAGTCAGGATGATAAAAAAGATCCCTACAAAGCTCAGTAGTGCAAACATCGCGCCCCACTCAGGGGCGCATTGTGGGTTCGCGGAAGGTTACAGCGTATCGAGATAATTTTCCGGAAATGGAACGCCCGATTTTTCCAGACGGGACAGTTTCTGCGTGATGTCATTTCTTATCGTTTCATCACCCTCCTGCCAGTAAGATTTCACTACTGCTAATACCCGCTCTGCGGTCTGCTGAGTAAACCCTGACGCTTCATCGGCCTGCAATACCTGATGAATTTTCTCGTTCATCTCTTGAAGATTGATCATTGCATCCTCCTCGTTGAAAAAAGGTAAGTATAGTTCAGGCGATTCTGTGCAGGGTCTGGCGCGGCAATGCGCTGAATCTGGCTCTGATTCATCGCTGGCGGAGTAGGTATTAATGATGCCGATACGTGATGAGGTTTGAGTTGATGCAAAGAGCAGTCTTATTACTCCTTTTATTAGTGATGGTCGGCTGTCTGGATACCGGTTGGGCAGGATTCGATCCGCAACGTAAGCCCCCCTGTTTTAATGCGCATTCTGACCAGGTGCAGCCCTGCCTCGACTCTGCTGCCATCACCCAGCCTCTTTCTCTGGATCAGGACATCCGCTACCTGGCGGGACACAACGCTATATCCTTTAACAAGGTGACGGTACCGTTATCGCCGGGATCGAAATAACAAAATTTATTCACAGCGAAACCAGCGCCCATTTTTATTATGACCCGCACGCAACCGATATCAGCGCATCGGTTGCGGTCACGATCGCTGAGTGTAAAAAAACAGTCTGAATCAGTATGCCATCCGCTCAATTTGCGGCGGATCAGATGCTTTTTGCTAAGAAACCGCAAAGGCAGGGTCACGAATTTGGCTTTTTGTGCTTCATTTTGACAGATTGCTCTGATAGTTTAAGCACGTTTATTCTTTAGTGCGTTGTTACCCTGATGATTTATGATTGTTTTTTATACTACGACGAAGACCTTCTGCTGGAGATGCGGTTAAACACCCTTGAGCATGTCGTTGACCGGTTTGTTATTGTTGAATCGCTTTACACCTTCACCGGCAAGAAACGCGAGAATCTCCATTTCGATATCGAAAAGTTCAGCCGCTTCCGCGATAAGATTATTTATGTGGTGAATGATGCGGTGCCCACTTTTCATCAACAGGCTTTTAAATCAAACAGCTCCATAGTCAACGCGGGCGAAACCGACCCATGGGAAAATGAAACCATTGCACGTAACACAATTATGCGGGGCCTGACAGACGCGCAGGACGATGACATCATTATTGTGTCAGACGTGGATGAAATCCCATTACCCCAGGCGATTGAGCAATTCAGCTATCGTCATTTATGCACCACATTGCATCAGCAATATTTCAATTTTAAATTTAACGTGCGTGTGTTAAATGACGACAACACACCTCGCTGCGCCACTCTGGCTAAAATGGTGACCTATAAAACGCTGTGTCAGTTCTTCGATGGGCAGCCGGAACTACTGCGCAATGTGAAACGCCGTGGCACCCCGATACGTGAAAACTGGTTTCGCTGGAAATGGCTCAACTATCGCACCCGGGTGATTAAACAGGGTGGATGGCATTTTTCCTGGGTGATGAGCGATGAACGAATCAGTGAAAAAATGTCCAGCATATCCCATACGGAGCATGATCGGCCGGAATTTAACAATCCGGATCATATCCGTCGTTGTGTGGAAAATAATATTGATATCTGGAATCGTCCACGCAAAATGCAAATTCTGCCAGTGACAAACGAGCATTTCCCGCAGTGGCTGGTCGATAACCAGCACCGTTTAGGTCATTTGATTAAGTAACGCAGCGCCGATTTCAATCGGTGTTCGTTTCAGCGACCGGCCGAGCCGGCTGCGTTGCCAGGGTCACCGGTACCGCCTTGCATAGACTGGCCCTATTCGCAGGGCGGCAAGACTGAATCTTTGCCGCCCTGCCGCGTCCGTTATTTCTTTTCGCAGTCGTAACTGCCGCGAATCTTTATCTGACTCTGGCTGGTGCGGACGATCTCAGCATCTAATAGCGATTTGCCCTGACGGGTCACCAGATCCATATCAATCATGCCCGGCGCTTTGGCGTTTTTGACCCGCCAGTGCAGTTTCACGTTATCGTAATCGTCTTTAGCCTTAAGAAAGGTGGTGCTCTTAATCTTCGCGTTGACGCCGTTAACCGTGACCGTCCCCTTCTGGCCGGCTTTGAGATCGAATGGCCCACATTGCAGCGCAGTAAACGCAGATGCAGAAAGAGAAGTCAGAGAAAGTAACCAGATGAGCGTTTTTATCATTGTCGCGGTGACCTGCTGATGGCTGAAAGAATTTGTACTTTGCGGAGCGGCAGGCAGTAGGTATTTGCAAAGGCTTTGTTGAATAAATC
>NZ_MLFN01000062.1 GCF_002095315.1 Pantoea conspicua
CGAATCGTCACGGTGCAGCACCGGAACCGGTCAGCCACGCACCGGTTGCCGCCACCCCCGCACCCGCCACCGCAACGCCAGCTGCGGGTGCGCCAGCGGTGATGGCGACGGTTTATCTCAAACTGGAAAGCGGTGAAAACGTGGTGCTCAACGGACAGCAGGTAGAAGTTAAGCCGGGCAGCAGCGGCTTTGCCGCGCTGAATCTGGCGGCCGGACAGTATCGCATTGATGTGCATAACGGCAGCGTGACCCATACTCAATCGCTGACCATTGATAAGCCAGGCACCTGGCTGATTAATCCGGCTGACTGACTGGCGAGGCAGGACAGGGATTCAATGCCCTGCTCACCGCGTTCCCTGCCGCCTGATGGTGGCAGGGAACGCGGGTTACGGTTGTGACATCAGGCCTGCTTCAGGCAATGACTTTGCTGTAAGGACCGTACCTGATGGGCCAGCCGGCTCAGATTCTCCTCTTCCATTCCGCGTCGGGTCAGCTCTTCTTCCAGCGAAAACAGATACTGGGCATTGGAGCCGAGCGGGCCGCTGGCAGCGGCAATCAGCGGGGCGATCGCCTCCGGGCAGGAGTCCGACTCATACAGCGGGTGACGCGGGTCCATAATAAAGGTCAGTGCCGTCACGCTGCGACCATCATCCAGCTGCAGTTCGCACCAGGTGGGCAGATAGCAGCCGGTAATCATTTCGCGCTTCCACAGCAGCGCCAGCTCCTCGTGCAGCCGCGCCTCTGGCAGGCGAAACGCCAGACCGCTGGTGCGTCCGCCCTGTTTCAGCGCCAGCATCCGGCCAGGGTGCGTGGCGGTGCCGCGACCGGCAATCAGCCGCAAGCAGAATGCGCGGTGCCAGCCTTCCAGCCAGCCAGCAGCTATCTCATCCGCTTCAAAGATCGGGTTCCACATCAGAGAGCCGTAACCAAAGATCCATACCGGGCTGTGATCGGGACGGCAGGCCAGCGTAGCCGCCAGCGACGCTGCACGCTGCTCGCAACTCCAGAGCAGCGTCTCTTCGATATCACCGAACGACGTTTTACAATCCGCTTTTAAAAGAAATTCCCGGGTAAGCAATGCGACCTCCTCGACTATCACGGCGTCCTGTCCCGATGGCTCCTCTGTAATGATCACCAAAACGGCTTCGCGTTTCGTTCATAAAATTGACATTAATCTATTTATCGGGCGGGTTTCAAGCGTGAGGCGGGTCGCAGGATAAAAAAAACCAGATAAACCTTATAGCGAAGAGAAAAAAAAGGGCCAGATATTTCTGGCCCTTTGCTGAAATCAGTCTACGCGTCGGCGTTAACGCTTAGGATGCCATTTATCATCATCCCCTTTTTCATATTCTTTCTTTACCGCCGACCAGGCCACTTTATGCGCCACCTCTTCGCGGGATTCATCGCCGCGACGATCGTCGGCATCTTTATACTGCGACCAGGCGCTGTTAAATGCCTGTTGATAGATATCCTGCGCGTGTGCCGGCAGTACGTGTCTGACGTTGTCGGGTAAATCGTTTCGGTTATCGTAAGGCATGTTTGCTCCTCGCTTTACAGGGTTACATTAAGTTTGGTTCAGCAGAGGAAATTTTCAAATATCGCTTTATGCGCGACTCAGATAAAAAATCGACCATCGAACCCATAAATACATTTATCCGAGAGGTTTTATCCGAACATGATGGTCATATGGTGGTTATTTTATTTTTATTATTTACTGATTAATAATGAAATATTGATGATAACATCATGTTAATAGCATTACGGGCATTTATTGAAAATAAGTAAAAAGCAGTAAATTTTTCCCATTCAGGCGGCTGAAAAGATAAACTGCGCCCTGCCCTAAAACTGATTATATTTTAACAGCAGCCGCCGCTGCCCTTATGATCATTAACCAGAGAGGATGGTGAATGCCTTCACATGAAAAAACACGTCACAAGGAATTCTCGCTGATATTTCCCATCGTTACGCTGGGTGTACTCTATTTTTTTGGCGCCCAAACCTCGTTCCCGATTGTCGTCGCTATCAACATTCTGGCCCTGATTGCCATTCTTAGCAGCGCGTTCAGCGTAGTGCGGCACGCAGACGTGCTGGCACACCGGCTGGGTGAGCCTTACGGATCGCTGATTCTGAGTTTATCGGTGGTGATCCTTGAGGTGAGTCTGATTTCGGCGCTGATGGCGACTGGCGATGCCGCGCCTGGCCTGATGCGTGACACGCTCTACTCCATTGTGATGATAGTGACCGGCGGACTGGTCGGTTTTGCCCTGCTGCTTGGCGGCAATAAGTTCGCAACCCAGTACGTTAATCTGGCGGGGGTGAAACAATATCTGATCGCTATCTTCCCGCTGGCGATTCTGGTGCTGGTCTTTCCCAACGCCCTGCCCGGCGGCAATTTTTCCACCGCGCAGGCACTGTTAATCGCAGCGATTTCAGCGGCGATGTATGGCGTTTTTCTGCTGATCCAGACCCGGACGCATCAGAGCCTGTTTATCTATGAACATGAAGATGAAAGTGACGATGGCGATCCGCATCACGGCAAACCCTCGGCCCACAGCAGCATCTGGCATACCATCTGGCTGATTGCGCATCTGATTGCGGTGATTGCCGTCACCAAAATGAATGCCAATACGCTGGAAAGTTTGCTGACTGAAATGAATGCGCCAGCACAGTTCACCGGTTTCCTGGTAGCGCTGCTGATCCTCTCCCCTGAGGGATTGGGGGCGATCAAAGCGGTACTGATGAACCAGGTGCAGCGCGCCATGAACCTGTTCTTTGGTTCGGTGCTGGCCACCATCTCGTTAACCGTCCCGGCGGTGACTATCATTGCCACTCTGACCGGCCAGGAGTTGATCTTTGGCCTTGAGCCGCCGCAGATGGTGATTATGATGGCATCGCTGATCCTGTGTCAGCTCTCCTTCTCCACCGGCCGTACCAACGTGCTGAATGGGGCGGCGCATCTGGCGTTGTTTGCCGGTTATCTGGTCACCATCATGCTGTAACCCCCCTTTTCGCAGACGAAAAAAAAGAGCGAGGAATCGCTCTTTTTTATGCGTTACGCCAGCAGGGTTACCTGCTGGTATCCAGATCAGGGAAGCTTTTAACCAGATCGTCAATCGCCTTCATCTGCACCAGGAACGGCTCCAGCTTATCCAGCGGCAGCGCAGAAGGACCATCACACAGGGCGTGATCCGGGTCCGGATGCGACTCAATGAACAGGCCCGCAATGCCCACTGCCATGCCGGCACGCGCCAGCTCACCGACCTGCGCACGACGTCCGCCAGACGCGGCGCCAAACGGGTCGCGGGTCTGCAGCGCATGAGTGACGTCGAAAATGACCGGACTGTTTTTGGTCACTTTCTTCATCACGTTGAAGCCGAGCATGTCGACCACCAGGTTGTCATAACCAAAGTTGCTGCCGCGGTCGCACAGGATCACCTGCTCGTTGCCACCTTCGGCAAACTTATCCACGATGTTGCCCATCTGGCCAGGGCTGACGAACTGCGGCTTCTTGACGTTGATCACCGCGCCGGTTTTCGCCATCGCTTCCACCAGATCAGTCTGACGTGCCAGGAAAGCAGGCAGCTGGATAACATCAACCACATCCGCCACCGGCTGCGCCTGTGATGCTTCGTGTACGTCAGTGATGATTTTCACGCCGAAAGCCTGCTTCAGCTCCTGGAAAATCTTCATGCCTTCTTCCAGGCCCGGACCGCGATAGGAGTGAATAGATGAACGGTTAGCTTTATCAAACGACGCTTTGAACACATAAGGAATGCCGAGTTTGTCGGTCACTTTTACATAGTGTTCGCAGATGCGCATCGCCAGGTCGCGCGACTCCAGCACGTTCATCCCGCCGAACAGCACAAACGGCAGATCGTTTGCTACCTTGATGTCACCAATACTCACGACTTTCTGTGTCATGCCCTTTCCTTTTCAGTGGGTACGCTTAGTGCAGCGTGACCTGTTTTTGTTCGATTGCGTGAATCTGAACTTTGATCATTTCGCTGACCGGGTCCTCAGGACACTGCTCAACGAAGTACGTTAAATCATTCAGTGCAATATGTTCGCATTCCAGCTGCGCATAGATCAAACCGCGATCGCGGATTTCGTAGGGATCGTCCGGATCGATACGCAACAGCACCTGGCTGACGTTCAGCGCCAGTTCCATCTGCTTCTCTTCCATCAGGGCCGCTTTCAGCGTGTCGAGCATTTTACGCATCACGGTGACAGTTTTGGCTTCATCGAGATCGTCATCATATAGCCGCGCAGTCGGACTGATGTTGCCCTTGAGCCACACTTCCAGCGTATGCGTATCCAGGGTTTCGCCATTGAAGGGATTGATCAGCCATTTTTCGCCATCAATCCAGTCGGCACGCAGGATCAACTGAGTCGGGAAGATCACCGGCATCAGCGGCAACTCCAGCTCAGCCGCAATATGCAGCAGGATAACGCCCAGCGAGACGGCGGTGCCCTGCCGGGTTTTCAGTACGTTGTCGATCCAGAGCGCATCAGAGAGGTTATATACGCCGCTGGCGCCGCCAAATCCCCACTGGCGATAGAACAGCTCCAGCAATTTTTCGAGTTGCAGATCCGCATCTTCGGCGTGGCTGACATAGTCACGCGCTTCGGCCACCAGGGCCGCAAGTTGTGCTTCCACCGACACGGCCGGAAAATCGGCGCGGATGGCAAGCGTAGCGCCAATCACCGCTTCACATAACGGTGTCTGGCTAAAATCTAATTGTTCGGTAGAGGTCATGCTATCCCCACAACGGCATTTTGCTCAGCGCCAGCTTAATGACCAGCACCAGTGCGATTAACGCCACCAGAAACGCAATCCAGCGGGTGCGGTCAGTGCGTGGTCGGCGGCTCAATGCCACAAATCCTAAGGCGATGTAGATAATAACCCCTAATAGCTTCTCCGTCAGCCAGCTTCCTTGCGGAGTGAAGGGATAGAAGTGGGTAATCATCACCAGTGAGACGCCGGTCAACAGTAACAGGGTGTCGTTAGCGTGAGGCAGAATGCGCACCCAGCGCCGCGACAGCATCGCTGACCCGCTGCGCAGCCAGTAAAAACGCAGCACAAAAATAAAAATCGTGATCGCCACCGTTAACAGGTGAACATTTTTGATCAGAGGGTACCAGGCGTACATGGTGCGTCCTTGTCAGTCCGTTTTCAGGTTGAAAATTGTCCCAGGGTGACACGAGGATTGCCACCGTAATCATTGATCGTTTCTACCGCGCGATAGCCTTGCTGGCGCATCTGTTCACGCACCGCATCGCCCTGCTGCCAGCCGTGCTCCAGCAGCAGCCAGCCGCCGGGTTGCAGCCAGTCAGGCGACTGCTCAATCAGCGTGCGCAAATCAGCCAGACCGGCATCAGCCGCCACCAGCGCGCTGCGCGGCTCAAACCGCACGTCGCCCTGTTCCAGGTGATGATCGCTGGCGTCAATATAAGGAGGGTTGCTGACGATAAGGTCAAATCGCTGCGGGGCGAGCTGCTGAAACCAGTGGCTGAGTACGAAGCGGGCGTGGGTAAGGTTAAGACGCTGCGCATTACTGCGCGCCAGCTCTACCGCTTCAGCGATACGATCCACACCGATCACCTGACAGTCAGGCCGTTCGCTGGCCAGCGCCAGCGCAATCGCGCCGGTGCCGGTACCCAGATCAAGCAGGGTGGCGGGAGACGCGGGCAGATGTGCCAGCGCCTGCTCAACCAGCAGTTCGGTGTCCGGTCGCGGAATCAGCGTGGCGTCCGTGACGCGCAGCGGCAGCGACCAGAATTCACGTTCGCCGACCAGATGCGCCACTGGTTCACCCCGGGCGCGACGGCTCAGCAAGCCATCAAGCTGGCTAAGCTGCTCATCGCTCAGCACGGTGTCATCAAACGCGATTAACCAGCTACGCGATTTGCCGGTCACGAAACTCAACAGGATTTCGGCGTCGCGCTTCGGACTCTCGCCGCCATTCAGGGTCGCAACGGCCTGTTTCAGCCAGTGGCGAATCTCCATCAATCCTGTCCAGCCAGCGCCGCCAGCTGATCCGCCTGATATTCCTGCACTATCGGCTCAATCAGGCTGTCGATTTTCCCTTCCATGGTCTCATCCAGACGGTAAAGCGTCAGGTTGATACGATGATCGGTGACGCGACCCTGCGGGAAGTTGTAGGTACGGATACGGTCGGAGCGGTCACCGCTACCCAGCAGGTTGCGACGGGTGCTGGCTTCGGCGGCGTGACGACGGGCCATTTCGGCGGCGTGGATACGCGCGCCCAGCACCGCCAGCGCTTTGGCTTTGTTTTTATGCTGCGAACGTTCGTCCTGACACTCCACCACAATGCCGGTAGGCAGGTGAGTAATACGGATAGCGGAATCGGTGGTGTTAACGTGCTGACCACCGGCACCCGATGAGCGGAAGGTATCGATCTTCAGATCACCGGCGTTGATTTCCGGCAGTTCCGCTTCAGGAATTTCCGGCATCACCGCCACGGTACAGGCGGAGGTATGGATTCGGCCCTGTGATTCGGTTTCGGGCACACGCTGCACCCGGTGTCCGCCCGATTCAAACTTCAGGCGACCATAGGCACCCTCGCCAGTGACTCTGGCGATTACCTCTTTATAACCGCCATGTTCGCCTTCGTTGGCGCTGACGAGCTCAACCCGCCAGCGACGCGCTTCGGCATAGCGGCTGTACATGCGGAACAGATCACCGGCAAAAATGGCTGCCTCATCACCGCCGGTACCGGCGCGCACTTCAATGAAGCAGGCACGCTCATCATCGGGATCTTTCGGTAACAGCAACACCTGTAACTGCTGCTCCAGCGCGTCGCTCTGCTCACGCGCCGCCTGCAGCTCTTCCTGCGCCATGTCGCGCATCTCAGGGTCATCGAGCATCTGCTGCGCCGTCTCAATATCTTCCTGCACCTGCTGCCAGTCACGGAAGCAGCGGGTGACATCGGTCAGCTGGGCATATTCGCGCGACAACGCACGGAAGCGTTCCTGGTCGGCGATCACGCCGGCATCACCCAGCATTGCTTCCACTTCTTCGTGGCGCTCCTGCAGGGCTTCCAGTTTGGCAACAATAGAGGTCTTCATTTAAATGTGGGATTCCCGTAACAGGTGGCAACAGCCTGGTGCCTACTCGAGACCCAGGCTGTCGCGTAAAATCTGCAGGCGTTCATTATCGCCGTCGCGGGCGGCCTGCTGAAGTGATTTGGTTGGAGCGTGAATTAAACGGTTGGTCAGCTTGTGCGCCAGTTCCTGCATCACCTTCTGCGGATCGGCACCCTGTTGCAGTGCCTGCAGCGCGCGGCCTTCCAGCTCAGCGCGGATCTCGTCCGCCTGAGAGCGGTATTCACGAATGGTGTTGACCGCGCCCTGAGAACGTAGCCACGCCATGAATTCACCACTCTCCTGCACCACGATGCTCTCGGCCTGCAGTGCCGCCGCTTTGCGCTGCGCCAGGTTCTGCTCGATAATCGCCTGCAGATCATCGACGCTGTAGAGATAAGCATTCGGCAGCTTGCCCACTTCCGGCTCGACATCGCGCGGAACGGCGATATCCACCAGCAGCATCGGCTTGTTACGACGTGCTTTCAGCGCGCGCTCCATCATGCCTTTGCCAATAATCGGCAGCGGGCTGGCGGTGGAGGAGATGATAATGTCAGCTTCGGCCAGGCGGGCATCAATCTCCGCCAGGCTGATGACATCGGCCCCGACTTCGGTAGCCAGCGCTTCAGCGCGCTCGCGAGTCCGGTTAGCGATGATGAGTTTTTTGACCTGATGCTCGCGCAGATGACGCGCCACCAGCTCAATGGTTTCACCGGCACCAACCAGCAGCACATTGACAGACGAAAGTGATTCAAAGATCTGACGCGCCAGGGTACAGGCGGCAAACGCCACCGAGACGGCATTGGCGCCGATATCGGTTTCGGTCCGCACCCGCTTAGCGACAGAGAAGGTTTTCTGGAACATACGCTCCAGTTCGCTGCTCAGCGACTGGCCGCGCGAGGAGTCGGCAAAGGCTTTCTTCACCTGACCGAGAATCTGCGGTTCACCCAGCACCAGCGAATCGAGCCCGCTGGCAACCCGCATCAGGTGGCTGACCGCCTCGTTATCCTGATGCCAGTAAAGACTGTTGCGCACGTCTTCTTCATCGAGCTGATGATAGTCGCACAACCAGCGCACCAGACGCGCCTGCAAATCGGCCTGCTGCTCTACACTGAGGTAGAGTTCGGTCCGGTTACAGGTCGACAGTACCACGCCGCTCTGCACCATTGGCTGTGATAACAGGCTGTTCAGCGCCTGCTCAAGCGTCTCCGGCCCGAACGAGACACGTTCGCGCAGAGCAATGGGGGCAGTTTTGTGATTGATTCCGAGAGCGAGCAGCGTCATGGTGGTTTCGGTTGGGATGTCCCAATAATGTCAGGGTTTTGTGAGGCGCATTCTACAAGATGCGACAGATCAAGAAAAGCCATACAAAGCCTATGACTGTAATAAGATTAACCTGATCGTGCTCAATTTGCTGCATAACAGCATTGACGGCTTAAATACGGATGGTTAGCGTTATCCGTTACGAATTATAAACGTGTCTGAGGAGATGACCACTTGATGCTTTATTCACCACGCACTTTGTTGCGCATTTTGCCCCTTGCCAGCGTATTGCTGGCTGCCTGTAGCGTGAACAAACCGCAAGGTCCGGGCCCCAGCGTAACTGCGCCACAGTGGCAACAGCATCAGCAGGCGGTGTCGAAAGTCACGCACTATCAGACGCGCGGCGCCTTTGCTTACCTTTCTGACAAGCAAAAAGTCTACGCACGCTTTAACTGGCAGCAAACCGCGCCCGATCGTTATCGCCTGTTACTGACCAATCCGCTCGGCAGCACCGAGCTGCAGCTGGATGCCCAGGGCACAGTGGTGCAGATCGTTGACAACAAAGGCAAACGTTATGTCAGCAACGATGCGCAGAAGATGATTTCACAGCTGACCGGCATGAACATTCCGCTGGCGAATCTGCGTCAGTGGATGATGGGTCTGCCAGGCGAAGCCACCGACTATCAGCTTAATGAGAACTACCAGCTGCGCAGCCTCAACTACAGCCGTGACGGCCAGAGCTGGCAGGTATCGATTGCCGGTTACGACAGTAAAGTGACGCCGCCGCTGCCCGCCAGTCTGGAGCTGAAAGAAGGCGATCAGCGGATTAAACTGCGTATGGACAGCTGGACCGTTCAATGATTACCCACTGGCCGTCCCCGGCAAAACTGAACCTTTTTCTCTACATCACCGGCCGTCGTCCCGACGGCTATCACAACCTGCAGACGCTGTTTCAGTTTCTTGATTATGGCGATACGTTGCAGATTTCGGTCGATCAGAGCGATAGCATCCAGCTGCTGACGCCGGTAGCAGGCGTGGCCGAGGCGGATAACCTGATCGTTCGGGCCGCCGAACGGTTAAAACAGGCGGCACAGGCGAAGCAGACCCTTCCGCCGCAGGCGGGCGCACAAATTGCCATTGAGAAGCGTTTGCCGATGGGTGGCGGTCTCGGAGGCGGATCATCCAACGCGGCGACTGTGCTGGTGGCGCTCAATCATCTGTGGCAAACCGGCCTGACGCCGGATGAGCTGGCGGCCATTGGCGTCCAGCTCGGTGCCGACGTTCCGGTGTTCGTAAAAGGCTTCGCTGCCTTTGCTCAGGGTGTGGGAGAACAACTTCAGCCCGCAGAGCCGGAAGAAAAGTGGTATCTTGTCGCCCATCCCGGCGTGAGTATCAGCACCCCGGCAGTCTTCAACGACCCCGCGCTGACGCGAGATACGCCCGTGCGCAGTTTAGCGACGCTTTTATCCTCACCCTTCGCTAATGATTGTGAAGCAGTGGTAAGAAAACGTTTTCGCGAGGTTGATGAGCTTGTTTCCTGGCTGCTAGAATACGCGCCGTCGCGCCTGACTGGCACTGGCGCTTGTGTGTTTGCTGAATTTGACACCGAGTCTGCTGCTCGTCAGGTGCTGGAACTTGCCCCGAATGGGGTGCGCGGATTTGTAGCCCGAGGCGTAAACGTTTCGCCGTTACAGCGTGCCCTGCGAGGCGATTAGCGATTGCGTGACAGTGTCACCCCGTTCCAGACACTGCACGTTTCGCATCAACACACCCGTGTGAACGCTCATGACCGTATTCGCCGGTTACTGTCATGCCGTTCATTCTCTGGACGCAAAGCCTGAGGTTCTTCTCGTGCCTGATATGAAGCTATTTGCTGGTAACGCCACCCCGGAACTAGCACAACGTATTGCCAACCGCCTTTACACCAGTCTGGGAGACGCCGCTGTTGGGCGTTTCAGTGACGGTGAAGTGAGCGTACAGATTAACGAAAATGTACGCGGTGGTGATATTTTCATCATCCAGTCCACCTGTGCTCCCACCAACGATAATCTGATGGAACTGGTTGTGATGGTCGACGCGCTGCGTCGTGCTTCTGCTGGTCGTATTACCGCAGTCATCCCCTACTTTGGTTATGCCCGTCAGGATCGCCGCGTGCGTTCCGCGCGTGTACCGATCACCGCTAAAGTAGTGGCAGACTTCCTTTCCAGCGTCGGTGTTGACCGTGTTCTGACGGTTGACCTGCACGCCGAGCAGATCCAGGGCTTCTTCGACGTCCCGGTTGATAACGTATTTGGCAGCCCGATTCTGCTGGAAGACATGCTGCAGATCGGTCTGGAAAACCCGATTGTTGTTTCTCCCGATATTGGTGGCGTAGTACGTGCCCGTGCTATCGCTAAACTGCTGAACGACACCGATATGGCGATCATCGATAAACGCCGCCCGCGCGCGAACGTTTCTCAGGTGATGCACATTATTGGTGATGTTGCTGGCCGCGACTGCGTGCTGGTCGACGACATGATCGACACCGGCGGCACGCTGTGCAAAGCGGCTGAAGCGTTGAAAGAGCGCGGTGCGAAGCGCGTATTTGCTTACGCAACGCACCCGATCTTCTCGGGTAACGCGGTTGAAAACCTGCGTAAATCGGT
Source organism: Pantoea conspicua (assembly GCF_002095315.1). Classification (GTDB taxonomy): domain Bacteria; phylum Pseudomonadota; class Gammaproteobacteria; order Enterobacterales; family Enterobacteriaceae; genus Pantoea; species Pantoea conspicua. The sequence continues at coordinate 11,013 of NZ_MLFN01000062.1, forward strand.
GATTGATCAGGTGATTGTCTGCGATACCATTCCGCTGTCTGAAGAGATGAAGTCACTGCCGAATGTGCGCACCCTGACCTTGTCTGGCATGCTGGCGGAAGCAATTCGCCGCATCAGTAACGAAGAGTCAATCTCGGCGATGTTCGAGCATTAATCTTCGCGAAACCGGGCTTTATGCCCGGTTTTTTTCTCCCGGCCGACAGCCCGATTAACTTGCTGCCTTTTCAGCTATTCCCGCGATAAATTCCCCCGAAAGCGGTTATTTTCAACGCCACCCACTCTTTTAGTAAAACGCCGCATTCCTCACTTCTGCCCCAGACGGTTAAGTGATAATTTGCTGCGCACTTTTCATAACGACACCACCACCATGACTCTGGATATCTATACGCTATTTATTTGTGAGCTCTACGTGTTGGGGTTTTTAAGCATCATCATGGTTTTTGCCTGGATGGGATCGCAATACGATCGCGTGCTGGGTTTTACCTGCCTGTCGCTTATTTTTACCCTGGTGGCGGTGTTTTTTAGCAGTTTACGCAGCAGCGGAATGCAGTTTCTGCCGGTTGCCGCCGGCAATGTGCTGATGCTGCTGGCCTACGGCGGCTTACTCAATGCTTTTCGATTATTCTGCGGTAAAAAGATCGGCACTGGCTGGCTGCTGGGCGCCTTGCTCTGGGCGATACTCTGCTGTTTCCCTACGTTTTACCACAACTTACCCAAGCGCGTACTGGTGCTTTGCATCGCCTGTGTTGCCTACACAGCGGCGCTTATCCATTTATTGTGGCTGGCACGTGACTCGCTAAAAGTCACTTTCTGGCCCGCGCAGTTGCTATTGTGGATCCATCTGCTGTTTCATCTGGCGCGGATGCTGCTGGACAACGCGATACCGACCCGCCTGCACGGTGCAATTGGCGGGTCAGACTTTTCGGTTTATGTGATTCTGGAGTCGATTCTGTTTGTCATCGGCCTCACCTTCACTATTCTGGCGATGGTCAATGAGCGTACCCAGATCGCCTATAAACACGCCTCACTGCACGATCCACTGACCAGCGTCTGGAACCGGCGGGCGCTGTTTCTTGAGGCGGATAAAATCGTGGCGCGCTGCCATCAGCAGAACAAGACGTTTACTGCGGTGCTGTTCGACCTCGATCATTTTAAAAGCGTCAATGACCGTTATGGGCACCATCAGGGCGATCAGATTCTGATCGACTTTTGCCGGTTAGTGACCGGACTGATACCGGTTGAAGGACGTTTTGCCCGACTGGGCGGCGAGGAGTTTGCGGCGATTATTCCGGCAGGCGAAGAGGATGCACAGGCGTGGTGTGAAGCGATTCGTCTGGCGGCCAGTCAGTCCCAACCCAGCGCCGTAGGCTATACGGTCAGCATTGGATTTGCCACGGCTACCCACCGTCAGCATCGCTTCGAAGATTTACTGGCGCTGGCCGATGAGGCGCTTTATCGCGCCAAAGCCAGCGGCAGAAATCGCACTGAACAGCAGCCGATATCGGCAGCCATCAGTTAATGGTGAGTGTGATGAGACCGGCGGCAACGTTTATCGTAATGACGCAGCCAGTAATAACGATCTTCCACTTTTTCGCGTCCGCTGACGCGCGCGCCCACCAGCCACAACAGTGCGCCGATAAAAATACTGAACATCGCACCGTGCGCCAGGAACTGCGGCAGATGGAGCGACGGTAACTGGTTGATGATCGAATAGCCAACGCCCAGTATCATTGTGAGTAATCCCAGTATCATCAAGCCATTACCCGCGACGCGACAATGTTGATGTTTCATGTTGCACCTCCATCCTTATGAGCCGATTAAAACCGCACACAATGTTAAGTTGCCATAAGTTTAGGCAATGGCTGACGGCAACGTTGCGGGACGGATCACACAACCGCCATAAACTTCTGGCTGGATCTGATTGCAGCTTATTGATTCAGATGAAAAATAATTAATCACCGTACTGAATTACTTTAACGGTATGCGCTTTGTCATCTCGCCTGCGGCGAAGTAAACTAACGCCCTTTGGCAATAACAGCAGGATATTCATTGTGAGCAGCATTAAACTGATTGTGGGTCTTGCCAATCCCGGCGCTGAATATGCCGCCACGCGCCATAATGCCGGTGCCTGGTATCTGGATTTACTGGCTGAGCGCCACAATCAGTCACTGAAAGAGGAAGGTAAATTCTTCGGCTATACCGCCCGTCTGGCGATCGCCGGAGAAGATGTGCGCTTGCTGGTGCCGACCACCTTTATGAACCTGAGCGGCAAAGCGGTGGCCGCAATGGCGACTTTCTATCGCATTGCGCCGGAAGAGATTCTGGTGGCGCACGATGAACTCGACCTGCCGCCGGGCGTAGCGAAGTTTAAGCAAGGCGGCGGACATGGCGGCCACAATGGGCTGAAGGACATCATCAGTAAGCTGGGCAACAACAACAATTTTCACCGTCTGCGCATCGGCATCGGTCACCCTGGCGATCGCAATAAGGTGACCGGATTTGTGCTGGGCAAACCGCCCGTCAGCGAGCAGAAGCTGATTGATGACGCCATTGATGAAGCGGCGCGCTGCACTGAACTGTGGCTGAAAGAGGATCGCATCAAGGCGATGAACCGGCTGCACGCTTTCAAGCCTGCTTAATCGCCCGAATCGTCGTGATTCTGTGTATAATGCGCGAAAATTTTCATTTCGTCTCTGACAGTGCGCCGCCGGGCGGGCTGTCCATCCAGTTATAAAGGGTATCAAACCATGGGATTCAAATGCGGTATCGTCGGCCTGCCGAACGTCGGTAAATCCACGCTGTTTAACGCGCTGACTAAAGCGGGTATCGAAGCGGCTAACTTCCCCTTCTGCACCATTGAGCCCAACACTGGCGTGGTGCCGATGCCTGACCTGCGTCTCGATCAGCTGTCTGAGATTGTTAAACCGCAGCGCGTGGTGCCAACGACCATGGAATTCGTCGACATCGCTGGGCTGGTAAAAGGCGCGTCAAAAGGTGAAGGCCTGGGTAACCAGTTCCTGACCAACATCCGTGAAACCGAAGCGATCGGTCACGTGGTGCGCTGCTTTGAGAACGACAACATTATTCATGTTGCGGGCAAAGTAAACCCGGCTGAAGATATTGACGTCATCAACACCGAACTGGCGCTCTCCGATCTCGATACCTGCGAACGTGCGATTCAGCGCGTGCAGAAGAAAGCCAAAGGCGGCGATAAAGACGCGAAAGCCGAACTGGCTGCGCTGGAGAAGTGCCTGCCGCATCTCTCTGAAGCCGGTATGCTGCGTTCGCTGGATCTGGATGCTGATGAGAAAGCGGCAATTCGCTATCTGAGCTTCCTGACGCTGAAGCCGACCATGTACATCGCTAACGTCAATGAAGACGGTTTTGAGAACAACCCGTATCTTGATCAGGTGCGTGCCATCGCCGAAGCGGAAGGTTCCGTGGTGGTGCCGGTGTGTGCTGCGGTGGAATCAGATATTGCTGAGCTGGAAGATGAAGATCGTGACGAATTCATGGCGGAACTGGGACTGGAAGAGCCAGGCCTGAACCGTGTGATCCGTGCCGGTTACTCCCTGCTGAACCTGCAGACCTACTTCACCGCGGGCGTGAAAGAAGTGCGTGCCTGGACCATCCCGGTGGGCGCTACGGCTCCACAGGCAGCCGGTAAAATCCATACCGACTTCGAGAAAGGCTTCATCCGTGCGCAGACCATCGCCTTTGAAGACTTTATCGCTTATAAAGGCGAGCAAGGCGCGAAAGAAGCCGGCAAGATGCGTTCCGAAGGGAAAGAGTACATCGTCAAAGATGGCGACGTGATGAACTTCCTGTTTAACGTCTAATCTTCTGTTGTCTCATTGGGTTTAACTGAACCTGATGCAGCGCAACATATCCGATAAAATCCACGCCATGGCGTGGATTTTTGTTTTCAGATGCTATGGAGCGCCCTTTGAAAGGAGGCGATGAAGTGCTGGCTGCCATCTGCTGCACTTTAACTCAGCCTGGTAAGGGTTAAGGGAGCTGCCGGTAGATCAATCTGTTGTTTTCAGATCATAGCGGCGCAGCGGTATCGCACTGATGGCATCAACAATGCTGACCGGCGCGGCCAGCAGTGTTGTAAGCGGAAGCGATCATTGCTGAATCCACTCATCAGCGGAAAGCGAGATCAGAATGATGCTGCCGTGGTCTCTTTTTCTTTCTCCTTCATCAGCGCATAGGCCTGTGCACGCAGATGCTGCCCGGCTTGCTCGATCTGCTGCTGCCTGGCAGGTGAATCATCTGGTAGCTGACGAATGAGCCGCAACTGTTCCTCTACGGGTATCGTCTGCCGAAAATGCGTCATCATGCTGAAGACCGCTGATTTAAGCTCGCTGACCGTTAAATACCTGCCTCGCTTTTCATCCAGAGCATTTAATTTGTCCGCCAGAGTCTGCAATTCGGTCATGCCCTGATGCCATCCATTCATCGTATCGGCAGGTAAAGCCGCGGCGTTAACCTGCTGCTGCCACTGTTGCGTCAGTTGACGCGATTTTTCTGGCCACAGCAGCTGAGCCTGTTTCACCAGCTGGCGGCTGTAATCCGTTGCCCAGTCCGGCGGTAACTGGCTGAGACGGGTAAGCTGCTGCTGTGTCGCGGTAAATAGCGCGTCAGAGAGCGGGCCCTGCTGACGAAGCGTCTCCAGCTGCATCGGTGAGAGTACCGAAGGTAACGCTGACAGTGATGAAGCAAGTGGTGTCTGCAGCGGGTCCGGACGCTGAAAAAGGCTCCAGCTCCACAGCGCGACGCTGCCTAGCACCAGCATGGCCAACATTCCCAGCGCAAACGGCTGCCATAATGTTGCAGCAGCAGGCGGCGGGATCTGCGGGTTCGTCGCCAGCTGGGGTTCCGGCGGCACCAGATAAATCCACTTCACCTCATTGGCCGACCGGGTCGTTTCTGGTGAGGGAGCCGCTGAAATCCCGGTGCTGGTAAGGACTACCTCAGGATCATTTTCAACGACTGGCGCCGCGGCGCTGTTACTCTTCTCCAGCCTGACGGCACTGTGGTGTATCAGGCTGAGCAAAGCATTCAGCGGGCTCAAAGGGGTAAGCTCTCGTCGCTGTAACGCGCTTATCAGACGGGTCAGCTGCTGCTCAGCAAGATTGAGCGCGCTGTAGTCGCTGTCGCTGGGCGAGAAGGTGCGCAGCAGCTGTTGCATCCGCTGACTGAGGCTGCACAGAATTTCCATCCTTACCGCCACAGGCTGCGGCCAGAGCGCGTCCCACTGATGGGTGATCAGGGTTTCCAGTAACGATAAGCCTTCATTCAAGCCGGAAAGTCCGGCCAGATGCGTACGCGCCAGCGTATACCAGGCCGCCGACTGCAACTCCACGCCATTCTGCTCAAACAATGCATCACAGCGTTTTTCGACAGACTGCCAGTTCACATCGGGACGGGCCGGATGCGAGAGTTTAGCCAGTTCATTGCGCAGTGCGGCGTAATCAGCAAGCCTGCGCGGATCGCTGCCGGTTTTTACGCGGCGGTGAGAGAAATTAGTCATGAAGATAAACTCAGGGAGGAAAAATCGTGGTGTCTCAGGTCAGGATGCTGATGCCCGAGGCTCAAGATAGTGCTGCTGTTTCATGTGCCTGATGAGCACCCGCCCTTCCGGCATAAACTCCGTGCCGTAGCGAACCAGCCCAATACCTTTTAGTTCAGCATCGATGGCATAACATAACTCTCCCGGAATGACCTGGTCGAGCAGCACCACCTTAATAGTTTTCAGTCGTGGCTCATATTTGAGCAACACCGCCGACAGCGTTCCCATCAGTTCATGCGCTGTACCCGGCATTCCCTGGAGAATTTTGGTCATGTCCGGCAGGCCGTAGTCTGGCAGATGGGCCAGCGTACCGGCACGGCAGTTCAGGATGCGCTGCATGTTGTCGAGCACGGACATGATCACCTGGTTTTCTTCACTGACCTGATGTAAATCGAGGCCACCGGAGAAAGTTCCGGCGAGCATCTCATACAGCGAGGGCGTCTTGTGGTTCTGGGGCATTATTTATCCTTCACCGCGATCAGCGTCAGAGCGTTATTCCCGGCCTCAATTACCCTGGCTTTGTCGGGATCAAGCGCTTCACGCTCAATCGTCAGCTTCCATCTGTTTTTCACCTGATCGGGATGGCGGAACAATCCCGCCACGCCCACATATTTCGCCGCCTCTTCCATCGGCATATCAAGCTGCACGTCACCACCCGGTTTAATCACCACATCACGGGTGGACAACAGATCTGCGGCCAGCACCGTTTCTCCTTCCTTCAGCAGTTGCTGGTACACCGTCTTATCGAAGGTTTTACGATCCCTGAGCTGATAAATTCTCACCACAAGCGACTGAGACAGGGAGTTGCTCTCACGTTCATCACTATTCAGCGCTTCACGTGCGGTGAAATCGAGATGCAGCACTTTGATCTTTTTATAGAACACTGCGGTGAAGGCCGATTTGGTCCCGTCGCTGACGCTCTGCGTCAGGCCACAGCCCGTCAGGCTCAGGGCCAGCACTACAGGCAGCCAGTATGCCGTCTTAGTCAAAGTTGTACGTAACACGTCGGTTTCCTTGTTGTAATATTGCGGGCTGCAGGCCGGTGTAACAGCCCAGTTCCGTGGTGAAAGTCTGTGGGATATCGTCTGTCAGTGTCTCCTGATCGGCACCCAGTACGCCGTTCATCCCCAGCCAGAATGGCCCCTCGCCAAGCGGCGGAACGGCCAGCAGACGAGTCTGCGTGGTCAGGGTGATTTTTGCTTTAAAGCGCCAGCCCAGATAGACCCGCAGCATGACCAGAAAATCCTGATACAGCAGGCCATCTGGCTTCCAGCCCTGCGATTCCTGCTCGTCATCGGTGAACAGCGCGATCAATAGCTGGCTGTTCGCATCCATCGCCTCGTCGCCAAGCGGCGTATTGCCATCCAGCAGAAAGTCTTCATCACCGTAAAAGCCAAGCGGCCGGGTAATCTCCACCGGACGCAGAGAGTACGGGCTGACCTGTACCCGGGTTTCAGGTGCCAGCAGGCTGACCAGCGCCTGCATCCCCTGCTGAGTTTTTCCGGGCTGCTGCAGCACCCCAGGCAGCGACAGAAAGCGAGATACCGGCGTAGCAATATGCTCTGCGGTGCCTGGAATCCCCAGGCCCACCAGGCCCAGCAGCGACTGTGAGATGCTGTCGGTCCCGCCGGGCTCGAAGGTCGCCGGGTAAGAGTACTTACGCCAGATACGGTAAAACTGCGTCAGGATGCGATGGCTGAAGATATCGAGGAAGCCCTGCAGCGCCTCATGCCCTTCCCGGCGTTGCGTAATATCATCGAGATAGGCGGTCGGCAACGGTGAGTCGACGCCGTACATCCCCATAAACGTAGTGCGGATGCGTGGCGGTTTACTCTCATCCTCTTCGTCGTATTCAACCGATTTCAGCTCACTGACCGGAAAACCCATCCCCGGATAAGGCGCAAAGCGCACCGGGTCATCAGCCGGATGGCTGGTAGAACCGAGCAGCGGACTGCCCGGATGACGCTTCTCCAGCAGCTGACAGAAACGATAAAAGTTAATACGGTGAAGGTCGTCTTCCAGCCGCGGGGTCAGCCGGGAATGCGGCGGTTGTGCTTCTCTTCCCATTCCAGGCGTTCTCCGGTCGGTTGCAGGGTAATAATCAGACGGTTAAACAGATAGATGTCGGTATAGAGTGCAAAGAAGCGGCTCAGCATCTCGCCAAACAGGCAGATGTCACCACGCCCGGCAAAGCCGTGGCTGTCCAGCGTCACGTCAATCTGGACGCCGCGCACCAGGTAACCCTGTTCGAAGCGCTCGGTTTCGCTGTGCTTTACATCAATGATGGCTTCCAGACGACGGCGGTTCATCTCACTGTCGGTCCACTCATACAGCGCCAGGGTGCCGCGCAGCACGTCAGCATTATCCATCATCGGGAGAAAACCACTGCCGAGATGACTTAGCACACGCCAGTGGAAACGGTCCTGTGCTGGCGGATAACAGGGCAGCGTTGGCGCGCAAAGGTTGCGTACGGCGATACTGGCTGAGGGGGTTTTCATTACCGAATCAAGAACTGTACTTTGCAGCGCGCGGCGCGGTAACTGGCCATGAGTGCCGGTCAGCGTCAGCGACAGGCTTTCGTCTTCCGGTACCGTATGATTGTCAAAGGCTTCGCCCCCAAGAATCAGCCAGGTATTATGTAATCCGGACGGACCGCGGCGAACGCGAGTGTGGTAGTAATACTCAGGCGCTTCGTGGCGCATCATCCCGCCTTTATGACGAAAACTGGAGAACGGCACATAAGTCTGCTGACTGGAGGACGTTACTGAGTCGACGGCGTAAATTTCCGTGTGACCATCCTGTACGCGCATCGGGCGCAGCATATATTCCGTCTGCAGCGAGTTCAGCGTCAGCGGATCCGATTCCATTGGGAACAGATTAATCACCGGCACGCAGTTAAGACGCAGGTGCTTCTCGGTAAAGCTGAAGTCATGCTCCCAGCGTTCCGCCAGCACCACGTCGATTTCAAACCAGGGAAGATCCGATGGCCATGCTACGCTCTCCAGCCCGCGCAGCCCGGTGAACATGAATTTCTCGCGGAAGGTAAAGTACTCCAGCAGCAGCTGATAGCCACTAAAGCTGCTGTTGCCCTTCGGCCAGAGGGTATCGTCATCGTCAAACCCGAGCGCGGTGAAACGCCCCTCCAGCCCCCTTCTGTCCGGCTCACCCGGCATCCGCAGCCACATCCGGGACACATTCATGGTGAAGGCTTCGTGCATGGCGCAGGCCAGCGGTGCATCCGCATTGAAATAGAATGGAATATGGCTGAGATCGATACGGCTCCAGTCCGCCAGTTTGCTGCAATGAAAGCGCAGCGAGATAACAGAGCGGCCATCAGGATCGGTCGACAACCGGGCGCGTTCCAGTGACAGTGGCTGAAGATTGATCGCCTTCGTACTGCTGTAGCGGCAGCGCGTGCCTTTTTCACCGATTGGTCGGGAAAGGACTTCGAAGGCTTTAGCGATACGCATCGGCTCTTTCATTTCGCGCCAGTCCGGCGTGAACTCCACTACCGACATCGACGGAATAGTGCGCAGATAATGCGGCCACAGCAGGCTGACCAGCCCTTCAGTCAGTTCTGGCAGGTCATCATCCAGCTTTTCACGCAGTCGTCCCATCAAAAAGGCAAAGCCTTCAAACAGGCGCTCCACGTACGGGTCGCGCGCACCCGCTTTATCGAGATTGAGCATTGCAGCCTGCTCCGGATGAGCACGGGCAAACTCTTCGCCTGCTTCAAGCAGGTAGCGCATTTCAGCGTCGTAATAACGCAGGGTTAAGTCATCCATAATTATGTCTGTGTGTTGATTACTGCTTGTTGAGCGGTGAAAAAAAATCCAGCCCCAATGAAGGCACCAGATGAAGTGAAGGATCGTTAATGCTGGTTTCGAAGAGAACAGCCTGCTATCTGGCGGGTGGCTGCTGGCCTGAAGGAACACCATTGCAGCGGGCTTCCCTCACTAAGCAATGCCTGTTAATACAGAAAGAATGTTACCCCACCACCACAGGGTTACCTTCTGCCATAGCACTCTGTTTTCCGTTGAGAGGTACTCAGCCGCACAGCACCGCGGCCCGAGCAGGATCCAGTGAGATAAGCCCGGATAACAGCATGTCCATTTCAGGCTGCAGCCGCGTTTTATCAGCTTCGCTGCGTGCGGCTTTGCCCCGCAGCAGTTTTAGCCGGCGAGCTTTGACTTCAAATATCAGCTCAGGCGTCCACTGCTTAAGCGTGAGTTCGCGGGCTGCGGCGTCGAGCTCACCCAGCAGGTGCAGTGCCATTTCATTTTTTCCGTACTGCTCGCTCACCCGGGCCATCAGCAGACGCATCAGCCACTGGTTACGGGAAGAAGTGTAACCCGACTGAACCTGAAGCCAGTTAAGCGCGGCTTCAAATCCTTCTGTATCGGCTTTTGTTAACACTTCAGGCTCCAGTGCCAGCACATCATCGCTGCCCACAGCAACGACTGATACCGTCCCCTCTTTCCAGCCAGCCATATCATCCAGTACGCTTTCGTTTATCCAGTTCAGCGTCACCTCGTCAGCAAAGGGTGTACCGTCACTGAAAGCCAGTGCTTCCAGCCCAGGAAGGCGGGCCAGCAAACCTTTGAGATCACGGCAGAGAATATCTGCGCGCACCTTGTCGCTATCGAGTTTTGCCAGTGCCTGACAGGCGTACCACTGCACATCCAGCCACAGATGATTGACGCCCTGCGCCAGCAACGTGTCTGTATGCTCCAGCAATTCAGACCAACTTTTTTGCAGGTAGAGTCGCTTGAGGTGAGCCCTGCTGTCTGGCTTAGGTGGAACCAGACGCGTACGCCCCGTCGCATCCAGCGGCGGCAGTTCGGTCAACGTATCCCAGCGGACACTTTTCAACAGATGATGCCCGGCCAGCCAGCCTCCAGGCTGATCGCGAAGATATTTCGCCAGCACTTTCGCCTGATCTAGCAAATCACGCCCGGATGTAACAGCGTTCATTACTGGCGCAGAAGTTACTGACACGGCTGTCGCGCTATCCTCACGGCTGGTCTGAGGCACCAGACTGTTGGCACCGCCGTTCTGTACCAGCCGGTTGTCCAGCGCCTGATACAGTCCGCCAAGTTCGGGACGGGCATCTTCATCAAACCATTGAAAAGCCTGCTCCGAAAGTAGCAGGCCTGCTGTGATGCGCTGCATCACCGACAAATCCACTTCCGGATATAAGGAAAGGCTATCAATTACGCGGCCGCTACCCAGCCACTCCAGAGCTGATTTGCGGCTCCGGTCGCGTAACGGATGCAGCCGGGCACCGAACCGCTCAAGCATTGCCGCCAGCAGTTCAATCCCCTGTGCCAGTCCGGACTCACCATCCTGATGCAGGCGCGCCCAGACATAGAAAGTAATAACGCGCAGATCCTTGCAGCAGCCGGTCAGCAGCTTTTCCGCCAACTGGCATATCAGCCCGGTATCAATGCCGGAAAGTTTGTTGACCTCTTCACGGATGCGCTGGAAATCGTCATCGTAGCCTGGGTCCTCTCCGGTAGGCGCATCGTCGCTAACAGGCTCCAGCCAGCGTTCCCATTCAGCACAGCGCGACCTGGCACTCTCCAGTAACGTCTTCTCATCAGCGCCCATCGCCTGAAGTAAATTTTGTAATGTCGCCATTATTCCACTCCTTCCATGGCTGAATAATCTGTATCAACCGGAGCCTGTGAGGTGACCGGGGTATCCAGACTGAATATCTGGTCCGGCAGGGGC
>NZ_MLFN01000063.1 GCF_002095315.1 Pantoea conspicua
TGCTCCGCCAGGCCTGGCTGCGGGTGCGCCAGGGTCAAACTCTGGCTGCCGCGCGCCACCACGCTGCCGTGACGATCCACCGCTATCGCTTTGGCGTTAGTGGTGCCTTCGTCAATCGCCAGAATCAGAGGTCCCACCATCGTTACGCTCCTGCGCAGATGCGCACTGCACTGTTGACCACGCTGCTGGCATCAATGCCATGGTGGGCCCGGGTTGACGCGCGATCGCCGGCAATGGCATATTCGCCATCCGGAATACCGAGCCGCAGCAGCGGAATCGCGCACCCGCCTTCCGCCAGCACTTCAGCCACCAGACTGCCGACGCCGCCATTGACGTTGTGCTCTTCGACGCTGATCACCGCTGGGTAGTGATTTAACAGGTTGCGCAGCTGTTGGGTATCACAGGGTCGAATCGATGGAACCGCGATCACACCGGCTGATATTCCCTGTTCAGCCAGTTGCTCCGCCGCGTGAACCACCTCGTGAACCGTGGAGCCCATTGCCACCAGCGCAATGTCGTGGCCTTCACGCAACAGATCAATCTGACCCGGTCTGAACTGGTAGCTTTCATCGTGCAGCTGGGGCAGATCTTTGCCATCGAGGCGGATATAGACCGGCCCGACGTGCGCCAGTGCGTAATCGATAATCTGGCGGCACTCCAGCGGGCATGAGGGCGCATAGATCTCAATGTTGCCGAAGCCGCGCATCACAGCGATATCGTCAATACTGTGATGGGTACTGGCGAGTGGGCCATAGCTGGCACCGGCATTCAGTCCAAACAGTTTGACATTGGTGTTGTTGTAGCAGACGTCGACTTTCACCTGCTCGTTGGCGCGTGAGACCAGAAACGGCGCGGCATTGCAGGTGACGGCGATCTTTCCGCCCAGCGCCAGGCCTGCCGCCGTGCCGACCAGCGTCTGCTCCGCGATGCCGACGTTGATTAACCGATCGGGAAACGCCTTAATAAACGGCGCGATTTTGGCGGTTGAGGTCGAATCGGCGACGACCGGCACCAGATCCACACCGCGATTCACCGCGTCGATAAAGGCCGTTACCATCACACTGGCTAAATGTTGTGCGTTACTCATCTTTTAACTCCTCCAGCGCCTGCTCAATTTCTGCCCCTTTCGGAACCCGGTGATGCCACTCGGCTTTACTCTGGATAAAGGAGACGCCAAATCCCTTCTCGGTATGCGCCACAATCACCTGCGGTTTGCCGTTCTGCGGCAGGCCTTCAATGGTCCCGACCACCGACGCCATGTCATTGCCGTTGCACTCGGTCACCTCCAGGCCAAACGCGCGCCATTTTTCCGGCAGCGGATCGGTGTTCATGATCTCGCTCGTCGCCCCCGCCAGTTGCAGCTTGTTCTTGTCATTGATGATAATCAGGTTGTCGAGGCGGTAATGGGCCGCCACCAGCGCGGCCTCCCAGTTGCTGCCTTCCGCCAGTTCACCATCGCCGGTCACCACGAAAATGCGGCGCGCGCTGTTGTCCTTTTTTGCCGCGATAGCAATCCCGACCGCCACCGGCAGCCCGTGCCCCAGCGCCCCGGTATTCAACTCCACGCCAGGGGTTTTTTGCCGCACCGGATGTCCCGGCAGGTGAGAATCGGCGTGCTGATAGGTCGGCAGCCAGTCGGTGGGGAAGTAGCCCGCTTCCGCCAGCACACAGTAGTAACCGCCTACTGCATGCCCTTTTGACTGTATGTAGATATCACGCTGGTCATCTTCGGTGCGATCCGGCGCGCAGTTGAGAATGCGGAAATAGAGCGCGGTCAGGATCTCCACCTGTGACAGATCGGCACCGGTATGACCGCCTGCCGGACTGCCTGCGTTAAGCTGAATGATACGGCGGCGGATCGCCCGCGCCCGGCGTTTGAGGTCGTCTACCGGAAGATTGAAAGGATTCATACACTACCTCTGAATTTTAAATCGGTTATGAATAAATATTCACATCAGTTAAAAAAAAGGTGAACCACTGGAGGTCAGGAACGGCATAATCGAACCTGTTTCTCTTTCTCCGTTCGCCTGTTTCGTCCCTGGCTGCGGCACAGGCCGCGCACGCGCGACATCGCCAGAGCGTGTGACGGGTGCGGCGTGCGGCGTCGCAGCAAGAGATTGACCGGTTAGCTTTTTATTGGCGCGCCCTCCTCTATCAGTGCTTTCTGCGCCACCACGGCCGCTTTTTGCTGCATCCGGCTCTGGGTCTGGTCGATGATCACCGCGATGATAATCACGATGCCTTTAATCACCATCTGCCAGAATTCACTGACGCCCATCATGATCAGCCCGTCCGCCAGGAAGCCAATCACGAATGCACCAATCAGCGTGCCGACAATGGTGCCGCGTCCGCCCGCCAGCGAAGTGCCGCCCAGCACCACCGCAGCAATGGCGTTCATCTCAAACGCCGTGCCGTTGGCCGGATGGCTCGCCACCAGCTGTGACGACACCACAATGCCAGCAATCGCGGCGCAGAAGCCTGAGAGGGTATAGACCAGAATCTTTACCTGCCGGGTTTTCACCCCTGATAACTCGGCGGCGCGTTCGTTATCACCGATGGCGTAAACCTGTCGGCCAAACGGCAGGCGGCGCGCGACATAAGCAATCACTAACGCCAGCAGCACCATCATCCAGATGGCGTACGGCAAGCCGAGGAAATTACCGGCACCAATCCTGTCGAAACCGGTATTCCCCAGCAGCGGATTGCCCTGCAGGCCAGGAAAGGTTTCGCCGCCTGAGGTGAGCATCGCTGCGCCGCGCAGGATATACTTGGTGCCGAGCGTGCAGATAAAGGGGGCAACGTTGTAGCGTGTGATGATCCAGCCATTGCCCGCACCAATCAGCGCACCCACCAGCAGAACAAACGGCACAATCACCCAGACGCTGGGAAAGATGGCGATGCCAAACATCGGCAATACAATGCCTTTGGTGATCATCCAGCCGGCGATCATGCCGCACAGCCCCAGCGTGGCGCCAATCGACAGGTCAATGCCGGCGGTGATAATGACGAAGGTAATGCCAAGCGCCAGAAACGCGTTGATGGCAATGTGCTTCACCATGATCACCAGGCTGCCGACCGCCAGAAAGTCCGGCACGGTAATGGCAAAGAAACCAACAATCAGAATCAGCGCAATAAAGGTGCGCAGCTTCAGTAGCAGCAGCAAAAAATTTTCACGCGAGTTAAACGCCTTAGCGGGAAGTGTGGCCAGCGCCACGCTGTCATTGCTTTTCATGCTCAGAACCCCTGCGCACTTGCTTTCACCAGCGCTGCCTCTTCCGCCTGATCTCGCGGAAGGTCAGCCGTAAGTTTGCCGCCCGACATCACCAGGATGCGATCGCTACCGCCATGATCTCTTTCAGATCGGAAGTGGAGAACAGCACCGCAATCCCCTGCTGCGACAGCGCCACCATCATGCGAAACACTTCCGCTTTGGCCCCGACATCAATGCCGCGACTCGGCTCATCCAGCAGCAGCAAACGCGGATTGGTCAGCAGCGCGCGGCCAATCACCACCTTTTGCTGATTCCCGCCACTCAACGCGCTGATCGCCACCTCCGGGGAGGAGATCTTAATCGCCAGGTTGCCCACCGTCTGATTTACCACCTGCTGCTCCTGCTGATGGGCAATGGCAAAGCGGTGCGACAGCCGCCGCCACAAACTGGCGATAGTGAGGTTACTCGCCACCGACGAGACCGGAAAAATGCCGGAGCGTTTGCGGTCTTCCGGTACCAGGCTCATGCCCATCCGGATGCGATCCGCCGTCGGCAGGCGGGTGGGCAACGGTTTGCTGTCGAGCCAAAGTTTGCCCAGGTAGTTGCGCTGGCTGCCGAGCAGACACTCAAACAGCTCGGTCCGGCCGGCGCCCATCAGGCCATAGATGCCGACGATTTCACCGGCCCGAACCTGAAAACTGACATCATCAACCAGCGTATTACCGTTGAGGCTGACGCAGGTGATGTGTTGTGCTTCCAGCATCGGCGCACCGAACTGCCGCGTTTCTGGCAGGAAGGTGGTCACCGGCTCGCTGCCCAGCATCTCCCGCACAATCCACGGCACGTCGATGGTGCTGACCTGCGCTTCTGCCTGGAAACGGCCATCACGCAGGATGGTGATGACATCGCCAATCGCCATCAGCTCTTCCAGCCGGTGCGAAATGTAAATGATGGAGACGCCCTGTCGGGTCAGATCGCGAATCACCCGGAACAGGATCTCCACTTCAGTTTTGCTCAGCGCCGAGGTCGGTTCATCAAGGATCAGAATGTCGGCATCTTCGGCCAGCGCCTTGGCGATCTCTACCAGCTGTTGCTGACCCACTTTCAGGTTACCGACCCGCTCATTAGGCGAAATGGGCTGGTCGAGACGCGCCATCAGCGCGGCGGTGCGACGCGCCTGCTCCGCCTCATTAATCGGTGCTAATCCGCGCTGCAGTTCACGTCCCAGGAACAGATTTTCCGCCACCGTCAGGTTCTCAAACAGATTCAGCTCCTGATGCACCATACCGATGCCGTGCCGGGCGGCGTCGCGGGTGCTGCTGAGCGTCAGCGGCGCACCGTTGAGAAACATCGTCCCGGCGGTGGGTTGCTGTACGCCGGCCAGGATCTTCATCAGCGTCGATTTACCGGCGCCGTTTTCGCCAATGATGACATTGACTTTGCCGCGCCAGACCCGGTAATCGACGCGATCCAGCGCCAGCGTGCCGGGAAACAGCATCGAAATCTGCTCGGCCCGCAGAATGATCTCATCGTCCATCAGGGCGTCCCCCGCGTCAGTTCAACCGCCACCACATCCTCAACGCTGCCGTGCCCGATGCTCACCGCCAGCAGCGCCTGTACCGGCTGGTTGACCCAGCTGGCATCCAGCGTCGGCAGCTGCTTCACCGCATGACGATTCAGCGCCCGGGTTAACTGGGCGTACTGCACCTGATTGGTGAACTCTTCAAAACGGAAACCGGCGGCATCGCGGATGGCATTACTGCGCAGCACCGGCCCGATGCTGACCTCAACCGGCTTGCCGTTCAGCGTCAGGGTCAGGATGCGCTCGCGTGGATTGCTCTCATTCAGCGCCGCCACCGTGCCGCTGGCGCGGACAAATACGCTTTCACGGGTACCCGCTTTCACCGTCTGACTTTTGGTTTCCATGTCAGCCCAGCTCAGCGCATGGCTGTTGGCGGTGGCCATCACTCGCGACGACCAGCTTTCCTCCGCGATTTGCTGCGGCGTCTGGGTCGCATAACCCGGTTTAGCCTGGGGATCTTTCGGCAGAATCGGCTGACCGTTTGCATCCAGATCCACCACGGTACAGGCGCTAAGCAGCACCATTCCGGTTAATACCGCCAGTATCCGTTTCATGGTCATTTCGCCAGGTTGAAGTTTTTCAGTCTGGAGGCGTTGCTGTCGTCAATCAGCACGCAGTCCATCAGCTGTTTCTCCTCTTTCTGCGCTTTACCATTTTTCAGGTAGTAATCGGCCTGACTGACCGCCATCTGCGCCTGATCCCAGCCCGGCTGCAGCACCGTGGCCTTGATATTGCCTTTATTGATAATCGAGTCGCGGGTGTAGTCGCTGCCGTCAAAGCCCACCACGATCACCGCGGTTTTACCGGCCGCTTTCAGCGCAGCTTCTGCCCCCAGCGCCATGGTGTCGTTGCCGGAGATCACCCCCACAATGTTGGGATGCTTCTGTAAGATAGTTTCCATCCGGCTAAAGGCTTCGGTCTGGCTCCAGTTGGCGCTCTGCTGAGCCACCATTTTCATCTCGCTGTAATCGTCCAGTACATCGTGATAACCCTGCGAACGCACGCCAGCATTGGTGTCGGACTCTTTACCCAGCAGTTCAACGTAGTCACCTTTGCCGCCCAGCAATTTGGCAAACTTTTCGGCACCCAGCTGCGCACCCTGATAGTTGTTCGAGACGATCTGCGCCACCGCAATGCCGGTTTTGTTGATCTCCCGGTCGATCAGGAAGGTCGGGATACCGGCATCTTTCGCTTTCTGCAACGGTCCGACCGTGGCATCGGCACCGGCGTTATCCAGAATGATCGCTTTGGCTTTTCGGGCAATCACCGTTTCAATCAGCTGGTTCTGCTTACTGACGTCATCATCATGTGATGCCACCAGCGTGGTGTAGCCCAGCTCTTTGGCTTTGGCTAACGCGCCTTCCGCCTCCGCTTTAAAAAAGGGGTTGTCATGTGACGGCGTGATAATCGCCAGCAGGCCTTGTTCCGCCGCCATTAACGTGGTTGAGAAGGCCATGATTGAAGCCAGCAGGGTCAGTTTGATCAGAGGACGAGTCATTATTTTTCTCCGCTTGAATATATATTCACAGGCGATTTTATATGCATAATGACTATGCGCCGTCGATGACGCGGCGTCCAATGCAGGATCTGCAAAAAGCGAAAACGATCACAAATTCACCTGCGTTGTGATTTTAACCATCCTGGTTAACAATACCGGGCAGAATCAGAGGGGAAACCGATGGCAAAACAGGATGAACAGCGACTGATGGTGAAGATTGCCACCCTTTACTATGTCGAAGGGTTGAAGCAGTCAGAGATTGCACAGTCGCTGAAGTTATCGCAGTCGTTTGTCTCACGTATTCTTAATCGTAGCGTTAAAGAGGGCGTGGTTAAGATCAGCGTGGTCCCGCCAGCCAATGTTTTTCCTGAACTGGAAAAAGCGATTGAGCAGACCTACGGTCTGCCGCAGGCGATCGTGGTGGATGTGCCGGATCAGGCCTCGACGTTACAGATTAAACAGGCGATTGGCTCCGCGGCGGCGCACTATCTTGAAACCCGTCTGCGTGATGACGAGCTGATTGGCATTTCATCGTGGAGCGGCACCATCCGGGCGATGGTCGATGCCCTGCATCCGCTGAATAGCTCGTGCAAAGGGGTGATTCAGCTGCTGGGCGGCGTGGGTGCGAACGGCAATGTGCAGGCGACGATCCTGACACAGAACCTGGCGGCGCTGCTTAACTGCCCCGCCTGGCTGCTGCCCTCACAGTCGATTGAGCGGTCAGTGAGCGACCGCCAGCGCCTGTCGGCCAATCCTGAAGTGGCGGAGGTGTTGGGTAAATTCGATCAGGTCGACCTGGCGATTGTCGGCATCGGCGATCTTGAGCCGTCGGCACTGCTGCGTAATTCCGGCAACTATTATGATGGTGAGATGCTTCAGACGCTGGCGGCGCGCGGGGCGGTCGGTGATATCTGTCTGCACTACTTTGATGCCAGCGGTCAGCCGGTGTTGCAGGCAGAAGAAGATCCGGTGATTGGCATGGAGCTGGCGCAGGTGAAGCAGTGTCCGCAGGTGGTGGCGCTGGCGGGCGGCACGGGGGAAAGCCCAGGCGATCCGCGGCGCGCTGCGCGGCGGTTATGTCAAAGTGCTGATTGTTGATTATCCGACGGCGCGGCGGCTGCTGGAACCCTGAAGCTGCCAGGGCCGTTTCGTCCGGCGATGCCGCCGGGCGAAGAGGTTAAATGGTGCGGTAAGCGGTGGTGACTTTCC
The DNA here is from genome assembly GCF_002095315.1 of Pantoea conspicua. GTDB lineage: Bacteria > Pseudomonadota > Gammaproteobacteria > Enterobacterales > Enterobacteriaceae > Pantoea > Pantoea conspicua. The sequence continues at coordinate 7,501 of NZ_MLFN01000063.1, forward strand.
ACAGATAGCGCGGTGCCTGGGCCGCCGGATGTTTATTCTGCACATGCTGATAAAACTCATCCGGCGACATGGCATTGATCATCGCAATCGCCCGATCGCGATCACGGGAGAAGGTGCGCAGTAATGCCCCGGCCCCGTTGGCATAGGAGACGATAGTGGCGTAACGCAGCGTCAGCGGATCGCGAATGCCCGACAGAGCGGAATCCTGCAGAATGCGGATATAGGCGGTGCCGATATCAATATTCTTCGCCGGATCGCGCAGTTCCGCAATGGAGGGTTGTCCGCGGCGTCCCAGGGTGCGATAGACTTCGCGGCCCGCGGTTGAGGCTTTAATCTGCATCAACCCCACCGCATTTGAGCGGCTGACCACGCGCGGATTCCCGCCCGACTCGACACTGATAATGGCGCTGATCAGCTTCTCATCAACACCATAATGACTGGCGGCATCTTCGGTAAACATGGCCCAGGCATCATTAACGCTGGAAGGCGGTGCCTGAGTGAGCGGCGTATTCTTCTCTTTAACCGCATGATGCGACGGCTCGCTGGCACAGCCGGTCAGGAATAACGCTGAGAGGATAAGGTGTCGGAATTTCAGCAATTTTTCATCTCGTTGCAGAAGTGGCGAATGCTATCATACCCAGACAGACTCAGAGCAAAATTACCGTTTATCCTAAATAACGTAAATCGCAGTGCGTACCGTGACTTCAGTGGCACTTTTGGTCATCATCGGCCGGAGTCAGGTGCGCTAACAGCAGGAAAGTATGATGATTTCACGTTCAATCCGTCTTATCTCCCCATCCGGTTACTGTCACAACCAGCCTGCGGCACAGCTCGGCATTGAACGGCTGCAGGCAGCGGGACATCAGGTGGAAAATCAGCAGGTGATTGCCCGCCGGTTCCAGCGCTTTGCCGGTACTGACGCCGAGCGGCTGGCGGATATCAACCAGCTCGCTGCTCTCACCACCCTGCCCGATATCGTGCTGGCGGTGCGTGGCGGATACGGTGCCAGCCGTTTGCTGGAATCGATTGACTACACGGGTCTGCAACGCCGCCTGCTGAATCAGCCGCTGGCGCTGTGCGGTCACAGCGATTTTACCGCCATTCAACTGGCTTTGCTGGCGCAGGTGGGGTTAATCAGCTTCAGCGCCCCGATGCTGACCGGCAATTTTGGCGCCGCGACTTTATCTGAATTTACCCAGCATCACTTCTGGCAGGCCGTGACATCACCTACAGTCAATGTAAGCTGGCAAAGCGCGTCGCCGGACCAGGGCGAATGGCAGGGGACGCTGTGGGGCGGTAACCTGGCGATGATCTGTTCGTTGATCGGTACACCCTGGATGCCGCAGATCGACAATGGCATTCTGGTGATCGAGGATGTGAATGAGCATCCGTTCCGCATTGAGCGAATGCTGATTCAGCTACAGCAGAGCGGTATTCTGGCCCGCCAGCGCGCCATCGTTGCCGGCAGTTTTACCAGCAGTGCCCTGTCAGAATATGACAACGGTTTTAATTTCAGTACCGTCTGGCAGCGGCTACGCGACACCTGCGGCTTGCCGGTCATCAGTGAGTTAGATTTTGGCCATGCAGCGGACACCGTTACGCTGCCGCTGGGTGCCCGTGCCAGGCTTCAGGTCAGTCAGGGCCACGCCCATTTGCAAGCGACCGGGCATCCCGTCCTGCGCGGATAAAAGGTTCCAGGAGATCGACATTGAAGCCGTTGTATGACGATTTGTGGATCTCAACCCCGGAATTTCCGGTGGAAGATACCGTTAATGACCTGATGATGCATGGGTTTATGCTGCGTCACCCGCGCGGTAATCTGCTGATTGGACGGGTAGAAAACCCACTCGATCATGAAGTGATTGCCGATAGTGGCGGCGTGATCCGCCACTATCTGACCCACTGGCATGAATCTGCGCCGGGTGCGGCGCTGATCCAGCAGCGCTTCAGCAGCGCGCTCTATTGCCACAGCCGCTCCCTGGGGCCGATTAGCCGTTTTGCCGAACCCGATGACACCTTTTCCCTGCCGGAGACCCACTTTGGTGATTTCCAGCTGCTGCCCACGCCTGGCCATACGCCGGGCAGCTGCAGTTATCTGTATCGTTCACCGCTCGGGCTGACTTATCTGTTTGTCGGGGATACGGTGACGCGTTCGCACGACCGCTGGATCACCGTGCTGGTGCCGGACAGCAATCCGGCCGAACTGAGCCAGACGCTGGAGTTTTATCGCACGCTGCGGCCCGATGTGGTGCTGATGAGTACCACTCGCGGGCATCTGTCATGGAAAAAAAGTGACGCTGCAAAGCTGGCTGGCGGCGATAGACGAAGCGGAACAGCAGCCGCTGGATCTGCGTCAGCAGCCACTGTTCTGATTACAGCACTTTGGTCAGATAATGACGCTGGTGGTGGCGTGGGTAATGATCAAGGCTGAAGCACAGGCTGTAGCCGAGCTTCTCATAGAAAGGACGCGCCTGAAAACTGGCGGTATCAACCTGGGCGTAACGGCAACCGCGCTGGCGAGCTTCCAGTTCCGTCGCCTGAATTAAACGGCTGCCGACGCCCTGCCCACGCAACGCATCGCCGACCCACAACATATCAATACGAAGCCAGTTACCGGCGGTCGAGCCGGTCAGCCCGGCCAGCTTCCTGCCCTGTTCATCACGGATAAAAACGCCGATCGATTTGATCTCATCAACATTAATAAACTTGCTGTTAAACGCCGTCAGGCCCAGCCGGACCTCATCCAGATCCTGTGGCGTCACTTTATCGGTGATACTGAGTTGCATAACGGCTCCTGTCACGGCGGGTTACGAGTTGGAATGCTGACGATCGTCGTAGCGCTCCAGACTTAAGGCCTCGACATCACGCTTTTCGCTACGGCTGCAGGGCACCAGCTTATCGCTATCGCGGTAAACAAAGAAAGTCGCTTCACTGCGCTGGTTGACGATTAACTGATCGCCGTTACGAAAGCGGGTAATCGCTACTTTATCGCCCGCCTGTAACCGGGTGCGCTGCTGTCCGGCCGCAATCTGGAAATGCCTCTGCGGCCACATTAAGGTGGTTAAACCATATTCGGCACGCGAGATGGTCATGGTCGGACGACCGGGACAGTTGATTTGAAATTCGCTTTCGCTCCAGGCTGGCGCGACGTGACAGGCCAGCAGGCCCAGGGCAATCAGTGCTGACTTCATCCGTTCTCTCCGCTGAATTGATGATTTTATTAGGGATTTTTTAGCTTAACACATCACAGCAGCAGGGAAAGGCAGGACGGCAGCGGGAATAAGACCAGTAAAAGGTAGAATCTGGCGCAGTGAGAGAAGGAAAGTTGAGAAAGTTTGAAGTAAACAGGCCAGCATAACCGTGCGTCATGCTGGCCCATCTGCCGTTATTCTGACGAGACCTCTGCAGCGACTAACATCAGTGCCAGTCCTGCATTTTCACCGTCATATGCCTGCATCGCGGCGCGAATATCTGCAGCACAACTGACCACCTGGTGCTTTTTATCGCCTTCAAGTTGCTCAATCGCGTGGCGAATAATCATTAGATGTGCTTCTTCTTCGTTCATCTTTTATCCCTGGTTTTGCTTAAGTGGTGCGCAAAGAAGCCAAGAATACCGTTAATTAATCAGCAAAGTCACCCTTTTACATTCCCATCGCTTAACGATTAAACAAATTGCAAATAGGAAGCGCATCTGGAACTGCTATGATCAAGCTATCCGTGACGTAACCAGATACAATTTGCGCCACGCGTTTCCCAGGGACTGAAGCAGGTAGAGGATCATGTTGCGACTCAGCATTTTCATATTCATCATACTGATGACTGGATGTTCATCTGGCCCGAAAGGGGTTGAGTGTCCGGGTGAAGTATCGACGATTTATGGTCAGCCGATGGGACAGACGCGGGGCGTTATTTTTGACCTGGTGAGTTCATTCAGCGTCAGCCGGGATGATGTCAGGGTGGAGAGCGGGCCGTTGCAGTCGCTTGATCGTTTTAAATATGTGCCGTCGGCCGTGACGCGTGAAGGTTATTACGCCCAGCGCCTCTCTGATCAGCAGTTCCGCCTGATTAATCCTTACCAAAACACGCAGATTACCTGGACATGTCCTTAGGGGATGAATCCTGCTGCCAGATGGTTTATTGTCAGAAAACGTCAAGCAGCAGGTCTCTTTCCCATGGAAAAGCGTCTGGATAACAATGGTTACATCGATTTCCCCTTCCCCGCCACACGTAATGCCGATGGTTCGGTCAATCCCTGTGGTTTTGATCTCACGCTGGAAACCGGCCGGCTGGAGGAGATTGCCGTACTGACGCACTCAGTGAATCTGCGTCGACTGGTGGAAGAGGTCAATCTGCAGGATGGCTTGTTTATGACGCTGGCCTGCGACTGGCAGCAACAAACTCATGCGGTGTGCGGCTTTATTGATGTGGCTTTTCGTCCCGATCTGCCGCATCACGGTCATGATGAGGCGTTGCAGCTTGAAGCCCGCTTTAACCTCTATCTGACGGAACAGGATAAGCAGCATCAGATGGTGCCTGACACGCTGGTGAATTATGCCCGCTCGGTCCTTGACTGGAGCTGGTCGCCGCTGCGTCAGCGGCACCGCGACTATGAAAAGATCACCATCCAGTTTTATTGCCCGCAGGCTGACGACGCTGAATGGTGCTTTGACCATCTGCGTCATTTTCTGGTGAGCTGGTATCCCGCTTGCGTCGCGTCCCGCTAATCCTGCTGTCATCTGCGCCCGGAGCCGCTATGCGCCCTTTTTTGCTGCTTGCTATGACGTTGTTCTGCTCGCTGTTGGTTACGTCGATCGCCCAGGCTGATGCGTGCCGTCAAATCCGGGCTGGCCTTGATATCGGCTCCGGCAGCACCAAAATCGCCGTCGCCCGCGTGGATCTCTGCCAGCATCGCATCGAGAAGATGCTCTATCAGGATCAGCGCGCCGTGGCCTGGAACGAGGCGCTGTCACAGGCCAGCGATAACCAGCTGAGTCCGGCGGTGGTCCGCCAGGGCGCAACGGCGCTGCAGCAACTGCTTAAAAATGCACAACGTTACCATCCGCAGCGCATCACGGGCGTCGCCACGGCGGCCTTTCGCCGCGCCAGTAACGGTCAGGCCGTTATTGAACAGCTGGCCAGCCAGACCGGCACCCGGCTGACCGTTATCTCACAACAGCAGGAAGCAAAGCTGGGGTTTCTGTCGGCGAAAGCGGCGCTTAACGATCCGGCCATCCGCGACGAACAGCTGCTGGTGTGGGATATCGGCGGCGGTTCGATGCAGATGACTGCCTGGCGGCAGCAGCAGGATCAGCCGGTTGCGGATATTTATCAGGGCAAGCTCGCCTCGGTAACGCTAAAGAACTTTATTCTGACGGTGCTGAAAAACACCCCGGATGCCGCATCGCCGAACCCGATTGGCTCGTGGCGGCAGACAGTGCTGCGGTTTGTCGAATTGTTTGCCAGTAATGATGTCACGCCGCAAATCCGCCAGGATGTGGCGGGCCGTCAGGTGATCGGCATTGGTGGCGTCCACGGTTTTTCGATCCGTAATCAGCTGCCGGGAAAACCTGATCGTTACAGTCTGACCCGCTTAAGTGAGTTATCGAAACAGCAGGTCTGGAAAGGCGACAGCGAGCTGACCGGCGATTACCGGGCAACCGACGTCAGTAATCTGCTGCTGGTTGAAGGCTATATGCGGGCGCTGAAGATAGACGAGGTGACCATAGTGAATGCCAGTCTGATTCAGGGCGTGCTGCTGCAGTAGCCTGTCAGCATAAAAACCGGACTCCGTGCCAGTTTTCTTGCTTCCCGCCGCGTATGCAGACGCGCTCAGGGCTTGATCAGACGAATCGCGTGTTCCAGCATCTTTTGCTCGTCGCGATCGCCATGAGCACGGTGCTGGCGGGTGCGTTTCAGCACGTCGAAGATTTCATCGCGTTTAGTTTCATGACCACACTCTGCCAGCATAATCACCGCGTCACCAATCACCCGGCACACCTCGTCATAATCGTCTTCTTTCAGTACATCACGTTTCATCGCTTCTCCTCCCGTTACGCCTGAGTTTTGCCCAATCTAATCAAGGCTAGTCAGGAAATGCTTAGGCTGCAAATTGAACGCCATTCACAGCCAGAAACGATTTTTACCGCTTCATTAACCGCTAAACGGCGCAGAGTTCGTCATCTTTGCTACGCTTGGAGAGTCTCACTAAAACCAAGGAGCAATAAATGTCAGGAAAAATCGAAGATAAAGTTAAAGAAGCAGCTGGCGCGGTTCAGGAACAATGGGGCGCAGCAACCGGTTCATCTGAACATCAGGCGAAAGGCACAGCCCGCCGCTACACCAACCAGGCCAGCTATGCCGCACGTGATGCTGCGGATTGCATCAAGGATCAGGTTCAGTCCAATCCTTTCGCCGGTCTGGCTGTGGCCGCTGGCGTCGGCGTCTTCATCGGTTTCCTGCTGGGTCGTAAATAATCCGACAGGCCAGATGACAGAACGGAAGCCCCTGGCTTCCGTTTTTTTGTGCTGACGATCCCCGAGCTGGGAAATCTCCGAAAAAACAGCCGCCTTCAGGCTGAACGCTATTTTTCAACCAGGCTTAATCGGGTAAGTGCTTACCCATTCTTTCTACTTTCTGAATTAATAAAAGGTGGTCACATGAAAGCATTCCCTGCCCTGTTGCTGGTTGCAGCAACATTAACCTCACTGGCAGGCTGTTCACACCAGAGCAGCGCGATTAAAGAAGATGGCCGTCCTCATGCACCAAGCGGCCAGTCTTCCCCTGGCGGCACCCTGGGTTCCGGCCCGGTCGGTCAGCCTCAGTCATAAAACGCCTTCCCGGCGCAGTGGCCGGGGAGGTTTTTCGGCACCAGCAAAAGTAATCGTTAAGCTTGCGAAGAAATAAATACAATCCACGCTAATAATTACCTCACTACTAATTACCACCAAAACAAATATTTTTTCCGGCCTAAGGTTAAATCGCAGAATTATCCCAATTCTTTTTCTTTTATTTTTCTGCACTGCCCGCCCGCATGTAAAGAACACGCCTATAAACAGTAAAATTACTGTTTATAACTTCAACACTTCCTCTACGGCCGATAAAAATAACCCCGGGCAATGAACTTTACCTGCCGCCTTATTATCTAATTCTTCACAACACATTCTGTTTAATAAAATTTATACGTTTAAGAGAATTCAGACGTGAAGAAAAAAAATATTTATCTGATAGACCGCTTTTTAACGCTTTATTCTCGATTTTCCAGCAGGAAAAAACCCCATAGCCTGCAGGGTCTGACGCCAGAGACAGTCGTTATCTACTCCACTACCGCACTGGGTGATTTCCTGATGAATACCCCGGCGATCTGGAGTCTGAAGAATCGATTTCCCACCAGTAAATTTATTCTGGTCTCCAGCAAAAAAAATAAAGATTTAGTCACCCGTTATCACTGGTTCGATGATGTCTATATCTGGGATAACAAGATGCTGAATTTTTTACCCTTACTGTTGAAATTGCGACGTAAAAAACCCGATTTATCGGTGATATTACATGCCCATTTTCCGTACGATATTTTAAGTTCAGTGATAACCGGCAGCCAGACAATTATCCGTGACCACTATGGCAGCGAATCATCGTTGCTAAATAAATATCTCGATCATTACTCGGGTTATTTCGACGACCACACCATTAAGCGCAAACTGAAACTGGTAGAATCGCTGGGTGCCGAAACGCACCAGACTGAGATGCATCTGCCGCCGCTGGAAAGTCCCGACGCAGCACCCTGCGCCCATCGACGGATTGGCTTCCAGTTAGGGGCATCGAAAGATATTCGCCGCTGGCCACTGGCTCATTTTAGCCAGCTGGCAACGACGCTGCTGGAGACCTGGCCGGACTGTGAAATTATCGTGACCGGCACCGCCGCTGAACAGACTCTTGAACAGGCATTTATTGACAGCCTGCCATTACAATACCGAAGAAATGTGACGCCGATGGCGGGCAAAACCCCTCTCAGTGGACTGATTACGCTGATCCGCGGCCTCGATCTGCTGGTCACCGGCGATACCGGCCCGCTGCATATTGCCGTCGCGGCTCAGACTCCCACCGTCAGCCTGTTTTCTACCGCCAATCCGCGCTATACCGGCCCCTGTCAGGACAGCGATCGTCATATTATTATTCATCGTCCGGAACGTCACGCCTCACAACATCCGATGGCCTCAATCAAGCCAGAGGAAGTCCATCAGGCCGTGGCGCAGCTGGTGGGATAATGGCGAAGCCTGTACACCACAAGCGGTGATTGCGTTAATTGAGTATCACAACCAGCCAACGGCATTGGGCTGGTTTCGCAGAACAGATCGCCATAACTTTCACCTGCAGCAGTTGCCGTTGAATGAGGTAGAGTTTGCCCTGCTGATGAGTGATTTCTTTCTGACTTTTGACGTCTGTTCACAGCACTACGATGAGACTCGCTATTTTCCGGCGTCAGACTCATTGCTCACGACGCTGGCCAGACGAGTGGGTATGGCATCCCGGCAGGCCTGCCGCCCGCTGACGGTGGCGATGCTGTGCGAAGCGGCCAGCCTGGGACGCTGGCCTGAAGAAGATTACTGGATAACGGTGCCGACAAAGGCCTGATAAACCTCGCTGCAGCTTAGCGAGGTGACCTGGCGTGACGTCGGGTGCAGCACCTGGTGCTTCACCTGCCACGGATGCCAGCAGACCGGATCGCTATCGCCGAACATCGCCACCACCGGCAAACCCAGCGCGGCGCCGATGTGCATGGCGCCGCCATCGCTGGTCACCAGGCCCTGACACAGCGACATCGCCGCGATCAGCTGTGGCAGGCTGGTGGTCGCGACTGCTTTTAGTGACAGCCGCGGACAGAGCGCCATAATTTCGCTGGCTTTCTCATCATCGCCTGGATGGCGCGGGTTATCGCGACTGCCCGGCGACCACAGCAGGACGATCTGACATTGATGTCGGGCCGCAAGGGTTTGCGCCAGCTCGGCAAAGCGGGCAGCCGGCCACTGCTGGCTTGGCTTACGGGCGCTGATTTGCAGCGCATAAACGGGTCGATCGACATCGATAGCGTATTTTTTGCGCAGCGCAGCAGCGATCGCGGCATCGGGGTGCAGCGTCAGTCCGCCCGGCGCAGAGACGCTAAGATTGAAGGGGCGCGCTAAACTGAACAGGATTTCGCTGATGTGCCGCTGCCCGGAGATGTCCGGTGCTAACAACGTGGTAATCAACGGATGCGGTTCCTGCCCTAACGCAATCACCTGCGCAGGACGTATCATTTTTACCCACTTCAGGCCATGCTGATCCCAGCGACTTTTTGCCAGAATCACCGCATCGTAGCGGGTCTTTTTCAGCGTCAGCATCAGCTTCAGGCGCTGCAGCAGACAGGCGACTCTTCCCTGTCCCGCTTCCCGATGATGCGACTTGGTGTAGTAAAACAGGTGCCGGATATCAGGATTATGCTGCAACACCGGTGCCGCATAGTTGTTCGTTAACACATCAACCTGGTGCTCACCCGACTGGTGCAGCGCGCTAATCAGCGGCGTGGTCAGTAAGGTATCGCCAATGTTATCCCGACAAATAATCAAAACCCGCATCTCTGACATCCTTTGCACATCGGACAGGCCGTTATGCTGGCTAAAAGTAAAGCTCACCACCCTTATCCCCGACTGGGATAACCGTGACGGCATAAGTCAGCATTTAGTCAGCGCAGATTGAGGTTGGTTCCGTAGCGGGATTAACAGGAAAAGGGAAAGTCAGCAGGGAAAAGCCTCAGCTCACTGTGCGGCAAGCCTGAGTAAAGAAGCATGCCCCATCCGGCGCTTATCTCCGGCACTCGCAATGGCTTAGCTCTTGAAGGGGCGTAAGAATTATCTCATTCTGAACCCGCACTGGCTTAACAATAATGGCTGTCGTGACTATTAACACGCAAAGCAGTTTGCAGTCGGCTGACGGGTCGACAATCGCCGGGCCTCGTCTCAGGGGAGCGGCTTTTACGCTTCGGTTGCTATCGTATTTAACTGCAGCCTGTCACCGTCCGCGTTCGGGAAAAACAGCGCCAGAAAGCAGGAAGCCCTGTGCCTTATCAGCATTTTATTTCTGGCACCACGACACTGGCGGTCTTGCCGGGTTATCTGACCTTACCCGGCGTCCTTAACCGGGGAAGAAGCAATCCGCAAAATGCCAGTATGACTGCACATCCCGACACCACGTTTACGCTGCTCAGTTAGTGTAAGCGTAAAGTGACTGACGCAGCCCGCTGTTACAATGCCTGCAGCGCCACGGTAGCGCTTGCCGCCCCCCATAACTGTTAAGATGAAGGACTGAAACTCAGGTCAGATTCAAACGGCTGACCGGACATGCCGCAGACGACGTGATGAAAGATAAATTGAAAAAAGATTGCCCAGGGCGCGGCAGGCCTGTTCCACACTCCCCTGCCCGGTTACCTCTGATTTACGATGAATGACGTTACGACGTCTCCCCATGAAATCTTCGCCTTCACTGGCGGCTAGCGACACTCCTGTTAAACCAGACAATCCGCCCGGCAGCGTCTGGAAGGCATCGCCAATGCCACCCACTGAGATAATGCCCTTCCCTTTTTATCTATCTGGCTGCTTTCGTTGAGATGAGTCAGTAGTGCGCTACTGTTGGTTTTTTTCTTGTGCCGTATCACTCTGATTATCCCTTTCTGCCAGAGGTTGAAGGCCGCAGAAAGTGGGCAGACGTTAACAGCACGCTGAAACAGAACCTTTATCCTCCTGCCGTCAGGGAGGCCGACGCCCTTAAGACCGGTTTAAAACTAACTTTTATGCCAGTGAATACCGGTCCAGCGCAGGCATTCGACCAGCACAACAGCGACCGCGACTAAAGCAAGGGTGACAAAGATTTGTTTCCAGACCCCTACCGGCAGAAAAAACACCTCGTGTTCGTCGCGAATCTGTTTCTGCATGGCCTGCATTGTTTCCTGATGCAGCTGGCGAATAAATTTCAAATCTTCATCCTGTCTCACTTCATCCAGCCCTCAAATTGACCATTTTGCATTAACGCGACTTTACCGTTCTTGTAAAAAATCACATTGCTGATACCTGTAGCAAACACCTGATTCCCGTTATTGTTTTCAGTCATAACCGCCGGTTTACCGTCTATGCTCACAATACCTGACTTATCGCGGGAAACGACCACATCTTTATACCGCCACTTTTTGGCGGCAGATTTATGCGCCGCCTGGGCGAACTGAGCATTTTCCAGGGCCTGTTTCTCGGCTGCGCCCACAATCGCCGCGTGGCGGTTCTGTTCTGCCAGATAGCACGTATCACGGCTTACGCCCTGTGCTTCGCATTCAGCCATACGAGAGGCGGAAGACGAGCAGCCAGTCAGCGCAAGTAGCGCACCTGCAATCAATAATTTTTTCATGTTTCAGCCCTATGTTGGTTCAATCATTAAAGAAATTTCGTCAGACAGACCCGCAGAGAGTGGCGGCAGCTAACCATATTTAGTTGCCGCCAGGGAGTTTCACAAAGCGGTGGATCATCACGCGGTGCATTAACGTTTGTCATCTTGCGACTGTCCGTTACGTTCAGTACCCAATTGTACTTCTGTTCCTGAACGCGTCAGCGTCATCAACATTCGACATAACCGCGGCCTATATCTCCCGATCCTGAGCTGTAAGCCTGCTTATAAGCGCTGACGCCTTCCGGGTGAGTGGTGCTTTTTTTGCACCACGACAGTCTGCAGGCAGCGCACCAGCACCGGCAAATATCATTCCTTATCATCCTGATTAGGCTTCTTATAAAAAATCGGCTTGCGTCACCCTGTAATCTTCAGCCACGGTACCATCAGTGGTTAAGTAACGATATTCAACAGTCCATCCATGATGAAACAGCGTGCGGAAATCCGTTTCTTTTTTCAGGCCATCAACTGAGTACGCTTTATCCTGCTTAGCTGCATCTTTCAATGCATCTGAACTCACGCGGTTTAATGCCGCGCTGTTTATGCCATCCATTGTGTACTCATAAACAATGGCTTTATTGGCTTCATCAACGGTCGCGTTTTGAAAAACTAAACCCTGATTGATGAGCTGTCCGCGTTTCTCAGCGGTGAAATGCGCGCAATCTTGTTTTACATGATCGACAGACATTTCATATTCAGTGTTGGCATAACTGACACTGCCGAAAATAGCCGCGACAAACCCGGCTTTCAGAGCCAGTTTACACAGTACAATAGCGCCAACAGCAACCGAACCGGCTGTAAGTTTTTTCATTCTGAAAATTCCATCACCTTCAGAGGATGCGGTTCAACAGGCAACGTATCTTCGTACCCAGGCGTGCTTTATGTTGAACTTCAGTGAAGTATTGCGCGTTCCGCAACATTTTCAGGGACACCCGCCGCAATAGCCAGCGCCCGGCGTTCAGTACAAACAGGGCAGTCGCACGGTTCGCCCTTACGCAGAACGCTTGACGCTGCCGCCGCCATTGCCATCACGGCAATCGTCTGGAATTCATCGTCAACTTTCATATTCACTTTCATCGCTTCGCCGTTATCATGCTGTTTGCAATTCATTACTTCAATGGCGCGCCCTTCAGCGTCAGTCGCTGTAATGACGATTTGCACAGACATACCCTTACTCAAAATCATTCGGAACCTCTGATATCTGGTGAGCAGGTGGCCTCTACCTATGCCATAAATGGACCCGATCATTTTTTCCGCCGGTTTCCGGATGCAATGGCACGTTTATGCAAGCCGTTTCCCGAACATACGGCGGTAACGCACGCAGAACAACTTATTCCGCAGTCGCCTTGCTTTGGTCCAGCGTTCGAAAGTTAACCACATGACCTCCCGCTGTAGGTATCAATGGGTAAACCGTCCAGAATTTCAATTGCGCAACTGTGAGCGCATGCTTTTTATGCTGCGTCACTAACTCAGTGCCATTTGCATGCACCATCAACCACGCTTTGACTTTTTCAGTATTCATCACATCCCCACCTCAATCGCCTGCGATAATGCCGCGATGCTAATAAAATGAATAACCCCAGCATGAAAACAACACATGCTGCCAGAAGAGCAATATCAATCCAGCGCATTAACCGCGCGCTATTAATCGACCCAATACCCTGACGAAAAAGATGAAAACTCAGCTGAATATCAGGCGCTCTGTTAAGTGACAGTCAATGTAATAAACACTCCCCTCATCACCAGATAGATTGCCAGAAGGCAAAGGAACATCACCGCGCCTTAAACAGACTCTTACCCTGCGCGAGCAAACACCACCGGAACGCAGGTACAGCTCTACCGGTTATAAAAGCCCGCCGAAGCGGGCAGAGTTTTTTTACCAGCCGTAACCCACACCAGCGTTCCAGCCAATATCGCCGCCGGTGGCGCTGGTGACGCCTGCTTTAACGATCAGGTTATGATTACTTTCGATCGGATGCGCGGAGAAACCGACTGCAACGGCGGTTTCACCATCGTAGCCGCCGGTGGCAGCGGCTACACCAAAAGTTTGATCCTGATTGAGTTGAGGAAGACCCGCCAGAGCACTCGCACCGGCGATACCGCGTGAGGCGTTTTTACGGTTCTTCTCTACATCGTTTTTGAGGTCATTAAAGCGATTGCCATAACCGTTATTTGCTTCCAGCGTGCCGATGCGGGATTCATGGTTAGCAATAGCGCTTTCGTTGCGGGAAACGCGGGTATTGGTTTTGCCGATTTCCTGACGGTTCGTTGTGATTTCAGACTGGTTGGCATCAACACGTTTATTAGTTGCAGTGATTGTCGCGGTATTAGTCTGAATAGCTGAAGTGTTAGAGGAGATATTCTGGCGATTCTGTGAAATTGCCGCGGCATCACTTTGTTCATCCAGGACTACGCGCTGGGCTAACGCTGCGTGCGCCTGACCCTGGGCGGCCATTCCCGAGTCAAATGTAGACTGGTCGACTTTAGTCGTAATCGCTTGCGCATTAGTAGCAATAGCCGCAGCATCACTTTGTTCATCCACGGTTACACGCTGGGCTAACGCTGCGTGCGCCTGACCCTGGGCGGCTATTCCCGAGTCAAATGTAGACTGGTCGACTTTAGTCGTAA
>NZ_MLFN01000064.1 GCF_002095315.1 Pantoea conspicua
TCTTGCAGCCTCACCTGAATAATCAGGATGAGCGGTAGCAGATGTGTCAGCAGCGGGCTGAGCCGAATTGGCGGAGGCATATTTAGCCGCAGTCAAAGCTGCATTGTATGCTTTTGCAGCCTCACCTGAATAATCAGGATGAGCACTGGCAGCAGTATCAGCAGAAGGTGATGAGGTAGCGGGCTGATTAGAAGACGCAGAAGCCGCTGCATCATATTTACCACCTGTCATTGCTTCAATACGCGAAATCCCCCCAATAATGTTATTTTTTCCGGCTGTTTGTGTACCCGTATCCGGGGCCTGACTTTGTTGTAAACCCTGATTAATTTGAGCAGTAGCAGCTTGAGCTTCGTTAGGATTGTAAGCAGCCTGAACAGGTACGGAAACAACAGAAATAAGCAGTGTGGCAATAATTGTTTTTTCAATTAATGAATACTCTGATTAAAAGGTGTGCAGGTCAATCCACCCATTATGGATAGATTACAAATTTTGTTCACGGGTTTAGGTGCGGCTTGTGGAAGTACACACTGACTAGCTATCATTTGACCGCCTGTACTGATACACAGGCCTGAAACAGCAAGCATAGTCCAATCTGCAGAGTTTTCACCATGACTATCAGCACAACCCGATAACAAAGTGATAAACAAGGTAAGTAATGCCCTTTTAAAAATCGACCAGGGATCTTTTTAAGTTTTCCTGTGTTACAGCAGATTCATCTGGCGCTTTTTTTCCATAACTATCAACGAACGACATTTATCTTTAAGTTCTCTGTGAAGAAAGTCAGACTTTTTTTGAGCCTAAAATTAACGAGCGAACTTTAAACCTGCTTCCAGGTGCATATTTTGACTTAGGACAAGCAATGAGCGTACGATATCAGACCCGCTTTTATGGTTTCTTGTCGTGCCTGAATCTGTTATTCATCTTAGTAGCAAACAGTCTGTTTAAGAATCAAAATACAACCTAAATCATTGTAATTATTCTACTCTTTCAACCCTGCTAATGATAAATATTCGTTCTGAGTTCTCGTACACGCTTCTTTTCTCTGTATCTGCCTGCAGATCTTCCGCGTCTTTTGCTGCATCATCGGCTTTACGAGGCGCAAGCATCGGATAGGGAGATACGGCTCGCGCGCCAATGAGGCGCTGCGCCATAGACGAGATTCGGCCTTTTGGCACCAGGATAGGAGTCTGTTCACTGGGTCGGTAACGCCGTTTTCCCCGGCTCGGATGTCTGGCTATTCCCTGGCACTCCGGGAGTATCGTTCTGGTGCTTATCTGCCCGATAAAAATAGGGAGCCACGCTATCCGTGTTGCCACCCGGCCCCCGGTAAAATGCCGCTTTTGTTCGCCCTTGTATCATCATCCACGTTAATCGTTCGCACCCGAAAACATCGTTCCCTATGCCGACTTGTCATTATCTTCCCCACTGGCCACCCCTGCTACAGGTAGCTTTTGATCGTGTTAGCAGAATTGTGTTTCAGACGGGTCCGTCATGATGACGCCAGATGCTTTGCTGCACGACATTATGGCCGTCCTGAGGCTCAGACGCTGGAAGCAATCCGCAAAGAGTAATGAATAATCGCGCCTTCTTTCCGGTTTTCGTCTCATCGTTATCAGTTTCGCCACTGAAAACTGCATCCTGGAGTAGACAATAGATCGAATTCAGCATTGTGATATCGCTGGTTTATGTGAAGTATCAATATCTGAATACATTATGGTTTAACAGGCTACTTTTCAGGGGATATAAGGGCAGGTAGATGAAATAAAATAAAGATGTTGAGATTTTTTAAATCCATTGTGCGAACGCTTGCGAACCAGCACACAGAGTACTGGTCCGGTTTGCTGCAGGGTTTATAATTAGTTTGATAAATGATTCTTTTAAAGAAGGCAGTGTCTTATCGTTTTATAGCGAAATTGAACAAGAAAACAGTATTGATAAATTTGGTGGGTAATTACTCTGGTATTTACACATTATTTATCATTTATTATATCTATTGAAGTAATGTGTTGTTAGTAATATGAATAACGAAACGAATATTTATCCCAGAGCTTTCACGATATCAAGGAAAAAAGCTTCAGATTCTGCTGGTGTGTGCGACGCACCATAGATGGCTCCCCCTATCGCACCAACGGTTAGCCCTGCAATGACGCCTGCAAGCTGCGCCAGTCCAAAAGTCAAGGGACCGGCAAAACCTGCCCATTTACCAAAGCTAAACGCGAGCGTAGTTGCACCAATGACGGCACCATTCAATACGGCCTCGCCAAATAATTCAACTTCTGTGGCCGTTGGCGCGCCGCCAGCCACGATATGCAATTCATGGTTATTTAGATTTCTCATAATATCTTCTTTATATAAAAGAAAAGAGCACCAGTGCTAGAGATGTATCAGGCCTGATACTCTTCTATATTACCGGCTGCTTAACCAGCGTAATCCATTACGTTATTAAAAAAGTTTTCAACCTGCTCAGAGGTATGGGTTATGCCATAGAGTGCCCCACCGATTCCACCAATCGCAATGCCCATGACGGTACCTACAAGTTGTGCAACACCAAAGGTTGTGATACCTGATGCCATAGCCCATTTACCACCAATAAAAGCATAGGTAGTGGCGCCAATTATCGCACCTTCAAACACTTCCTGCCAACCTGCACCAGAAACACATTTAATTTCATATTGGTTAAGCTCTTTCATCATCTTTTCCTTTTTTGTTGAATTTTTTGGCCACTCATTATTGTGGTGGGATGGATTATAGTATCCGTCGATGTGAGGGATAAATAGTAATTGGTCCATATTGTGCTTGTTGTGAGTATGATTTTGAATGGATTACAAAATGCTGATATTATAAGGCTGAAGCCAGTGTCTTAAGGTGAAATTAGTCAGGAAAGAAAATCAATGCTGATTTTTTATTTATCAGCAATGAAAAGTGAGAGTGAGAAGCCAGCTATTACGCTGCTATCGCTTATTGAGACCCAGCTGTTCTTTTACTTCTTTATGTTATCTCACGTGACTATTAATTTGGTCTTTTTTCATCCTTGCCAGAGTTTAGTGCCTTTTCCCGAGATAGAAAACCATCCATGTCGCTACATAAATCTATTTTACTGACTAAGTGAATCATTTAGTCTGTGCAGGGTTGCTGCCGATTCTCCGTTAGTTCAGGCGGGTAATCAACAACCTGCAGCACAAGTATTGGCTAAGTAAGGTGGGACGATGACAGGCCGCCGTGCAAAACCCGTGCTTTCCATTAGTTTTTTAAGCCGCAGAAGAAGTCGGGGCCCTTTATAATGACGCATTCCACTGACCAGCAGACTGACACCGCGTTTCCAGAGATGATTAGTGTTATCACCCGCCAGTTACTAAATCCATATCACCAGAAAATACTTCCTGAACTGACGCGCCAGCTCATGAAGCATTGCTTTGCAAATCTGGAGACTAGCGAAGGTTACATCGATTTCATCATTAATGTGGGGGAGATCTGCATACGTCCGGTTTCTTTCAGTGGGTTTGGTGAGAGACTTTTTGTGAATGTAGCGGGAGGGATGTTCTGAAACGGATGACAGGCACAAAAAAACCACCTATTGAGGTGGCTGACGACATGGCTTACTGCTTTTTTTATTCGGTTTCAATATGGTGCCCGGGGCGGGACTTGAACCCGCACAGCCTTACAGCCGAGGGATTTTAAATCCCTTGTGTCTACCGATTTCACCACCCGGGCAGGGTGTAACTGGAGGCGCGTCCCGGAGTCGAACCGAGGTACACGGATTTGCAATCCGCTGCATAGCCACTCTGCCAACGCGCCTTAAACTGATGTGCCGTCAGGTTAACCTGACCTGCGAATCTGGAGCGGGAAACGAGACTCGAACTCGCGACCCCGACCTTGGCAAGGTCGTGCTCTACCAACTGAGCTATTCCCGCATTTTTCAGCAACTGCATCGAACTTGCTGATTTCATTTATCTTCTGGCAGACTGGCTGCCGTTCGATGCGATGCATTCTACTGACCTGACGCAATGAGTCAATAAAATTATCCTCACTGTGTGTCTGTTTGCTGCTTTTTAAATCGCATCGATCACGGTTCGAGCAGATCGCCGCGTGCAGCGCTCAGGTACTGGAACATCGACCAGAACGTCAGTACCGCAGCAATGTATAACGCCACCACGCCAATCCCGACCACGGTGCTGTCAGGACGCCACAGCAGGGCAAACAACGACAGCATCTGGGCAGTGGTTTTCACTTTACCAATCCATGAAACTGACACACTGCTGCGTTTGCCAATCTCAGCCATCCACTCACGCAACGCGGAGATGATAATCTCGCGGGCGATCATGGTAGCGGCGGGCAGCGTAATCCACCAGGCGTGGAAATATTCCGCCACCAGCACCAGCGCCATAGCCACCATGACTTTATCCGCCACCGGGTCAAGAAAGGCACCAAAGCGCGTAGTCTGTTTCCAGCGGCGCGCCAGAAAGCCGTCAAACCAGTCGGTGACGGCGGCGAAAATGAAGATCAAAGCGGTGGCCAGCGGCGCCCAGTGAAACGGCAGATAGAAAGCCAGCACAAAGAACGGGATGAGGACGACTCGGAACAGGGTGAGACACGTCGGAATGTTAAATTGCATATGCCGGTAACTGTCTGGAATGGGTAGAATTTAACGTATGTTCCTACATTGCCCCCCCCGTTTCAATGCTAGTGTTTCAACGAGTAGTATATTTTTTCTGCCAGCGCGTGTGAGATACCCGGTACATTGGCGATCTCCTCCACCGATGCATTCAACAGCGGTTGCAGGCCCCCCATATACTTGAGCAGCTGCTGACGCCGTTTCGGCCCTACCCCTTCAATGCTTTCCAGCGCACTGGTGTTCTTAACCTTAGCCCGTTTTTTGCGGTGGCCCGAAATTGCATGATTGTGAGCGTCGTCACGAATATGCTGGATCACATGCAGCGCAGGCGCATCCGGCGGCAGCGATACCCCCTCGCCTTCCGCTTCGAAAAACAGCGTTTCCAGACCGGCTTTACGATCGCTGCCTTTGGCTACACCCAGTAAAATCGGGTGGGATTTATCCCAGGGCACATCCAGCTCGGCAAAAACCTGTTTTGCCTGGGCCAGCTGCCCTTTCCCGCCATCGATAAGGATCACATCCGGAATTTTATCTTCTTCAATGGCTTTGCCATAACGCCGGCGCAGCACCTGATTCATTGCCGCATAGTCATCGCCCGGCGTAATGCCGCTGATGTTATAGCGGCGGTAATCGGCACGCAGCGGACCGTTCTGATCAAACACCACGCAGGAGGCGATTGTCTGTTCGCCCATGGTGTGACTGATGTCGAAACACTCCATGCGCGTAATTTTGTCGAGTTCAAGAAACTCAGCCAGTGCCGCCAGACGCTGATGAATGGTTGAGTGCTGCGACAGTCGGGTGGTTAACGCGGTTGCGGCGTTGGTCCGCGCCAGTTTCAGATACCGGGCACGGTCACCGCGCGGTTTGCTCTGAATGGAGACCCGACGACCGGCCAGTTCACTCAGCGAGTCGGCCAGTAGTTCGCGTTCCGGCAGCGTAAAGTCGAGCAGGATATCGCCCGGTAAAGTGCGCGCTTCACTGCCCTGCAGATAGAACTGTCCGACAAAGGTTTGCACCACTTCGGCCAGATCGGTATCGGCCGGCACTTTCGGGAAGTAGCTGCGGCTGCCTAACACTTTGCCCTGACGAATAAACAGCACATGCAGACAGGCCATACCCGCCTCATAGGCCACGCCCATCACGTCCAGATCATCGCCCTGATTAGAGACAAACTGCTTCTCGGTAATTCGGCGTACCGCCTGAATCTGATCGCGCAGGCGCGCCGCTTCTTCAAATCGAAGCCCGACGCTCGCCTCTTCCATCCGCTTCACCAGCAGATTCAGCACCTGGTCATCTTTGCCCGCCAGGAACAGCCGCACATAATCGGTTTGCTGCGCGTACTCCTCTTCGCTCACCAGACCGGCAACGCACGGCCCAAGGCAACGGCCAATCTGATATTGCAGACAGGGACGTGACCGGTTGCGATAGACGCTGTTTTCACACTGGCGGATCGGGAACACCTTTTGCAGCAGCGCTAAGGTTTCACGCACCGCATAGCCGTTGGGAAACGGACCAAAGTACTCCCCTTTGGCATGTTTCGCGCCACGGTGCATCGCCAGGCGTGGATGCGTATCCGCGCTCAGGAAGATGTAGGGATAGGATTTATCATCGCGCAGCAGTACGTTGTAGCGCGGCTGGTAGAGCTTGATGTAGTTATGCTCAAGCAGCAGCGCTTCGGTTTCGGTGTGGGTTACGGTGACATCGATGTGCTGGATATTGCTCACCAGCGCTTCGGTCTTGCGACTGCCGACCTGAGTGCGAAAATAGCTGGTCAGACGCTTTTTCAGATCTTTGGCTTTGCCAACATAGATGACGTTGCCTGCGGCGTCATACATGCGGTAGACACCAGGCTTGCTGGTCACCGTACTCAGAAAGGCTTTGGGGTTAAAAACGTCACTCACTACTGATTAACGGCTCCGCATTATAGAGGCCATGTCGAATGGCCAGATGCGTTAACTCTACGTCACCACTGATATTCAGCTTACTGAACATCCGATAACGGTAGCTGTTAACGGTTTTAGGACTGAGATTCAACTGCTCGGAAATTTCCGTCACCTTTTGTCCTTTGGTGATCATCAGCATAATCTGCAATTCCCTTTCCGACAAACAGCTGAAAGGTGATTCGGCTTTCTGTGGCTCAATCTGACTCAGCGCCATCTGCTGCGCAATGTCCGATGCGATGTAGCGCTGTCCGGCATTAACCGAACGGATCGCATTAATCACTTCCTGTGGCGCGGCTCCTTTACTGAGATAACCTGCGGCGCCCGCCTGCATCACTTTGGCAGGCAGCGGATTCTCGGTATGAATAGTCAGCATAATGATTTTGATATCAGGGTTGTAGCGCACAATTTTTCGTGTCGCCTCAAGTCCGCCGATACCTGGCATATTCATATCCATCAACACCACATCAACCTGATTGGCGCGACACCACTTTGCCGCATCCTCGCCACAGTTAACTTCTCCAGCCACTACCAGACCTTTGACATCCTCCAGGATGCGGCGGATACCAGCACGGACCAGTTCATGGTCATCAACAAGAAGCACACTGATCAACGGGAAAACTCCAGAGGCTATAAGAGGAAGCGATTAACGATTTCAGGCGGTAATCATACCTGCTTTTACCTCAAAAGCACATCAACAAAGCAAAACTGTAGGTGGGATGCCGGGTTCAAAACGGCGGCATTTGTTTTCCGGACCGGCGTTCCAGTCGGGCATTAACCTCGCCAGACATATAAAGTTAAATTTTTTATTTTCAATGATTTAAATTATTAACTCAGAAACGTCCGCGCCCTGTGCGTTGCGCTGAACGGCCGCGACAGACGCCTATGATAACTTTCCGCGATTAATAAGCCCGGCTGGATTGATTGCCTTTTCTGGCGGAAGCGAACCGGCTGCATCAGCAACTTAACGGCCCTGTGGTATACTCACGCACTGCTGTACGGACTTGATTGCCGACACGTTGTTATTCACCAAGGAGAAAATCATGAGCGATGAAGATTTTGCCACTTCGCAGGAAGCGCGCAAATTATCGGATGAAATAGCGGGTCTGAAAATGATGATCACGCTGATTCTGAAAGGTATGGGTCAGGCGGATGCCGGAAAAGTCATTATCAATATGGAACGCTACGTGCAGACGCTTGGCGACAAGCCACAGGCAGAAGTGTTCAGCAACACCATTAAGCAGATCAAAGCGGCCTACCGCCAGTAAGTATTTTGCCCCCAGCTGCGGGGGCAAAATATTTAGCTGTGCGACTGCCAGTTAACCGACACACCCAGCGACGGCAGTACCTCTTCCGGACTAAAACGCCGGGTGCCGCGATACTTCTCCGCCAATGCCGGCTGCACCACCGGAATGCGAATCGCGAACAGATTATCCTCTGACAGAATTAATCCCGGCGTCAGCGGTTCATACACCACCTGGTGCTGCTCAAACATCTTCTCGAGCATTGGTGTGGCTGAACTGATGATGTACTCCATGCCATTCAGCTCTGCCAGCTGCACCGCGTGCCAGAGAATGTTCAATGGCAATTCAGGGTCCACTTCCAGCCGTGCCGAGAAGCGCGACATCTCCCACACCTTCTCATGGCTGAAGGGCAACACAATACCTTCACTTTGTTCAGGTTCGAACCACGGCATTAATCGCGCGCAGCCGCTGATCCCATTACGCGCATTCCAGGCGATTAGCCAGGTCACATCTGAACGATCGTAACGATCATATTCCTGTCCCGGCGTGCTAAGACGGGGAGGAATCGACCATCCCTCGCCGCGCGCAAATACGCTATACCGGTAGCTGCCAAGTTCGGCGAGCAAAGAGGATGGCATATCCTTTAATTGCGTTTGAACTATTTTCATCATGCGCCTCTGACATCCCCATGTTTGCAATGATTTCTTTGCGCCAGCCTGGCAAAGCTCTGGCGCAGGGTAGACAACTGACCTGGACGAGGGAACTACCAAATTTAGTAGTTGCCTTTTCTCTAAATCAGCCCGATCGCCGCTGCATAACAGGCAATCTGAGTTTTATTGGAAACATTGAAACGCTTTTGCATATTTTTCTGGTGAAAGTTAACGGTATGTTCAGAGATGGATAAAATAAGTGAAATTTCTACCGCCGTTTTTCCTTCGGCAGTCCATTTCAAAATTTCCAGCTCGCGCTGACTAAACTCTTTTTTTAGTACCATCATGGCATCATCGCTAAAGCGTTCCAGCGTATCTAAGCTTAGCTCCGCCAAAAAGTGTAGTTTGACTTCCAGTTCAATGCGGCGCTCGTCAATAGGAAGCGGCTGTTGCGATGATATAGATAATATACCAATGACGCGATTTGGTGCCATCGCAGAGCAAGAAAAACCGCTCTGTAAGCCGTGCTCGCGCGCCTCAGACCACAGGTTACCGGCCTCAGTGAACAACTCGCTTGCCCACACCATTCCCTTGCCCGGCCGCTGACAGCGTTCCAGCACCGGATCGACCGCGTAATAATTGTTCGCTTCATAATGCTTAACCCAGTAAGCGGGATAGGTGCTGTGCAAATGAATACGCGGCCGGCTAAAAGGCACCGGATGCTGAATCAGAAAAGCAAAATAGTCGAAACCCAATGCTTCAGTAAATTGTTGCAATAACGTCTTCAGTTCAGATGAAAGCGTTAATGCCTGAAATTTTTCTTCCGTCTCACGCCGCCAGACGAAATAATTTTCGGTACTCATATTGCCTCGGCATTATTTTTACGCATCTGCGCATTATTTTTCATTTTGGTTATTCAGATAAAAAATAAATTATCAGGAGTAAATTAATTGATTGTACAAACAGGCATCGCTGCAATAAACATGGCATTTAATTCCTCGAACGTCAGGCTCCGCCATAATCCCCGTCCCCCACTAATATGAGGTCGTCCGAAGCAACTTCCGACCAAAGACGAAGAATAAGATTTTTCTGATAGAATTTCAATCATTCTGTTTCAGTCCGTTTTTTCATCAAAATGAAAATGGCCTCTGCACACCTGAAAATCAATTCCCCGAGCGTCAGCAATTTATGTATAAACTGCGAATTAATAACCATTTTAATAAGCGAAGCGGTAGATATCCCGTCGCAACATATTTTTCAGCGGGAAATAACCATTCATTTCACTCTTTTTGGGTTGAGACTACGCTTAGTCTGCGGCAACCGGTGCTGTGTCCGCTCTGACAAGACGAAAGCGGCCCGTGGCCCGCACGATTCAACAGGTGATGGATTAACACGCCACGGGAGCATACGATGTTAAATCAGTGGGCTTTACTTTTTCTGGTCTCAGGCGCATGCACCGCGCTGATGATTATCAAGGATATTTTACTCTATCGTCAGCCTGCGTCTCTGATGAACCTGGTCTGGCCGCTGACCGGCCTTTATCTGCCGTTTATTGGCTGGCTGGCATGGTGGTATCTTGGACGCATTCCCCGCCATCAGCTAAAAGCAGCGTTGCTGATTCGACAAAAATCACCCCGTCACACGGGCTGGCAAACCCTATTTATCGCCACGGCTCTGTCAGCCAGTGCCTGTATTTTAGCGGAGACGATAACCTTACCAATAATCACGCTACTGAACTACTTTAAAATAACGCTTTTGATCTGGCATCAGGCAGCGATTTCGTTGCTGATATCTTTACTGCTCCTGCTGCTGTTCCATTTTTTCACGCTGGCGCGACATGAAAAAAATCATTCTGGCAGAAGCTGTCGCTGGCATTTAAACGCAGCGCATTTCCACTGCTGATCTATCAGGCCGGCATTTTTCTCTTTATGTCACTGGCACTGAAATTTGTTCTGCACCAGCAAATTAATCCGTCCCTGAGCATTTTCTGGTTCATGCTGCAATTAGCGATGCTCACTGGCTTTGTTTTTTCCTGGCCAGCCAACCATTTCATGATTAAGCGCGGTATTAATCCGGTTTTATGATTTATCGGCAATAGCCAGCGCCGCGCATGCCCAGATGAAAGTGAGTCGCATGTGCGGCGTTATAATCGGGTCCCAGCGAGTTACCAAATACCTGGCAGCCACCACGCCAAAGCGTATGTAGCAGGGCAGCTTTATCGGCTGGCTGTTGCCAGTGGCGGCTGACATCAATCCGCTGACCGTTGGCCAGCTGAAAACCGGTGACATCCCAGGCGTCAGCCGTGGCATGTTCACTTAACCGCCCCTCTGCCCGATGGTAAATATTGCGGCAGGCGTAGCTGCCAACATGGGTAATACGGACCAGCGGACTCTGCATTTGCTGCAGCACCTGCTCACGGCTGTGTAACACATACATGGTGCTGGCTACCGCCATCGGACAGCTGGCCAGGAAGCTGCTGCTCAGGCTGACCGGGCCAAAAGCCCGGATGCGCAGCGGATCGGCAATCGGGCAGTTGCCACGCACTGGCGGCCGTTCGCTGAAGCTGACCCAGCCCGCCAGCTGTGCGCGCCGCATTACGTCCAGGCAGGCCGCCGGATTGCCCGCCAGCCGTTTCATCTTGAGCTGTGTCATCCAGCCTGGCGGGTCGGTAACCGACAGCGGGATAAAGGGATTAAACTGCGGCGGCAGATGCTGTTTTAACCAGGGTAAACTGACCCATCCCAGCACAATCAACAGCAAAAACAGGATAAGCGTGCGCATATTCCCTCTCGCAGCATGATGAATAACAAACAAAAAGTGTAGAAGCACAATCCCCGTCGCGCCCTCTGTCTGACACAACGTGATGAAAACTTACCCAGCCTGACGCAGAATTAATCAGCGCACGACATTGCTGCTGTCTGATTAAGCGGCAATGGTCACAATTGATCAAAAACCGTTACCGGCTTTAACACGTCTTCCACTATCTTATGCCGACTTGCCCTCGGGCAGCCTCATGTCATAACAGCCAGCAGAGCTGACACAACATCAAGAAAGGAAAGACAATTCTATGGTTGATCAAACTAAAGACACGCCACTTGCGCAGGAAGGCACGGATAAGCTTCGGCGTAGCCTGCATAATCGTCACATTCAACTTATCGCTATCGGCGGCGCTATTGGTACCGGTCTGTTTATGGGTTCCGGTAAAACCATTAGCCTGGCCGGACCCTCGATCATTTTTGTCTATATGATCATCGGTTTTATGCTGTTCTTCGTGATGCGGGCGATGGGCGAACTGCTGCTCTCCAATCTCGAATACAAATCATTCAGTGATTTCGCGGCGGATCTGCTGGGGCCCTGGGCCGGCTATTTCACCGGCTGGACCTACTGGTTTTGCTGGGTGGTGACCGGCATTGCCGATGTGGTGGCCATCAGCGCCTACTTCCAGCTGTGGTTTCCGGGCTTCTCGATCTGGATGAGCGCCCTGCTGTGCGTAGTGGTTTTTCTGACGCTCAATATTGCGACGGTCAAACTGTTTGGCGAGATGGAGTTCTGGTTCGCGATTATTAAAATCGTGGCGATTGTGGCGCTGATCATTACCGGCATTGTGCTGGTATCAATGCATTATCCTTCACCTGGCGGCGGTACCGCCTCGCTGAGCAATATCTGGGATCATGGCGGGATGTTCCCTAAAGGGCTGAGCGGCTTTTTTGCCGGCTTCCAGATAGCGGTGTTTGCCTTCGTCGGGATTGAACTGGTCGGCACCGCAGCAGCTGAAACCCACGATCCGCACAAAGTGCTGCCGCGCGCGATTAACGCCATTCCGCTGCGGGTGATCATGTTCTACGTGCTGGCGCTGATGGTGATCATGGCTGTTACGCCGTGGACCCAGGTGATGGCCGATCGCAGCCCGTTTGTTGAGATGTTCGTGCTGATTGGTCTGCCCGCTGCCGCCAGTATCGTCAATTTTGTGGTGCTGACCTCGGCGGCTTCCTCTGCCAACAGCGGCATCTTCTCCACCAGCCGTATGCTGTATGGCCTGTCGCAGCAGGGTGTCGCCAGCCGCGCCTTTGGCCGTCTTTCTGCCCGCGCCGTTCCCACCACCGGACTGTTTTTCTCCTGCCTGTGCCTGCTGGCGGGTGTGGCACTGATTTACCTGATCCCGGATGTGATGAGGGTATTTACCCTGGTGACTACCGTTTCCGCCATTCTGTTCATGTTCGTCTGGACCATCATCCTGTGCAGCTATCTGGCCTATCGTAAAAAGTATCCAGAGCGTCACGCGCAGTCCGGCTTTAAGATGCCAATGGGCAAGTTCATGTGCTGGGTCTGCATGGCATTCTTCGCGTTTGTGCTGGTGCTGTTGACCCTGCAGGAAGATACGCGTCAGGCACTGATGGTGACACCGCTGTGGTTTGCCCTGCTGACGATGGGCTGGTTGTTGCGTCGTCGCCAGGCTCGCTAAGCGCCTGTTGAATAACAAAAAGCCCGGTCAGTGACCGGGCTTTTTTATAGCCGTTCGACCAGTGTCTGAAATATCGTCCGTAAATCAGGCCGATCAGAAGGCAGCCGCTGTGGCTGGGGATCGGGCTGTTGCGGGGTGCCCAGACCAAAGGTAAAGGTGAAAGTGTCGCCTTCTCCCATCCTCAAATCCGCAATGGTGACCTGCCCATTCTTTTCGGCCATCGCATAAAAACCGTGACTGAACCAGGCGACCCGCTCGGCATACCAGTCACCGCGTAGCGCATCGAACAGTTCGGGATGACGCGGACGCCACACCACCTGCAGCGGACGCCGGGGCGACAGCAGTGACCAGTAAACTTCCCCGTAGCGGTCCGGCGTCATCACCACGCTGCGCCACACCAGAGTATTGAATGCGGTCGGCGTGACCAGTATCTGATCGGTCGGGATCCCCTGCCGGACCAGCGCCTGCTTAATCTGCAGTCCCGCCACACTCTGAATCGCCACGCTCCACACCAGATAAAGCGTACTTAGCATCAACCCGAGCCGGTTGCCGCGTAATCCGACGTCGCCACGCCGCCAGAGCGCCACGCCCAGGCCGATCAGCAGCGGTAGCGTATAGAGCGGATCGACAATATAAATGCTGCCGATCGCGTAGGGGTAGTCGGTCAGTGGCAGGCCAAGCTGGGTGCCATACACCGTCATTAAATCGAGCAGCGGATGGGTAATCAGCGCCAGCCAGATGGCGGGCCACCAGGCTGGCCATTTTACTCGCGGACGGAACAGATCCGCCACCAGCCAGGCAATCAGCGGCGAAACCAGCGTGAGATAGAGCAGCGCATGGCTCTCGGTACGATGCAGCGTCATATTGCGAATGGCATCGCCATGATCAAGAAACACATCAAGATCGGGTAAGGTGCCGCTGACGCCGCCGACCAGCGCAGCCTGCCAGATCGGTACCCGTCGTCCCATCACCGCCACGCTGACCGTGGCGCCCAGTACTAATTGCGAAACAGAATCCATCTCTTTACTCCGTCGCGAAGCGTGAATGTCTCGCCATTCAACGCACCCGAATCCCTTCAATAATCATGCGCTGCACATTATTGACTGCCTGATCAAAAAATTCGGGGTCGTTCAGCGTCTGGCCGGTGATCGCCTCAACCTGACTGGCAAAATCGGCGTAGTGCTGGGTCGTTGCCCATAGCATAAAGATCAGATGTTGCGGCTGTACGCCTGCCAGCCGGCCTTCGTCAATCCAGCGTTCGATAATCGACGCTTTATCATCCACCAGCTGTTTCAGATCGCCCGCCAGTTCGCCTTTCAACAGTGGCGCACCTTGCAACATCTCCAGGCAAAACAGCCGCGAGGCCTGCGGATGATCGCGTGACACTTCCAGCTTGAGGCGTATATAGCGGCGGATCGCCACCAGCGGGTCCTGATCGTGTGCCAGCGCCCGCAGCGGTGCCAGCCAGACATCCAGAATCTGTTTCAGTACCGCCACATACAGTGCTTCTTTGGAGGGAAAATAGTAGAGCAGATTGGTCTTGGAGACGTCAGCCCGCTCCGCCACCTTATCGAGGCTGGTCCCATGAATGCCAAACTGGGAGAAGAACGTTAAGGCCGCCTCCAGAATGGCAGCGCGCTTCGCGGCAACGGCACGCGAACGACGCGTTGGCTTTTTTTCATCGGTTTTCACACGGTTACCTCTTCCCTCTTGTGTCAGCGCATCATAGCAAAGTGCTTCTGCCCTGCCCAATCCGCCACCTGCACCTTTTTTGCCCAGCCTGCATGGAAAATGTGCAGCGAATTTTGACCAAACGGTCCGAAACGGACCATCTGCTCCGGTTACCTCTTTCGGGTTAATTTTAACTCATTGTTATTTAATGCATTAAAAATGTGGCACACAGTTTGCAGAATTGTGACTGAGCGCAGCCCCTCAGGGATGAAGCAGGAAGCAGTGCCGCGCGTGAAATGCTTTCCCCCATCGCAAAGAGGTTTCACATGAAGATAGGCGTCTTTATTCCGATTGGTAACAATGGCTGGCTGATTTCATCTCATGCACCACAGTACAAACCGACCTTTGAACTGAACAAAGCGATCGTGCAGAAAGCGGAGCATTACCATTTCGACTTTGCGCTGTCGATGATCAAACTGCGCGGCTTCGGCGGTAAGACTGAATTCTGGGATCATAACCTGGAGTCTTTCACCCTGATGGCGGGCCTGGCGGCTGTCACCTCGCGCATTGAGATTTACGCAACGGCGGCCACGCTGACCCTGCCACCGGCGATCGTGGCGCGCATGGCGGCGACCATTGATTCGATCTCCAATGGCCGGTTTGGCGTCAATCTGGTCACCGGCTGGCAGAAGCCCGAATATGAGCAGATGGGACTCTGGCCGGGCGATGAATACTTTGGCAGCCGCTATGCCTATCTGACTGAATACGTTACCGTGCTGCGTGATTTGTGGGGTACCGGCAAATCTGACTTTAAGGGTGATTTCTTCACCATGAATGATTGTCGCGTCAGCCCGCAACCTCAGCGGCCGATGAAGGTGATCTGTGCTGGCCAGAGTGATGCCGGCATGGCCTTTTCCGCCCAGCACGCCGATTACAACTTCTGCTTTGGTAAAGGCGTGAATACCCCTACCGCATTCAGCGCCACCTCTGTGCGGATGAAGCAGGCGGCAGAAAAAGCCGGACGCGATGTCGGTTCCTATGTGCTGTTTATGATTATCGCCGCCGACAGCGATGAAGAAGCGCGCGCCCGGTGGGAACACTACAAAGCCGGTGCCGATGAAGAGGCGCTTTCATGGCTGACAACCCAAAGCCAGCAGGACACCAAATCGGGCAGCGACACCAACGTGCGCCAGATGGCCGATCCGACTTCAGCGGTCAACATCAATATGGGCACGCTGGTCGGCTCCTATGCCAGCGTGGCGCGGATGCTGGATGAGGTGGCGCAGGTTGATGGCACGCACGGCGTTCTGTTGACGTTTGATGATTTTCTGCAGGGCATTGAGGATTTTGGACAGCATATCCAGCCGCTGATGCAGTGCCGCAGCGCCCTGCTGGATGCGCAACAGGAGGTAGCGTGATGAATACGGTTTATTGCGCGTATACCCCTGACGTACCGCAGATAGAGTTACCCGCGCGTCCCGAACCGATTGCCTTTCCACCCAGCCAGAGCGCGCTGATCGTGGTGGATATGCAAAATGCCTACGCCACTCCAGGCGGCTATCTGGATCTGGCCGGTTTTGATGTCTCCGCTACTCAGCCGGTGATTGCAAAAATCGCCGAAGCGGTGACGGCCGCACGCGCTGCGGGTATCCAGATTATCTGGTTTCAGAACGGCTGGGATGCAGATTACGTCGAGGCAGGCGATGCCGGTTCACCCAATTTCCACAAGTCGAATGCCCTGAAAACCATGCGAAAACGTCCGGAGCTGCACGGCACGCTGCTGTCAAAAGGCAGCTGGGATTATGCGCTGGTGGATCAGCTGGTGCCGCAGCCGGGCGACATCGTGCTGCCAAAACCGCGCTACAGCGGTTTCTTCAACACGCCACTCGACAGCATGCTGCGCAGCCGGGGTATCCGTCATCTGATCTTCACCGGCATTGCGACGAACGTCTGTGTCGAATCGACACTGCGTGACGGATTTTTCCTGGAGTACTTCGGCGTGGTACTGGAGGACGCGACCTATCAGGCCGGCCCGCCTTTTGCGCAGCAGGCGGCGTTGTTCAATATCGAAACCTTTTTTGGCTGGGTGTCAGACGTCGCCACCTTCTGCGAGAGTCTGAAACCCGCAGATGCCCGTTAAGAATCGCGTAAAGGAGAAGTTGTTATGCCAAAAAGCGTCATTATTCCGCCGGGTACCACTACCCCTATCGCCCCTTTCGTGCCCGGTACGCTGGCCGACGGCGTGGTTTACGTTTCGGGTACGCTGCCATTCGATGCTGATAATAACGTGGTGCACGTTGGCGATGCCGCCGCGCAAACCCGTCATGTGCTGGAAACCATTAAAAAGGTGATTGAAACCGCTGGTGGCAATATGGCGGATGTCACGTTCAACTCGATATTCATCACCGACTGGGCAAATTACGCGGCGGTGAACCAGGTTTACGCCGACTATTTTCCCAGCGATAAACCGGCGCGTTTCTGTATTCAGTGTGGGCTGGTGAAACCTGATGCGCTGATTGAGATCGCCAGCGTGGCGCACATCGGCAAACAGGAGGCCTGATGCAGCTGGATATTGTTGGCCTGCAGTCACCGGATGCCCCGACGCTGGTGCTCTCTTCCGGTCTGGGCGGTGTGGCGGGCTTCTGGCAGCCGCAGCTTGCGGCCCTGACCGCGCGCTATCGGGTGGTGCTCTACGATCAGCGCGGTACCGGCCGTAGCGCCGATACCCTGCCGGAAGGATACAGTATGGCGATGATGGCGGCGGAACTGGCCGCCGCACTGGCGCAGCAGGGCATTCTGCGGTTCAGCCTGATCGGCCATGCGTTGGGCGGGCTGGTGGGCATGCAGCTGGCGCTGGACTATCCGGAGCGGGTTGAGCGGATCGTGGTAATCAATGGCTGGCTGACGCTCCATCCTCATACCCGCCGCTGCTTTCAGGTGCGCCAGGATCTGTTGCTCAACGTTGGCGTGGAAGCCTTTGTGCGCGCCCAGCCGCTGTTTCTCTATCCGGCTGAATGGATGGCGCAGCATCAGACGCAGCTGGAGCAGGAAGAGAGTCATCACATCGACCATTTCCAGGGGATGGAGAACCTTATACGACGCCTGCATGCGCTGATAAGCGCAGATTTTAGCGCCCGCGCTGCGGCGATCCCCCAGCCGGTGCTGGTGATCTGCAGTCAGGATGATCTGCTGGTACCGTGGAGCTGTTCCACGCAGCTGGCGGCGGCGCTGCCGAACACCTCGCAGCAGGTCATGTCATGGGGTGGCCACGCGATGAGCGTTACCGATGCCGATCACTTTAATGCCCTGCTGGTGCAGTGGCTGGATGATACCGATGACGTGCAGCCGCTGGCGCGCGTGACCGGATAACCCTTTTTTGCGGAGATCGCGATGAACCCGAATCACCTTGCCCCCGTGGTAGAGAAAACTGAATTTCGTAACGCCATGTCGCGGCTTGGCGCGGCGGTCAACATCATCACTAC
This sequence comes from Pantoea conspicua, assembly GCF_002095315.1. Lineage (GTDB taxonomy): Bacteria > Pseudomonadota > Gammaproteobacteria > Enterobacterales > Enterobacteriaceae > Pantoea > Pantoea conspicua. The sequence continues at coordinate 18,062 of NZ_MLFN01000064.1, forward strand.
TGAAGGTCCTGCCGGACGTGCAGGCTTTACCGCTTCCGCCGTCTGCAGCGTCACGGACTCGCCGCCCACGCTGCTGGTCTGCCTCAACCGGTCTGCCTCGGTGTGGCCTGTCTTCGCTGAAAACCGGCAGCTCTGCGTTAATACCCTGGCGGCGGGCCATGAAACTTTGTCTAACCTGTTCGGCGGCAAAACACCGATGGCCGAGCGCTTTATTGCGGCCGAATGGTCAACGGCGGTGACCGGTTCGCCGGTGCTGAGCGGTGCCGTCGCCTCGTTTGACTGCCGGATCAGTCAGATTGTCAGCGTCGGAACGCACGACATCCTGTTCTGTGAGGTTCTGGCGCTGGTACGCAACGATGATACGCACGGACTGGCGTGGTTTGACCGCAGCTATCATCCCCTTATGCGGCAGGAAGCCTGTTAATCCCCCTGCTGTCGCAGGTCTGGTCCCGGCATTCATCACTTTCTGGAGTATACGATGGCACGTTCCTGGTTTCCGCAATGGCAGAAGAAGTCGGCACTGAGTGAAAACGGCATTATCGCACCGGATGAAACGCTGCCGATGGGGCAAACGCTGGTTCTCGGTTTGCAACATGCGGTAGCGATGTTTGGCGCAACGGTGCTGATGCCGTTGCTGATGGGGCTGGATCCTAACCTGGCGATTCTGGTGTCGGGCATCGGCACCCTGCTGTTCTTTTTCATTACCGGCGGTCGGGTGCCAAGCTATCTTGGCTCCAGTGCCGCGTTTGTTGGCGTGGTGATTGCCGTGACCGGCTTCAGCGGCCAGGGGCTGAACCCCAATCTCAGCGTGGCGCTGGGCGGCGTGATCGCCTGTGGCCTGATCTATACCCTGATCGGGCTGGTGGTGATGAAATCCGGTACCCGCTGGATTGAAAACCTGATGCCGCCGGTGGTGACAGGCGCAGTGGTGATGGCTATCGGGCTGAACCTGGCCCCGATCGCGGTGCATGGCGTATCCGGCTCCGCTTTTGACAGCTGGGTGGCGGTAATGACAGTGCTCTGTATTGGCGTGGTGGCGGTGTTTACCCACGGCATGATACAGCGCCTGCTGATCCTGATTGGCCTGATAGTGGCCTGGGCGCTCTATGCGCTGCTGACCAACGGACTGGGGCTGGGCAAACCGGTCGACTTTACTCTGCTGGCGCAGGCACCCTGGTTTGGCCTGCCTCACACCACCGCTCCCCGCTTTGATCTGCAGGCGATCGTGATGATCGCGCCGGTGGCGATCATTCTGGTGGCGGAAAATCTCGGTCATCTGAAAGCGGTGGCGGGCATGACCGGGCGTAACCTTGATCCGTATATGGGACGCGCGTTTGTCGGTGACGGTCTGGCGACGATGCTCTCCGGCTCGGTCGGCGGCAGCGGCGTCACCACCTATGCGGAAAATATCGGGGTAATGGCGGTGACCAAAGTCTACTCAACGCTGGCATTTGTTGCGGCGGCGATCATTGCGATTCTGGCCGGTTTTTCGCCGAAGTTTGGTGCGCTGATCCATACCATTCCGGCGCCGGTGATTGGCGGCGCATCGATTGTGGTGTTTGGGCTGATTGCGGTGGCAGGCGCACGCATCTGGGTACAAAATCACGTTGATTTCAGCCAGAACAGTAACCTGATAATGGTGGCCACCACGCTGGTGCTGGGTGCCGGTGACTTTGCATTGAAGATAGGCACATTCACTCTCGGCGGTATCGGCACCGCCACCTTCGGCGCCATTATCCTCAATGCGATACTGCGCCGACGCGGCGCGTCGCTATCGGATAAGCCGCTGGCGCGTCAGCAGGGTTAGCTATTCCTGCGGTGTGGTCGCTGGCTGCACCGCTTTCTTCCGTTTCAGCCGTAGCTCACTGACGATCACCCCACAGACAATCAATGCCCCGCCCAGCAGCGCCAGCGCGGGCAAGCGCTCGCCC
>NZ_MLFN01000065.1 GCF_002095315.1 Pantoea conspicua
CCTTGTCGGTCGCCGGCAGCGGCGGGCCTGAAACTGCCGCCGCCAGCCGGCGAACGAAACCCGCTCATAGCCCGTTCGTGCAGCGAACATCCTGTCTGCTGTGGAACGAAACCCTCTCCGGGCCCGTTCGCGCAGCGAACCCCAACCCTCATTCCCACCCCGTTATTCCCTAAAGTCATAAATCTGAATTTTTTAGTATTTCCTGTTATCAATAATAGTTCTTACCATCAATTCATCAGATTACGTAAAGGGAGGTGAATACCGTGAATTTCCAGCAACTTAAAATCATCCGCGAGGCGGCACGCTGTGAATTTAATTTAACGGAAGTCGCCAATACCCTATTTACGTCCCAGTCGGGTGTGAGCAGACATATTCGTGACCTTGAGGATGAACTGGGTGTGGAGATCTTTATCCGACGCGGCAAACGCCTGTTAGGCATGACCGAACCGGGGAAAGCCTTGCTGACCATCGCTGAGCGCATCCTCGATGAAGCCGGGAAAGTGCGACGGCTGGCCGATGTGTTTACCAATGAAACCAGCGGTATCCTGACGATTGCCACCACCCATACCCAGGCGCGCTACAGCCTGCCTAAGATCATTAAAGCCTTCCGTCAGCTCTATCCCAATGTCCGGCTGGAACTGAATCAGGGATCGCCGCAGGAAATTGTCAGTATGCTGCTGGCGGGCGAGGCGGATATTGGTATCGCCAGTGAAATGCTGGTCAACAACAGCAGCCTGGCGGCTTTCCCCTGGTTCAGCTGGCATCACGCTCTGCTGGTGCCGAAAGAGCATGAGCTGATGCAAAATCAGCCGGTATCGCTCAGCACCCTCAGCCGCTATCCGCTGATCACCTATCGGCAGGGCATTACCGGACGGTCGCGTGTCGATCGCGCGTTTGAGGCGGCCGGACTGAAACCGGATATTGTTCTCAGCGCGCAGGACTCCGACGTCGTGAAAACCTACGTCAGACTCGGTCTGGGAGTCGGTATACTGGCCGATCAGGCGTGCGAAACCGAAGAGAACGATGACCTGGTGCGCGTCGAGGCGACACACCTGTTTGATGCCAGCACCGTCTGGCTGGGTCTCAAGCGTGGCCAGTTGCAGCGTAACTATGTCTGGCAATTCCTTGAATTGTGCAACGCAAACCTGTCGCTGGAAGAGATCAAGCGCCAGGCACTCTCCTACGGTAATGAAGATGAACCGGTAATCGACTTCCAGATTTAACGCCGGCGCGCATCCGTTTGGATGCGCTTCTCACTGCACGGCATAAAATTTCTTTTCACGGCCAAAAACTCCTTTCCGGTTCTTTCTCCTCGCCGACAACAACATCCTGCGCTGACCCAGCGCGATAAAGTGGAATCAACTGACCACAAGGGGATGTTATGTCGCGACTACAACTGAAAGATAGCGATCTGCTGCGCCAGCAGGCGCTGTTCGCCGGACGCTGGCAGGGCGCACAGCAGGGCACCACGCTGCCGGTGACCGATCCTGCCACCGGCGAAACCATTGCTACTATTCCGGCGCTGGGGAAAACCGAGACTGAGCAGGCAATAGCGCATGCAGAATCGGTACGCGTTGCCTGGGGGAAAACGCCCAATGCCACGCGCGCGGCGCTGCTGGAAAAATGGCACCAGCTGATCATTGATCATGCTGACGATCTGGCGATGATCATGACCGCCGAGCAGGGCAAACCGCTGGCAGAAGCCAAAGGTGAAGTATTGTACGGTGCCAGCTTCGTTAAATGGTTCGCGGAAGAGGCGCGCCGTATCTACGGCGATACCATTCCGGCACCCAGCGATGATCGCCGTATTCTGGTGCTGAAACAGCCGGTTGGCGTGGCGGCAGCCATCACACCGTGGAACTTCCCGATTGCGATGATCACCCGCAAAGTAGCACCTGCGCTGGCCGCGGGCTGCCCGATCATCGTCAAACCCTCTGAACTGACGCCGCTCTCGGCGCTGGCGCTGGCGGTACTGGCGGAGCGCGCTGGCTTCCCGTCTGGCGTGCTGCAGGTGCTCACCGGCCTGCCGACGGAAATCGGTGAGACGCTGACCGCCAGCCGCACGGTGCGTAAAATCTCCTTCACCGGATCCACCCGGGTCGGGCAGTTGCTGATGCAGCAGAGCGCGGACAGCATCAAACGTCTCAGCCTTGAACTGGGCGGAAACGCGCCGTTAATCGTCTTTAACGATGCCGATATTGAGATAGCGGTGGCGGGCGTGATGATCAGCAAGTTCCGCAATGCCGGCCAGACCTGCGTCTGCGCCAACCGGATTCTGGTGCAGCGCGATATCTATCCGCAGTTCAGCACCCGACTGCTGGAGGCGGTCGCGACCCTGAAAGTTGGTGATGGCTTCACACCGGGCACCACCATTGGACCACTGATTAACGACCGGGCAGTAGAGAAAGTGAACGGTCATATTGACGATGCGCTGAGCCAGGGGGCCACGCTGCTGACCGGCGGCATCAGCCGTGGCAACGGCACCTTTGTTGAGCCAACGGTGCTGGGTAACGTCACCAGTAGCATGCGTATCGCCCATGAAGAAACTTTTGGCCCGGTCGCACCGCTGTTCATTTTCGATGATGAAGAGCAGGCAATTGCTATGGCGAATGACACGCCTTACGGTCTGGGGGCCTATTTCTTCACTGAAAATATCCGCCGGGCATGGCGGGTGGCGGAAGCGCTTGAGTTTGGCATGGTCGGCTTCAATACCGGGGCGATTTCATTAGAAGTCGCACCGTTTGGCGGAGTGAAATTATCCGGTATTGGCCGCGAAGGTTCACGTTATGGAATCGATGAGTATCTTGAGCAAAAAACTTTTCATATCGGCAGTCTCTGAATAACCTCAGAAGAGTAACCGCGTCAGCCTGTTTTTTTGGGCTGACGCTTTTTTTGCGCGAATCATTGTTACCGGCCGGCGTTAATTATCTGCACCCTGAATAACAGAGAAATTTATCAAGGATGTGAAGCAGGTCGATAATCTGGCGGTAAAATCTGTCGTCGGGTGCAACGCTGACTCATCGATATCCGTTATGGTGCAATTTCCGTGCACGTTGCACCCGCAGAGTGCATAAATTTTGTGAAGTAAATCATCTGTTTAATTGTTCGGCAATTCCGCAAAAATTCCTTCATCAATACGGCAGAAAATTTTTTTGCGCTGTTTTAAACGCATTTTTATTTTTTGTCCGGCTGGCATACTTTCTGCATTAGCTTATTAACGCGATAACTAAGCGCGGTTTAAAACGCTAATAAGTCAGCGAGCGACGGGTGTAACAAATAAGGATTCTTCCATGTTAAGTTTCGACCCTGAAAAAGTTTCTCTTCCGGTTGGTCATTATATTGGCGGCCAGCATCTTCAGAGCCAGGGGGCGCCCTTTGCGGTTAAGCGTCCCTCCGACAGCAAGGTTTACGCCACGCTGCATGACGCCACGCCGCAGGATGTTGATCACGCGGTCACCGTCGCGCATCAGGCGCTGAAAACCAGTGGCTGGTCAGGCTGCGCGCCACGTGAACGCGGTCGCGTATTACGGCGCTGGGCTGAGCTGATTGAGCAGGACCCGCTGCTGGCCCAGCTGGAAGCGCTCGGATCGACCCGGCCGATCAATGATGTGGTGCTGCACGAAATCCCGTTCACCGCCGAAGCGATTCGTTTTTATGCCGAATGCGCCGACAAATACAGCGGCGACCTGTTCCCGACCCGCGACAGCAGCCTCGGTATGCTGATTGCCGAACCCTACGGCGTAATCGGTGCCATCACCCCGTGGAATTTCCCGCTGTCGATGGCGTCATGGAAATGCGGGCCGGCGCTGGCAGCCGGCAATGCCGTGGTGCTTAAACCCTCTGAGCTGACCCCCTTTTCCACCGTACGGCTGGCTGAGCTGGCGATTCAGGCGGGCTTACCGGCCGGCGTGCTCAATATCGTGCAGGGCAGCGGGGCGGTAACCGGCAGTGCGCTGGTGAAACATCCGCTGGTACGCAAAGTCTCCTTTACCGGTTCGACCCTGACCGGCGCGCGCATCATGAGCGATGCGGCGCAGTTCGGCATGAAGCCGGTGACGCTGGAACTGGGCGGCAAAAGTCCGCAACTGGTGTTTGATGATGCCGGCGATCTTGAGATCCTGGCGCAGCGTATCCTGCGCGGTTTCACCGCCAATGGCGGACAGGCGTGCGTGGCGGGAACCCGTTTAATCGTGCAGCGCGGCATTGCTGATGCACTGACTGAGCGACTGGCACAGCTGTGTCGCGAAGTGAAACCAGGCGTCACCTGGCAAGAAGACAGCCGCTACGCGCCGCTGATCGATGACCGCCAGGGCAACAAAGTCTGTTCGGTGATTGAGGCCGCTAAAGCGCAGGGCGCTGAAGTGCTGGTGGGCGGCGAACGCTTTGCCGACACCGAAGGCGGCTGGTTCTGGCAGCCGACCTTACTGAGCCACGTCGCGCAGGATAATCCGGCGGTGCAGCAGGAAATTTTTGGTCCGGTGCTGACCATTCAGCCGTTCGACGATGAAGAGCAGGGCCTGGCGCTGGCGGCTCACGACACTTACGGCCTGTGTGCCGGGGTGCATACGCTCAGCCTGCCACGGGCACTGCGGGCAATACGTGCCCTGGACGCCGGTACCGTCTGGGTCAACCGCTATGGCCGCTCCGGCGATTTCATTATTCCGACCGGTGGCTTTCTCGGGTCAGGCATCGGGAAAGATTTAGGGCGTCAGGCGTTTCAGGCCTGCCAGCGCCAGAAAAGCGTACTGATCGATTTCTAAGCGCAACTGACTATGACGAGGTTATTACATGGCTCTGTTTAAACCGAAATACATCACGTTCGACTGTTACGGCACGCTGATTCTGTTCGACATGGCCGGTGCCGCGCAGCGTCGCTTTAGCGACCGCATCGACCCGGCGCAGATGCACGCTTTCACCACCGACTTCTCCAGCTATCGGCTCGACGAGGTGCTGGGCGCCTGGAAACCCTATTACGACGTGGTCAGTAATGCGCTGCAGCGCACCTGTAAAAAGTGGGGCGTCAGCTGGGACAAAGCCGACAGCGACTTTATCTACACCGACTGCGCCAGCTGGGGGCCGCATCCAGATGTGCCAGCCGGGCTGGCAAAAGTGGCAGAGGAGTTTCCGCTGGTGCTGCTGACTAATTCGATGAAGGACCTGATCCCGCATCATATTCCGCGCCTCGGTGCGCCAATCCATATGACGATTACTGCGGAAGAGGCGGGCGCGTATAAGCCGCAGATGAAAGGCTTCGAGTACATGCTGGAGAAACTCGACTGCCGGCCGGATGAGATCCTCCACGTCTCCTCCAGTTTCCGCTACGACCTGATGACCGCACACGATCTCGGCATCAAAAACAAAGTGTGGGTCAACCGCGGTCACGAACCGGCCAATCCGTACTATCAGTACACCGAAATTAAAGATATTGGCGGCCTGCCTGGCGTCGTTGGACTCTGAGGAAAGCGCCATGAAACTGGAATCGTTCTGGCAAGCCACCGCACCGGCCTTTAGCGGCACCGCGACCGGCCCACTGCCCTCACAGGCTGATGTGGTGGTGATTGGCGGCGGCTTCACCGGCGTCTCGGCGGCGCTCAGTCTGGCGCGCAGCGGCCTTAGCGTAGTGCTGCTGGAGAGCGGCGAGGTGATGAGTCAGGCTTCGTCGCGTAACGGTGGTCACTGCAATACCGGGGTGGCGCAGAACTTCGCCTCGCTGGTGGCGAGTCAGGGGCTGGAGCAGGCCAGTCGCTTCTATCAGGCTTTTGATGACGCGGTCAGCTACGTCGAACAGCTGGTGCAGGACGAACAGATTGACTGCGATTTCCGCCTGTGCGGCAAGCTCAAGCTCGCCAGCAAAGCGACTCATCTCGCCGGGCTGCGCGAAGCCGCTGAGCTGATGCGCCGCACGGTAGATCCGGAGATTGAACTGCTCGACAAAGCGGCCGTTCGCCAGGAGATCGGTAGTGATAATTTTCACGGCGGCCTGCTGCAAAAGCGCGGCGGCCAGATGCACATGGGCAAGTTTGGCGTTGGACTCGCCGAGGCGGCGGCCCGCAGCGGGGCGAAAATCTACCCGCATCATGCGGTGACCCGGCTGGAACGCCTTAATGGCTATCAGCATCGGGTACATACCGGGCAGGGCGAGATTCTGGCTGACAAAGTGCTGATGGCAACTGGCTGCTCCAACGTCGGCCCCTTTCCCTGGTTTCAGCGCCGCATCGTGCCGGTCGGCAGCTTTATCGTGGTCACCGAGGCGCTGGAGGAAGGGTTGCTGCGTCAGGTGTTACCGCACAATCGCACCTACGTCACCTCACTGAATATCGGTAACTACTTCCGCAGCACCGCCGATCGCCGGCTGGTATTCGGGGGCCGTGCCCGCTTTGCCGTCAGCAATCCAACCTCCGATTCGCGCAGCGGCGAGATCCTGCGCCAGGCGATGGTGCAGATGTTTCCTCAGCTCAGCAATACCCCGCTGGCCTACTGCTGGGGCGGTATGGTCGATATGACGGCTGACCGGTTACCCCATGCCGGTGAGCAGGATGGGGTGTTCTATTCGCTGGGCTACAGCGGCCACGGTACCCAGATGTCGGTATGGATGGGGCGGGTGATGGCCGATCTGCTGGCCGAAAAACAGACGGAAAACCCCTGGCAGCGCGCGACATGGCCTGCGCTGCCCGGTTATCACGGCAAGCCATGGTTTTTGCCCCTTGCCGGGCTCTATTACAAAGCAAAGGATCGCCTGTCATAAGTTCCCGCCGGCTCAGGCCACCTCCGGCCGCCGGAAGAGTTACTTCACGTTCGCTTGATGGTTTATTGAGGGTGTACAGATGAGCAAATTTGATAATAAAGAGCCTGACGCGGTTGATCCGGCACTGACGCGAATGATCACCGAAGGATCGCTGTCACGCCGTAGCCTGATGAAAATGCTCTCGGCTGGTGCGGTAATGAGCAGCGGTCTGATCGGCTTTTCCGGTGCGGCGCTGGCCGATGACAAGCCCGTCAAAGGCGGCAAACTGCGGGCAGCGATGTCTAACGCCTCCGCCACTGATACACTCGATCCGGCGAAAAGCAACAACAGCGCCGATTACACCCGTCAGTACATGTTTTACAGTGGCCTGACCGAGCTGGATAAAAGCCTGATGGCACAACCGGCGCTGGCCGAATCGCTGGAGTCCAGCGACGGGATCAGCTGGCATATCAAACTGCGGCAGGGTGTCACCTTCCACGACGGCAAACCGTTCACCGCCAAAGATGTGGTCTACTCGCTCAGCCGCCATAAAGATCCGGCGGTTGCCTCCAACGCCTTTAAGCTGGCCGATCAGTTCAAAACTATCAGTGCGGTCGGCGATCATGAGGTGCTGCTGGAGCTGGATAGCGCCAACTTCGATGTGCCTTACATGCTGGCGACGCCGCCGTTCCTGATGGTGCAGGATGGCACCAAAGATTTCAGCAAGGGCATCGGTACCGGTCCATTCATCTGCAAAGCCTTTATGCCGGGCGTGCGCTCGATCGGCACCCGCAACCCCAACTACTACAAGCCCGGTTTACCGCACCTGGATGAGATAGAGCTGATTGGCGTGACCGATGCGGCGGCGCGGGTCAATGCGCTGATGTCGGGCGATCTGCACATCGTCTCCACCCTGTCGGCGGCCGATTGCAAACGGATCAAGGCCACCAGCGACTTCGGCGTGCTGGAGAGCAAATCGGGCATGTACACCAACCTGATTGTGCGCACCGACGTCAAACCAGGCAGCAACGAAGATTTTGTGCTGGCGATGAAATATCTGCAGCCGCGTGAAATGCTGGTCAAAACCGTGCTGCAGGGCTACGGCGACGTCAGCAACGATACCCCGGTTCCGCCGTGGCATCCGCTCTACAACGCCGACCTCAAACCGCGCCCGCTCGACGTTGAAAAGGCGAAGTTCCACATCAAAAAAGCGGGCATGACCGGTTCTACGGTGGAGATCATTACTACCCCCAATATCGAAGGGGCGAATGAAGGCGGCCAGCTGATTCAGCAGATGGCGCGGGGGGCTGGCATCAACTTCAAAGTGCGACGCGTGCCGTATGACGGTTACTGGTCTTCGCACTGGACCAAAGATCCGGTGGGATACGGCTCGATAAATCCGCGACCGACGCTCGACATGCTGTTCTCACAGTTTTATCTCTCCAGCGCACCGAATAATGAATCGGGCTGGAAAAACGATCAGTTTGACCAGTTGGTGATTGCCGCCCGTGGCGAGCGCGATCAGGCAAAACGCAAACAGATGTATGGCGACATGCAGACGCTGATTTATGACCATTGCGGCACCATCATCCCGACCTTTATCAGCTCGACTGATGGTTACAGCAAAAAGGTGAAGGGCGTAGAGGCCTGGCCGTCGGGCATGATGATGGGCTATCGCTTCCATGAGTTTGCCTGGCTCGCGGCCTGATTGTTCACCTGAAGAAGGAGTACGCCGATGAACCGATACATGATGTTCCTGATTGCCCGGCGGGTGGGTGCCGGCATCCTGACTTTACTTATCGTCTCGGCGGTGGTGTTTTTTATCACCAGCCTGCTGCCAGGCGATGCGGCGCAGATGATTCTGGGGCAGAACGCCACGCCGGAGACGGTGGCAGCGTTACGTCAGCAGCTGGGCCTGGATCAGCCGCTGCTGATGCGCTACTTCAGCTGGCTGGCGGGCATGGTACAGGGGGACTTTGGTACCTCGTTTGCCAGCCATCTGCCGGTCTCGCAGCTGGTGGCGCAACGCATTCCGGCTACCTTTGAGCTGGCGGCGATCACCACCCTGATCTGCGTGCCGCTGGCCCTGATCATCGGCATCGTTGCGGCAATGAATCGCGGCACCCGCCTTGACCGGGCGCTGGTGATCGGCACTATGGCGACGGTGGCTGTGCCAGAGTTTCTGGTGGCGACGGTGGCGGTACTGATCTTTGCCGTCAAGCTGCACTGGGTGTCGGCGATGTCGTTCGGCAGCCCGGACAGCGATCTGCTGAGTTACCTCAAAGCCTATGCACTGCCGGTGCTGACTCTGTGCTGCGTGCTGGTGGCGCAGATGGCGCGCATGACGCGGGCGGCGATCATCAACCAGCTCGATAGCCCTTATCTGGAGATGGCGCTGCTGAAAGGGGTCTCACCCCTGCGGGCGGTGTTGCGTCACGCGCTGCCGAATGCGGTCGGGCCGATTGCCAATGCTATTTCACTCAGTCTCTCCTATCTGTTCGGCGGCGTGATCATTATCGAAACCATCTTCAGCTATCCCGGCCTCGCCAGTCAGCTGGTCGACGCGGTCAGTAACCGCGACCTGCCGGTGGTGCAGCTCTGCGTGATGTTATTTGCTGCCTGTTACCTGGTGCTGCTGCTGGCGGCTGATGTCCTGACCATTGCCTTTAACCCTAAATGGAGAAGCGCATGAACAGACTCCTGCTTCCCGTCCGTTTTTTCCAGTCGCTCTCCTGGTCAGGTCGGCTGGGGCTACTGATGTCGCTGTTCTGGCTGCTGATGGCGGCATTCGGCACCCAGCTGGCACCGCACAGTATTGATGATATCGGCGGTGGCCCGCTGATGGGTGGGCTGACGCCCGATAACCTGCTGGGTACCGACTATCTTGGGCGTGACATGCTGAGCCGTATTCTCTACGGTGCGAAGTTCTCGATCGGGCTGGCGCTCAGTGCCGCGCTGCTGGCCAGCCTGATTGGCACCCTGCTGGCGCTGCTGGCGGCGGTGGCCGGTCGCTGGCTGGAAGAGTTGCTTGGCCGCGTCAATGATGCGCTGCTGGTGCTGCCGGGCAAAGTGCTGTCGCTGATGATTGTGGCGGTATTCGGCTCGTCGCTGCCGATGCTGATCCTGACAGCGGTCTTCACCTACTGGCCGGGCGCATTCCGTATCGCTTTCGCTATGGCCAGCACGCTACGTAGCATGGATTATGTTCGCGCCTCACGGTTACGCGGTGAAAGCCGCTGGTACATCGCGATTCACGACATTCTGCCCAATATGGTGCACCCGATGCTGACCGATTTTGGCCTGCGTTTTGTCTACATCGTGCTGCTGTTAAGCGGCCTGAGTTTCCTCGGACTGGGCGTTCAGCGCCGTATGCCGACTGGGGCACGCTGGTGCGTGAAAATATCCAGGGACTGTTTGACGGCTCGCCCGCAGTGTTGATGCCGGCGCTGGCGATTGCCAGCCTGACTATCGGGGCCAACCTGTTTATCGACAGCCTGCAGGCGATGCGTCCGATGACGCTGGCGAAGGAGGGAGCATGAACGTGACGCCACATACTGCAATGCCGGTGATTTCGGTCGATAAGCTGCGGGTTACCGCGCAGACCGATCGCGGCGAAGAGATCGATCTGGTCTCCGACATTCACTTTACCGTCCAGAAGGGCGAAGTGCTGGCGCTGATTGGCGAATCCGGCTCGGGGAAAACCACCATCGCCATGGCGATGATGGGCTATGCCCGCAGCGGCTGCCGTATCGCCGAAGGCAATATTCACGTGGCGGGCACCGACGTCAACAGCCTGTCACCGGGCCAGCTGCGCGCCTTTCGCGGTAATAAAGTCTCGTATATTGCCCAGAGCGCCGCCGCCTCCTTCAATCCCGGCATGAAGATTCTTGATCAGGTGATCGAGCCGGTGGTGATCCACGGCACCATGACCCGCAAAGCGGCCAGAGCTAAGGCGATTGGCCTGTTTCGTGAACTGGCGCTGCCCGACCCGGATACCATTGGCGACCGCTTTCCGCATCAGGTTTCCGGCGGGCAGCTGCAACGGCTGATGACGGCGATGGCGCTGATTGGCGATCCGGACGTGGTGATCCTCGACGAACCGACCACCGCGCTGGACGTCACCACCCAGGTGGAGGTGCTCAAAGCGTTCCGTCGCGTGGTGGCCCAGCGTGGGGTGACGGCTATTTACGTCAGCCACGATCTGGCCGTGGTGGCGCAGATGGCAGATCGGATTCTGGTACTGCTGCGCGGAAAGATGGCGGAGTATGGCACCACCGCGCATCTGATTGGCGCACCGCAGGCGGAATACACGCGCCTGCTGATGGAGGCGGCACGGCAGAAAGAGCGCCCCAGCAACTGGTGTCCGGTCGCGGCCGATGTCCAGCCTCTGCTGGAGGTACGCGATCTGAATGCAGGCTACGGTCCGCGCGGCAGCGACGGCCACCCGAAAGTGCGCATCCTTGAAGAGATCAACCTGAAACTGTGGAAGGGGCAGGCCATCGGCATCATTGGCGAGTCGGGTTCCGGTAAAACCACGCTGGCACACGCCATCGCCGGGCTGAATGCGCCGAGTCATGGCCATATTCTGTTCAACGGCCACTACATTGCTGGCGATATGCACAAACGCCCTGACAACGAGTTGCGTCGCATTCAGTATGTGTTCCAGATGGCGGATACCGCCCTGAATCCGGCGCACAGCGTGGAGCAGATCCTGTCGCGTCCGCTGACGCTGTTTCATGGACTGAGCGGGGCGGCCCGGCAACAGCGGCTCTGGCAACTGCTGGATCTGGTCAAATTGCCGCGCAGCGTGTTATGGCGTCGCCCGTGGGCACTGTCCGGCGGACAGAAACAGCGGGTGAATCTGGCGCGGGCGCTGGCAGCCGAACCGGATCTGATCCTGTGCGATGAAGTGACCTCGGCACTGGATACCGTGGTGGCCGCCGCGGTACTGGACTTAATCAGTGAACTGCGCCGCGAACTCGGCCTGTCAGTGATCTTTATCAGCCATGATATGCATGCGGTACGCGCGGTATGCGATGAAATCGTGGTGATGAAGAGCGGACGTATCGTCACCCAGCTGGCGCGCAACGATTACGATAAGCCAACCACAGAACTCTATTTCGAGCGGCTGAAGCGGGCCGTGCCGGAACTGCGGCAGGGCTGGCTGGATGAGCATGAAGAGGTGCTGAAAGCGGAGTAAGGCTGTGGCGCGATACGGCCCACAGCAGCAAAGAGGTCCCTGAGAAAATGTGACAACGTCTCTGCCCGCCGTGGCAGAGGCGCGAAGCAGGAAGTGGCCGCTCTACCGGGCCGCGTTCTGCCTGATAACCAATAACAGAGGTAGCAATGTTATGCCTGCACCGATTCGTTATGTACAGGACAGTGCAAACTTTCCGGAGACCGCCGATGTGGTGGTGATTGGCGCCGGTATCGCCGGGGCTGCCGCCACCTGGGAGCTGGCAAAACAGGGGCTCAGGGTGGTGTTAATCGAAAAAGGGCTGGTGGGGGCAGAGCAATCGAGCCGCAACTGGGGCTGGTGCCGTCAGCAAAACCGTGATGAGCGCGAATTGCCGCTGATCATCTATGCCCTGCAACGCTGGGGCGAACTCAATGCCGAAACCGGTGAAGAGCTCGGTTTTCGCCGCAGTGGGCTGGTCTACGCTACTCAGATTGAAGCGGATATCGCCGCGTGGGAGAAGTGGGGCCAGATGGCGAAAAGCTACGGCGTCCGCAGCGATATTCTCACCGCCGAACAGGCGAAAGCGATGACGCCAGGCAGCACTACCGCCTGGCGTGGTGGTGTCTCATCCCCACCGATGGCCATGCCGAACCGCGCCTTGCCGCACCTGGCCTGGTGATTGGCGCGCAGAAGCACGGCGCGCTGGTATTTCAGCAGTGTGCGGTACGCGGGCTGGATATTGCCGCAGGCCGGGTCAGCGGCGTCTGGACCGAGCGCGGCCTGATCAAAACCAGCCGGGTCATCTGTGCCGCGGGTGCCTGGACTTCCATGTTCTGTCGCCGTCACGGTATCGATCTGCCGCTTGGCAACGTGATCGGCACCGCCTTTCGCACCCAGCCGATTGAACAGGCGATTGCCATGCCGCTCTATACGCCGGGCTTCGCCTGTCGGCCACAGCTGGATGGCAGCTACACCGTATCGGTCTCCGGACGCGGGCGGCTGGAGCCAGGCGCGCAGGGGCTGCGCTATGCCCGCCAGTTCTATCCGACCTTTAAAAGCCGGCGTAAAAATCTCACCCTGAACCTCGGTATCACGCCGTTCTTCAACGGCCCGGAAGCGATGGGACGCTGGGAATTTGATCGCATGTCGCCCTTTGAGCGGATGCGGATTCTCGATCCGGCGGCCGATGCACACATTGTTGAAGAGGGGCTGGCCGCAATGCGCCGTGAATACCCGGCGCTGGCGAATCTGAAGCTGGCCCAGTCCTGGGGCGGCATGATCGACAGCACCCCGGACGCGATTCCGGTGATCTCGACGGTGGCGAAACTGCCCGGCCTGGTGTTATCCGCCGGCTACAGCGCGCACGGCTTCGGCATCGGACCGGGTGCCGGACGGCTGGCTGCCGACCTCGCCACCGACGCGACCCCGATCGTTGATCCCCGACCTTACCGCTACAGCCGTCTGGTCGACGGCAGCGGATTAGAAACCCCCGGCATGATGTAAGGAGACTCCATGAGCATAACGCTACGTGCAATGACGCCAGACGATCTCGATACCTGCTACGCGATGACCCAGGCGCTGAAATGGCCGCATCGCCGCGAAGACTGGCAGCTGGCGTTGCAATTAGGTGAGGGTACGGTGATTGAGGAGCAGGGCAAACTGATCGCCAGCGCGTTGCTGTGGCGCTGGGGCGAACAGATGGCGACCGTCGGCCTGGTGATCGTCGATAATCAGCAGCAGGGACGGGGTCTCGGTAAACAGCTGATGCTGGCGCAACTGGAAAAACTTCCCGGCTACAACGTGCGTCTGCATGCAACGGAAATGGGCAAGGGGCTGTATGAAAAGCTCGGGTTTGTCAGCTGCGGTGAGATTCGCCAGCATCAGACCCGCTCACTGGAGAGGGTACCGCCAATCACAGTGCCTGCCGGACTGGAACTGCGTCGCGCCACCGAGGCCGACAAATCACGGCTGGTGGCGCTGGATTACCAGGCGCACGGGATGCACCGTCCGGCGCTGTTTGATCATCTGCTCAGCGACACGCAGACCCTGCTGTTGCAGGATGCAGACCAGCAAATCCACGGTTTCGCCAGCCTGCGCCGCTTTGGTCACGGCTGGGCGATTGGCCCGGTCATCGCCGATGATTTCCCGGTGGCGCAGGCGCTGGTCGCCGCGCTGATGCAGGCGCTGCGCGGCGAGTTTCTGCGTATTGATACCGAGGCCACTCTGCCGCTGGCTGCCTGGCTCAGCACGCTGGGGCTGGAACAGGTTGACGCGCCGACCACCATGGTGCGCGGAACGCCCTGGACGCCGCAGGGGATGCAGGCGTTTGGCCTGATGACGCAGGCGATGGCCTGATGCAGATAGTCTATAAATCTGAGCCGGAACGCGGCCGGCTGTGGCAACGCTGGCTGGCGCAGCAGGCGCCCGATATTCAGCTGCATATCTGGCCGGAAACCGGTGATCCGGATCAGGTTGAGGCGCTGATCGCCTGGCAGCCGCCCGCCGATATCACCGCCTGTTTTCCTCATCTGAAGCTGCTGTTCTCCGTTGGTGCCGGTGCCGATCAGTTTGACCTCAATGCTCTGCCACCCGATTTGCCGGTGGTGAGGATGATTGAGCCGGGGCTTACCCAGGGCATGGTCGAATATGTCACCTTTGCGGTGCTCGGCCTGCATCGTGATATGCCGCGCTATTTCCAGCAGCAACGCCAGCAACAATGGCTGGCGCACAGTGCGCTGCCCGCTGCGCAGCGTCGGGTCGGGGTAATGGGAATGGGTGAACTGGGTCAGGCGGTGTTGCGACAGTTGGTGGCGCTGGGCTTTGACTGCGCGGGCTGGAGCCGGACGCCACGTCAGTTCACTGGCGTGCGCTGCTGGCACGGCGACGACCAGCTGGCCGATTTTCTGGCGCACAGCGACATTCTGGTCTGCCTGCTGCCGCTGACTACCACTACCCACGGCTTGCTCAATAGCGCTCTGTTCAATCAGCTGCCCTATGGTGCCGCGCTGGTGCAGGCGGGTCGCGGTCCGCAGCTGAATCACGACCATCTGCTGCTGGCGCTGAAGAGCGGTCAGCTGCGCGCGGCGGTGATTGACGTCACCGATCCGGAACCCTTACCGGCGGATCATCCCTTCTGGCAACATCCTGCGATCTGGCTGACGCCACACATCGCCAGCCAGACCCAAAACGACAGCGCGATTGCTGCCCTGCTGGATAACCTGCGCCGCTATCAGCATGGGGAGCCGCTGCACGGGCTGATTGACCGTACGCGAGGATATTAAAATGGATCATTTAGTCGCGCTGCGTCGCGATCTGCACGCCCACCCGGAAACCGGTTTTAATGAACAGCGCACCAGCGATATCGTGGCCGCCTTTTTGCAACAACTCGGCATTGAGGTTCATCGCGACATCGGTAAAACCGGCGTTGTCGGGGTGCTGAGAAAGGGCAGCAGCGCACGCATGATCGGGCTGCGTGCCGATATGGATGCGCTGCCGATGCAGGATCAGGGTGACGCGGTGTGGAAAAGCCAGGTGGAGCAGGTCAGTCACGCCTGCGGTCACGATGGTCACACCGTGATGCTGCTGGGTGCGGCGGAACAACTGGCACGCGACATCCCGTTTGATGGCAGCGTCTGCTTTATTTTTCAGCCCGCTGAAGAGGGACTGGCCGGGGCGAAGGCGATGATCGACGACGGGTTGTTCAGTCGTTTCCCCTGTGACGCGGTTTACGCGATCCACAACTGGCCGGAACTGCCGCTGGGCAGGGTACAGACCCGGCCTGGCCCGATTATGGCGGCGGCCGATCGCTTTGACATCCGGGTGATCGGCGAGGGCGGCCACGCGGCGCAGCCACACCTGACACGCGATACCCTGCTGGCAACCAGTGAACTGGTGGTGCAGCTCAATACGCTGGTGGCACGGGCGCTCGACCCCTGCGAAACCGGGCTGTTAACCGTTACCCGCATGCAGGGCGGCTTCTCACACAACATGATCCCGGCCGAAGCCAGCCTGACCGGCACGGTTCGCACCTTTAATCCGGCGGCACAGGCGACGCTGGAAGCACGGCTGCGCCAGATGGCAGAACATATTACTGCCGCGCACGGCCTGCGCGCGGAGGTCAGCTATCACCGTTACTACCCGGCGACTATTAACAGTGCCGCTGAAGCGCAGTTTTGTTTGCAGGCGCTCAGTCAGGCGGGCATTCCGGCGGACCTCGCGCCGCAGCCCGCACTCACCTCAGAAGATTTCGCCTTTATGTTGCAGGCGCGTCCCGGCGCTTATCTGTGGCTGGGATCGGCACCCAGCAAGCCGCTGCATCATGCTGCCTATGACTTTAACGACGCGCTGATCCCGCACGGCATTCAGGTGTTTGTCGCACTGATTCGACAGGCACTGGCAGAGAAATTTCCCTGCTGAAAGCAGCACGATTTTAACAGGAAATGCCGCTGCCTGCGGAATTACGGCAGCGTAAGAAACCAACGGGTTGCGATACTTGAGCCAACCGAACGTTACGTGGATGAGGGTTTAAAATGCAGAATGTCATGGCAGAGCAGCAAGCATACTCCGATAACAGCCTGTTACTGGATGCACGCGAGCAGAACGTGCCGCGTGGCGTGGTCACCGCACATCCGTTGGTGATCGAGCGCGCTAAAGGCAGCGAAGTGTGGGACGTGGAAGGCAATCGCTATCTCGACTTCGTGGGCGGTATCGGCGTGCTGAATGTCGGTCATAACCATCCGGCGGTGGTCAACGCCGTCACCCGTCAGTTGGGTATGGTATCCCATGCCTGTTTTCAGGTGGTCGCCTATCCGGGCTACATCACGCTGGCCCAGCGGTTGAACAAGCTGGTGGGCGGGGATGAGGCCTATAAAAGCGTCTTTTTCACCAGCGGTGCCGAAGCAGTAGAAAATGCGGTGAAGATTGCCCGTTCGCACACCCAGCGCCCCGGCATCATCGCCTTTGATGGCGCTTTTCATGGGCGTACGCTGCTGGGCGTGACCCTGACCGGCATGTCTGCGCCCTACAAACAGAATTTTGGTCCGTTCCCCGGCGATATCTATCGCCTCCCGTTTCCCAATCCGCTGCATGGCATCACCGAAGCGGACTGCCTGAAGGCACTGGATCAGTTGTTCGCGGTGCAGATCCTGCCGGAGCGTGTTGCGGCGATCATCATCGAGCCGGTGCAGGGTGATGGCGGCTTCCTGCCTGCCGGACCGGCGTTTATGCAGGCGCTGCGCCGCATCACTGCGCAGCACGGCATCCTGCTGATTTGTGATGAAGTACAGACCGGCTTTGGCCGCACCGGCAAAATGTTCGCCTTCCAGCATCTCGACATCAAACCCGATCTGGTCACCCTGGCGAAAAGCCTTGGCGGCGGCCTGCCGATTTCCGGCGTCGTCGGGCGGGCAGAGATCATGGATGCGCCAACGCCTGGCGGACTCGGCGGCACCTATGGCGGCAATGCGCTGGGCTGTGCTGCGGCGCTGGCGGTACTGGATCTGTTCGAACAGGACAATCTGTTACAGCGCTCCTGCCAGCTTGGCGAACAGCTCAATGCACGTCTGCGGCAGCTGGCGGATAAATATGCCTGCATTGGCGACGTGCGCGGCATCGGCTTTATGCAGGCGGTGGAGATTCTGGATTTCGAAACCGGACGGCCCGATGCGGCACTGACCCAGAAGATTCTCGACAGCGCCTGTCAGGAAGGTCTGTTGCTGATCAAATGCGGGCTGCATCGAAACACCATCCGATTCCTGGCACCGCTGGTCACCACTGACTCGCAACTGGAAGAAGCGCTGCATATCTTCGATATTGCGCTGGCCCGTGCCACAGGACGGTTAGGGTAAAGTCCGCTTCCTCATTGATATTGTTGGAGTAATTTGAAAACCTCCCGCTGGTATAACCACTGCTTAGCGCTGGCGCGTTTACCGTAAAGCGTGTTATATCTTCGGGAGGTTCTGCACATTTGATTAACAATGAGGGGTGCTATGAACGGCTTAATGAAACTCGACCGCATCGACATCAACATCCTGGTGCAACTCCAGAAAGATGGCCGTATCAGCAACGTTAACCTCGCCGATGCAGTAGGCCTTTCCCCCAGCCCCTGTCTGCAACGGGTCAAGCGTCTGGAACAGGCGGGCTTTATCACCGGTTACGAAGCGCACATCAACCTCACGCGCATTACGGATTCAGTGACGGTGTTTACCGAAGTGACCCTCTCCGGCCATCGCCGCGAAGATTTTATGAAATTTGAAAGTGCGATGCGCGACGTCGATGAATTGATGGAGTGTCATCTGATTACCGGCGGTTACGACTATTTGCTGCGTTTTATAACCCGCAGTATTGAGCACTACCAGGAAGTGATTGAGAAGATGCTCGACGCACAGATCGGCATCGATAAGTACTTCAGTTATATCGTCATTAAATCACCCATCATGAAAAGCAGCGTGCCGTTGCGCTCGCTGATCAGTAAACAGAATTCGGTGGAGTTTGGGGTGTAGCGGGTGATTTCTGGTGGCTTATCCCCGCCTTCCCTCAGCATGGGGGGAAGAGGGGAAGCGCTTCCCCGCTGCCGTTGTTCGCCGTTACTCATCTGCTTTAGCCCGTACTGCCTGCAGCCACACCTGATTCACCGCCGTCTGTCCCCCTGCCAACTCAACCTGTTTTTACTGCGGTGACGCTCAGCGGTCATACTGCTGGCCTTGCCTGACACGCAACAAAACTGCCCGCAGCATAAAATTTCTTTCCTCGCTGAAATTCAGCCGCTAAAACCCCTTCTGATACGCGCTACAGTCTTAACCGTTCCGCAAACCCTTTTACACTGATTTCAACCGATACAAGGAGTTGCCATGAATTCATTCATGATTGCTGACCAGCAATGGCAGCGTGATGCGTTTACCGTCTCCACTGCACGTCAGCGACTGGACCTCGGCTGGGTCCACCGCCAGCTGGCTGAAAAATCTTACTGGGCGCAGGGCCAGCCGCGGGCTAAAACCGAGCGGGCGATTGCCAGTTCATTGCCGTTTAGCCTCTATCACCAGCAGGCGCAGATCGGTTTTGCCCGGCTGATCACTGACTACACCCGTTTTGGCTGGCTGTGCGATGTGATGATCGATGAGAACTGGCGCGGGCACGGGCTGGGTAGCTGGCTGGCCACCTGCGTCCGTGAACATCCCGAGCTGCAAACGGTGCACCGCTGGATGCTGTCAACCCGTGATGCCCATCAGGTCTACCAGCGACTCGGCTGGCGTGTGGTGCAGGATCCACAGACGCTGATGGAATTTCCTCCCTCCTGACTCTGGAGTTAACCTGAGATGCGATACCGTGTTGGCGTGGATATTGGCGGATCTTTTACCGATTTCGCCGTGCTCGATCAGCAAACCAATCAGATTCATACCCTTAAAGTCCTGTCGCGGCCGGATCAGCCGGGCAGCGAAATCGTCACCGGGCTGGCGCAGTTTCAGCAGCGCGATGGCATTGAACCGGCAGAGATTGGCTATTTTACCCACGGCACCACGGTCGGGATCAACGCGGTGATCCAGCGGCGCGGCGTGCGGCTGGCGCTGTTTGCCACTGAAGGCTTCTGCGATGTGCTGGAGCTGGCGCGGCTGAAAATTCCGCATATCCATGATCTCTTTTCGCGGCGTCCCGCGCCGCTGATTAGCCGCGATCGGGTGTTTGCCATCCGCGAACGCAGCGACTGTCACGGCAATGTGCTGCAAGAGGTCGATCGCCAGAGCGTGCTGGATGCGATAGAGCAGGCGCGTGCCGCGGGCTGTCAGGGCATTGTGGTTTCGCTGCTGCACAGTTACCGCAACCGGCACAATGAAGCCACAGTGAAAGCGATTATCGACGAAGTGGCACCGGAGCTGCTGACCTCCTGTTCGGCTGATATCTGGCCAATTATCCGCGAATATGAACGCACCATCACCGCCA